>JBBAUR010000020.1:0-52994 GCA_040398075.1 Bdellovibrionota bacterium | reverse complement strand
TCTAGTTTTTCATAGCCGAGCATATATCCCTATTTCGGACGCAAGGGGATAACGTGGCTCGTTCGGGTACGTTTACGTTCACGTGAAAAGACGTGATTTATCGGTCAAAACGAGAGCTTACGTGATCTCTATGCTCGTTATCACCCACTCGAAAACGCGATGAACCATTTCAAATTTGACCTGTGGTACACCTTTTCTGGTAATGTGATCGGGTAGTAGCTCCTGCTGAGAATCATACATGAGTTTAGACGCTCGGTGCCCCTGCGTAGTCTTCGATAGCAGCCAAGGAGATTGGCTCCTGTTCGAGCCCCCAGTCGATACTATAGTGGCCGGTTCCTCACGCCAGGTGAAGGAAGCGCTCGACCATGTCGAAAGGGAATCGAGAGTTCGAGGGTTGTGGGCTGTGGGATGGCTCTCCTATGAAGCTGCCACTGGGTTCGATGCAGCTTTGGTGACCAGGAGGGATGATGACTTTCCGGCTTTGTGGTTCGGCCTGTTTCGTAGTCCGCGGCGTAGCTCCTCTCTAGTTCCATCTGTAGTCAACGCAGGACTTCCCGAATGGACTGCCTCGGTCTCTGAAGCCGAATACAGTGAGTCAATCGAGAAGATTCACGCTGCAATCCGTCGAGGTGATAGCTACCAAGTGAACTACTCCTTTCGCCTGCAAGCGCAGGCCCCTCACGACCCTCAGAGTTTGTTCTCTTCGATGGTTTCGATACAAGCTGGGTCGTACAGTGCGTACATAGATACCGGGCGATTCGTGGTTTGCAGTGCGTCTCCGGAGGTGCTCTTCGCCCGAAGAGGAAATGTGGTCGAGTGTGCTCCGATGAAGGGTACAATTCTGCGGGGACGCTTCGCGGAAGAGGATGCTGTGCGCTACAAGCAGCTGCTCGAATCGCCGAAGGACTGCGCTGAAAACGTCATGATCGTTGATATGGTTCGTAACGATCTGGCTAGGGTTGCCGAGCGTGGTAGTGTTGTGACCTCTCCAAGCTGTGAGGTGGAGCGTTACCCACGGATATTCCAGATGATCCGCCGAATATCTGCGACGGTGCCGTGTTCGCTCGCTGATCTCATGCAAGCACTCTACCCAGCGGCTTCCATCACCGGTGCTCCCAAGAGCCGGACGATGCAGATTATTGCGGAACTTGAGACCACACCGCGCAAAATATATACGGGAACGGTGGGCTTCCTTGCGCCTGATGGGCGACAGGTTTTCAACGTTGCTATTCGAACGACCCTGGTCGATAGGGAGCGCGGATGCATGGAATATGGGGTAGGAAGTGGTATCACCTGGGATTCCGAGTGCAGGAGTGAGTACGAGGAGTGTCTTGCGAAAGCTGGCGCTGTAACAAAGAAGCCACACTCCTTCGAGATATTCGAGACGATCCTCTGGGAGGCTGGCCAAGGATACTTCCTCGAGGATCGGCACCTGCATCGATTGCGAGAATCCTGTACATACTTTGGATGGCGATTTGATGAGGCACGCGTACGTAGAGCGCTCGAGAAGGTTGTTCGGCGAGAAGAGCAGAACATTCGAGAGCGACGTATCAGACTCTTCGTTGCTAAAAGTGGAGAGGTGCGTGTGGAGCTATCCAACATCCCTCCGCGTGCATCACGCTACACGGTCGCTCTTGCTCGTCGACCCATAGACTCGGCAGATATCTCGTTGTTCCACAAAACAACGGAGCGCTCGACATACAACGCCGCGACACCCGAGGTGCCGAATGTGGAGGATGTCATCCTTTGGAACGAGCGAGGAGAGATTACCGAATCGCGCATAGCCAATATCGTCATTGATCTCGATGGAGAGCTGGTGACACCGCCCATTGAGTGCGGTCTCTTGGCAGGGTGCTATCGTGCAGAGTTGCTGGAGGCTGGGGTTATAAGGGAGCGTGTGGTGCTCAAAGAGGCTTTGTCACAAGCACGAGCGGTATACTTCGTCAATTCGTTGCGAAGGATGTGGCAGGTCGAGGTGGTAGGGCCTTTAAACCCAGCCTCATTCATTTTTGAAAAAACCGGCTGATCGTGGAATCGAGTGGGTGGCAGCGAGGTCAGGAATAACCTAAGTTGTTGTTTTAACCAATGAATCGCACCTTTCCACGTGAACGTGCTCGTGCGCGTAAACGTGAACGTACCCGAACGAGCAACTTTATCGGCTTTGCCCGGTATTGTGAGTGATTTTTTTAAGAGATCACTCGCGCAGGGTTTATTCACAGCCCAAGGCGAGATTCTAGGTCCTGGTGCGAATACATCATGAGGGTATCGTCACCACTAAAGTGTGTTTCGCTCGACTGTGTAGGAAGTTTCGGTGCGGAGATCCCCGAACCAAACTGATGGGGACTCACGAATACGCGGGCCTCGTCCCAGAGTCCTGCATCGATGAAGCTTCGAAGGGTTTGCGCACCACCCTCTACAATCAGCGAGATGAGCTTGCGCTCGTAGAGGCGCGAAAGGATCTGAGGGACGATCGGTTGTCCAAAATCGATCTTCTGCCAACTCATGTGCTCGTCGCGATGCTCCTTGTGGGCATTAAATACGATCGTTTCTGCCTCGCGATTGAAGATATTGAGGTGTGTTGGAAGTGACAGCGAGGCATCAATTACTACTCGTACTGGATTCGGGCCGTTCACGAGTCGTACGGTGAGGTTCGGATCATCTACGCGAGCGGTAGCAGTTCCCACCAAGATGCTCATCTCCTGCGCGCGCCATTGGTGGGTCAGGGTGCGTGATTCTCCACAACTGATCCACTTCGAAGATCCGTCGCTGCGAGCGATAAATCCGTCCGATGTCTGTGCCCACTTGAGTATTACATATGGACGCTCGAGCCGATGCGCGAGGACAAAGCGCTTGTTGAGCAGAGTACACTCTCGGTGTCCAATCATCTCCGTGACCTGCACGCCTGCATTACGCAGTCTCTCGATCCCTTTGCCACACACCTCAGGAAAGGGATCTCGGCACCCTACAACAACTGCCGGTATCCCTGACTCCACTATCAGGTCGGCGCACGGCGGAGTTTTCCCGAAGTGTGAGCACGGCTCGAGGGTGACGTATAGGGTGGCTCGGGAAAGCTTGGAACGATCTGCGACGCTGCGGATCGCGTTGACCTCGGCGTGCGAGCTACCATACGCCTCATGGTGACCCTCTCCGATGATTGCCGCATCGTAAACAAGCACGGCACCGACCATTGGATTTGGCATCACAGACCGCCCCCCCAGAGCAGCCAGTTGCAGGGCTCGATCCATGTACCGTGGGTCGACCATCATATCTCGAGATGCTGATTACGAGCGAGCTGCTGCGATCATCTCAATCTCCACAATCGCCCCGAGAGGCAGCGCGCTTACTTGGATTGTGGAGCGCGCTGGTTTGTGGCCGCCGAGAGCCTCACCGTAGATCTTGTTGACGGTTTGAAAGTGGGCGAGGTCTGTCAGGAATATGGTGCTCTTGACGATGTCGTCGAACGAGAGACCCAGATGGGCCAGAACAGAGCGTAAGTTCTGGAGAACTTGGACAGTTTGCTCCTCTATACCTGGACCGACCAGGTGCATGCTCTCCGGGTTGAGCCCCACCTGGCCAGACAGATAGTAGGTGTCGCCGACTCTCACAGCTGGGGAATACGGTCCAACGGCCTTTGGTGCGCCTGCGATGTTTTCGAAACAGGTGATAGATGTGTTCATGATGACCTCCTCGCACGATAGCCGACCCGCAACGAGGATACGTTAGTCTGGCTAGGTTCGAGTTGGAAGGGTACTTTTCAAGCTGTGATCGTAAGTCACTCCTGTGCCAGGTGAGGGCCTGGTAAGTCCGGCGTTAATTTTCTGTTAGAAGGGGTGTTTACGGGATACAAAGTGGGCGTATTCGAGGTACAAGGGCGGACGACGAGTGCAATTTTTCAAGTGATGAGATGAAGGAATCCATCTTAGTCGTCGATGACGAAGACGATATTCGAGAGTTGATAGAGTATAACCTCTCGAAGGCGGGGTATCGTATCACGTGCGTCGGCTCGGGGGAGGACGCGGTTAAAGCCATTAGTAGCAAGGTCCCTGATCTCGTGATCCTCGACCTTATGCTGCCTGGCATGGATGGCCTCGATGTGTGTCGACACTTGAAGAGTGATGCCGCTCTGCGCGGGATACCGATCATCATGGTATCTGCCCGAGGAGAGGAAGCTGACGTGGTCACGGGACTCGAGTTAGGGGCGGATGATTACCTCTCCAAGCCTTTTAGCCCACGGGTTTTGTTGGCTAGAGTCAAGAGCGTGTTGAGGCGAGGCAAGGCTCCACCGGTTGATCCTCAGGCAGTTCTGCGCGTGGAAGGGCTAGTGATTAACCCGGCTCGCCGAGAGGTATCGCTCGACAATGCAGCGGTGGAACTGACGAATACCGAATTCAAGTTATTGCACTTTCTCATGAAACAGCCTGGAATCGTGTTTACACGCGACCAGATAGTAGACGGCGTTCACGGGGATGATTATCCGGTAACCGACCGCTCCGTTGATGTGCAGGTTGTGGGGCTGCGTAAAAAGCTCGCCGAATACGGGCAGCTGATAGAGACAGTTCGAGGCGTAGGCTACCGATTCCGCGGCTAGCAGGCAGGTTCCACATCGAGAGTGCGCCACGTCCCAATCTTTAGTACAAAGGTGTGGTGAGCGTGTGCGTATGAATTTTTCGGGCCTGGCCTCTCGTTTTTTCCTGTTGGTCTTGATCTGTCTCGCCCCGATGGCAGTAGCGCTCGTGGTGTACCTTGGCGCCTCGACGCTTGTGATCTCACTGGCGCTTCTTTCGGTCGTGATGGCCGGTGTGGGGAGCTGGATGGTGGCGGGCCGCATTGACCGCTCTCTGGAACGTTTTGAGCGAGCGACAGAGCGTCTCGCCAAGGGGGACCTTTCGGCTAAGGTCTATCCGCCACGAATTCCCCAGTTGGTGGGTTTGGCAAATGGCTTCAACTTGATGGCGACACAACTCAAGCAGCGCGTGGAGGCTTTGACACTCCTAAGCGGGGAGCAGGATGCGATTTTGAGGAGTATGGCGGAAGGGGTCGTTACCATCGATTCATTGGGGCGCATTCAGCGGCTCAACGCGGCTGCGCAGCGTTTGCTCGATGTGGCTGTGCCGAGCTGGCAAGGACGACTCGTTGCGGAGGTGATTCATCATGCCGAGGTGCAACGCTTCATCGGTGAGGCGATTCTCAACCAGGAAGCCGAGGTAGAGGTGGTTGTGGTGCCTGGTCAACCCGAGCGAGTGCTGCAGATATACGCCGCTCCCCTCGAAGGGTCCGCGGCTACACGTTTGGGAACTCTAGTAGTGTTCCAAGATACGACACGGATCGCCAGGCTGGAGAATATCCGGAGGGACTTCATAGCTAATGTCTCGCACGAGCTGCGGACGCCCGTTACCTCGATCAAGGGTTTCGTAGAGACACTGCTAGATGGTGCCAAAGATGATCCGGCCTCCCTGCAGAAGTTTCTCGGAATCATCGATCACCATGCTGATCGCTTGAGCTCCATATTCAACGACTTGCTGACCCTGGCGCGGCTGGAAGCTCACGGTGATGATGCCCGTGTCGAGATGATGCCCTCGAATGCGCACGAGATCGTCCAAGGGGCTCTTGAGGCATGTAGATTGAAACTCGAGGAACGGGCGGCTCAGGTGCAGGTCTCAGTCCCACTCGATCTGCACGTCATGGCGAATGCCAATCTCCTTGAGCAAGCTCTGGTGAATCTTATCGAGAATGCGGTGAAATATTCGGAGGGCACTCCACAACTCCTTGTGCGAGGCGAACAGCTAGCGGACAAGGTCTGTCTGTCGGTCGCCGATAGTGGCCCCGGTATCGCCAAGCCACACCTGGCTCGATTATTCGAGCGCTTCTATCGCGTAGACCAGGGAAGAAGCCGAAAGATGGGGGGTACAGGTCTCGGGCTTTCTATAGTCAAACATATAGCCCAGGTCCACGGGGGGGAGGTTGGGGTCGAGAGCGCTCTTGGAAAAGGTTCAGTGTTTTCGATAACTCTCCAGTTAGCGTGACCCCCGCGGCGGCACCCTCCTAACAGAACTTTAACAGTAGCTGCCGTGAGAAGCGCCATTCGGTGTGATACAACCCAAGAGGAGTATCAGCGGATACTCTCATGAACTGCCGATTTGGCCGGTAGTCGATTGGGTATACAGGAGATGAGAGCGAAGCGCGTCATACTCGAGAGGGGAATTGAGACCTGGCTCTTCGCTTGCGGAGCGCTCTCTGTCGCCACCACCCTAGGCATCATCGCCGTCTTGACGATTGAAAGCGCGCTGTTCTTCGAAAATGTATCACTCTCACAGTTCTTGTTCGACACCCAGTGGACGCCATTGTTCATGGAGAAACACTTCGGTATTTGGCCACTCCTGTGCGGAACTCTTTTGACTACACTCATCGCCGTTGCCTTTTCGGTCCCCACGGGGCTCATTATCGCAATATATCTGAGCGAGTTTGCATCAGAACGGACTCGAAAATTGCTCAAGCCTTTCCTGGAGATCCTGGCGGGTATCCCGACCATTGTGTTCGGATATTTTGCGCTTCTATTCCTGACGCCGCTTCTGCAGACGGTCTTTCCGCACATGGGTTCTTTCAACGCGCTCAGTCCCGGTCTGGTTATGGGGGTTATGATACTCCCAATGGTTGCCTCACTCAGTGAGGATGCTCTGTATACCGTTCCGCGAAGTCTGCGAGAGGGCGCCTATGCTTTGGGTGCCTCGAAGTTGCAGATGATCTTCGGGAGCGTGGTGCCAGCGGCTATTGGCGGCATTACGGCAGCTTTCATCCTCGCAGTATCACGAGCTGTCGGAGAAACGATGATCGTGGCGATAGCCGCGGGACAACAACCCCTGTTGCACTTCGATCCGATACAGCCGGTCGAGACGATGACGGCATACATCGTTCAAGTGTCGCTCGGAGATATCCCCCACGGCACCTTGGAGTATCATACGCTCTTTGCGGTTGCGATGATGTTGTTCCTGCTGACCCTTGTCCTGAACGTCGTGAGCATGACGATCCGGAACCGTTTCAAGAGGATGTTTCGATAAATGGAACAGGTAACCCCTTTCGGATCTCTTAGCTCTTCGAGAGACCTCATCAAGAAACCTTTCTTGGCACGGCCGGGAGTCGAGCGGGTATTTGTTTGGTTGGCGCGTTTGGTTATTCTCAGCGCGGCATTGGTGCTGGTGACTCTCGTATCGGATATCGTCGTCGACGGTTGGTCGCGCTTGACTCTCGAGTTCTTTACCGAGTTTCCGTCACGCAAACCCGAGCGGGCGGGGATATATGCAGCCTGGACAGGGAGCCTTCTTCTTATAGCGCTGACCGTGGCGTGTGCCCTACCGGTTGGGGTTGGAGCTGCTCTCTACCTCGAGGAATACAGCAAGAAGGGTAAGTTCACCAATCTGATAGAGCTGTGCATCGCTAATTTGGCTGGAGTGCCTTCTGTGATTTACGGACTCCTCGGTTTGCAGGTCTTCGTGAGAGCGTTGAACTTCGAACGCAGCATCTTATCGGGTGCGTTGACCCTTGCGCTCTTGGTGCTACCCCTCATCATCATGGCTGCGCGTGAGGCGCTGCGAACGGTGCCCAAGGGGTACCGCGAAGGAGCGCTTGCTTTGGGAGCAACGAAGTGGCAAACGGTCTGGACGCAGGTTTTACCGAGCGCTCTGCCAGGCATCTTGACGGGGTGTATATTGGCATTTTCACGGGCAATCGGGGAAACGGCCCCGCTGGTCGCATTGGGGGCTTTAACCTATGTAGCGGCGGTCCCAGATTCGGTATTTGCACCCTTTACTGCGCTGCCAATTCAAGCCTTTAACTGGCTTTCCCGTCCTCAAACCGAATTTCATGTCAACGCGGCTGCGGCGATCACCGTGCTTCTCTCCATAATGATAGTGATGAATGCGCTGGCGATATGGCTCAGGTCGCGATTCGAGCGTAGGTCCAGATAAGGAGTGGTTTATGTTTGCTCAAAAGCTGTATACGTTCAATTCAGAGGTACCAGCGGCGCTTGCCTTCGTAGACGGTGTCGCAAAGCCAGGGGAAGTTGAATTGGAAAGCGCGCAGCGAGAAATAAAGGTGAATGTAAAAGACCTCGATCTCTTCTACGGGGATTACCAGGCGCTATACAGTATCAACCTCGCTATCCCGGCGCGAGAAGTTACCGCGTTCATCGGACCCTCGGGCTGTGGCAAGTCGACTTTCCTGCGCACTATGAATCGCATGAACGACCTCATCGATGGGGTTCGAGTTCAGGGCACGGTAACTCTCGACGGAGAGAATATCTACTCCCCAAGTGTAGACCTGATCGCTCTACGGAAAAGAGTAGGCATGGTGTTTCAAAAGTCTAATCCCTTCCCGAAAAGCATCTTCGAAAACGTAGCATTCGGGCCCCGTATTCACGGCTTGCGTGATCAGGGCAGGCTGGAAGAGATCGTTGAGCGTAGTCTTACTCGCTCTGATCTGTGGAAAGAGGTGAAGGATAGGCTCCACAAGAGCGCACTCGACCTGTCAGGTGGTCAACAGCAGCGGCTCTGCATAGCTCGGGCCTTGGCAGTTGATCCTGAGGTGCTGCTCATGGATGAGCCTGCGTCTGCCTTAGACCCGCGGTCCACGGCGAAGATTGAAGATCTCATCGGTGAGCTCAGGTCGCAGTACACGATAATCATCGTGACGCACAACATGCAGCAGGCCGCGCGCGTTTCTGATAACACAGCGTTCTTCTACGAAGGTCGGTTGATCGAGTTCGGGGCAACCAAAGAGTTGTTCACGAAGCCCAAGGAGAGGCAAACTGAGGAGTACATAACAGGCCGGTTCGGGTAACCTTCGGCCTCTACACGGAGAAGGGTCGCGATGTCGATGCATTTGCACCGCGCTATCGAGGGTTTGAAGTCCAAAATTCTCGAGCTCAGCGCGGTAATAGAGGAGAGTGTGTACAAGGCTGTGAAAGCCGTAGAGCATCGTGATGGCCGGCTCGCTGACGAGGTAATAGAAGGAGACAGCCGAATTGACCTTATGGAGGTGGAGGTCGAGGAGGAGTGTTTGAAGATCCTTGCACTTCATCAGCCGGTTGCAACCGATCTGCGTTTCATCGTGGCCGTGTTGAAGATCAACAACGACCTAGAGAGGATAGGAGATTTAGCCGTCAATATCGCCAGTAGGGCTCGGGCGTTGAGTGCTATCAAGACACCTCCGCGGGCACACATCGATTTCCAAGATGTGGAGGCGAAGGTGCAACAGATGTTGCGAAGAAGCCTAGAAGCCCTCGTGAATCTCGATGAGGGCGTTGCCAAATGGGTGTGTACCTCTGACGATGCTATCGACGATATTAATCGCAGTGTTCACAAACAGGTCATTCAGGCGATACGAGAGCACCCTGATGATGTCGACCGCTTCATTCTCTTACTCTCTGTTTCTCGCAACCTCGAAAGGATCGCCGACCACGCGACTAACATCGCAGAGGATGTCTTGTACATGATTCGAGGCGAGATCGTCCGTCACTCGCGCGTCGAATAGACCCCTTCGTGTAGCCTTCAAAACCCTCCGCATTGCATGCAGAGTCGATTGAGAGTCTCTCTCACTTTGCGCCTTCAAGGCTATCTTCTCGTGTGGTAGATATGCAGGGGTCTACATAGTAGGCATGCTCACCAGTAGCCCCGGTGAGCGTGGGGCAAGCGGCTAGGGGCGGGGGGTCAATGCTAATCGTGAAACGTGGGTGGCAGGTGAGTTTCATAGCGCTACTGATAGTGGCTCAGGCCGAGCTCGCGAATTCGGACGCACGGTATCCTGACTTGAAAAACGGAAACACGATCGGCCAGGTCGTGCAAGGGTGGGGAGACCCAACCGAGAAGATCGAACGGGAACTCAAAGGGCAGGTTGTGTGGTATTATCCAAACGGAGCCTATGTGCTGTTTCAGGATGGGAAGGTTATTCGTTGGCGATCACCTTTCGGCGGCTCCACGGCAGACGCGCAGCCGATTCCAAAGGCTACTGTGGCAACGGTGCCTACGCTGGCTATCGATTCCGCTACTCGAGACCTGGTCAGAGATATCGCTCGGGAAGTACCCTCGAACCCAGATGCGCCCTACACTGAGCCCCCGCCGGCACCACCAGTGCAGGCAGCGCCTGGTGGTTACGACCAGCAGAGAGTAGTGCCGCAGCCCCCTCCTGGCTTGGTACCGGGTAATCCGGTTTTGCCGTTCGGAGAGAATGAAGGTGATGACTAATCGGTAGCTCGGCTATCTGTTTCTCGGGGTACCAAGTAGACGATTCGAGCCGCATGCTGAATGATCCCAGCATAACGCTTTGCTTCGTCGCCACGGCCCCAAAAGAGGTCGATCCGATCCACCCCCGTGATGGCCCCCCCGGAGTCCTGGTCGAGCACCAGACGGGTTATCTCGACTCCTCCAACGGGGTCACTTGTTGCTGGGGCATTGTCCCTCAGTAGCGGTTTCGAAAAGCTCAAGAGAGCGAGGGCTCCCTTGGGCGCATACCGGGGATCTGCCGCAATTGTTCTGCCTGGTGTTGCCGTGACGCCAAGCGCAGTGATCGCTCGTTGTGTAGATTTTCTGAAAAATACATAGCTCGGGTTTCGGTACAGGAGTTGGTTGCGCTCCTTCACTGGCATCTCACGGAGAGCTGCCTCAACCCGCTGCATGGTAACCTTGTTCGGAGCTATGCGATCTTTGAGGAACTTACCGATCGCTTCGTAGCGCCGCCCATTTTTATCGGCATAGGTGATGAAGATCTCCTCTCCGTGTTCGAGACGGACTGTTCCTGATCCCTGAATGTGCAGGAAGAATGCATCGACTGGATCTACCCAGCAGAGCTCGAGCTGCTTGTCTCGTAAAACGCCGCGCTCATCGATCTCTTCACGGCTGTAATACGGGCGAACTATTCCGTCAACCAACCTCCCTTTCAGGGAATTCTCTTCCTTGAACCGCTCTGAGAATTCCTTGATGTCTATCGTCACCAAATCGACGGGTTTAGCATACAAAGGGTGAGAGTAGGTCGGAGTACGAACGGTGCTGCCATTCATAACTGGCTCGAAGTAGCTCGTGAGCAGTATCTCTCCCCACCGCGGGCCTCCGTATATTTCGAAGAAACGAAATCGGTTTCTGATGAAGCTAATCTTTTCGTCGGATGATTGGGCATACTTGAGTACGTGAACAAGCTCCTCAAGCGCCGCGGCATATGCTCTCCGTGTGACCGTAACTGGACCAAACCGCATCTGTGCTTCAGATGTTCGTTGGAAAATTGGACCTTGTACTCTGATCGCTTCAATCAACCCCTTGAAGTCGAGATCGTCGGCGATAGAAGGTGATGGAATCTCTCGAAAGGCGAACTCAGGCGAAGGAACTGGTGGCCGCGCACACGCACCGAGCAACAAGCAGACCCCTAGTGAAATGATTGAATATCGAAACGAGTACTGCTTGTTCATGTCACGACTGCGAAAAGGATTCACAAATTTCATAGGTATCCTGCATTGTCCCGCACTTATATGAGGTGCCCACTGTATACACTTCGAAAAGATGTCTCCTGACAATTCATTTTAGCCTCCACAGGGAGCTGGCAACAGCCATTCCAATTACATGACTGCACTTACTGCGCCTTCTGGCGGGCCCATGACAGTGTCTCAAACACTTCATATTTCACAAGACACTTCATGAATACTGAAAAAGTGAGACCTGTTGTTGGAGGGCGCATCCTAAGGGGATGTGTGGTGTTGCTCGAATGGGGAAGGGTGGTTGCACTGGTCTCAGCGTATCGGTTGGACAAGGTTTTACGGGGTTGAGGTATGGAGAGGGGGCAGGGGAGTCTCCGCAGCCTAATAGTCGCAGTCTTCGCCGTGTGTGGAGCACACACGGTCTATGCAGAGAGTAACTCGCCGTATCGTACCGAGGTTTCACTGCAAGGATTTTATCAACTGGCGCGAGAGCCACAATCAGGGTCAGAGCGACAGATTATTCCCTCTGTACGGTTAGCCGGACGCATTTACGGTGAGGGGGCGATCGATGCCCGCTTTTCCATCCGCAAAAACAAGACCTGGCGATCCTTCAAGCACGAAGGGGGGCAACTACGAGAGGACACGCTTGATCCAGTTCTTCTCCAAGGCAAATTGGCTTTAGGAGGGGGTTGGCGTGTCGCGGGACGTCGAATATTTCCGACAGCCGCGTCTATTATCGGTAATCAACTCAAAGTTACCTTTCCGGGACGAGTCAGAGGCTCGCGACGTTCGCGTCAGCGTATATACACTATTAGCCTTTCGCTCGACGGCTCGCTGGTCGTCAAGGCTATCGTTTCGAGCGTTCCTGTGTCAGCAGCTAGACGCGGGGCATGTGGAGTAGAAGTAGATTCAGAAGCGCATCAAAGTTCGGTAGTGGAGCCGCTCCGAGGCTTTGCGCGTCAAGAGAACGTGACTAAAACGGTACGCGTTGTGACCTTGAGCACCGATGCTGATCCGGAGTGGTACGCGAGGTACGGCGAGCAGAGTAATGCCGTGATTGCGAGCATCGTCAATACGGCAGAAGCGATCTACGACCGCCAGCTCGACATCCGCTTCAGAATTGTCAAACAGCACGTCTATACCGATACATCGCCCTACACGATGACGGCTGCTGGAGGCTTACTGAGTAGCTTTACCCGCAATATGGAGAATCCGACCAATCTCGGTCTTAATGCTACCACCTTCGATCAGGACGTCGACCTGAAGCACCTCTTCACGGGAAAAGATTTTGATGGAGGGGTAATCGGTATCGCATACATTGGTGTCGTATGCTCGATACCAACGCTTTCTTACGGCATCACCCAAGCCTTTGGAGAAGGTCCGACTGCAGGCATCTTTGCGCATGAAATAGGCCACAACTTTGGTGCTTATCATGACGTGAACAATCGTGGAAGTTTGATGTATCCGAGCATCTCAATCCCGCCGTCCGAATACTTCTCGCCAACCAGCTTAAATGAAATTCAGAAGCATCTTGGGGAGGCGCAGCCGTGCTTATCGATCGAGAGTGCAGAGCCGCGCTCCGAGGATCCGGATCCGCCGAGTGGCGTAGCGCCAACCCCTGCGCCTGGAGATACGACGCCGACTCCAAAGGGGTCAATCTCCTTGGTCAGGCAACGGGTCGGCGATATGCGAGCGCCAGTCGTCCGTCTCTCCGGTCGCATGTTAACGGCTAATAAGCTACCAGCTACCCAGGCAGAGCTAAATTTAATGGCGGAGGGGGTGACTATCGCGTCCACGGTTACAAATGACGATGGACGCTTCCAGTTCTTCGTGAAAGTGGTGATACCCGAGCAGAAGACCATCGAGGTGGTCGTTCAGACTACCGATGGAGAGGTTCGCTCGAATGCGTTGAGCCTCAGAAAGACGAAGCCGAAACGACTCTGAGCAGAGTTTCTACGTTTGAACGGGACCTAGTATTCACGGCGTTGTTGGTGGCTTCAGGTCCCTTTGCTCCGTCTCATGGCGCGAAGGTTTACCCTACAGATGTCAGAGAAGCCTCTTTTTGGGGGCTGAACCTTGACCGAGGCGCACGCTTCGGCGATATGTGAGGGAGCCCTGGAACGTTCGGGCCTAAGAGTGAGAGGCGAGACATATGAGCCAAAAGACAGGTAAGCTCGAAGAAGGGCTACTCCAGGCGATGAAGGCTATCGATAACCAAGTGGCGCGGGCGTTACAACGAACTCCTGCCGAGCGCGAACAGCTGGGGGTTCAAAAGTGGGAACCGTACGAGAGCCGCATCGAGCATGTGACGGCTTTTATCCTCAATGAGTTGGGTGACAACTCCATCTCGATAGATTCTCTCCTTGTTCTCTCTCAAAGCTTTACGAAGGCGCTACGACTCGTGACCGAGGATCTAGGACTGGATGGACTCGGAACTCTCCGTTCGTCATATTGCATCGATGCGATGCAGAAGATTCAACGCGATGCAGACAAGACGTTAGCAGAGCTTTCGACCGAGAGATTGACCTAGGGAAGGGGTTTGCCTCGCTTCCCTGGGCAAGCGGAGCAAACTCGCGAGACAGTACGGGTTACCTCGCTTCTTGCGACGTTAAAATCGAATATCAAAGCGCTTTGTGCGCAGGGGAGCTCATTAGACGGGCCTCATGCTCGAATCGAACTCACTTTTTCTGCGCTGTGGTGCATCATCGGTGGCTCACCAACATTGGCTTAGTGTCCTGTCCTTGCACTGAAGCAACACTGATCGTTTTTTTAGTTACTCAAGTTACGTCATGCTAAGAATTGTTCATTGTATTACTGGTCTCACGGAAGATGGGGCCCAGGGAATGTTGTTGAGGTTGGTGGATGCGCTTGCTGCATATGGGTTTGAGAACCGTGTCGTCAGTCTCCAAGCTCGCCAGCCGATGGCCGCTCAATTCGAGCGTATCGGCGTACCGGTTCATTCCCTAGGGGTCGACTCCATCTTTTCGGGAGGAAGTGGCATCGCGAGCTTGCGCAGGCTTCTGCGCGCCGAATCCCCGGACCTTCTGCAGGGCTGGATGTATCACAGTCATATTGCCCTCTATGTGGCGCAAAAAGTCCTGCAACGACGTGTACCCCTAGTGTGGAATATTCGGCGGGGGCTCGATGATATTGGAGAGCGTTCGCTGAAGACTCGCGGAGTTATCTGGGCCAATAAAGTGCTCTCCGAAGTTCCTGAACGGATCGTTTACTGTACTGAGCAGAGCATGCAGCAGCATGAGCATATCGGATTTGCTCGCGGTAAGGGTATCGTAATTGGAAACGGCTTCGATACGAATCGCTATCGGCCGCGGCAAGATTCTCGCGCTGCTTTGAGGGCACGATTTGGGCTCTTGGCAGATGCTCTCGTGATCGGACACGTAGGACGATACGACCTCGCCAAAGGTCATGGGCACTTATTCGAGGGCTTTAGTCGAGTGCGTTCACAGTTTCCACAGGCGCAGCTAGTGTGCGCCGGACGCGGAGTGGATTGGAAAAACAGGGACCTTGTTGCACTGCTGCGTCGATCGGGACTGTCCTCCTGTACCACTTTGCTCGGCGAGTACTCTCCTGTCGAAGAACTCTATTCGGTATTCGACGTGATGTGTTCCTCTTCGATAGCAGAGGGGTTTCCCAACGTCATAGCAGAGGCGATGGCGAGCGGAGTTCCTTGTGTGGTAACCGATACTGGAGCTTCGCGGGCGCTCGTTGAAGATATCGGCATAGTGGTCGAGCCGCGTTCGGGTGGCGCATTGGGTAACGCGTTGTGTGTGCTGTGTGCGAGGAGTTCAGATGAACGGCTCGAAATGGGTGCTATGGGGCGGGAAAGGATCCGCTCGCTGCACTCGTTGCAGGCGGTTTCCCGGCAGTATTTTGAGCTCTATGGGAGCGTCTGCGCAGGGGTGACAAGCTCTTTTGGTACCAAAAGCTCCGGTTCTATCGAGGGAAGTATACGGGTCCCTTGACCCGTATTGAGGGGATCTACTGCTTCGCGAGGGTCGTTATGTTGTTGTATAGTCTTGAGTTTTCGACCCACAGTGATCCTTCTTTTATGCATATCGCGAGCTCAACCGAGGGGGGGTCGGGAGGGTGCTCGAAAGCCCCCCTTAAGTGTTCGTTGACCCCAGCTCCGTCTGCCTGGTATTCTCAAAAGGAGTATCTGGTTACCGCTCCGGGACCCTACCGGTGGATATTGATCGCTTGAGACCCGTTCAAGCATCGGTGTGCGCTTCCGACACTGAGTTCCTGCGGCCTATCAGAATGGTAATTGCCGTGGAGGAATGAAATGTCGAATAGAAAACTGTACGTAGGTAACCTTCCCTTTTCTCTCGAAGACGGGGACCTTGCACAACTCTTTGCGCAAGCAGGGAACGTTGTGTCGGCGCGAGTAGTGCTCGATCCAGCAACCGGGAGGAAGCGTGGTTTTGGTTTCGTCGAGATGTCGAGCGACGAAGAGGCACAGACAGCAAAGAGCATGCTCCACGACACTGACGTGCAGGGTCGTGCGATAGTCGTTGATATTGCGCAGGAGCGTCCTCGTCGTGAAGGCGGCGGCGGCGGAGGTGGTGGCGGTGGATTCCGCGGAGGCGATCGTCCGCGCCGACACGGCGGTGGCGGTGGAGGCCACGGTCAGGGTGGATACGGTGGAGGGCGTCGCTAGAGGCCTTTTCCAGGCGAGCGCCACTCCGAGAGAGCGGCGCTCGTCAACTCCTTCTTGGTTCTTTTCCCAATCCCTTCCAATACCTTCAGTCGACCATCAGCGCATCGCAGAGCGCCTGTCTCAGTGCCTTGAAAGTTTTAACCGTAGAACTGTCGGACACACCGACTTTATTCTCGGGAGCCTCTAGATACAGGACGCCTATGCGGCGCTTGGTTCCCAGGGAGCTGTAGATTCCGGCCGTGGATTCGATTACCTCGGTGCCTTCTCGCTCGATGAGCGGCTGTGCGCAATTGAAGGCAACCAGGGCCGGATCCCCTTGGGTGTGCTGCGACGTGGTGATGTTGTCGGCAACGAGCCCAGCCATAGCGCTACCGGGAGATGTTTTTAGATTTATCTTGCCCAAGCGTCTGAGCCTTACGTTTCCGATGACAGAAAGTGGTAGGAGGCTCATCTGAGAAGGGTCCACGAGGAAAACACAGCCTCCAGTAAACCCGGCATCAGGGATGATCTTTTTCACAAGCTGCTCGATGACCTCCTTGCTTACGCCGCTGCTCGGCATCTCTGTATACAGAGAACGCAGCGCTGCTTGAACTGCCGGAGGACAATGACGGAGATACTGGTTATCCGAAGCCCGGGAGCCAAGCCTGTGGCGCTCGATCGCCTTAGCCGGATCGAACGAGGAGAGGGTGGCAAAGGTCCCTGGGAGGGTAGACTTGTAATGCTCGGCGTGCTCGACCGCCCGGGTACGGATGAGTTGCACGCCATCCTCTCCGAGAAACTTGGTGATGTAGTCGTTTGCCCTGCGCCAATCGTTTTCGGCTGATGGATACGTCTCGGGGCTACCGGCTCGCGCGAGAGCTTCTCCTATCTGGCACAGGCTCTCGTAGGTCTCCCACGGGTTTTCTGCAGCCCGCGGGTTCTTCCCAGAAGGTGCTTCGGCGAATGGGCGGAGTATTCGCATCGCCAGCACCGCGGGGCTGAATCCGAGTTCCTTGGTCAATTCCTCGTCCACGCTAGCGCGGGGGGTCAGCGCTTTGATGACCCGTGCGTACAGAGATGGGTAATTCCACGCTATCAGATTGAGACCGATCTCTCGAATGACCCCCTGAGAAAATGCCATGTCCGGATCGAGGTTCTGGTTTTTGCTGAGCACCTCGGCAGTTGATGCGATGATAGCGGTCTCCTTCAGGCGGTTCGACTGAAATGCGTCGCTGGATTCGAGTTGATGGGTCGACGGTGGCTCGTTGTGCGTTCCTAGAATTGCCGTTAGCCTCGTGAGCCCCGCCCATCGCATCAGTTGAATAGGGTTGGAGGAGGTTGGTGCGGGTACATTTTCCTTGATAGCGGCGGGGATCAGCTCTTTGACCACGTATGTGAAGAGAGCAAAATCCTTTTTTAGCTCATCGATGAGCGGTGAGAGGTCGGAGCTGTACCTTCCATCCTCGAGACCCTCTCGGATGGCTTTCAACACACCGGGATTAATCGGGAACCACAGGGCGCTGACGTGGTGAACTGCTCGGTCGAGTCGTTTGTCAGAGGGGACGGGACCTTGGTAAACCGACATCGCTCGGGGAGCTCCTGCTACATTACTACAACCTTGACACTCATGCCGGCGATAGACTCTGCTGGCTTCTGGTACGACCTACTTTTCATAGGCGCGTCCCACCAGTCCTGATGGCTCGCTCAAACGAAGCCCCTAACACATTGCCTCGCACGCAAGAAAGATTCGACTAGAGCTGGGGAAGGCTTGAGGTTTGGAGTCTAAAAAGCATACATACTTAGTAAGATCAATGGTTTGCGCCCGGAGCTGCTGCGCTATCGCGACTGTACGGGGAAGCGATGACCACGCTCTCCTCAATGCACCGGCTTTCCTGCCGCGCGTAGGAGGCGCCTCCAAGAGAGCGCAAGACGGATCGCATCCAGGATCTCTTCCTTCGATAGATCGGGGAACTCCATCGAAAGCTCGGGCAATATGTGTACTGGATGTCGAAGCTCTTTGATTGAGAACATCTCGAAACACGCGTCGGCTACGATGAGCAGCCTCTCACGCGTAGCAGTTTTTACAGCGTCTTGCTCCAAAATGAGCGGAGAGTTGGTCATATCTGCTGCAGGATGTCTCATAACAGTAACAGGACACTAGTAGATCGGGTGGCCTGTGTACAGGCTTTTCTCGCGCTAGAATCAGTAAAGGATGCATGGCTAAGCCGATACCGATTTTGTTACGCGCAGACGATAGGGAACGGCCCGCGCGAGGAGTTCATCAATGTAAAACAGCCGATGACAGAAACGACCACCTCGAAACACAGTTGCGCTGTGCTCGGGCGGTCTCTACTGTCGAGGGGGACGGACTTCGTGTCGCTTTCGTGTGTAATCGGACTGTTTATGACCAGTTCGATGGGTCGACATCTGGTCTTATCGTAATGGAACGGAAAGAAAAATATGAACACATGGTACTTGAGCTACAACGGAAAGCAGTTTGGTCCATTTGAAGAGACAACGGCGATCGCAAAAGCTCGTGAGAACTCTCAAGGGTTCGCATGGCGGGAGGGTATGGAAAATTGGCTCCCTATAGCGCAGGTTCCCGAACTGAAGGGAGCTGGGGACGGGTCTCTATCTGCGCCCCCGCCGATTTCGCGCCTCGTAGCCGACGTCATCGATTTCAGGATATGCGGCTCAGAGATGCAGTTTATCGAGGTGGAGCTCGATCCTGGGGAATCCGTCATCGCGGAAGCTGGGGCCATGATGTACAAGTCTCCCTCGATCACAATGCAGAGTATCTTTGGGGACGGGAGTGGCCAGAACTCCTCGGTGGTAGACAAGCTCATCGGAGCTGGAAAGAGGCTCCTGACAGGAGAGGGGCTCTTCATGACCGCCTTTACCCATTCCGGTCAAGGAAAAGCTCATATAGCGTTCGCCTCACCGTTTGCGGGAAATATCATCCCAGTTGCTCTGTCGCATATAGGGGGTACACTCGTGTGCCAAAAAGATAGCTTTCTGTGCGCAGCAAAAGGTGTTTCGGTGGGCATTTTTTTTCAGCGCCGGATATTGACCGGACTCTTCGGAGGGGAAGGGTTCATCATGCAAAAGCTCGAAGGTGACGGACTCGTTTTCATGCATGCAGGAGGTACGGTAGTAGAGCGCTTCCTCGAGCCCAACGAGACTTTACACGTGGATACCGGGTGTATCGTCGGTTTTCAACCAACCGTGGACTTCCAGCTCGAGCAAGCAGGCGGGATAAAGACGGCGCTCTTTGGAGGGGAGGGACTCTTCGTTGCATCGTTACGCGGTCCCGGAGCCGTGTGGCTGCAATCGCTTCCGTTCTCACGGCTCGCAGGTAGGATGTTGATGGCATCGAAAGGAGGTCAGGAAGAGGGCTCTGCGCTCGGAGCACTGGGATCAATCTTCAAGACGAGCTGAGTACCTCTTCTAGGGAAGCGAGCTATCGCACAGGAATGCTGTTGATGTTGCCTCGCACCGAGACTTACCGAGGGCTACAGGCCGAATTTTCACAGAGGAGAGATAAGAGTGCGTAACAAAAATGCTCCTCTGCTTCGGATGGCTGCAATCGGCAGCTACTTCGTCTTCGGCAAAAAAGGTGCTCAACGTGCCGCTGAGGGCACGTCTCCGCGCCTTTTTTGCCTGCATCCTCGTCGCTGCCGATTTCGCTCGTCCTCGCTACGAGGTTCATTTTTGTTAGGCACTCTAAGTTCAAATAGGTAGCTCAGTCGCGCTTGGAAATTCGGGTGACCTCTTCGCGTAGCCGTGAAGCGTCTGCGCCTCGAGTGAATTCATCAAGCGCGTCCCCGAGTCGTACCGTGAGGTGATTCTCAATCTGTGTTACTGCCTCGAAGCGGCTCACCACCTCTTCTGCGCGGTACTTGGAGTTCATTGTATCCACGGCGCCTGTCAGGGCCACTGTCTGAGCGCGTACTTCGACGGTTATATCCGAGGTGCTCAGGTCGGGGTCGGAAGAGAGTGCTCGAATAACCTCTTCGAGAAGTTTGTGCTCGGTGGAGAGGTTCTGTTCGAAATGAGTCTGTCGGTATGCACCGTGCTGAATGTGGCCAATAGCCCCTGGCATTGATTCAGGCTCCTCCTTGAAGAGGGCCCTGGCAATTCGTGGTCGGATGCGCTCCGCCTCGCTTCGAAAATCGTGTGGTTTCTCCCCTTTCCGCGCCATCTCACTGTACCCAAACGTATATCCTTGCCACGTCTATTCGAGCGATCTGTCCTACGCAGCACTGATTTCGAATGCTGAGTTTTATTGATCAACATGTAGTCGGCCGGAAGGACATACTACAGAGGACCTCTCTCGTGTCTGACCCAGCTTACGCCCCGAGATACGCTTCGCGCACTCTGGGGTCAGCAACCAAGAGAGAGGAATCACCGCTAAGAATAATAGCGCCGGTCTCCAACACATAGCCACGGCTAGCGAGTTTCAAGGCGAGATGAGCGTTCTGCTCAATCAGGAGGATTGTCATACCCTCTTGATTCAATTGTGCGAGGGTTTCGAATATCTTGCGGACGAGGAGAGGGGCGATGCCCATAGAAGGCTCATCAAGGAGCAACATTCGCGGTCTACTCATGAGGGCGCGTCCGATGGCGAGCATCTGTTGCTCACCGCCCGAAAGGGTGCCGCCAAGCTGGCTCGCGCGTTGACGGAGGATCGGAAACAGAGAGTAGACGTACTCCTCGGAGGTACGCACTTCGTCTTTGTTGGTCCGTGAATAGGCACCTAGCCGTAGATTGTCTTTCACTGTAAGTCTGGGAAATATTCGACGACCCTCTGGGACCTGAGCTAAACCCAGCTTCAAACGCTCGTGAGCCGGCATCGACGAGATGTTGGACCCATCGAACCAGATCTCGCCAGTGATGAGGGGCTGAATACCGGAGATACACATAAGGGTGGTGGTCTTACCTGCACCGTTGGATCCGAGCAGCGTGACTACCTCACCAGGAAACACATCCAAACTAATGTCGTGAAGCGCTTCTATAGGCCCATAACCGGAACGGATATTCCTGACCGAAAGGAGCGGACTATCAGTGGTCATTGTGGGTATCTCCCAGATATGCAGCTATGACCTTCGGATCCTGCTTCACGGCATCAGGAGGACCTTCCGCTATCTTCTCTCCGTATTCGAGGACCGTTATGTGGTCAGAGATCCCCATCACCAACTTCATGTGGTGTTCGATCAGGAGCACGGTCGTACCTCGGTCTCGAATCTTGGCGATGAGTGCGGTAAGCGCTGCCATCTCCGAAGGATTCATACCAGCCGCCGGTTCATCCAAGAGGATCAAGTTTGGCTTTGAAGCCAGCGCACGCGCGATCTCGAGACGTCGTTGACTTCCGTATGGAAGAGCGCTCGCGAGGGTATGCTCGACATCCGAGAGTCCCACAAAATCAAGGAGCTCTCGCGCCTCTTCGCGTCGTATCCGCTCCTGTTGTGCAAAATGCTTCGTTCTCAAGAGTGCAGGGACGACGTGGGACCTGTGCACGCTTTGCATCCCCATGAGAACGTTTTCCAGAGCGCTCATGCTCCTGAACAAACGAATGTTTTGAAAGGTACGGGCAATTTTTCTGTGTACCGCCGTGTAGGGAGTATGTCTCGTTCGTTGCCACATCGTAAAAGAACCTGCTGCTGCAAGCAGCGAGCCGAAGATGAATATTCCCCAAGTGAGAGAGCTATCTTGGGACCGTAGCGTCGAAACGAAAGCCGCGCCTGCAGCAGCCCAGTCGAATTGCTGTTCGTACACATACAGCTGATTAATTGAGGCGTCCCACAAGATTTGAGCGTTGACACCGAGCATCAATGCTAGCCCGAAGATGCATCCAATACCGAGGCTCTTCCCGAGAACCAACCATGTAAGAGGTTCACGAATATCTCGACCACGAACCTCAATCGTGCCCGAGCTGGGGGCATATATGCCGGTGACACAATTGAAGACGGTTGTTTTGCCGGCCCCGTTGGGTCCGATAACTGCCGCTATCTGGCCGTCTGTTACATCGAGGGTGACATCATGAGCTGCGGTTAGTCCACCGAATTGCACGGTGACGTTGCGGAGTGCCAGAAGGGGAGCAGCGTTGCTCGTCACGGTCATTTACCCCCTGATTGGCGGGGTGGCATGAGCCCCTCGCTTTTGAAGCGCATCATAAGGACCAACGCCAAGCCAAATATCATGTATTTCCAGTTGGACGGTGAAAGAAGGACGTTAGAGCTGCCAGTGCTAACATTCGAGAGCCAATCGGCGAGCTTAGCCAGAACGATCGAGTTGATACCCACCATGATAATCGCTCCGAGGATAGCGCCTGGTATACTTCCGAGGCCTCCCACGATGACCATCGAGAGCGCCATGATAGAGACCTGAAAATCATAGTTGCTGGGCTCACCGCTCGAGCCAAGGAAGCTCGCAAGGAGCGCGCCTGCGACTGCGCATAATCCTGCTGAGACAGCAAAGGTCGCGAGCTTCGTACGTGCCGGATTGACTCCCATACAGGAAGCCGCGAGCTCGTCGTCTCTGAGCGCAAGCCACGAGCGGCCGGTGGGGGATTGTAACAAGCGCTGCATGAGGAAGGCTACGAGGGCTAGTATGAAGAGGACGAGGTAGTACCAGCGCGTGGCAGTGGAAAGCGGTGCCTGAAACGAAACGATTGTTGGGCCGCCCAGCGGATTGATACCTTGCGTCCCCTTGGTGATGGCATCGAGGTTACGCAGTACGTCCTGAACGATCTCACCGAATCCCAGCGTCACTATTGCAAGGTAGTCGCCACGTAAGCGCATGGTTGGGAGGGCCAAAAGAGCTCCGGTAGCCATGCCGACGAGTCCGGCTAAAAGCACGGCGCACAACCAGGGAATTTGGAACGGATAGATTGAGCAGGTCACGATAGCAAACGTATATGCCCCGATGGCAACGAACGCGGCAACACCGAGGTGAAGCAGGCCAGTGAAGCCAGTAGCCACGGAGAGACCGAGTCCGACCAGCGCGAAGATGAGCACTGGTGGCATGAGGGGGGTCACTTGCAGAGCTGTCGGTAGGACCGAGTCTACGATCGGCACCACGGCTAGTATCCCGAGGAGTGCTGCAAGTTGCATGTCGATCTGCGCTCTTTTCATATAAAACGAACCGATTAAACCTTCTCCTTGGTTGCTCTCCCGAGCAGCCCTGCTGGGCGAAAAACCAAAACACCGATGAGCAGCATGAATACGATCGTATTTGTCCACTCCGTGGAGATGTATTGATCGCTCATCGCGCGGATGAGACCGATTAAGATACCTCCGATGACCGAACCGACGAGGTTACCAATACCGCCGAGCACCGCAGCGGTGAAGGCATCGATACCTACTCGGTATCCCATCTGGAAGAAAACTGTGTTGTTGTAGAGAGCATAGATAATGCTAGCAACCCCGGCCAGGGCACCTCCCAATACGAATGTGAGGCTGATAATTCGATCTACATCGATACCGACCAACCTCGCAGCAACCGGGTTTTGAGCCACAGCCCGCATCGCTCGACCGAATTGAGTCCGGGTAACCACTAATACGAGCACCAGGAGTAGCGAGAGGGTTGCTGAGATCACCAAGAGATCTTTCGGGGAGAAAACGATGAACGAAGACTCCCCCAAGAGGTTGGTGTTGGAGACGAGCTGCGGAAAGTCTTTGGGAGATGCGGCTGAGACGCCCATGTCGAACGCCTGCATCGGGAGTCCTCCCCAAAATAAGCCGACGTTGAGGAGGATAAAGGACACACCCAGTGCCGACACCAGTGGAACGAGTCTGGGGGCATTTCTCAAGGGCCGGTATGCAAGTCGATCAATGAGCCAATTGAGTGCGCCACAGAAACAGGGTACGAGCGTAAAAAGCAGCACAAACGAGGCCCACCAGGACAGGCTGCCTATCTCGGACGCCGAGGGTAGAGGAGCCAAGCCTAAACCTCCCAGTATTGTGAGTGCACAGAATCCACCCAACATGAAGAGGTCTCCGTGAGCAAAGTTGATGAGCTCCACCAATCCGTACACCATCGTGTAGCCGAGTGCGATCAGAGCGATAATCATCCCATTGGAGAGCCCGATAATGAGCTGTTGAGTGAGGACCTCAGTAGCGTTCATGGTGAGCTATTCGAGTACCTTGGAGAGCTTAAATTCGCCGTTCTCGACCATATTGCCACTCATCGTACGTAGAGTCGTGTCACCATTCGAGTCGAACGACCAGGTTCCCAAGGCACCTTGAAAATCTTTTGTATTGGCAATCGAGGCAAGTATTCCGGCACGATCCTTGGTGTTTGCTTTTCCGATAGCGTCGATGACGACCTTGGCGGCTTCGTAGCCGTACGCAGCATATCCTTCTGGTTCTGATCCGTAGGTCGCTTTGTAGGTCTCGTAAAACTTCTGGCCGAGCCCTTTGAGTTGATTGGCAGGTACGCCGCCGAAAGTGATGTAGGTATTACCCTGCACCGCTTCGGCGCCGGCTGATTCGATGAAAGCCGTTTCATAACAGCCGTCAGGAACCATGAATTTGCTGGTGATGCCGGTAGCACGAAGATCCTTGATAAGCTGACCTGCGTTTGTTTGTGTCGTGCCCCCGAAATATACGAGGTCTGGCCGCGTCTGTTTGATCTTTACAGCCAAGGAGCGGTAGTTCGAGGCTTTGGGGTCGATTTTGTCAAATCCGAGAATGGAGAAGTTACGGGCAGTTCCGGCCTTCTTGAACATCGTGGCAACTCCCTTACCGTACAGCTCGCCATCGTGAAGTATGTATACGGATGTAACGCCGAGCTCTTGCGCCCATTTCGCACCAACATCGCCCTGCAGATCATCTGCGGGTACGACACGGAAAAAGGTCACCTTATTGGTCGGGCGATAAATACTGGGTTCGTTCGGCTCTCCCAGTCCTGGCTTGGTGAGCCCGGGCCATGACGCTGCTGGCGACACCATCAGTAGTCCGGCTTGATTGAGCTTGGGCATGCTGATCTTTGCAGCGCCTGAGTTGTAGGGGCCCACATAGGCTACAACCGACTGATCCTGAATCGCCTTGTCGGCATTTGCCGCTTCAACCGCTGGGTCCCAGCTACCTCGAGCCGGCGATGAATCATCCCAGTCCTCATACTGGAGGGTAACGTCGCCTACCCGGCTGTTGACCTCCTTGAGGGCGAGCCTGATTCCGTTCGAAATACTGGTTGCTTGGGCATTAGAGCTCCCTGTTTTGGGAAGGCTCGACACGATCTTGAGGCTCGTCTCGGCCTGGCCGACAGGGGCGCACAGAAAGAGTGCGGCGACCGCAGAGAGAAGTGATTTTGTGAGATCAAGTGGCTTCATAAGGCGTACCTCCATGCTGGGCCCGAGTATGGCACGGGAAGCGGTTGAGCCGGAAGGGCCATGAAGGCGGTCGAAGCCGAGATGTAGAGAGCAGGGGAGTGTAGAACCTTGTGTAAAAACCTCTGCTCGGAAAAGTTGGCAAAGTTAAACCCAGCCTCATTCATTTTTGAAAAAATGAATGAGAATAGCCGGGCAGGTGCAATCCTGGTGGAGCCAAGATGCGCCTTAAAAGACAATAAACTCCTCTATGCCGAGCGTCTGCAATCTTGACAGTCTCATGAGAGGCCCTAGCTCTCAAACGGTACTATGCAGTCTCGACCTACTCAGGTGAGCGCCTTGGGGGAGATAGTTTCTCAAGCAGCCTACCCACCACGGTGACTCCTCTCATGTCGACATGCGACCGTTGTTGATATCTCGCTATTTCATGTCTTGCATCGAAGCGACAGGTGATGCGGGCAATCGTTTCAACGGATAGTGCTCTGGAGATTTCACTATGACTATGGTCGAACGTTCACTGAGGGGTAATCGTAGCTTTCGTGGGGGGTACCTTCGAGAGTACATCAAGGAGAATGTCGGGCGTAGAGAGCGAGGAGCATCTGCGATCGCGGGGGGATTCATGGTGCTTGATGGGCTGCGTCGTCGTGGAGTGGGCGGTTTAATCGAAAGCCTGGTAGGAGCAAATCTACTCTACCGCGGGAGCACAGGCTTTAGTTGGCTGTACAATATGTTGAATATAGATACTGCCGAGGAACGTGTGGGTCGCCCGAGTATAAGGGTTCAACGCACTGTGACCATCGACAGGGATCCGCAGACCGTTTATTCGGTTTGGAGAAGATTCGAGAACATTCCGCGGTTTTTGCATCACATCGAATCTATATCTCCCTTGGACGGTAAGCGTTTTCGTTGGGTAGCTCGAGGTCCGCTAGGTCGAAAGGTCGAGTGGAATGCAGAGATCATCGAGGATGTACCAGGGCACCACCTGGCGTGGCGTTCGGAGGAGGGATCGCCGGTACGACACTCGGGCGCAGTAGGATTCCTCCCACTCGAAGGTGGACGTGCTACGGAGGTGAAGGTCTCCCTTCAATACGAGCCAATTCGCGAGGCGCTCCGTGATGTCGTGAAAAAGCTGCTTGGCGATGATCCTCGGCGTCAGATTCGGGAAGACCTGGAGCGATTCAAGCGTGTGGTCGAAGAGGAGGCGGGCTTTGAGTCGCGCGGGTGGCAGCAGGAGTCGCCTCGAGTGGTCTAACGAAGTGAGGCGACTCGCAGGTCATCCGCGACGCTGGGCTGGCCTCCTTTGACGAGGGACTTGAACCCATGGATGTGTCATACTTGCATCCATGGGGTCCAAGGCTAAAGAGAAACGCACATTGGTTGAGCGACTGGTACGGGATGGGCTATGCCCGGATCTGGATACAGCCGAAAGACACATTCGTGCGGGACTTGTGCGTGTCGGAGGTGAAGTTGTCGACAAGCCTGGGTCTATAACCGAGGACAAGCTTTCAGTCTCAGTTACACCACGCCGCGAATTCGTAGGGCGGGGTGCCCTCAAGCTCGAGGCAGCAATCAAACACTTTGCACTTTCGGTGCAAGGTGACGTGTGTGCGGACGTCGGAGCATGCACCGGTGGCTTCACAGATATTTTGCTTCGCTCCGGCGCTCAAAAGGTCTATGCGATCGATGTCGGATATGGAGATCTCGATTGGCGGATCCGCACCGACCCACGGGTGGTGGTGATGGAACGCACCAATGCACGCTACCTCGAGGAGCTCCCCGAGAAGATCTCGTTCGTATCTATCGATGTATCCTTCATCTCATTGACGCAGATCCTTCCGGCCGTTTGCAAGTGGCTGGGTGAGAGAGCGACTATAGTCGCTCTCGTCAAACCGCAATTCGAAGCTACACGCGAAGATGTGGGAGAGGGTGGAATCGTAACAGATCCTTCGGTACATGAGAGGGTCGTTCGAAAAATCGTCGAGTTTCTTCCCTCTCTAGGGCTCACGTTTCGTGGAAGCGAGCCGTCTCCTATCCTTGGCACCGAGGGGAACCAAGAGTTTCTCTTGTGGTGTGAGCGGGTTTCTCGAGCAGGAACCTGAAGACAAAAGGTAGAACTCCTCTCTCCTTCACGAAAACCGTCGCCTCAATCTCGATGTGACCACAATCATTCCAGTTTCGCTCCTTCGGCGTTACACCACACCCCATTGTCCCGTCTTTGCTGGAGCTTTCAGAGGAATGATGTATATGAAGACCAACCCACCCACCCACTCACGCCGCATGGTGCCCCTGGTATTAGCCGCGCTGGTTACACTTCTTGGGGGGCGCAGCACTGCGCTTGCGGAGCCACCCGTGGTATACAAAGAGACGTTCGGCTTTTGCACCGGCAGCGTCGGGGCTCTCGCGGCCGATGATGCTGGATGGTACGGGCTCAAAAGCGGTCTTCCCAAAGCCAAGTTCAGCAACTTGAAGGTGTTTTCGTTTGGTACGCCGCGTATTGGAGGCTCGGTGAACAGCAACCCCGAAGGCTTGGCCCAGGGGTACAGTTTCTGGTTCCGGCCCACATTTGGACTGACGATACTCACTCGTGAGTTCACTTTCAATGCAGCCTTACTCTCCGACCCAGGTACCGAGGTGACGTATGAGCAGCGACTCAGTGGAATCAATCAATCTGGTGCGCCTAATCGTACTCAGCTTGCATTTCAAATAGACGGGGTGTGGTATATCTCTGAAGAGGCCACCGCACAGTCCAACGGTGGGGTCGCGTGGGAAACTGTAAGTGTATTTCCCGCAGGATTGAAATACGGCGCCGTAGCAGTCGTTGGAGATTTAGGACCCGAGCTCCCATTGTCCTACAACGCGAACTTGCCGACGACGGGAACGGTCGATGCGTTTGGTGTTTTCGTCGGCGAGGTGAATGGTCGTGTGCGTATCGACAATTTTACCATCCGCGCCACGCCATCGTCGGGTAGCTCAATCCCGACAGCTGTCCAGGAGTCCGACGTCGGATTGTGCCCACTCACGAGCCCCGACCGACAGGGGATCATCGCTCCAACACCGACACCCAATCCAGACGATGTCGGTGGTGGGGGTGATGACCCCAGTGGACCTCCGGATCGAGAGGTACCTCAGGAAACACCTCCGCCTCAATTGACACCAGGGACCGGAATATTTGTTTTCTGTCCCGCAGGTGAGCAAGGGAAGGGAAAAAGTCTCAAATTTTCTGCCAGAGCTCGTAAGGCCCTTCTGAAAAGTGCGCCTAATCCGACCGTGCTGGATGTGCGAGACCAAGCGATCCTAGCGGTGCTGACGCAGCGGGCCATGCCGCTGGGAGCCTTGGTGAATGTGAAAGTTGCGGATTTCAATCCGAATGGCGGCACTCTTGCAGTTGTTCTCAAGCAAGGAACAGCACCAATAAGGATTAAGCTGAAAAGCAGCGCTACGAGCGCCATTATCACGTACTTGGCACAAGCAGGTCTGGGAAGAGATGCTACTGCTCCGCTCTTCGCAAGGGCGGACAAAGGCACAAAGCTGCCCAATCTGTCCCAGGCAGCCTGTTCTCGAGACCTACGAGGTGTCGTCACTCAGCGGGCGCGTCGAGCAAAAATCCCCGTAGCAGGGCTGTTTGTGCGCTCTAAGTAGGGCGCATCAAAACAGGGGTCAAAGAGCTCAAGGGGGAGAGTGCTACTCCCCCTTGAGCTGCCTTCTCTCACAAACGCTCGGAGAGGAGTCTGCATGCATCAGTTACCGTGAATATCCCCACGACTTTCCCCTGTTCGTTCACCACCACAGCTGAGCCAAAGCCCGTTTCCGCCATGTGAGCAGCTACGTGCTTGACCGACTCGTCGAGAGATACGGTGTATACATCCGAGCTGCATACATCGTTTACCATCAACGACTCACCTCGATGGCTCTCGATATCATGAACTAATTTCAGATCTCTGTCGCTCACGAGACCGACACACTTCCCTGCATGGAGAACCGGGATATGGCGAATGCCTCGCACGACCATCTCGTGCTTGGCCCGAGATACCGGTTGGTCGTCACCAATTGTAAAAGGGGTAGGGGTCATTACGTCCTTGATAACTGTGTTCATAATCGATCCTTTGTACTTAGGCTTCAGAACTCGTATACTTCCAAAGCGAAGCAAATGAAACATCTGAATGCCATCATAGCGCTGGCCGCACTCAACGGCATCTTTGGCACACTTCTGTTCCGCTACCTATTCGACGTATCCGAGCCGGTCTCCGAGTATCCCGTCCTGACCGTTGTGATTTTCGGGGGCAGCATTCTAGTCGCACGACTCATGCACGGAATGTGGAAGGGAAACTTCGGATCGGACCTGTTGGCCGGTTTATCCATAATTACGGCTCTTATGTTGGGTGAGTATCTTGCAGGTGCAATCGTGGTGCTGATGCTCTCGGGGGGAACAGCTCTCGAGGACCTTGCAATGCGACGCGCTTCGTCGGTACTGGACGCCCTGGCGAAGCGTATGCCCCAGATAGCACATCGACGAGCAGCGCAACAAATTCAGGAGATCCCGGCCGGAGAGGTCGAGGTCGGTGACGAGGTCGTGGTGTTACCACACGAATTATGCCCGGTAGACGGAGTAGTAATCGAGGGGCGTTCATCGATGGATGAATCGTATCTGACGGGCGAGCCCTACAAAATCTCGAAAACCCCGGGGTGCGAGGTAATATCTGGAGCGATTAACGGTGAGGGGGTTGTTGTAATACGAGCAAGCCGTAAGGCTGTTGATTCTCGCTACATCAAAATCATGACGGTGATGGATGCGACGCGGCAGCGTAGACCGCGAATGCGGCGTTTAGCGGATAGATTGGGTACCCTGTACACGCCTCTCGCAGTGCTGATCGCGATTGTGGCGTGGTACGGATCTGACAATCCGACCCGCTTTCTCGCCGTGCTGATCGTCGCGACTCCATGTCCACTCATTATCGCCATTCCTGTAGCTATCATCGGAGCGATCTCATGGTGTGCGCGGCGCGGTATCATCATAAAGGATCCGATCGTTTTGGAGCGCGGATATTCGTGCGACGTGCTTATCACCGACAAGACCGGTACCCTTACCATGGGTGAGCCTGAGCTCGTTTCGGTAGAGGCGAGTGGGATCACGGAGGAGGAGATATTGCGACTCGCGGCTGGTCTCGAGCAGTACTCGAAGCACCCACTCGCTCAACCAGTCCTGGATGCTGCCAAGGCGCGCGGGCTGGTGGTTCCAGAGGCCTTCGACGTGAGCGAGCTACCAGGGAGGGGCCTTTCTGGTCGAGTACAGGGGCATCTCGTAGCTATAACGGGGAGAAAGGAGATGGCAACGGAAGTTGCCGGTCTTTTTGGCACGAGCACGGCGGGGTTGGAGTGCATTGTGGTGGTCGATGGTGAAGCTCGGGGACTACTGCGCTTTCGCGACGAAGCCCGCCCAGAGAGTAGGAGCTTCGTGGCACATCTGGCGCCGCAGCACGGTTTCCGAGAGGTGATCCTACTCTCGGGCGACCGGGATACGGAGGTTCAGTACCTAGCCAGCCAGATCGGAATAGCGAGAGTTTTCAGCGGAAAATCTCCGGAGGAGAAGGTGGAGATTGTGCGCACCGAGTCCGCAAAGTCACGAACGCTCTACCTTGGGGACGGGATAAATGATGCTCCAGCGCTCGCGGCTGCCAGTGTGGGAATTGCCTTTGGCCCGAGAAGCGAGATTACCTCCGAGGCAGCAGGTGCTGTCATCCTAGAACCATCGCTCCGGAAGGTCGACCAGTTCCTACACATCAGTAGGCACATGCGCCGAGTGGCTCTCCAAAGTGCGATTGGCGGAATGACGCTCAGTGTAGTTGGTATGCTGTTTGCCGCTTTTGGACTTCTCTCTCCAGTTGCCGGGGCTGTGGTTCAGGAAGGGATAGATCTCTTCGCAGTGGTGAACGCTCTCCGAGCGGCGCAGCTTGGAGGGCGCAACAGTGAGGATATGCTGTGAAGGGCGTCACACTGTTTTACTCGTCTGGCACGAAGCTTGAAGTTAACTTGAAAAGGTGGCGGAGGTAAGGTTTGTATCGTAGTACGACACCGGCCGATTCCGCGTTGTCAGTCGTTAATCAAATACAGGTGAGCCATGCGCAGATCTCTCGTCCTTTCAATGATTTCTCTCCTGTGGTCGCTTTCCGCTTTCGCGGGAGTACCGTCCGATTTCGACGGGGACTCAAAGTCGGATAGAGTTCAGGTGGAGGTAGCAGGTGACAAATCTCTGACATGGAAAGCGGTTTTATCGGGCACTGGTGAAACAAAGAGTCTTGGAAGCATCGGAAAGGAGGGCGACCACCTGATAATGGCCCGTTGGCTAGGCTCGGGAACACAGATCGGTGTAGTTTCGTTGAAGACGGGTTCCGAGGAGATAGTGTGGTCGATCTTGGATGATAAGGGGGAGAAGTTCGAGCGCACCTTCGGAAAGAAGGGCGACCTCGTCGTATCCGGCGCCGATTTTAACGGTAACGGCACCTCCGATGCGGCCGTAGTTCGGCTCACACAAGGCAAGGCGGAATGGCAGATTCGATACGACATGTTCACCAGTGAGTCCGTCAACGAGACGAGCGTTGTCTTCGGAAAAGCGGGAGACCGGGCCTTTTACGCTAGTCTCGATGGGGTGATTGACTCACTGGGACTGATTGGGAAAGGAAGGGGCAATCGGTCAATGGCCCAGATGAGGAATCTGGTGACCGGTGATGTGCGCAAATTCCTCAGACTCCCCAAATTTGCAGGTGCCGGGACAAGGCCCCGAGCGTTTCCTGTGCGACAGTCGACAGGCGAGGATCTGCTCGGTTTCCAGGTGCAGAAGGGGCAGGGAACCGAGATTCGAATATACACCTTCGCGGGTGTAGAGGTTGGGAATGTGCCTTTTGAGGGCACAGGGGATTCCGTGGTTGGTCAGTTTTCCCCGGGTGAGGACTACGAGATCCTTTTCGAGGGCGAGAGTGAATCGGGTATCTTTCATCCCGGTCGGGGTGAGGTCGTAGGCACAACTAATCTCGCTGGTATTCCTGTCGATGAGATAAACGTCAATACTCTCGGAGCGCCGACAACCTCGAAGCCGGATAACGGAGGCGGTGATAATTCCGGCGGAGGGGGCTCTGACGGGGGACCGATCTCGCAGTGTTCGCAGACGGTAGGATGGCCAAGTGGTCACATCTACAAGACCATAGGGTCTACTCACTTCACAGACATTCGACGAAACACCATCGGAGTGGTTCTGCGCATGGGAGCACGCGGACCGTATCCAGGCTGTATAGAAGCCCTAGACAGCTCCGGACGTGTCGTCGCGAAATTGGGTCTTTATTCGCGTGGGGCGGGGTGGGCCGCTCGATACTACGCAGGTATTGGATGTGGGGCTGGTACTCCGTTCAATGGTAGCAGAGTAGCTTCCATCGCTCGTACGAATACAGGCAGCTCGCGAATCTACATGAATTTCGACGGCGTGTGTTACGGCCCGATTGAGGCTATGCAGTGTATTGGTAGTCAGCAGTGCTGACCTGATGCGTGCGCGTCAGACGTCAAAGGCGCTCACGAGTGCTTCGAGTCTGCCAGCTCTGAAAGGAGCCGAGTAGAAGGTCGCAACCTCTACCACTAACGCCTGGCGCTGCTCCGGTGTCATCTGAGCTGCGGCATGACTTTGAAAAACGTTTACGTACTTCTCCGCCAGTTCGTAGATACGGCAGGCACCGACGTGGTGTGCATTGGTCGTTTGAGCTGCTGCCTGCGCGTGCCCGTAAGAAAACTCCGGTGCGGGAGGCTGAGGGTCGGAATCGGGTAGCGGCTCCGCAAAGGTTTGAATCTTTCGCGCTGTCGTGTACGGATTCGCTGTAATCGGTTTGGCCGGTATGAGCCCGCTGCGGTGACATGCCACCGGCGCGCCTGTTTGGCTACTATTAGTGGGCTGTGGTGACTGCGAGGAGGCGCAGGGCGTAGCGCTCGATGCCTTCACACCCCCAATTGAGATCCTCTTAGTCTGGTAGCGTGCGTCTCCGTACGACATACTTCCCCTTTATATCCTTACAAAGGTATCTAATCAGGAGAGGGTGATGCGTGGTGCGATCAACCTATCTCCTTACTCTTTCTTTTCGGACGCAGGGAGAGTAGCTGCATATTTTGGAGCTTTTTTGTTCTACCTTCACTTTAGCCTCGTTCTGGCTGTCTCGTATGAGCTTGCTATCTTTCTGGATAACCGCATGAAATATTCAGATTTTTGTCCGTGTCGCATGCTAATAAACCCAGCCCCTGGGCGGGGCTATCCAAAAAGAAGGGAGCGTAACAAAGAGAACGGGAGCACAGCGAGGGTAAGAAGCATAGAAAACCCGGTATGATACCCCCCTTATTTGCCTCTCTGTCCTCTTTGCTCACTTGGACGCTGGAGCAATTGATCAAAGGAGCCTCCTTGTGAAATACACTGCTTTTAACCACTGAAAAACTCGGAAGCGCTATTTTTTTCTCGACCAAGGCACAACCTGGGTGTAGCGTCTAAAGATGATAGGGTGTGAACGTGGCGGGTCTCGTCATCCGTCTACGCACACAGCCTGTTAAAGCCCCAATCCGATAGTTCCGACTCTGGTATCTACGAGGGCAAAGTATGAGTGGTTGCTACCAATGTGGTTTGGCAGATGGAAGCGAGACCAAGCTGTGTGAGACGTGTTACCGCATGCGATTTCATCAGGAGCTGTTCGTTACGTGCGAGGCACCACAGGAACCGGTAGAGGGTATCGAGTGGTCTCCAACAGCTCAGCGCTTCATCCTCGGGGGGAGTGCGCTGCTTTACCTGTCGCTGATTGCGCTGTGTGGATTCTTGACGTTCGAGGCGGGAGAGCTCCCTCTCTCGGTGAGTTCCGATGGACAGTACGAGTTTTACGTCAGGGGGGACTCAGTAACCACGGTCTCTGCACAGCAGAGGTTCGAGCACGTAGAGTTCGCGAGCTCGATTGGCAGGTAGGCGAGCATTGATTCGGCTGTACAATTTTCCATGACGACTGGAGCGCACACTCAGATCTTCACGGGTCACGAAATGACCCGTCACGCAGAGGCTCGCATACGAGACTATGTGCGGGAGACAGCGCTCGAACATGCTCCTGACCTCGAGACGGGAGAAGGAACTGTGTGGCTCAAGTGTGAACACCAGCAGGTAACCGGCTCCTTCAAGGTGCGTGGTGCATTGAACTGTATTGCCCAGTTGAGCGACGAAGAACGTGCGAGAGGGATCATTGCGTGTTCAGCCGGTAATCACGGCCTCGGTGTTGCGTATGCAGCGCAGGTGTATGGAGTGAACGCCACTATTTTCCTACCAGAAAGTGTCGATTCCTCGCGCAAACGAGAGCTCGAGCGTTTTCCAGTAACTCTCCGACTCGTGGGAGAAGATTACGGACAAACCGAGAGCGCGGCGCTCGCGCATGCAGCGGAGAGTGGTCGGCCCTTCGTCTCCCCGTACAACAATCCGCACATCATAGCTGGACAGGGGACGGTGGCCATAGAGCTACTCAGACAGCTCCCCGAAGTGGAACAGCTCTTTATCGCAGTCGGAGGGGGTGGATTGCTGTCTGGTGTAGCTTCCTACGCGAAAGCTCTCAAACCGGATATCAGAATCGTTGCAGTTTCTCCGTCGAACTCTGCAGCGATGTTCGATGAGCTCTCGGGAACCCCCGACGAGTATAGAGCCTTTCTTCCCACGCTCTCCGACAGTACCGCTGGATCGATAGAGAGTGGTTCGATAACTATCGATCTGTGTCGAGCGCTAATTGATCAGTGGATACTCGTCGAGGAGGAGGAGATCGTTGCTGCTATGAGATACCTTTTCTTTGAACACCGCTTGGTAGTGGAGGGCGCAGGGGCGCTTGCGGTGGCTGCGTATCTCAAGGAGCAGGAGCGTTTTCGGGATCTACACACAGCTTTGGTGATCTGTGGTGGTTCGATAGATATGCGCCGCTTCCTCACTTTGGTGAAAGCGCCGAGAGACTACAATGCTCCCTGAATATTCGGACCCGTAACAATTATACCTCCCGGGTGTGAGGGCAGATGGAATTCTTCAGGTTGAACGAACGCAGGTACAGACTGCTCACAGCAGCTCGCGGGCAATGATCATACGCTGAACTTGGTTCGCTCCTTCCACGATCTGGAGCATTTTGGCCTCACGCATGAGTCGTTCGACCGAATATTCCTTCATGTATCCAGCACCACCTAGAAGCTGCACCGCATCGGTCGTAATCGACATCGCTGCGTCGGTGGCGAAACACTTAGCCACCGAAGATGAGAGCTTGGTGTTGAAGAGCGATGTTCCGAGCCGTTGTGCATCCAGTTCGCGGGCTGCTTCCATCGTTAGGAGCTGGGCTGCGCGGAGTTTGGAGTACATCTCGGCTACCATGAACTGGAGCCCTTGGAACTCAGCTAGAGCTCTGCCAAACTGGCGCCGCTCTTTGAGGTGTTTGATGGTGAGGTCTATAGCAGTCGCCGCGATTCCATTTGCACATGCGGCGATGTTTACCCGACCACCGGAGAGGCCCGAGAGAGCAACCTTGAATCCCTCGTGAAGTGGTCCGAGCAGAGCCGACGCCGGAACGCGAACATCTTCGAGGAAGAGTGATGCGATCGGAGAGAGTTCGCACCCCATCTTCTTTTCCGGTTTACCGATCGAAAGCCCCGCTGTATTGGCAGGAACCAAGAAAGCAGATATCTCGTTATTCGCGCCGTTCGAGGTTCGGGCAAATACGAGGTAGAGGTCGGCAAATCCGGCGCTGGTGATATAGCACTTGTTTCCGCGAAGCACGAAGCACTCGCCTTCGACTTTAGCCTCTGTCGAGAGGGCTGCGGCATCCGAGCCTGCTTGAGGTTCAGTGAGTGCAAATGCGGCGAGGTACTCTCCAGAAGCGAGTTTGGGAAGGAGAGAGGCTTGTTGGTATTCACTTCCAAATCGAGAGATCAAGCCTGCAACCATCGTGTGTACCGATACGAATATCGCAGGCCCGAGATCGTATCTCGACATCGTTTCGAAGACAGCCGCACAGGTGCTTGCCGATGCTGCTATGCCACCGTGGTGCTCGGGAATGGCGAGGCCACCAAGACCGGCCTGGCACAACGAGCTGAAGAGCTCTCGGGGGACGGTGTTGTAGTACGATTCGTCTTGATAGCGGGGGATGACCGATCCACTGATTCGTTCAACCGTTTCAAGAACCAAGGGGTCAGCTTCGAACTCGTTCATAGATTTCTCCTCACGCTCCTAGGGAAGCGAGGCAAAACCTACCCGTAGCGAGAAAGTGGAGGTTGGGTTGATATTCAATTTTAACGATGGGGAAAAACCGCAGATGTATCCGCTGCGATACATTGAGGATTTTTTCCCATCGTGAAAATTGAAGAGCGGCCCAAGATCCGCTTTCGTAGCAGGGAGGGGTTTTGCCTCGCTTCCCTAGAGTAACGTACTTCTGGAACGGGAAAAACAGGGTACGATAAGGGAGCGGGTAGGTGTTCTTTACGTTAGTTGGCTATACCACGCACAACCTTCTGCGGCGGCTCCGCTGGTAAAACTACAGGAGTGCGCGTATCCGTCCCACCACACAGCTCGATACGCACGGTTTCGCTGGCATGGCTGAGGGCCTCGGCTTGGCGTAGGATCGTGGCGGAGAGATCCTCAAAGGTGTCGAGGTATTCAATCTCTTCGTCAATTGAGCGCTCACTCATCGGGAGCGAGCCCCCGAGAGGGTTAATGAAGGGATTGAAGCCTCGAGGTTTGCTGAGTTGCTCACGCCTCTTGGCGATCAGTGCGGGCACATCTATCCAAAATGTGTAGTCCCGGTGGTCGTCCAAGCTCTTTCCGTTGCGCCACAAAAATATATTGCGCTCGGTCTCGGCCAGGAACCACAAAGGGAACGAGTTGTGCCCTCTGAGGCCAAGAAGATCGCGTTTGTTCAGTTCGCTCTCCACTGACTTCAGTACACCGAGAAGTACAGAGCCCTCCGGTAGTACTCGGACATTACTATGCAACTCCTGCGTAGCGTTGCGGGAATGATCGAGGGCTGAAATATACAAGACCATTGATCTCCTTGCACAAATTATCACCACTTGGTGCTCAAGGTGCTACCGGTAGGTCCCCTTGCAAGAGCCTTGCCAGCCCTGAACTGACGACCCGATATCGAGCCTGCTCTGCATTGAACTTACCCTCCGTATCGACTACATTCGGAAACGAACAGGGGCTCATGCGCCCCTTCCCCTTTAGCGCCACTACGTAAGTGGTCGTACGACGTTCTGTTATGACTGCACGCGCCGTTTCCGAGAAGAAACCGAATCTCCGCATCTGTCATATGGCAGACGTTCATCTGGGTTACCGGCGCTACAACAAGCTCACGAAGGCCGGCATCAACCAACGCGAAACAGACGTCAATCTCGCTTTCCAGGAAGCTATTGGCCGAATCATATCGTTGAAGCCGGATGTAACTATCATAGCTGGGGATCTCTTCCATGCGGTGCGTCCTTCGAATGCAAATGTGACCTTCTGCTTCAGACAGCTGCGGCGTCTGGCGCGAGAGACTGGGGCCCCCGTGGTGGTCATCGCTGGTAATCACGAAACTCCCAGGCGTACGGATACGGGCTCGGTTTTGCAGCTCTTCTCTGAGATCGAGGGGGTATACGTAGCTGAGTCTGGTTTCGAGGTTTTCTCCTTCAGGGAGCGAGATCTGGCGATCACGTGTCTCCCGCATGCAGCACTCCTTGAGCGTGAGAAGCTCTCGCTGCGGGCTGATGATAGGTTTACGTACAATGTGTTGGTCGTTCATGCGCAGGTTAACGAGCGGTGGATCAGTGATTTCGGAGGGGTCGAACTAGAGCTCAAGGCGCTGGCTCCTCACGAGTGGGATTACATCGCTTTAGGGCACGTGCATGTGCAGAGAGTAGTAGGGTTGAATGCGGCATACTCTGGCGCGGTCGAACACACATCCGCTAATATCTGGAGTGAAGCATCGGAGCTCAAAGGGTTTCTCGAGGTGATGCTCCCGTCTGGTAAGCGTACCTTCCATCCACTCACATCTCCGCGCGAAATAGTGGTTTTAGAGCCGATAGATGCTGCACCTTTGGAACCACAGGAGTTAACCAAGCGCATCGCCGAAAGGACCGAGAGTATCGCCGGCGGGATCGAAGGAAAGATAGTGCGGCTGGAGATCAAGGGTGTTTCACGCGAATGCTACCGAAACTTGGATCACCGTGAACTTCGGGCACTCAGGGCAAAGGCGCTCAACTTGACCCTCGATATCTCTTTTGCTGCGACCTCCGTCAGTACGGCGACCATAGGTGTTGCGGGGCGTGGGTTACTCCGAGATGAACTTCTCGAGTTCAGCAAGGGGGGGGAGGTGCCGGGCATCTCGCATGACGAGATCGCTCGAACATTGGAGGTGTATCTGGCCAAGATAGAGGCAAAGTATGAAGCTTCGTAGCCTCTCGATGCAGCTCTTTCGGCAGCACGTGTCGAGTGAGGTCGTGTTTCCTGACGGGTTGGTAGGTGTAGTAGGCTCGAACGGTTCGGGTAAGACCACCATCGTCGAAGCGATCGGTTTTGCGCTCTTCGGCTCACGTGCTCTGCGCGGTAAAGTAGAGGACGTACGCACGAGGACAGCGCCGATCCGAACGGGTCGCGGGAAACGAGAGCAAGACCTGAAGGTCTCTCTCGCGCTCGAACACGACGGTGTCATCTTCCGTATCGAGCGCACTTTGTCGGACGCTTCGCTCTTTGTTGGTGGTGAGTCCACACCCGTAGCGGCCGGGAATCGTGATGTTTCTACGCGCATCAGTTCTATCGTAGGTATGTCGTACGAGGAATTCGTCTCTACCTACTGCACTGAGCAGAAGGGGCTGGAATTTCTCAGTGGTAAAAAAGGTGCGACGGAGCGGGAAAAGTTTATCGTTCGCATGATGGGTTACGATCGACTCGAAGAGGTTCAGGACCTGCTCAGGACGGATCGCAAAGAAAAGAGGGCTATTCTGCAAGGTTTCGAGGCCAGTGTCGGCACACGTGAAGATCTCGAACAGCGCTTGCACGGAGAGCAACAGGAGCTCCTCGAGATCCGGGAAAAGCACGGCGAGGTTGCGCGATCCCTTCAAAAGGCAGAAGACGATTTTCATGCCCTACGGGGTAAAATGGTGAAATTAGAGGATCTCCGCGCACGCTTCGTGAAGGAGAGAGAAGGTGTTCAGGCCTACAAGGTGCGCCATGAAGAGCGTATCAAACGAGTTGCGGTGCTCTCGGATGCCCATGCATTGACGAAGGAGGAGCTTGCTCGTGCCCTAAAGCCGCTGGCAGGGGAGCATAATCTCAGCGAGGCGCTCAACGGATTGCGTAAGCGCGTATCCATCGAGAAGAACACGCGGGAGCTAGTTGCCAGCAAGTTACGAGAGGTTGAACTTGCCTGGCGAGGAGAGGTATCAAAAATTACTGCTCAACGTGATGCCTTGAAGCAGCAGCTCGCGCAGCTCGACAGCAAGGCCACGAAGTTCGAGAAGTTGTCAACAGGGGGAGAGTGTCCGACCTGTGGGCAGGAGTTAGGGGACTCCTTCGAGCAGGTGCTCGTGCATTTCTCGGACGAAAAGCGCACGTTGAATGCGATGATTCGGGAGGTGGACTCTTCTCTCGAGCAGGCCGAGAAGCTGCCGGCAGAGATCTCGGTTTTGCAGGTGGAGCGTGCCAGCGTGGAGGATCGTCTCGCGCACCTTGAATCCAAGCTGATAGAGCTCAACACGTGCGAACAACTGCAATCCAAGCTGCTCTCAATCGAAGAAGAGCAGAGAACGCTCGAGGTCGATATCAAGGTAGCCGAAGACAACATGCTTCGAGCCCAAGAGCGAATGGCGGAGTTGCGTTTCTCCGAGGACGAGTATCTTCGCGAGAAGGGGGCACACGATGCGGCTCAGCGTATGCTCGAAGTGGTTCGTCTGCAACGGGTGCGCCTGGAAGGTGAGGTCAACACGAAAGAGGCCTTGGTCGAGCGTAGCAAGAACGACCTCTTCAAATTCGACGAACGTCGGGCGGAGGTCGACAAGCTACGGCGCGAGGTACGTATCTTTGACGAATGCGATAGAATTCTCACAGACTTCCGTAAATTCGTGAATACTACCATCCGTCCGCGGATGGCGGAGCTGGCCAGTGAGTATCTCGCTGATTTGACAGATGGTCGATACTCGGCGGTAGAGCTCGATGATGATTTCACCCCCACAGTCGTCGAAGATGGGGAACCAAAGCGCGTTATCAGTGGGGGAGAGGAGGATATTCTCAACCTGTGTATGCGCATCTCACTGTCACATATGTTGGCTGAGCGCGCGGGACAGCATTTCTCTCTTCTCATGTTGGACGAGGTGTTCGGTTCCCTGGATGAGGGTAGGAGGGGCAACGTGCTCTCGCTTCTCGAGAAGTTACGTAATCGCTTCGAGCAGATCTTGATAATTACGCATCTCGATGACGTTAAAGATGGCGTCCAGCACCTCATTCAGGTGGATTACGACGAGCGAACAGGGAGCGCCGTTGTGCGCTCCTCGGATGAGGAATTAGCGGTGGAGACGCTGGCCTACAACGTGTGATGGTGCGTTCTGCCACGGCGCCCAGGGAGTAGGAGTCATAGAGAGGGTCTCGTACTAATTTCAGGGTATGTTAGGGTGAATTATCGACAGCAGGAGGAACAATGAAGTTTGGGGGAGACACGATATTTGGCAAGATAATACGACGAGAAATTCCGGCTCAGATCGTTCATGAGACGGATAACGTGATCGCATTCCGCGATATTAACCCACAGGCGCCGATACATGTTCTGGTCATTCCCAAGAAGCCGATCTCGAGTGTCGAGGCGCTATTACCCGAGGATGCCTCTCTGATGGGGGAGGTCCTGCTCGCGGCTGCAGAGATAGCTCGCAAGGAGGGATTGGCAGAAGGGGGATATCGACTGGTTACGAACATTGGCCATGACGGAGGCCAAACGGTCTCCCATCTGCACTTCCATCTTTTGGGGGGGCGCCCCATGCTATGGCCACCCGGCTAGGCAAGTAAGCTCTCGAAGGCATTGTTTTTTGGCTCATCGTGTTTTCGAGTGGGTGATAACGGGCACGTTCACGTCGGGATAACACTGAGTCCTACCCACTTGAGTCCACGAAGAGCCTGTTTTTTTATCCGTAGCCATGCGCACAAAGTGGTGGCAGCTTGGCAGGAACGGGGCTATCCTATTCGGAAACAAGTTGAAACGGTCCGGTGAAGGCAAGATGGGCAGTATTATGGAAGAGAAGAACGTTCAATTGGTGCGGGACGCTGAGATCGCAACTATCGTCATCCACCGCCCGGAAAGTTTGAATGCCCTAAACCCAGATGTGCTGCAGGGAATCGTACTCGAACTGACTGCGCTCTCACGCGATGAGTCGCTGCGCGCGGTGATCATCACGGGGAGCGGCCCAAAAGCTTTTGTCGCAGGTGCCGACATTAATTCTATGTCACAGCTCGGTCCCCGTGCGCTAGCGGATTATGTGGAACTGGGGCAGCGTACCATGCGCATGATAGAGACCCTCGCGGTACCGGTAATCGCCGCAGTCAACGGATTCGCACTCGGTGGGGGTCTCGAACTTGCGCTTGCGTGCGACCTGATTATTTGCAGCGAGGGCGCCAAGCTCGGGCAGCCAGAGGTCAATCTCGGAATTATCCCTGGATTCGGTGGGACACAACGACTGATTCAGCGCTGTGGCATCGGCGCTGCGCGACGATTGTGCTACACTGGCGAGCTCGTCTCTGCCGAGGAAGCGCGAATCTTGGGGCTCGTCGATAAGGTCGTGTCCGACGAGTGTCTGATGCAGGAGGCCAAGAGCTGGGCGGCTACGATCTGTTCGAAGGCACCCTTGGCTGTGCAGGGAGCCAAGCGGGTGATCAATCGGGCACACGAGTCTTTGCTCCTCTCCGGGTTGAGACTCGAAGTCGAGGAGTTCCTCGGACTCTTCGAGAGCGCAGACCGAGCGGAGGGGATGGAGGCATTCCTGCAGAAGAGAAAACCGGTTTTCAAGGGTCGGTGAGGTAAGGAATCTATGGTGTGGCGGGACAGCTTTGCGTTTGATCTCTCGGAGGAGGAGGCTTTTGCCTGTGATACAGCTAGTGCATTCGCTCAAAAAGAGGTAGCACCACTCGCAGCGAAGATTGATCGAGAACACTACTTTCCGCGTGAGCTGCTCCCCAAAATGGGTGCTCTCGGTTTGATGGGAGCTATCGTGCCCGCGGAGTTCGGAGGAGCAGGGCTGTCAACGGTCGCATATGCGCTGATCATCGAGGAACTCTCAGCAGCCTGCGCCTCCACGGGAATCATCGTCAGTGCACACACCTCATTGTGTGTATCGCCGATCTTGGAGTATGGCACGCAGGAGCAAAAGGAGTACTTTCTTCCGCGGCTCGCATCAGGAGAAGCTCTCGGCTGTTTTGCCTTATCTGAGCCTGGGACGGGAAGTGATGCAGCGGCTATCGCGACTACCTACAGACGTGATGGTGATGATTTCATAGTGACTGGAACAAAGAACTGGATTACGAACGGTCCAGAGGCCGATATCTGCGTCGTTTTTGCCTCCTCTGATCCCCACAAGGGAAATAAGGGAATATCTGCTTTCGTACACGATATGAACCTTCCTGGCTTATCGCGAGGTAAACACGAAGACAAGATGGGCATTCGCGGCTCTCCGACTTCGAGTATCATGTACGATGAAGTGCGCTTGCCCAAAACGGCCTTGCTGTATCAAGAGAATCGCGGGTTCACGGTGGCGATGACAACCCTGAATGGTGGTCGTATCGGTGTCGCAGCGCAGGCGGTCGGGATAGCTCGTTCGGCATTTGACGATAGTTTCAAGTACTCCCAAGAGCGGCGAGCGTTCGGTAAGATGGTGTGCGAGCATCAATCGATACAGAACTACTTTGCCGATATGATCTGTCACATCGATAGCGCGCGGTACCTGACCCTTGATGCGGCCAAACGCAAGGATCAGGGTAAGCAGTTCCTACGACATGCAGCGATGGCGAAGCTGTTTGCCTCTGAGACAGCGATGATGTCAGCGGTCAAGGGCATCCAGATTCACGGAGGCTATGGGTATGTGACCGATTACCCGGCAGAACGACATCTTCGAGACGCCAAGATAACGGAGATATACGAAGGCACCAGTGAGATCCAACGAATTCTCATAGCCACACAACTTTTGAAGGAGTAGCGTTGCTCTATGACCAAGAGGCCGCCGTTTTTGAAGAGCCAATCTTATGCCAAATGGCGAGAGCAGGTGTATTCGTCCCAGAGGGAGCGTAAACAGAAGTTCTCCTCAATTAGTTTCCGCGAACAACCAGAGCTGGTGACCCCGGAGAACGGGGGAGCAGTGGATTACGCTGAATCGCTCGGTCAACCGGGGGAGTTCCCCTTTACCCGAGGCATCCAGCCGACTATGTATCGAGGGCGCATGTGGACCATGCGCCAGTTTGCCGGATTTGGCAGCCCTGAGGACACAAATCGTCGCTTCAAGTACCTTCTCGGTCAGGGACAGACAGGGCTCTCGACGGCGTTCGATATGCCGTGCCTCATGGGGTACGACCCTGACCACCCGCGGTCCGTAGGAGAGGTTGGCCGCGAAGGGGTGAGCGTGCCCACCGTGGATGATATGGACCGTCTATTTGAGGGTATCGCCCTCGATCAGGTGACTACGTCCATGACGATCAACTGCACAGCCACGGTGGCGTTCGCCTTCTACTTCGCACTAGCCAAACGGCGTGGTATTCCGTTCGACAAGCTCGGCGGAACGATACAGAACGATATGCTCAAGGAGTTCATCGCCCAGAAGGAGTGGATCTCTCCGCCTGCACCTTCTGTCAAGCTCGTATGCGATGTGATCGAGTTCTGTGCTGGGTCTGCGCCGAAGTTCAATCCTGTGAGTATCAGTGGCTATCACATTCGGGAGGCCGGCGCGACGGCAGTTCAGGAGCTCGCCTTCACGCTGGCAGATGGTCTCGCATATGTTGATCACTGTCTGGGGCGTGGCATGGAGCTCGATTCCTTTGCTCCTCGATTATCGTTCTTCTTCGATGTTCACAACGATTTCTTCGAGGAGATCGCGAAATTTCGGGCGGCGAGGCGAATTTGGGCGCGTTTGATGCGCGACAGGTACGGAGCAAAAACAGAGGCATCGTGTAAGTTGAGGACGCATGCGCAGACTGCAGGTGTCAGTCTGACCGCCCAGCAGCCAGTTAACAATGTAGCTAGGGTCGCGCTGCAGGCTTTAGCAGCCGTGCTCGGGGGGGTTCAGTCTCTGCATACCAACAGTATGGATGAGACGCTTTCCTTGCCTACTGAAGACGCAGTGCGGGTTGCGTTGCGGACTCAACAGATTATCGCTGAAGAGAGCGGGGTCACAAACGTCATAGATCCCCTGGGTGGGTCGTATTACATCGAGCGGCTCACTGACGAGATTGAAGCCGAAGCACATGAGTACATCAAGCAGATCGATGCGTTCGGGGGGATGCTCAAAGCGGTTGAGGTGGGGTTTCCGCAAAAGGAAATTGCTGAGTCCGCTTACCAGTTCCAACTGCAAGTTGATGACCGTAAGCAGGTGATCGTAGGGGTTAACGCCTATGTGGAGGGTGGAGAACAAGAGATACCAACCCTGAAGATAGACCATGCTGCCGAACGACAACAAACTGAAAGAATTAGAGAATTTAAGGCACGGCGGGACCCGAGCGCTTGGCGAAAGGCGCTCGACGAGGTAGAACGGACATGTATTGAGAATCGCAACGTTGTGCCGATATTAATTGATGCGGTTTCCGTCGGGGTTACCCTGGGGGAGATCTCAGACGTGTACCGAAAGGTGTTCGGGATATACACGGACCCAGGGATGTTATGATGCAGAGTGAGTCGCCCGCACGACCCATCAGGATTCTGATAGCTAAAGCAGGTCTCGATGGCCACGATCGCGGCGCCAAAGTTATAGCGCGCGCTCTGCGAGATGCAGGGATGGAGGTCATCTACACCGGTCTGCATCAGACCACAGACCACATCGTTAGGGCAGCGATTCAGGAGGATGTCGATTGCATCGGCTTGAGTATCTTATCCGGTGCTCACATGACCCTCTTTCCTGAACTTTTGCAAAAGCTGGATAAAGAGAACGCCTCTGATATAGCCGTGTTTGGCGGTGGTATCATCCCCAAGGATGACATCGTCGAGCTGAAGCAACTCGGTGTCAAAGAGATCTTTGTGCCTGGCACGCACACGCAGGACGTCATCGCCTGGATCCGCTCGAATATTTCGGTCGATTGACGAGGATAGCGTGGCAGAAACGCGGGCAGTGAAGTACAGAACAACGTTGCCGGAGTTATGGCGCGACGCTCTGACCGAAGCAAACACCTTCGTCATTCATCAAGCTTTATCGGCCGAACCTAATCGGACAGTGACTCACACGGTGAGCTCTGCGCTCCGGACAGCGATGAAGATGGCGGCCTCATTTCAAGCTGAGACCGGCCATCCACCCGGAACACGGGTTGCGATCTTGAGTGATGGATTTGGTGATGTCTTTCCCTTCTACCACGCGATGTGGTTGCTCGGGATGACGGTAGTGACGATCCCGAGTAATCTTTCGCCTGTAACAATAGCTACTCATCTCAACGAAGTGGAAGCCAAGGTATTGGTATATTCGCCCAGTCAGATGGCGCGACTCGCCAAGATCGTTCCACACGTATCGCAGATCTCGCACCGAATAGTGTGTGGGGAAGTGCGGGCCAAGGATTCGGTGGCTGGATCCGGTAGCCTTAGTTTTCAGGATCTTCTGCAGAATAGAGCGCGGATGGGTAAGTTGGAAGATTTCGAGCGTCCGGCGCAGTCAGGTGCTCCACCAGCGCTCATTGCTTTCACTGAGGGCAAATATGAAGAATCGGTGGGGATCGTTTTTTCGATGCGGGCATTACTTGCTGCGGCCGAAAATCAATCCTGGGTCTATTTTCGTGACTCTGATGCTGAGAGGATTGTTTCATTGCTTCCCAGTCAACATATAGTATCTCTTGTTCACACGCTCCTTGTTCCACTCGTGGCCCGAATCATGGCGTTTGACATCTCGCAATGCGACAGCGCTTCACGCTCCTGGGACCTCGTAGATGAATTGATTGATAATCAGATAACGGTTGTCCTCACCAATGAGGATCACCTGGAACAGTTTGTAAAGATGAGCAAGACCAATCGGTTTTCGCTATCAAAGGATTTTAGGTTGCTTCTGCTTCCGGCTAACCCTGTCGAGTCGCATCGTATCGAAGCTATCAAAGATCTTATAGTCCCATGTTACGGTTTGTCCGAAGCTGGCGGGTTAGTCAGTGTTGGTACGAAGGGACGATTGTACGATTGTAATTTCTCATCGGTGCATCGGGAATCCACCTTCGTTGCCGGTACGCCACTAGGCGGGGTGGCAGTGCGTGTCGTTGATGGCTCCTCAGAGGTTAGTAAGGCGAATATCCTTGGGGAGATTCTCGTGCAGTCAGAGCAGGTCATGTCACGATATTATGCCCCTACTCCGAGTCGAACACGTCTCGGACCTGAGCATCGTCTTTTCACCGGTGACAGGGGTGCATGGTTCATCGACGGGCAGGGTCGAGTGCATATCTCCATCTTGGGACGAGAGAGGTGCTTTTTCCGCCGAAATGACCTCGAGATAAACATGCGAGATATCGAGACGGCTATACGGAAAGTCATCGGAGTGAGAAATGTCCGAATTATTCCGTTTCCTCACCAGAGACACGGCCAAGAGCTCGCAGCGTTCGTGGTCGTGTCTGCACAGCACAAGAGTTCAGTGACGCGGGAGGGATTGTGGAGGAATCTCTTGCGGTTTTTCCCCTGGGAGGTCGTACCCAAGGTGTTTATTATCGCCGATGAGCGGCAGATTACAGCGATGCCTTCACGGAGCATTCTGCTCGAAAAGCTCGTGGCTTTCTCATCGGTCGATTTCTCGAAAAGACCTCCACTGTGATATTCTCGATACACAAGGTAATCGAGAGATAGCAACCGCATGAGTAAGGCATTCGTACGAGAACAGGATCAGACAGAGGGAGATGTAGACTCTACCGAGCAATTAGCTCATATTCCCGGTGGTAAAAACTATATCACACCGGCTGGTGCCGACCGTCTCCGAGCGGAATTGAAAAAGCTCAGATATGAGGAGCGACCGGAGGTCACGCGTGTCGTGGCATGGGCCGCAGGGAACGGAGACCGATCGGAGAACGGTGACTATCTCTACGGTAAAAAGAGACTTCGAGAGATCGACCGGCGAATGAGGTTTCTCGCCAAACAACTTGAAACCGCCGAGATCATCGATCCACTCGCAGTCAAGGTCACGCACGTGCAATTCGGTGCAACGGTCACAGTACGTTACGAAGATGATACACAGAGAATCTTTGCTATAGTCGGCGTTGACGAAGTGGATGTCGAGCGTGGGCGGATCAGTTGGATGTCTCCGTTAGCACGAGCGCTGATGAAGGCTCAGGAAGGTGATATTGTGAGCTTCAACTCTCCCAAAGGGCAGCAGGATATCGAGGTCATTGGGGTAGAGTACCGAGCACTTGATTGATTGCTTGTTTGTAGATACACCCAGCCTCATTCATTTTTGAAAAAATGTGTGAAGCTGGGAGAGCGCAACCTGGAGGAGCCAAGTTGCGCCGTAGAAGAGACAAACTCCTCCATGCCGAGCGTAGTATCAAGCTGTCGCTTGCTCGAGACCTTCTTCGCTGATCTCGTCGGTGATGACCGCCTTGTTGCCAGTGAAGTCCTCGTAGTAGCGCTGTAGCTTCTTGCGCAGCATGATACGTGAGCGATGAAGTCTGGATTTTACTGCTGGGATAGAAAGGTTCAGGATCTCACCGGTCTCTTGATTCGAGAGACCATCGACATCACGAAGTACAAAAACGGCGCGATACTGGTCTGGAAGTCTGTCGATTGCTCGTTGAAGCACCTCTTGGAGCTCCCGTGTTACGGCAACATTGTGTGAGTGCATGCCCACCAAGGAGTCCCGTTCCATGCAGTACTGCTTGATTGCGGGGGCCAGGTCCTCCATCGAGATCGTCTGGCTCTGTTTACGCTTACGGAGTTTCATAAAGGCTCCGTTGACGACGATACGGTACAGCCAACTGGAGAAGGCGGATTGCCCGCGGAAGCCGTCGATCTTTCGGTACACGGTCGTGAAGACGTCTTGGGCGACCTCCTCGGCGTCTTCCTGATTGCGAGTAAAACGCAGGGCGAGATTCATGACCTTCGATTCGTATCGAGCGATAATCTCCTCGAAAGCTTCGGTACAACCTGTCTTGAACTGATCAACCAACGCCACATCTGAAATCCTCTTCGTATCCCGCATGACTCTCTCCCCGTCGTTTCTTCGTTAAGTAAGGCTGAGTTCGTCTCAACCAACGGTCTGAGCTTTTCCCACAATTGAGAGGGTGAGTTGTCACAACCTACTGAAAGAGCTGTAAAAAGTTTGTACCAACTTGGAAGAAAGGTTGTCGTGAGTAGGTATGAAGTTTGTTAACTGCTTGAAAATATTGATAGTGCTCCTGGGGGTCTGTTGCTGCTGGTGAGCTCCAAGGGGCTGATTTTAGCGAATCCTCGTGGATTCAGGGGGTGCCCTGTGGCGTTTGTCGGAGAGGGTGTGCGGGGGGTGTTTACTGAGCACAAGGCACGATCTGTCTGCATCGGGATGGAGCTGTATCCTTGGGAAAGCTATCAGCTACTAGATCTGGAAAAGTCAGTCTGGCTGGGGTACTGAGACCGTTCTCTTCATGTAGTGAGCAGTGGCAAGGAGTACTTCAGTGGGTTTTTCCAATCGAGACAATAAATCGCCTGAAGTGGTTCCCCGAAGTTTGTCTTTGTACAAGCAGGGGCCCGCTGATGAGGTATTTGACCTCGACACGCAGTTGGCGTGTCATTACCTGCAGATGGCATCAACTATCATACCCAACACCCTGAGCGGCGTATTGGTGACGATGGAAAACTTGGGAGATATTCCCAGGCTCGAGGATATCTGGAGACAACAAGCTCACGAGATAGGTAGGTTCTACGAGCGACTGAAGCGTCAGTTCGATGATACCGTCGAAGTTGTGTCGGAAATGAAAGATAGCCCTAACAAGTTACGCCTCCTGGCGTTGCGACAGCGGGTGAAAGATATGGTCTCCCACATCGTTTTGCTTTCAACCTGGGCAGAGGAACTTGGAACCACCCTCGTAACAGGGTTAGAGCGTTCGTCAAATACCTCGATTGTGGGGCACTATGAGGGATACGACGAAGAGCTGGAAGAGGAGTCTCCCTTAGCTGATGATTCACAGAGCCTCGGAGACAGGGTACGTACCACGCTCGAAGAGGTAGCTGCCGACATGCGAGCACAGATGGCTATACTGTCTCAAGCGGATGGAGATCAGGTTCAGAGCACAGTAGCAGATCTCCTAGCGGGGTTCAGTAGTGCGGTAGTCTATATCGAGGCGCCAGAGTCGAGCGATGTAATTACAAGCCACAAGGATGCTGCAAGCATAGCGATCGACCTCGTCTTGAATACAATGGTTAGGGGACATCAAGATGTTACGACACTGCCAGAGGTCACTCCCGAGGAACTTGTGCTCGTGTCGCGCGGTCAAGCCGCGGCCTTAGCCTCATACCCGCGACTCGAGCAGGTGAATGAGCTCCTGATGACGGTGGTACCCCTCAAGGTGTCCCCCATGCGCGGAGGTAAAGTGCGCATGTCGTTCGCTCTCCCCGAAGGTGCGTTGAGCTTATGGCAGCCGCATGTCGCACGGCTCGTTGAACAGCTCCAAGACCTGAGCCCGCTGATCGGAGCGCTGGGGGGACAACTCTCTCAAGGATCCAAGCTGGTCGGTGGTAATGTTGAGGTCCTTTGCGAACTACAACTCCCAGGACAGTTCGATACATCTGCACCGATCAGTGCGGATACATCTGTTGTAACTACGCGGGATAGAGAAGTCCTCGAGAACTTGTACTCTTTGAATTACTCCCGGATGCTCGATATCTCGGTCCGAAGCGGCAACGAGGAACCCGCGATGAGCATACAGGTGCCCTCGGCTGCATTTTGTAGGGAAGAGGGACGGACTTGTATTAGTCGCATCCTTCCATACGCGGTGCAGTTGAGCAGGGAGTTCGGAGGCCGAACGATAACCTTGGTGCCCGGTGAGGATAGCTCGTCCGTCATCGAAGCCTTCGCCACGAGCCGTTTTAGGATCGTGATACAAGGTGATCCCGCTCCAGAGTCAAGACCGAATGAGGGATCCGGACTCAGCTCTGATTTCCAGGCCGGTCATCGGTTGCTCAGACGTTGGAAGAAACTGCAGGCCGCTGCTCGGGAATTCAGCGAAGCACCGCAATACATAACTCCCTACATATCACTGCCGGTAGAGGCGCTCGAGAGCCCCAAGGTACTCACCGAGGTCCGTGCGATCGGTCAGCTGGCCAATTTGGTATGTTTGTATCTTCCGACTTTAGATTTCGGGGAAAAGAAACTTCTTAATTTGGTACTCCGAGTGAGAAAAGCGGTCGAATCAGCGCTCGAGGACACTACCCGAAACGAGCTCTTGAACGTGGCTATAAGCTTGGTAAAGCTCTCCTCCGCAGAGCCTCCCATGATACAATTTGTCTGTGCTGACACAGCACATGTTCCGCATGCTATGGGACGCATCGGTATCGTAGACCGCTCCGAAGAGCGGCATACGTTTCCTGCTGAGCAGATCGGCTACCTCGTGAGTTCCATTCGCGAGGTGCTGACTGACCTGTGGCCTGCACGGCGCTTGACTCTAGAGGCCTTCCAACGCGAGCTTTCGGTGAGAGGTTGTGCATTAGCATCGAGTTTCGTGATCACATTTGTTGAAACACAGCTGCGAAGGGAAGAGCTTCTGAGCCTTTACGAACTAAATGGTATCTTATTCGACGACCTAGTCTCGCAACGTGACGCATTTGTCATCAGATCCGATTTTAAGGAATATCGAATCTCGCTGTTGAGTCGCATCGAGGATGAATATCTGTACGGAACGGACAGGTGAGAGGCAAACGGTTACGCTACCAATGTCTGAGGTCGTTCCGAACGGACCTCTCTAACTGAGTTGTCTGTGTTCAGGAACACAACGGTAGGTTCGTGCTTCGCAGCTTCCGCAGCAGGTATGTGGATGAAGCCAGCAACGATCAAGGAATCTCCTTGCTTTACCAGATGGGCAGCGGCGCCATTGACGTGAAACTCTGCTGAGCCCGACACCCCTTCGAGGATGTATGTCTCGAAGCGCGTACCGCGGGTTACGTTCCATACGGCTACGGCCTCATGCGGCATCAATCCGGTTATCTCCAGGATATCTCGAGGAATCGTAATACTCCCCTCGTACAACACGTTTGCATCGGTTACGACAGCCCCGTGTATTTTCGCAAGGAGAAATTTCCTGAAAGCGCCATCCATACTTGTACGATATCCTTTTCGGCCTTCTTGTGAAAGAGGGGGGTAGGGCGAGCTCGACAGCCAGTGTACTCGAGACGCTCAGTGGATATATGGATGAGACGAGAGCGCCTCCTCATATGCCAAACGAATCTCCAGGGTGCGCCGACGTGCACGCTCCTGCTCGGCTGGACTGGCCTGCATGAATTTATCGGGGTGATGACTCTTCATCAGACGGCGATAGGCATCACGGATCTCTGAGTGGCTAGCATGGGGCGGAAGTCCTAAGATATCAAAGGCGGGATGTAACTCTGATATGAACTCAGATGGTTGTTCTTGCCAGTGCTTTTCGCGGGCTGTTCGTGCTCTCTCGTCACCGGCCTTGAAGCTCTCTTGAGTAAAAGCTCTTTTGCGGCTGAGGCGGCTCTCGAAAGCAGAGAATACCAGTGCAGGAGCAGCTAGAATCATCAGGAAAACGATACACATATGCTCTGCGGTCGCCAGCAATAGCCGTAGAACGCTAGCGCCGAAAGTCGAAACGGTATTGGTGAGCAGTAGTGTGATACCGAGAGGGTAGGCGAGGGTTGTGAGGATAATCGTCAGAGGCGAGTGCTGCGCAGGGTCGAAGGGAATGAGGAGATACTGGAATATAGAAGAGGTGAAGCTGACAAGTTCGGATGTTAGATCCATACACCTCAAATAACTTCAAGGATCGTGCCAGTCGGTTGTCCCGGTGTGATACCAGGTACCTCAGACGTGGTGGCATAGTAAGTCATTGAATCCCAACAAGGAAGAAAAATATGGGGAGGGTCCGAATGACTTAAATCTCATAATCACCTGGCGCGTTCTACCTAGGGAAGCGAGGCAAAACCTACCCGTAGCGAGAAAGTAAAGACTTGGCTTGATGTTCGATTTTCGTGACGGGGAAAAACCGCACCCGACTCCGCCAAGGCTTTGTCGGGCCCGATAGTATCAAGGCCTCGCCGAAGCCTTAGCGCAGGCGGGAATGTATCCGCGACTCGACTACAGCTCGCCGAAATCTGCGATACATTTAGAGTGCGTAACAAAAATGCTCCTCTGCTTCGGATGGCTGCAATCGGCAGCTC
>JBBAUR010000019.1:0-54179 GCA_040398075.1 Bdellovibrionota bacterium | reverse complement strand
GCCATTTTTCCGCAGCCTGTTAAGGGTCTGTCATGGAGTGTGGTGCCCTCGTTTGTTCTGTTCAACGCTCTTTAGCCACCTCTCCCTGAGACGAATATCGCGCCGGAAAGCTTTTGCTTACACGGATCGGTGCCATGTATGCTTTCTAAACTTTGCCTTTAAGGGCGTGTGACCACACTTCTTCGGGTACGTTCGCGTTTACGTGCACGTGCATGTTCACGTCCGGAAACGCCAATGCTACCCACTTGATTCACCGATGAGCCACTATTTAGTTGTTTAATCTCAAGAGTATCTGCTTTGCGATCCTCGCAAACGCCACCTTCAGGCGGAGTGGATCCTCGATACCGAGGTACTCCCCTTCGGTGCCAGGTGGAAAGGAGTTGGGGGCTCGAGAGCCGCCGGTAGGATGGTCGTAAGTAACCTTGAATGACTTCCCATCCAAGCTATGGGCAGGGCAGCTGTTGATACTCACATTTGTAGAGGACTGGAAGTTTGTTTTCGAAAAATAGGAACAAGTTGAGGCACCGAGATTTTCAACCGTTCTGACCGGATCCAGGGCTACCCTACTCAAGAAATTATCCTTCCTGAGGAATGCGTTGTCTGCGTCTTGGAACGGATCGTCATTGAAGCAAGAGGCTGCGGTTTTTCCCAACCCGAGAGCAAATACAGTTCCGTTCAACTGCTGTCGTATGTAATCAGCTGCTTCAATCGTGCAGAGGTAAGGAAGTTGATTGGTGTATAGGATGTTCGATTCTTTGAAGCTGACGTTGCTTACTCCATAGTTAGGTGCTCCAGGAATAGTAAAGGAGGGGCTTGTCAGGCAGCCATTAGTACGACTCGGGGCTGGAGTTGGTTCAGCAGAGCTCAGCGACCCCACGAACTGAAGGCCAGGACGTTCGAACCAAGCCTCACCGCACCGCGCTGGGGTGGGCGTGGGAGCGGGTGTTGGAGCTCCCGGGGCCGGAGTGGGTGTCGGCCCGGTGGGGGGGGGCGCCATGGGATAGCCATCTGAGTCCAAGGTTTTATTGAAGAGTGGAAAAGATGCATGAAAGAGGGGGCCAGGTGCTCGGTACATGTCCCCCAAGCTTTCTTCCCATTCGACAGAGTACTGGTACCAGTCGTTGGGGGCAGATGTGGATGGTTTTGCAGCTGTTAGACGACCGCTATCCTCACTGGTGAAAGCTCCGCGCATCGCATTCGGAGATCCATCCGTGAAGAAAACGATCTGGGGTCGCACCCCTTGTCTATCGACATCGGTGTTTGCTCTGACCTCATTAATCTCCTCGGCTGCCATGATGAAGGCATCGCACGGGTTGGTATTACCGAAGGGGATCAGACCGGTGGCTTCATACGGCTTGCCTATCGTTGCGAGGAAGTTATTGTAGCGACCTTCAGTATTTCCAAAGCTACTGGGAGTTACTCCCTCCATGAAGGAATAGCTCCTCTTAGCTCCTAAATTAAAGGGCACTATAGCGATACGGTCCCTGACAGGGTTGAAGTACTCATGAAAATTTATGACTGCTTCTTTGAGCTCGTCGATGATGCGCTTTTTGGAGCCGTCTGTTCCGCCGCACGGAACTGTACTGCTGGTTCGACACGCACAATCCGCCAGAGGCGTATAGCTGCTTGTTGCCACTTCGCATTCCATAGAGCCTGAGGTGTCCAGGGCTAAGACGATAGTAGCCGGAGTCAAAGACGCGCGCTCGGTGACCTTGATTGAGCAGGCGGGCTTACCGGAGACCGTGGTAGCGTTGCATTGCATCGGTAGCCCGAACACCTCCAGGCGGCCTATGAGCAGCGTCGGTACCTTGAGCTCGACCGTTAGCGCGGCCTCATCACCTGCCAAATTATATTGTATATCGGAGGGGTTTATCGTGAAGGAAAACTCTGAAGAGTAATTAGTTGCTTTAATGGTCTCTTCGAATACTCGTGTCATCTGTGATTTGAGGGTGGTTAATCCGGGCGCAGCAGTTGCCGGGATGGTGAGGCTTGTTTGGCCGGTGTACTGCGGTGGCCCTCCGTAAATCGCTTGCCAGCCGTTGAGTGTTCGATACCCGAGCCCTGCTGCAACACCGGCCTTGGCAGCCCGCTCTAAACGAACCCGCCAGATGTAGATGTTGCCCATATCGATAGCGAGCATCGTGACGGCAAGCAGCCCCATCACGACGAAGATCGCGAGAACCAGGATATATCCGGATTCGTCACAGTATCGTCGTTTCACGAAATCCCTCGTCGGTCTTCATAAGATCGATATTTCCGAGCAAAACCTTGTAGATCGGAATTGCAGGGGAATAGATGTAGGCCACCTCCGCAATCACAATCCGTTCCATAGCTTCAATCTCTTCCTGACTAAAAACCTCGGTTTTGGGGCTGACTCTTTCAATCGTGTCGCCGTTGATTGCGAACAGAGACGAGAGGGCACCAGGCCCGTTGGCGGCTATCTGTGTCAGTGCTGCGAATCCGACGGTAGAGCCGCCTACCCTATCTCTCCGATAGACCGACAATGCCAGGGAAAACTTCGGGTTGTTGGCAACTGTACTCGGGTATGCCGCATCGAGTCTGTTCTGAATGGTTTCATGGATCTGGTTGAGGCATGTCCTGATGGCGGCCTGCGTGGCGGGGCTGTCAAAGCCCCCAGCGTTGGTGAAAACGAAGAAGTCCGAACACCGACGGTACGCAGTCAAAGCCGTTTCCTGGCTGAAGACGCTCGCCACCTGGTTGAAGCGTAGGAACCGGGCTATCTCGATCGCCCCTCCAGCGATCGCGAGTAAGACCGGGGCTATGAGGATGAACTCGATGAGGATCTGCCCCTTTTGACGGATATTGTTACTCATCTGCGTCGTATCTATCTGCCGTATGGCTCCAGTACCGCTGTAGCCTTTCCCTCTAACATAAACTGAAATAGTCCCAGACCGAGGATGTCGTTTTGTAAGGTAACTCTGATCTCAAAGAGATCCCCGCGCCCGTCCTCCGTTCCTGGTACTGCGCTCGATGCCCCACACAGATCCGGTAACCTGTTCTCTACCAAAGGTGTCAAGGTCACCGCTGAATTGCTGTCTGTCAGGTTAAGTAAGTACCGCTTGCCCAAGGTGTCTCGTACTGAAGTTTTTACGGTATCCAGCACCCAGTCGGGGCTGTTGTTGCGTTGTCTGCACGCCACCCAGGAGCCTATGCCATTGCACCCTTCCCAGATCGCGTAGCTGCGAGCAGCTTGGTTTGCGATCATCTGCAACGAGAGCACTTTCCACGAGATGACGATCAGTTCAATCGCCGTTAAGACTAGGACTACAAAAGCAGGGGTGGCTATGACAGCCTCTGTCGAGGCAGTACCCCTCTGTCGTCCTTTATCCCCCCAAAAATTCATAACTTCCCCGATCCCCACCGGCGCCGAGGCTGTACTCTACAGCGCCAACCTATATAATCGGCTCGTTCAGGGAAAACCTTGAGACCGATGTTGAGCTGGGAGTTTGCCAGCTAATAGGCTATGAGTATCTGCAGGTTAGGTCTATATGGCAAGAAGCACTATGCACCATTCGAATTCTCGTGGCAGGTCATCTCTGCTGGGACTCCTGGTGACCGGAGGGCTTATTATCGGCGCCGTGTATGGGCTTTCTCGGCTCCAGGTGGAGTTGAAGGTACCAGCTGCCATATTTGATGTGACCCCACCTACCATCGCATGCGGTGACGTTCCCAAGGGGTTGGGAAGTGAGGTGCGCCAGTTCACGATTCGAGTGAGCGACGCAGCAGCCGGGCTCGAGCGGGTTACGGTAACGGCTGTGCAGGGGGAGCGCAGTAGGGTGCTTCTGGAGAAACTCTACGATCGAGAGGTGGTACTGAGCGACGAGTTAACTGTTCGGGTTGATCCGAGCGAGCTCGAGCTCCGAGAGGGCTCGGTACATATCCTGGTATCGGCGGATGATCGGGGTGTGTGGACGTCTCCGGCAGAGCTGTCGCTACCTCTCCCGGTCGATTTTCGACGGGGACGAATCGAGCCGCTCACCGTTCAGCACAATGCAACGCTGGGAGGAGCCGAGGTCGCGGTGTTTCGCTTTGTTGGTCGAAAACTCGAACGAATCGGAGTAGAGGTTGGGGGGCGATTTTTTGAGGCGTTCCCGCTTGGTGCGTTCTCTCAGTCCACTACAGCTCCCGGTGATCTCTACGTAGCGCTGTTTCCGATCCCGACGAGTTTCGACCCTAAGAGTGACACCGTAAAGCTCATCGCGGTAGACGACTTTGGAACCCAGGTCACGAGCTCCCTGTACCACCGTATCGCGCCCAAGACCTTTCCGGAAGTCGACATGAAGCTCGGGGATCAGTTCGTGCAGTCGAAGGTGCCAGAGCTTCTGGCTTCCTTGCGGAGGGTTCAACCCAACGTGACTGTAAGTGGCGACAATGTGCGTGATTTTAAATTGGTGAACGAGACGCTGCGTACCCACAACGAGGCAACGATTCAGAAAGCTCTCCACGAGAGCCCCGTTTCGCAGCGGTTGTGGAGTGGCGTCTTCGTGCGGCCACTCGCAGCGGCACCGAAGGCGGGGTTTTTCGAGAGTCGTGTGTATCGGTACGAGGGTAGCGAAGTGTCGCGGTCGACGCATGTCGGAATCGATCTCGCTGATCTACAGCAGGCGCGGGTCGGAGCAGCACAGGCTGGAGAGGTTATCTTCGTCGGCGACCTCGGCATCTACGGCGAAACCGTCATCATCGACCACGGGATAGGTGTTTCATCGTTATACGGGCATCTCTCCTCGATCTCAGTCAAGAAGGGGGAGCGTGTTGCGACTGCTCAAGAGCTCGGGCGTACCGGCGCAACTGGATTGGCTGGGGGTGATCACTTGCACTATGAGGTGCGGGTACAGGGGGTTCCCGTGTCTCCTATTGCATGGTGGGACCCGAATTGGATGCACGATCACATCGAAGGGAAGGTGGCAGAGATAGAGAAGACGCTCGCTACCGCGACATCGTCGTCCAGTGGGGGTAACACATGAGTACAAATCCGCTCGGTAAAAAAACCCCTTACAGCGATCTTTTCAACCCGGATCTTCTCTATCCAATTGAGAGAGCACAGTCGCGTATACAAATCGGTATTCGGACACCACTTCCCTTCGAAGGGATAGATCGGTGGCGGTGTTATGAGCTCTCGTGGCTCGATGCTGAGGGAGTACCTCAGCTGGGCATCGCGACGATTGAGTATCCTGCGCACTCCGAAGCGATTATAGAGTCCAAAAGTCTCAAGCTGTTCCTGGGGAGTATGAATTTCACGCGTTATCGGTCGGTGCGCGAAGTGGAGGATGTAATCACGCAGCACCTCGAACAGAGGCTTCTAACGGATGCGGTCGCCGTGTCAGTACTCCTTCCTGAGGCGTGGAATCAGTGCACCTTCCAGGGGCTTCCTGGAGAATCCGTCGATAGTGCACCGTACAGCGCAGATAGAGCCGTCAGGCTCCGTGCTACTGAAGAGGTGGTTCAGGAGACCTTGCATTCGAATCTCCTGCGCTCTTTGTGTCCAGTTACAGCACAACCGGATTGGGGGAGTGTAGTGATACGCTACAAAGGGGCAAAGCTCGAGCGTTCCTCGCTCTTGGGCTATCTGATAGCGCACCGGAGCTACCAGGGCTTTCACGAGGAGTGCTGCGAACGGATGTTCCTCGATCTGGTCGAGGCGTGTGCTCCCTCTGAGCTGTGGATCGGTTGCTTTTACACCCGTCGCGGAGGGATCGATATCAATCCGGAACGGTGGATTCCTGGCTCTGAGCGGGTCGATATCATCGGTCGATTGGTCAGGCAGTAGTGCTCATTGAACGTATCGTCCCGCTCGAAAAGCAAAGCCAAACCTCTCCCTGCTGGGAAAGAAGCCAGGTACTCTCCTCGGAGGCTCTGCGAGCTAAGCCCGCGCGAGAGCGATCTGTACTTCAGAATCACCCACCGTCGCTTTCTCGGTGTGCCAATCGTTGGGTATTCCCGTGTAGGCAACGCTCGAGGCTAAAACTTGCTCCGCTATGTAGCTTTCGTGAGCTTTGAATATCGAGACGATTTTCTCTGCTCCCTCGAGAGCGAGAGAGATGTGATCAGCGATGTGCAGCCCAGCGTTTTTTCGAGCTTGCTGTACGGCGCGTACGAGATCCCGAGCGAGACCCTCGTCCTGAAGATCCGCAGTGACATTTATATCGAGGACTACGAGTGCGTCGTTCGCAGGCAATGCTTCCCCTGCTACGCCCTCCTTGAGCTTGAGCTTCAAGGTGTACTCCCTCGGTCCGAGGGTGTGTCCTGCTATCGTCACGCTCTCGTCTCCGTTCAGACTCCACTCCCCACTACGGGTGGCGGCGAGAACATGCTTCATCGATTCACCGAGCTTCGGGCCGAGTTCGCGCGGATTTACCTGTAGCTGGAATGAGCCGAAGTGCTCGAAGGTCGGCGTGAAGTGTACCTCCTTGACATTCAGCTCTTCTGCGATGATGGACGTGTACGGCCGCAAGTAGTCGAGCCCACTACCCGCTACCGTGAGGGAGCGAAGTGGAAGTCGAGTGCGCAAGCTGTGAGCTTCTCGAACTGAGAGCGCAGCAGAGCAGATCTCCCTTACTTTATCCATTTCCTGCATGAGGGCGGGCTCAGAGGGGAAAAGCGAGGCTTGCGGCCAGTGCGTTAGGTGAACGCTCTCTTCAGCAGTGAGCCCACGGTATACCTCCTCGAGTACAAGAGGAAGGAGAGGGGCCGCAACCTTACAGACGGTCGTGAGAACCGAATAGAGCGTGTTGTAGGCGCTCGTTTTGTCCGCATCGTGTTCACTCTTCCAAAAGCGCTCGCGGCTGCGTCGGATGTACCAGTTATTGAGCGAATCGAGAAATTGGACGAGGGTGTGACATGCAGCTGGTAGGTCGTAGTTATCCAGCTTGTCCTGTAAGGAGCCGACGAGGTCGTGGGTCTTCGAGAGGATGTATCGATCAATTCCGACCTTCGAGGAGGTATCGAAGGTCGCCTGTACCCCATCCGAATTAGCGTACAAGGTGAAGAAGTAGTAGGCGTTCCAGATCGGATTGAGAACGGTGCGCACGATTTCGCCGATCGCTTTTCCCTCTCGATCGATCATGAGATCTGCTCCGCGCACGATCGGAGAGGACATCAAGAACCATCGTAAGGCATCGGCACCGTAGGTGTTGCACACCTCCTCGGGGCTCGGATAGTTCTTGAGGCGTTTACTGAGCTTCTGTCCGTTCTCATCGAGTACAACGCCGTGGCAGAGACAGTTTTTAAACGGAGGTCTGTCAAAGAGCGCGGTACCGAGAACCATGAGGGTGTAAAACCATCCACGCGTTTGTGCGACGTATTCTACGATGAAATCAGCGGGAAAATGGCTCTCGAACCGCTCTCGATTCTCGAACGGATAGTGAACCTGTGCAAACGGCATAGAGCCCGACTCGAACCAGCAGTCGAGCACCTCTTCTACGCGACGCATGGTGCTCTTGCCGGTCGGGTCATCGGGGTTGGGTCTGGTCAGTTGGTCGATGTAGGGACGGTGCAGGTTGGTCGGACGTACACCGAAGTCACGCTCGAGTTCGTCTAAGCTCCCGTATACGTCGATGCGTGGATAGCGTGGATCATCGCTTCTCCACAACGGAATCGGCGCACCCCAAAAACGGTTGCGACTAATCGACCAATCCCGCGCGTTTTCGAGCCAACGACCGAACTGGCCATCCCGAATGTGCTCAGGAATCCAACGAATCTGCTGGTTCAGCTCGACCATTCGATCTTTGAAGGCTGAAACCTTCACGTACCAAGAGCTCAAGGCTTTGTAGATGATCGGGGTGTCGGTTCTCCAGCAGTGCGGGTAGTTGTGCAGGTACGTCTCGTGGCGCAATACGACACCACGAACTTTGAGGTCTTTGATGACGCTCTTGTTAGCATCGAAAACCTGCTGTCCGACGTAGTCGGTCACCTCTGCAGTGAACTTACCTGTATCGTCGACAGGGCAAAGCGTAGGGATGCTGTTGGCTGAACACACGACCTGGTCGTCTTCACCGAAGCCAGGGGCCATGTGTACGATCCCCGTGCCGTCCTCCGTCGATACAAAATCCCCGGAGAGGATCCGGAAGGCGTTTGGGGTATCCTTGAAGTAGGGGAAAAGCGGCTCGTAGGTTTTGCCGACCAGTGCTGAGCCTGGCATGGTTCCCACGACACGGTGTCCGCTGAGCTCCTTTTCATAGCGTGCGATCGCCGCGGAGGCGAGTACGTAGCGCACATCGTTCAGTTCAATGACGGAGTACTCGATTGCAGCGCCAACAGCGGCCGCGAGGTTCGAAGGAAGGGTCCATGGTGTAGTAGTCCATATGAGGAACTTGAGATCCTTTCCGTCGCTTTTTTCGCAAGCAGACAGCGCTACCGTCAAAGCTGGATCCTGCCGCTCGCGGTAGGAGTTATCCATGCGTGTTTCAAAGTTCGAGAGCGGTGTTTCGCAGGCCCACGAGTACGGCATCACGCGGAATCCCTCGTACACAAGCCCCTTCTCCCAGAGCGTCTTGAACGCCCACATGACGGACTCCATGTAGGAGATGTCCATGGTTTTGTAGTCGTTTGAGAAGTCCACCCAACGAGCTTGTCTGGTAACGTAGCGCTCCCACTCCTTGGTGTATCGCAGTACCGAGGTCTCGCAATGGTTGTTGAAGTTGTCGATACCGTACTGAGTGATCTGTTGGCGCCCGGAGATCTTCAGCTCTTTCTCTGCCTCCATCTCGGCAGGTAAGCCGTGGCAGTCCCATCCAAAGCGGCGCTCGACGTGCTTGCCACGCATCGTCTGGTAGCGTGGAATCACGTCCTTGATGAAGCCGGTGAGGAGGTGTCCGTAATGCGGTAGTCCATTCGCAAAAGGAGGTCCATCGAAGAACACATACTCATGAGCTCCCCGCTCGCCGGCTGGGTTCATCTCCACGCTGCGCTTGAAGGTGTTGTTTTCGCGCCACAGAGCCAGAACCCGCTCCTCTATCTCGGGATACTTCGGTTGCGGGGTCACGTCAGGATATCGTTCTCTCTTCTCAGCCACGGCAGACATTGTAGACTCCACGATCACAAGTATCGTTTGTTGTGTGCGCCTCCAAACTTGCTTGGCAGCATCGGATGAGCTTGAGGTTGCCTCGAAGACTCAGGCGTTTCAGCAGGTTATCACGGGGTTTCAGGTGTGTCGAGGATCAGCCGGGGAGCTCTGACTTTATCGCCGCCAGGGTTGGTTTGACGATCTTGTTGCCGATGACGACCTTGGGTAGATCGCTGTTTCCTGTGGCATTTTTTATCAGATCCCAGAGCGGCCGCGCATCGGCGTCTTCCGCCGGGGCGTGCTCGATGAACCTGATACCAGCCGTGCGGAGTTCGGACGTCAACGCGTTACACGGGCCACAGTTTGTACCCACCAGAATCACTGGAACTCGTGGGGGTAGTGATAGACGGTGTTGCTGCAGAAACTTTTGAGCTGCTTGCTCGTTTGGGAAGAGAGTGCTGGTAGTGGATGGAGGTAGAAACTTCATGAAACCTATCGCGAGCACCAGGGTGATCACGGGAACCACTGCCGAGTAGTTTTCAGTCACCGAATTCAGGACTCCTGCTACTACAGACAGTCGCGTCTTTTTATGCGGCATATCAAATACCTGGATATTCAAGTTCCCTGCAGATAGAGATAACGTGGGTACGTACAGAGAACGTTTCCCCCCAACAGATCCGTCGGCTCAAATCGGATTTTACTTAACAGAACAAACCTACTTCTGTCGCGAAGAGCCGAAAAAATCACCACTAATCCCCAGCAAAAATCAGAGACTTATTCGAGAGTCTCGCTTGCTCACTTCGCGGGCTTTTTCCCCTCCTTCGGTGCAGCGGTAGCGAATAAGGACGAATTGGGGCTTCCCGAGCCCGCGCCGTATCTCATTACTCCGGTAGTGGCTACGTTTGCCGCTAGGGTGCGCGAAGGGGCGCACTTCGCACGGTAAGCTCAGAGCGCGCAGTTCATTGGTGTATTCAATCGGTGCTAGTACCCATAAGGGGCTGGGGAGGGACACCTCGTGAGCTACCTGCGCCATCTGTGACTCGTGTTGGAGCTGGTCACGTACGAGGTGCAGATAAAACTTGAAGCGCCACGCCTGGTTCCCCGTTTCCCCGAGAAATCCCGCCATATCGAACAACACCACTCTGATTGGGTCGTGTCGGCTAGCGCTCTGGATCTCAGTTACTATCCCTTCGATATCGATCTTTTTACCAGAGGTCGATACAGCATGGAGCGCATGTTGGAGTTCGGAGGCGACCAGGTAGTAGCACGGAAGGAGCGCCAGTGTGACACCCATGCCGAGCGTAGTAGTCATGAGTAAAGAACGCCCTCGCATCGATTCAAAGGCCGCGGTAGTACTCCAGGACAATCCCCGAGCAGATAGGATTGCTAAAGGTGGGAAAACCGGCGCGATGTAATGAAAGACTCGTGAGCTGAACATCGAGTACAGTACCAGAGGCAGGATGGTCCATACGAGGATAAAATTCCAGGCCATCCGATCTCGCCCGCGCCATATGTGCACGAAAGCGACTACACCCCCAAGAAGTACGAGAGCAGTGGGAAAAGTCGGGCGTCTTACGAATATTCCATGCAGATAGAAATCCCATCTTTCCTGGTTGTGGTAACCCTCGCCGAGCAAGCGGTTGTATATCTCGCCGTGAAACGCGTGTCCCCAGGCATTCGGCTCCCGAAGGAAGAGTGGGATGTAGTAGAGTCCTGGGATCGTGATCACTAGCAGTGCTCCGAGGAGCAGAATCTTCCAATGAGTAATGAGGAAAGTCAGGAAAGAGGAGCGTAAGGTAGTGATCAGGGCTATCAGTAGGAGGAGTATTGGAAGACCGCCAGCGAGACTTTTAGTGGAGATGGCGAGTCCTAGCGCTACTGATAATCCGACCACCGATCTGCGAACAGCTCGATGGTCTGCGACCTGGACATGTTGTAATAGACACCATCCTATCAACATCGAGCTTGTGACAAAAAAGAGGAGCAGTGCGTCTTGTGTGCCCTGGTTGTTGCGACTTTCTACGAGAAAGTCCCAGCTTCCGAGAAGGAGTAGCCCGGATAGAGCTGCTGTCAGGTGTGAGCCAAAAAGCCGAAAAGCGAGTAGCATAGTAACGATGATAGTTCCCATCGTTGCAAGTCCATCAATCAGGCGATACTGAAGATTACCTTCGCCTAGAAGCGCAACCACGAGCCGCGTCAACCACATCTTGAATGGGGGCTTGTTGTAGTAGGGGACTCCGTCGAGTGTGAGTCGAAGCCATGTTCCCGAATCGATTCCTTCCTGGATAACCCTGGCGTGCGTTACTTCGTCGCTATAGCGCATGGACTCGACACCGATGAAGTGTATACAGAGGAGATACGCCAGCACTCCGATGCACCCATACGCGACCAGTTCGAGAAGGTGGAGATATTTCCCAGTTTTTTGCACGAATCTACGCACCAAATGAAAACGATGGTACCATCATCGTCACATCGGCGGAGTTCGGTCAACTCTCAGCGAGAGACCGATCTGCTCAGCGAGCATTCCGGGAAAAGTATGCTCTGAGCACTGTCTCGCGGTCGGTTTCAGTCGGTGAAATCACGAACTCGTTGGTAGCCGAGCACGTGTATCGCGGGTCCCAGACTGGAGCGTCTTCGAAGCCGTGATAAGTCCAGCTCGTGTGAGCCTTCTTCATCGCCGAAATAAAGGGGAACTGTCGTTTCAGAGCTTTGGCTCTCCTGTTGCATTTGGCACGAGCTTTCCGTTTATCCAGAGCTTTACAGCTCGCTTTGAGCACGTCACCGTCGATAGTATCAAAGCTGCCTTCGACCGTAGCCAACGTATCATCGAGAAAGACTCCGGCCTCCTGTGCGCAGGGTGATACTGTGATCTCCCCGACGTTTATCGTGGGAGCAGGCGCGCGTACCAAGCCCTTTCGGTAAGCGTCATTCCACTTTGCGAAGAAACCGCGTAGTCTGCTGTAGGTGGCTTGTTGGACGGCTTGGGTCGAGGGGCGAGCGATGGGCACGGACGGTGTGTTGAGCCCGGTATGCTGATACCGTGTGAAGGCATATGCGTGATAGTTGTAGATGATCAGGGGATCGTCGTATACCGGCATTTGGGCCAATTTTGAGGCGTTTGCGTAGGGGCCCTTGACGATCAGGCGTACCGACTGATTCTTGGCACGAATAGCACGTATCACATCTGGGACGAGTTGAGCCCAGGTCTTACAGGTGGAGCATACAGCCTTCGGATTTTCAGCGGGTTCGTTGGATAGGTCGAACGCATAGATGCTGGGATTGCTCCCGTAGCGCTCGATGATAGTTTCCCACATACGGATGAAATCCTGCTGAAGCTCCGGCTGCGAAAACATGGCGTGATGGGCTATCTTGGTGCGGGTCAGGAAACCGCCGGGAGGTGAGTAGAGCGCGAAGACGACCTTGATATTGTTCTGGGCGAAGAGGGGGAGTTTGGAATCGACCATGTTAAAGACGTCCTCCATCATATCGAGATACGCTTGGCCGACAGCGCCGTCCATGCGGCCGTTATCCCCAACCTGAATACGAGCGAGGTTTATACCCCAGCTTTGGCGGAGTCCCTGAACTGCCTCGGCAGTGAGCGCATCGGTGAGACCAACTTGAAAACCACGTTCGGTGACATCGGCTCGCAACGAGGTTGGGATGCTGGCGAGCAGAGCCGCAACCACGAGCAACAGCAGCGATATCAGAAACGGCGCATGTCGCTGGCGTGATACACGGCTACGGCCACGGTTCGGTGTGCCAACAACCATTTCCTGAACTACGTTGCCGCGCCTAATTTGCCGCACAATCTTCATCGATCTCCTCCGAGTGGTCCTATAAACTCGTATAGTCTAACACTGCGTCTCTTTAGATGACCGGTGAAGCCAGATCTGTGCCAGGCTGCCGGGCTCCGGAGTTGAGGGATTTAGCCACGACGGAGCTTCCACAAGAGCTTACAGGCGATGCGACCTTTTGCGTAGCTGTATTCAGGCCGCAATAGATGTCTCGCTGGCCTTGAACTCCCGAAAGCGCATCCCGAGGCGGGTCATGAGCTGGCCATCGTGATCTTCACCCGGGTTGGGGGTAGTCAGCAGCTTCTCGCCGGCGAAAAGCGAGTTTGCTCCCGCGATGAAGCATAGTGCCTGCATCTCGTCGGACATCTGCATACGCCCTGCCGAGAGCCGCACCATCGAAGTTGGCATCATGATCCGAGCCGTAGCTACCAAACGTACGAACTCCAGAGGGTCAACGTCCTCCTGGTTTGCCAAAGGCGTTCCCTCGACCTTCACCAACATGTTGATCGGCACACTCTCTGGATGCAGAGGTTGATTGGCTAACTGGACCAACAGACCCACGCGATCCTGAATAGACTCACCCATACCGACGATTCCGCCGCAGCACACCGTCATACCAGCCTTACGCACATTTTCCAGGGTACGTAATCGATCCTCGTACACACGTGTCGAGATAATCTCGCCATAGTAATCGGGTGAGGTATCGAGGTTGTGGTTGTATGCATAGCACCCTGCCTCGCGAAGCCGTTCGGCTTGTGATTCGGTGAGCATGCCGAGAGTGCAGCACACCTCCAAGCCAACTCCGCGCACTTCCCGAACGAGCTCTAGGATAGCGTCGAAGTCCTTGCCATCCTTGACCTCTCTCCATGCTGCGCCCATACAGAAACGCGTCGAGCCGGCCTCCTTGGCTTCGAGTGCTTTGGTTCGAACCACGTCAACCGGGAGTACCGAGTGACGTTGTATGCCGGTATCGTAGTGAGCCGATTGAGGGCAGTACTTACAATTTTCGGGGCATCCTCCGGTTTTGACCGAGAGTAACGTCGAACGTTGTACCTCGTGAGGATTAAAGTTCTGTCGGTGCACCGTTTGCGCCCGGAATATGAGATCAGGAAAGGGTTGAGCGTAGAGGGCAAGGGCCTCCTCGAGAGACCAATCATGTCGCAATGCGGTCGAATCGTGTTGCATGTTTCTCCTCTCAGTAGAGTCCGTCATACACCATTTTTGCCCTCATCGCCAACCTCGTATGTATTCTCTCGCCCACAGGTGAGTGCCCTAGCTCGCGAAAATACTTCGTATCCCATCAGCGGGGCTGAAGCTGCGCAAACGCCTCGGCAAAGTAGGTGATGATAAGGTCGGCCCCCGCGCGCTTCATCGCAGTCAGGGTTTCGATCATTACGCGGGTTTCGTCGAGCCATCCATTACGAGCCGCAGCTTTTACCATCGCATACTCGCCGCTCACGTTGTACACGGCAGTGGGCATCTGGAAGCGCTCTTTGACCGCCCGCACGACGTCTAGGAATGCCAGTCCCGGTTTGACCATCACGATGTCCGCGCCTTCAGCGATATCGAGCTCTACCTCTCGGAGCGCCTCGTTGATATTAGCGGTGTCCATTTGATAGGCCTTACGGTCCCCATACTCGGGGGCTGATTGAACAGCTTCGCGAAACGGGCCGTAAAACGCGGAGGCGAATTTGGCCGCGTAGCTCATCAGCGGCATCTGATGGAACCCTTGACCATCGAGCCCTCGACGCAAAGTTCCGATCATACCGTCTAACATGCCGCTCGGCGCAAGCATGTCGACCCCCGCCTCGGCATGCACAAGGGCCTGCCGCACCAGATTCTCGAGGGTCTCGTCGTTCTGAAGTTCACCGTCCTTCATGACCCCACAGTGCCCGTGAGAGGTGTATTCGCAGAAACACAGGTCGCTAATCACGACGATGTTTGGGGCTGCCTTCTTTATAGCTTTGATCGCTTGGGGGATGATTCCGTGCGGATGCCAGGCCGACGACCCTACGTCATCTTTGAATTCAGGAATGGCAAAAAGGAGGACTGAACGGATGCCGAGATCCGCTAGGTGGCATGCGTAATCGGCAGCGCTGTCGACACTCAGTTGGAACTGACCGGGCATGGACGCGATCTCCCGCCGTACCTTCTCCCCCGCCACGACGAAGATCGGAGCAATCAGGTTCTCTACATGTACGTGCGTTTCGCGCACCATATCGCGCAGGAAGCTCGTGCGCCGCAGACGACGGAGTCTTGTACTTGGGTAGCTCATAGCGGAATGATGTTGATAGCCCTGGCCGGAGAGCGTACTGATAAAAGCGCTTGTAGTAAAGGTAAGCGGGTGAAATTGCTCGTTTGATCGCGGGATTTCTCGGATTGAACAGGGTCACAGAAGCGCACAGGGGCTTCAACACTCGGGAAACTTTCAAAAACCCGATAAGCCCCATAACCTTCTATAGCTCAGAAGCGTGGCGCATGAGGGGCCGCAGGATGGTCGAGGGGAGGGGGGTGGTACCCAAACGTGCTATTCCTGACAGCAGCGTTTCGTGAATTTGCCAACTTCATCGAAAATTCCGACAATCCTCATCCGACCGCGAAACATTTGGAATATTCTACCGAATACCTTTTCTGAATTCTTTGGGGAGCAGGGACATGCCTAAGAGAAAGGGTACAACCACAAAGCGTGTTCGAGCACCGGGCAAGCACTCTCGGAAGCCGACATCGAGCTCACTTATCGAGCGGCACACGCTCGTTCACGAGTACCAAAAGTACGTTGATCTGGTAGTCGGTCACTTGATGCGTTCGATGGCACTGCCTCCGGCGCTGAAGGAAGATTTCATGTCTGCTGGCTTTCTCGGATTGGTCGAGGCAGCTGACCGCTTCGACCCGAAGCGTGGGTACGAGTTTCGAGCCTATGCTTTTCTCCGTATTCGCGGGGCTGTTATCGACCACATTCGAAACTCGTGCGAGGTTTCTCGGCATGCGTACCGAACCTTGAAGTCCCTCGAAGGGGCGCAGGACCTGCGAGAGGCAGAACTCGAACGTCTTGAACCGGGTCAGCGGCAAAGAGAAGCCAGGCGGGCAGCAGCGCTGGCGTACCTGACCAAGAGTGCCACAGCATTCAAGATTGCAAGTGCAGGGGTCGAGCAGGGGCACGAGATCAAGCAGACCGCTGAAAATCCCGAGACCATCCTTGATGCCAGGCGTGAGTCGAAAAAAATTCGGCACTTGGTAGCAACTTTACCCGAAAAAGAGCGAACTATCATCGAGCAGTATTATTTCAAAGACCGGAACTTTACCGAGATAGCCAGGCAGTACGCAGGGCTGTCGAAATCTTGGGTATCGAGGCTGCATGATAGGGCGTTGGATCTGTTACGAGAGAAGATCGTCGAGGAAAACACCGTCGCTTCTGCGATCTAAGGGTGCGGCCCGTTCCGCGCTTTCGTGCTGCGGACTGCGATGTGTCGCGATTTTGAGTTTTCTGCTTCTCACTGCATGCGATGAACAGATTCTCCACGACCTCTCGGAGAGCGAAGCGAACCGGGTAATTAGTCGTTTCAGTGGTACCGACATCATCCCGACAAAGGTATCTCAGTCCGATGGGCGTTGGGCTATCGCTGTTCCAAGGCAGGCTTCAGTTTCCGCGCTCTCTTTTCTCGACTCTCATCGAGTTTTGTCCTCTCGGGGGGCGATCGGTTCGAAGGGATCTAAGGGTGGTTTGGTACCGAGCCGAGAGGAGCAGTGGTTCTCTTACCAGCGGGCGGTCGCTCAATCAGTCGAGGAGACTTTGAATTCGCTCGGAGGCGTCCTGGAGGCGCACGTACACGTGAACCTCCCGGAGCACGATCCCCTCTTGGGTCGAAAACGGGATGCAGGTGGTAGCGGCTCGGTACTACTGGTCATCGACGACCGATTCTCGGCAAAGGACGAGGATATAAGCGCGCTGGTTTCCGGGGCAGCAGGTCTTCCGGCTGGAAGCGTCACGGTCTTGAGAAGTGTAGCGGCGCGTAACTCCAGCTCTGCAGTGGAACCAGTAGAGGCCCCGGTTGCCCCACCTGTAGTTGCGAGAGAGGCGCGCTTCCTAGAAGTAGGGGCGTGGCTGTCGCCGGAGATCGCAGGTGCAGCAGTGGCATTAATCATGTGTGTAACCCTTGGGCTCGTTGCAGTGCGTCGTCGCGCACGAAGAAAGCGCACACGATTCTCGCTTCCAGTGGAGTCACATCATGAGTCGTGATGCCGTACAGAAGACACCTGAGCCCAATCGGGTATGGATCGAATCAATTGCATCAGCATGTTTTGCGGAGGAATTGGCGCTCGACTCGTTACCCCTCGCCGAGAATGTCAAGAGCGAGGTGTGCCGCATTCTCGATGAGCTGTCGCGCCTTTCTCCGCTCGAGGCGCTGTCACGGTGTATCTCCAACCCCGACTGTGCCTTACCGAGGGGATCATGAGGCCTTTGGCGATTACCAACATCGAATCGCTCAGAGAAGAGGCGGCGCTCGTTGAATTGGTCAGAGACATAGCGCGCCATGTGGTCTCGCATCCGGCGGGCAAGCTGGTGGTCCTCGACGACTTGGAGCGGGCGCCACGCGCAGGATGGAGCGCCTTGCGTGATACTGGTGGAAACGGGGTTGCTGTTCACAGCGGGGAGGTTATCGCGAGCGATACTCCCTTGGCAGGTATTGTTACTCGGTTGCGTAGTGCTCAGGCCGTATGGCGCTTTCTCGGCCAAGATAAGCCGCCTGAGCTGCTCATGGTCGAAGAGGATGTCCTTTCTCCTGAGTGGAGATTGCGAGGTGTTCGGATCGGAGATGCAACTGTGTGGGTCGGAGTCCTGGGTGATTGGCATGCATGGTGCGGAGCTGTGAAGTATGCGTGCGGCTCGCCCATGATACGGACCGCGCTCTTGGCCCATGTACCCGAATACTCAGAGGTGCGGCCGGGAGCCGAGTTGAGCTGCTCGGATATCCGGTTCGAACTCGTTGAGCGCGGAGTGACTGCAACGATCGTGGATATCGATGGAGGGATGATGAAGATACGTGTGGACGCAGAATCCGATGAAGAGGTGACCTGGTCACCGGGTGTTCGGCTCGATTTGGGTGAAATCGAGATGGCATTCGAGGATCTCCTCGGCCTGCAACCGGGGAGTGAGCTCGAAATAGAGGTTGCTCACCCCATTCGGACCTATCTTCGAGTTGGCCATTCGCAGTTGGCAGTGGGTGAACTCGACATCCGTGAAGGTGGGCTGGTGATCAAGATCGTAGAGGTATTGTGAGTGCGCAACTTTGGAGTCGAGTTGCCGATTATCGTCTGAGAGAGCCATCGCGCGGGTTCGTCAGGAGCGAAACGTGGAGCGGTGGAAGGTCTAAGGAGAGATATATATGTCTAGTATTTTGGGTTTCGAACCTGTCTCAGGTGGAGGGACGGCGATGATGCTTCAGGGCTCGAGTGCCAGTCGGTTTGCCCCTGAGCCTCGTAACAGCGTGGATTTCTTTTCTACGGCTGGGAAAGTGTTGTCCGCTGGCACCTCAATAGCCGGCTCCGCTCTCGGCGGAGTTGCCGGGTTAGGGGGTGTCACCGATATCCCTGGCTTGCTCAACAAGCAGATAGAGATCCAGATGATTATGCAGCTCGTTTCGATGGAGTCAAATATCGCTCGGTCCAGGCACGAGACCGAGATGGCTCCTATTCGAAATATGAGAGTTGGTTGATACAGGATATCTCGAGGAGAGTGGCGCGGTGCGCGCCACTCTCCGCACGGAACATCTTCTAGGCGGCGTGTTTGGTTCAGGATACATGGGATGAAAGCCATAAATGTCGGCGCAAAAGAGTTGATCGTACCGCTCGGTTTCATCGGGACCGTGGGCTGCATGCTACTCCCTTTGCCGCCGATGGCACTCGATGTTCTTCAGTGCACGAACCTCCTCTTTGCGTTGCTCTTGGTCATCGGTGCACTGCACATCAAGGATCCGCTGCGTATAGCGGCTTTACCGTCTCTGCTGCTCATGGCGACTTTGTTCAGGCTGTCGCTCAACCTGGCGACTACTCGAGCTGTGCTGGGGACTGGTCATGCGGGCAAGGCAGTCGAGGCCTTCGGCTCGGTCGTTATTCAAGGGAATATCGTCGTAGGATTCGTTCTTTTCCTCCTCATAACTTTGATACAGTTCATCGTAGTCGCAAAGGGAGCCGAACGTGTCGCCGAGGTGGCGGCTCGCTTTACGCTTGATGCCATGCCGGGTAAGCAGATGGCGATAGACGCCGAGATCCGGAGCGGCATACTCGATCCTGAGGCAGCGCGTCGCAAGAGAAACGACGTGCAAAGCGAATCGCGATTTTACGGTGCGCTCGATGGCGCCATGAAGTTCGTCAAAGGGGATGCGGTTGCAGGACTCGTGGTTACCTTCGTGAACATCTGTGGTGGGTTGTTGGTCGGTCTTCTTGTTCACGACCTTGATCTGGATGTCGCTGCTCGTCGTTACACCGTGCTCACTATCGGGGATGGGTTGCTTTCTCAAATCCCGTCGTTGCTCAATTCGGTTGCGGCTGGGCTTGTCGTAACGCGCGTACAAGTAGACGATGTATCGAGCCTTTCGAGCGATCTACTCTCGCAGATCGGGCAGTTCACCGTAGCGCGTGCATTTGTCGGCTGTGCTGCGTTTGTGCTCGGGTGTCTACCAGGAATGCCACACCTTGCGCTCTTCGTCGTCGGGCTCTTTCTGCTGGGATCCCTCTTGATACCGCGAAAAGACCAGCAGGACTCAAGTGGCGAGGAGGCCGCGCAGAGCTTCGAGCCGAGTCTTCCTCAAGCGCTTCATATCGAGATCTCCAAGGACGCCGCGGCGAAAATCCCCGTGCTCACCGAGGTAGTGAAGGGATTGGAGGGCTTTCGCGAGTACGCGTTTGCCAGGTGGGGATTGGTGATTCAAAGGCCTGCACTTACCCTCTGGCACGATGCAGAGTGTGGATATCGGATCATGGTTCGGGGGATGGAGGTGTTCAGAGAGCACGGTGCAGTATTGGAGCAGGTGTGGGAGGAGCTTGAAATTCGGGTGCGGCGAGCGATTGACGAGTATCGAGTCGATTTGATCGATGATGGTGCTTCCCGTCGGGCCCTGGATTACGTCGAGCGACAGGTTCCCGAGCTGGTATCCGGGGTCGTACCGACCGTTCTGTCGCTGACACAGGTAACGGGTATTTTACGACACCTATTACGAGAGGGTGTTACAACCCGTCACATAGATATAGTGCTCCAAACCGTAGCCGAGCGCGGCAAGGGTATGAGTGAGAGGGCTCTTCTGGCGGAAGTACGTAGTGCTCTCGCACCGGTTATAAGCGCGAGTGTCTCGACGCAGGGTACGATTCGCGCAGTGGTGCTCGGCCCTCTGCTCGATCTGACGCTCGCCCGAGCAGAAGAGAGTTCGTCGCTGGTATCGGGAGACGTCGTGGACATGATCTATGAGCGAGCCATGCAGCTAGTGTCGAATGGTGTGGTCATGGTGTGCTCCAAGCGTTCACGGGCATATCTGCGAGACATCCTGTGGATCAGAGGAGCACGAATTCCGGTGCTCGCGCACGAGGAGATAGCTGCGCACATCGAGGTATCGGTAGAGGGGGAAATCGATGTTCAAGGTGACGCAGAGAGATCTGCTTTGCTGGAGGGACTGGCGCTATGATTGGGGCGGCTGAAAAAGAGGGTGGTCGGTGCATGCCAGGCGCGGTTCACAAGGGGCTTCTCCTTCTGCTCGCGTATCTGATATTCGCGGTGGGATGTGCGGCCAAAAAGCCGATTCCCGAGACGCGGTACCAGAAAGCACTCGAGCTCGTTGATCAGGGGACCGTTTTGTTGAGAGATAGACGCTTGGACGAAGCGGAGGCGGCGTTCTCCCTGGCCTACGATGTGGCACCCCTTGCGGCAGCGCTCGACGGACGGGGGTGCGTGGCGTTCTTACGCGGGGAGTGGGATCGTGCCGAGTCCTTCTTCAGAGAGGCCTACATGGCAGACGAAGGATACGATGAAGCCGCAGCAAATCTCGCCCTGGTTCTCGATGCTCAGGGTAAGGCGGAACAAGCCCGAGAGTGGTATCGGTGGTACCTCTCCCGACGTCCTGAAGACGCCGCAGCACGAAACAACATGGCAGCTCTCGAGATCGACCAGGGAAGCGATAAGAGCCTAATTTTACGAGAGTTATGGCGTGCCGCGGCGATTTCACGTCACGCTATCATCATGGACAACATAACACGGATAGGAGATTCTCGAGGGGCAACATGGTAAAGCGTTCGGTAAAAGTCATTCCGCAGTCCAAAGGCCGTCAAAAGAAGATGGCCGTCAATGCGTCTTCGCATGCCGAGAAAGATACACCACCTATGGAGTTGGTCGACCCGTTGTTGGCCAAGCAGAGCTTTTCCTCGGAGCAGCAGGCGCTTAATTTCTTCACGGAATCAATCGCCTCGAAGGTCGCCGGTGACCCGGCCCAACGGGCTGATCTGCAACAGTTTCTGCAGTTGCTCCTGGAGACCGATCCACTTCTTCGAGAGGAGCTGGTAGCCGAGCTCAATATAAACCCAGCCTCATTCATTTTTGAAAAAAACGAATCAGAATAGCTGGGCAAGCGCAATCTTGGCGCCCATCGGGCTCATCAGAGGCCAAGTTGCCAATGATTTTTGAAAAAAATCACTCGCGCGGGGTTTAAAAAGGCGCCCCAAAAAATCGAGTGGGTAGTGTGGCCTGGGGCCTGCGCGGGGTTATCCAAAGAGGAGGCAAGAACGCAAAGAGAACGGGAGCACAGCGCGGGTGAGAAGCATAGAAAACCCGGTACGATACCCCCTTGCGAACCTCACGGTCCTCTTTGTTCACTTGGACGCCCGAGCAATTGATCAACCTGCGTTTAATGGCCCAATCAGTAGCCTCCTTGTGGAATGCACCACTTGTTACCTGCTCAAAACGACCAGAAGCCCATAAAAAATGATCCTTTCGGAGCCGTACCGTAATCCTAATCGGTAACGTATCGGTGGGCTCAAGGTGTGCCCACGCTCTCACCGGATGGTGCCATGGAACAAGAACGGCGAATTCTCATTGCGGACGATGACCCTGATACTCGAATTATCGTAGCGAGTGTCATCTCGATACTCGGCCATCAGCCGATAGTGGTAGAAGACGGACATGAGGCTATCAAAGAGTGCGAGCGTGAGCTTCCTGATCTGGTCATCGTCGATTACATGATGCCAGCACTCACCGGAGTAGAGGTGTGCCATCGATTGAAGCATGATCTCGGGGGAGACTACGTCCCCGTGCTCATGCTGACGGCGCGAGACACGATTCGCGACAAGGTCATGGCGCTCGAGGAGGGGGTGGACGACTACATTACCAAACCCTTCAACTACCAAGAGCTACAGGCGCGGGTCAAAGCGCTGCTCAGAATGCGAGACCTCAACGTGACGCTACGTCATAAAAACGAGGAACTCAAAGAGATGCAGGAACGTCTGGTCGCGCAAGAGCGGCAGTTGGCGGTGGGACAGCTTGCTGGCACCGCAGCTCATCAGCTCGGACAGCCGCTGTCAGCGATTTTGCTCAACTGTTACTTGTTGGAGCAATTACCGAAAGACGATCCTAAATTTGTGGGAGCGCTCGCGGCGATCAAGAACGACGCCAAACGCATGGCAGACATGATCGAGGGGCTGCGCGCAGTCAACGCCTCCCAGCGCGAAGAGTACTACGGGGAAACAGAGATTCTCAAACTCGAGAGCTAGCTTCTGCCGTCGCGACGTGTGCGAGGTTGTTTTCCTCACTCTCCCGAATCGTCATATCTCGGATCTGTGAACGCAGGGTTGCCAATAGGAATGCCCCTGGTACGCCGACCACGGCGTATTGAATGACATGTTGCGTCAGAACCATACTGAGAGCTAGCTCGCCGCTGGCTACGCCTACCGATAGTAGAACGTTCTTTGCCACCAGCTCAATCACACCGAAACCGCCGGGTGCCGCTGGAACGAGAGAGCTGAAATTCACTGCAACCAAGAAGAGTACGCTCGCCGAAAGGGGCAATGAGGTCCCAAATGAGCTGGAGACGGAGTAGAACACACCAAGCTCCACCGTCCAAATTACGGCTGACCACGCGCCGATGAGTAGAGCGCGCCGAAGCGAGCACAGTGGACTCAAGCCTTCGACAAAGGTTCGTATCTTCCCCAAGGTATAGGTCGATATCTTGGTATCAAGCCTCCGGGTAAGTTTATCTGCCAACACGAAGAGGTGTGTCCTCATCCACAGCACCGAAATGACCACTGCAGCTACAATCCCGAAGATGTAAGCAACGTACAGCAGATTCCGAGCGTACAGCGGATCGAGGTCGCCTGTGCCGAAGAGTAGGATTATCGCGGCGAACATCACGCTTATAGTCAGGCCATCAGCGAGCCGCTCTGAGGCGATAGTTGCCAACACCAAGGTACGCGATTCACCGGAAACTTTACCCCCGATGTGTGCGCGAACTAACTCTCCGGCCCGAGCAGGCAGGATATTGTTCATGAAAAAGCCGAGAATCAGAACCCGTAGGGAAGAGAGAAAGGACATTCTCGGATCTGGAAAGAGGTGTGGCCAGCGCGCGGAGCGAAGTATGTAAGAGATTATTGTCAGAACGACCGCCAGAATGAGTGGCCCCACCCTCAAACCTTTGAGGTGAGCCAGCAGGAGCTCCCACTCCACGCCTCTAAACGCGAGATACAAGGCAGCGAGCGTTATGAACCAGGGCGCAACTATTTTGAACAAAAATTGGGTCATAGAGCGAATCTATCAACATCACCCACGGCCTGCGCCCCGGTGAATATACTGCTTTCTTTCTAGACGAGTACGGCTTATTCTCGAATTCGAGGCGTCCTGGGCAACGTCCTGCGAGAGGTTAGCAAGTCCTGAAGCTATCGCCAAGTGAAGCGTAGCAAAAGCTACGTGAAAGGATCTTCCCTCGCTTCGCGAGGTTATCGAGAGGAAGTTGATGTACGTTGAGCCTTCATACGATTTTGAGTGGGTGCGCAATCTCGAGGAATTGTCCCGAGTGGCTACGGAGCTTCAGGGCGAACCCCTCCTGGCTGTCGACACCGAGACTAGTGGTTGGCAGACCGGTAACGAGCAGTTGTGCCTCATTCAGATAGGGATACCTTCGAAACGGCGGGTCGTACTCGTTGACGTTTTGGCGACTGGTGCGCCGACTCCTTTGGAGGAGGTGATGAGTGCTCCCACTCCGTTGATTGTGGCTCACAATGCTTCGTTCGAGGAGCGACAGTTTGCACGTTACGATATCAAGATAAAGGGTGTACGCGATACCCTGTCTATGTCGCGCGAGTTGAGGCCAGACCTACCGAACCACACTTTACGAACGTGCTGCAAGCTGCTCTTGGGAATGGAACTGAGCAAGGAGCAGCAGGTCAGCGACTGGTCGCTACGCCCTTTGAGCGATGAGCAGGTCAAGTATGCGCGACTTGATGCAGAGGTGTCGGTATACCTGTATGATTACCTCGCGCAGCTCGAAGAGCGGGTTAAGAGTGAATTGGCAGCCGACCTGCCGGTACTCATGCGCGAGTACGCAAGTGTGTGTCGCGAACGATATCAGCTCACGGCCTCAGTGGCGCACGAATTGGCGTTTTTTACGGCTCGGGAACAGAAGCTCAAAGAGGCTATTCGCCAGAAGCTCATCGACGGAGCTCCACCCTACGATGGTCCGTTTGGAACCTGTACGGTGAGTAAAGTAAAGAGGACAGAGGTCAACGTGCAAAAGGTGCGGGAGCTTTTCCCCGAGTTTGCTGGTGAAGTTATAGGTGAGTACGTAGAGCGCAAGCGCTTCGATATGCTTGCCCGAGAGCGCGGGTTACCGAAGAATGCGATTGAGTCGGTGCTCGACACGGTTGGATACACTGAAAGGCTACAGCTCACTCTAAAAGATGATTCAGGTTCGGCTGAGTGACTAGACCGCTGGAAAGACAACCTGGTCAATAATCCACTACCTGTCCCAAATCATACCGCGTGTGCAAGTGTCTGAAGAGAGGACTGACCGGGATTGCTCTTTCATACCTGGTGCTTTATCCATCATTACGGCCCGTATGGAGAGATTCATCGAGGAGCAGTAGTGAAGGAGTCACGCGGTAAAGAGGTCGACTTCGCGTCGGATGTGGGTATACCTGGTTGGCTGCCGCGCCAGCTCATGGACGAGATCTCAGATGGCGTCTACATCCTCGACAGTGACTGGCGCTTCAGCTACCTCAACCGGCGAGCTCTCGAGTATTTCGGTCGAGCTCCGTCTGAGCTTTTGCGGCAGGTTTTCTGGAAGGTTTTCCCGGAGAAGAAAGGTACCGAGTTGGAAGAAGCCTTCCGGCGCGCAGTGCGTGAGACCGTGTCGGTCGCAGTGACCATGCGATCGGTTGTTGCTCCAGGCAGATGGATAGAGTTGAGAGCCCATCCTTTTGAGGCGGGGCTCGTCGTGTTGTTCGTCGACGTGACGGAGCGCGAGCGAGCGCTTTCGGCTTTACGGAAGAGCGAAGCGCAGCTCAGGCTTATCGTAGACGCAGCCCCGACCTTGATATCGTACATCGACCTTAACTATCGCTACAAGATCGCCAACAGGACCTATGAGGAGTGGTTTGGTCGACCTCACGAGGAGATAGTCGGAGCGAGTGTCAGAGAGGTGGTTGGTGATGCAGTATGGCAGGTCGTCGGTCCGAAGCTGGCGCGTGCCATGCAGGGGGAGACGGTATCTTTCGAGGCTCAAACTCTGTACCTGAAGGGACCACGATGGGTCCACGCTACCTATACACCTCACTTTGACCCCAGCGGAGCTGTAGTCGGCGTGATGATACTTGTGGCCGATATCTCGTCTCAGAAGCGTATTGAAGAAGAGCTGCGGGCGAGCGAAGCGTACCACCGCCTGCTTTTCGACGCCGTAGGAGTCGGAAATTCCGAGGTGGAGGTCGAGACCCGCAGGTTCCTACGGGTGAATCGCCAGTATTGCGAGATGTTCGGGTACTCAGAGCAGGAGTTCCTGGGCGGTATGACGGTAGATGATATCACGCATCCTGATGATCGAGCGAGAACCAGAGAGGAGTTAGCCTCGATAATGAGCGGGGAAACGCAGCAGTTTCAGCTCGAAAAGCGTTACCTTCGTGAGGATGGCTCGGAGATGTGGGGACATGTGACTGTTACCTGTCTCAGGGATGCTGACGGTCGCGTCACACGTTTCATAGGGGTAGTCCAAGACATCACGGAGCGTAAGCAGGCGGAGGAGCAGCTGAGAAGAGCTGCAGAGGAATTGAGTCAGATAAACGAAGTTGCGCCGGTCGGGCTCTGGGTCTCACGCGATCCGATGTGTGCCGTGATCACCGGTAATTCGATGGCCCAGCGTCTCTATGAAGCTCAGCCCGGTGAGAATGTATCAAAGGTTCCCGCGCGAGATTCGCAGGATGAGGCTCTTCAACGCACGACTCGTCGGCGTTTCTTTGACAGTTCGGGGCGGGAGTTATCCGCTGACGAGCTGCCGATGCAGCAGGCTGTTCTTCGAAATGCGGAGGTAAGGGACCGACTTGTGACCCTCCAACAACCCAGTGGCCATCTCCTGACTCTGCTCGGTTCGGCAGTTCCGCTCCGAGACAATGACGGTAGTGTGCGCGGGTGTGTGGGAGCCTTCATGGACGTAACCGCACGTATCGAAACTGAGCGAGCTCTTCGTGAAAGTGAGGAACGGCTCAGACTGGCTGTAACAGCGGCTGGCGTTGGGTATTGGTCGTGGAATCTCAAGACCGATAGCTACGTGATGGATGAAACGTGTGCGCGCATGTTTCGTGTCGAGGAGGCTGGAGCTCTCCAGAAGATACGCGATGCAATATTCCCCGAAGATCTCTCCAGAGTGGAGCAGGCGATCAACGCGGCGCTTACCGCTGGTCAGCCGTACAGGACTGAATTCCGCGTGACCGATGGAGCAGGAGGATGGCGCTGGCTCGTGTGTCTCGGCGACATGAGGCGTGATGAGACCGTAGATGTATTCCGTATGTTCGGTGTGACGGTCGATATCACTGACCGAAGGCGTATCGAAGAGGAGCGACAGAAATTCGTTTCGTTGGTGGAGAACAGTGCCGAATTCATAGGAGTATGCGATCTGAGCGGGGTCCCTTTCTTTCTGAACGAGGCTGGTATGAAATTAGTGGGCCTGACAGATCTTACACAGGCCCGACAGAGTCACATTCGAGATTTCTTCTTCGAGGAGGACCAGGACTTTGTCGTCAATGAGTTTCTTCCCACGGTTTTGCGGGAGGGACGGGGCGAGGTAGAGATCCGCTTCCGGCATTTTCGCACCGGTGAAGCTCTGTGGATGATCTACAACGTGTTCCCGTTGAGGAATTCAGACGATCGAATGATAGGATACGGAACGGTCAGCCGAGACATAACGGAGCGGAGGTATGCCGAACAGGTGCTCAAGGAGGCGGACCGAAGAAAGGATGAATTTCTTGCAATCTTGGCTCACGAGCTTCGTAATCCGCTCGCTCCCATAAGTAATGCGCTCGAGATCTGGCCGCGAGTCGAGAAGGATCCCGTGCAGGCAGCTCAAATTCGGGATATGATGGGGCGTCAGGTCAAGCAATTGAAGCGCTTGATTGATGACCTACTCGACGTATCCCGGATCTCGCGCGGCAAAATCCAGCTCAGAATGGAGACGACAGAGCTTTCTACGATCCTGGGTGGAGCCATCGAAGGATCTCGTCCTTTCGTAGATGCTTGCCGACACCAGCTGGTAGTGGAATTACCCGACTATCCCGTAAAGCTTCAGGGAGACATAGGACGTCTTACTCAGGTATTCGGTAATCTGATCCACAATGCGGCGAAATATACAGATCCTGGTGGACGGATCCACGTGTCTGCAGAGGTGCATGGCGGTCGTGCGTTCGTACGCATCAAAGACAATGGGTCAGGCATTCCCCGTGAAATGCTCGAAAGTATCTTCGATGCATTCACCCAGGTGAACTTAAACCTCGATAGAGCGCAGGGTGGATTGGGAATCGGTCTTACGCTCGTGAAGAATCTCGTAGAAATGCATGGAGGCACCGTATTTGCAACGAGCGAGGGCACAGGTCTCGGTAGTGAGTTCGTTGTCACGCTTGCAGTTGTAACCGGTGAGGAAAAGGAGGTGCCTCGAGGGATGCCTCGAGAGCATCAACCTGCCCTCGGATTTCGGGAGCTCGCTCGTCGCCGGGTGTTGGTCGTCGACGATGTCAAGCCGTCCGCTGATACCCTCGCCATGATGCTGGAGGAGCTCGGCCAGGAAGCACGGGTCGCTTATGATGGCCCCTCAGCCTTACAACTCGCTGATGAATTCAAGCCGGATGTGATCTTCTCGGATATTGCGATGCCTGGCATGGATGGGTACGGGCTGGCCAGCCGACTGCGAACCGCGGTAAGCACGAAGCCGCTGCTGGTTGCGCTGACCGGCTACGGTCAAGAGCAAGACCGCTCCCGCGCGTATGAGGCCGGATTCAGCCATCACCTCGTGAAACCAACAGATCTCGAGTCACTCCATGACTTACTCAAGCGGGCTTAGGGAAGCACGCAAGAACCGTAGCCGCTACGACGTGCAACTCGCTCAGTAAAGCTTCTCCCCGCTGCGTATCAGGATACCCCAATAGTACCGGTATGAGGCACGATCGTGAAGACGACCATTGTGCTCTATGGGACCCCAATTTTTAGCCTTCGCAGCGACGAGGATTTCGCGAGCTTCAGCTACCTCGAATGTGCTGGGAGACATGCCTTGAATGATCCTTTCGATCTGGTCTGGATGGATGCTCCACATGCGCAGAAAACCAAACTCTGTACGAGCCCTGTGAGCATCCTGATACGCTTGATCAGGACGCCGCACATCTACCGTTACGTTGTGCGAAGGAACCTTGTTGGCGCGCAGCGCCGCCAGAGCTATCTCTTCCTTCACCTTACGCAGCAGATTGTGATCGAACTGTTCGGGGCTCCGCATGCAATGCGAAGGGATAGCGCCACCAAGGTGCGAGATGAAATCCATCAACCCGAAGTCAAGCGTTTGGACCTCATCGATAGAAGCCAACTCGTCAAGGCACGCAAGAGCCTCCGGAGTTTCAATCAGGAGATGCAGAGGTATCACTCGTTGAATGCCCTGTTTTCGAAGGTGGTGCTGAATGACTCCGAGCGTCCAGCGAACTTCGCGAGGAATCCGTACCTTGGGGAGCGTGATGTATGCCACCTCGTTCCCCGCACCTTCGAGGATGACCTCTAGGTCGCGAGCAAAATCTACAGACTGCGGAGGGTGAATACGAACCCCGGCCTGTCTGAGGGCGTTTTCCGGTGATTTGAGCAACGATACGAACAGCTGTCGTGTGCGCTCCTCTTCACCGACGGGAGCCCCGTCTTCGAGATCAAGGGTGACATCAACGAGAGATGCGCCGCCTGCAACGAGGTGAGCTGCTTGGATACCGAAAGCCTTGCGGATGAACTTCTCGTTACCCGCGATATGCTCACAGGGAGCGATGCGCGGGAGCTCGTATGTAACCTCCAAGGGTGGTCTGTGCATGCAGAAGAGATAGAGCATCGGAGGCAAAAAGGGAAGGCTTCTCGCACATCACCGTGTTCGGTCAAGCGGCAGAAAAAAGGCTGACTGAGGCGATCCGAGTCTCAACCGTCTCACGTTCGAGCTCTCGGTGTTCGGCATCGCGTGCCAAGCGTATCGCTTCGTCGATAGAAAGGGCGAAGGGACCGGTCAGTTTGTTGAGGATCGATTGAGTCTCTCCATTTGACTTACCACTCAGATTGTCAATTGCCCGGACTGTCTCAGCAGCCTTCCGTGCTTCGTGCTCCTCGAGCGTACGCTGCTCCACGTCAGCACGCTGCTCCCGTTCGTCCTCTCGGCGAGCGGCCTCCCCAAGGTCGTGAGCTGCCTTGATGATAGCTGCATGGAGCTTCTGGGAGCCGTCGAGTGTATCCAACAGAGATCCCTTGTCCAGATGGAGAAGCGCCTGCGCTGGCACCGAGTAGTTAAGCTCTATAGGAGCGCGATCTTCCTTCGGAGAGGGGGTTCTCTCCTCTCGCCCCGTCCGTGCACGATGAAGTGCCTCTGACGACGGTTTCAATAACGAAACGCAAAACGCGAGTGCTTTTCCTGCAAAAAGGAGGCAGGCTTCGACAGCCGGTGAGCGCTGAAGGGCTGCCCCTAGTCGCATGAGGTATTGATTACCAAGGCCCGTGGTAGTGAGAAAACTCGGACCATTTTTCTCGGTACGAAGTTGCTCGGTCGTAGTACCAGAAGAAGAAGCCTCAGCGGGGTAGGTGACCTCGTGCTCGTGAGGGGAGGTAAGCTCTGCATCGTGCCTCGGTGTGGTGTGCTCATCGCTACCCCCTCCGAGGTCGGCAGTTTCGCTCGTAGCACGCACGTTTATTCCTTCTCCTGCCTGTCTGAGGATCGAATACCTCACATCACTTTTGTCGACTGACGGCAAGCCTCCGTCCGGCGAAGCTACCGAATGAGCGGCGGAGGTCGCGGACCCTTCGGTCGCGACACTCTGTTGACGGTTTTCGAGCTCCTGATGTGCCATGCGGGTAGCCTCGACTACGGGGTGTTCAGGCAGGTTATGAGCTGTTTGGACCGTGGTGTGACGTAGCACGGTATTTAGCAGAGTAAGCTCTTGATTTTTCATTGCCCTTTCAGAAGGGTCGCGCTAGAAGGCGGAGGAGCGGTTTAACAGGCTGCGGAAAAATGGCTTTGTAGCGAGAAATTCGAGGTTTTGGTGATGGGTGAAAATGAGAGCGCGAAAAATCGGATTTTGCGGCAGAAGAGCATTTTTCCGTAGCCTGTTAAGAGCACACCGCTTGGGTTATCGAATACACTGAGGAACCTATGAGCAGCATAAAGGTGGGAGATAAGGCTCCTGCATTCACGTTGACCGACAAAGATGGGGCATCTCACACCGTGGGCGGTAAGCACGGTAACTATACCGTTTTGTATTTCTACCCGAAGGACGATACACCTGGGTGCACGATTGAGGCCAAGGAGTTCTCCGCTCACATCGAGGCATTCCACGGCCGCAACACCCGAGTATTTGGTATCTCTGGTGGCACTGACGCAACCAAGGCGAAGTTTTGCAAGAAGTACGGACTCTCGGTGCCCCTGTTGTCCGACGAGACGTTCGCAGTTGCCCAATCGTATGGCGCCTATGGTGACAAGAAATTCATGGGGCGTAGCTTCAAGGGTATCTTTCGTAAAACCTTCGTGATCGATGCTGCTGGGAAGGTGGTTCGAGTCTTTGATTCAGTCAAGCCGGAAGGGCATGCTGAGGAGGTTCTGGCGGCTTTGGATGACTTGCAAGGCGCTCGAAAGAGCGGAGCTGAGAAGTCATCAACGGCGAAGCGCACGACGAGAAAGGGCGGGGCTGTCAAGAAAGCTGCCCCGAAGAAAGCTGCGCCTAAGAGAGCCGCGAAAAAGAAAGTTGCCACGAAAAAACAGGGGCGCTCCACGAAATCAAGTCGATAGTTTTGGCCGCGCTTCCTCAAGGAACCACCCAACGTCTACTTTCTCGATACGGGGAGGTTTTGCCTTACCTCCTCAAGGTGCAATCGCCCGGCTACGACCACCCCAGTTAAACCCGATCCCCAAAGCTAAGACGTGATTGGCGCTCTGGGAGTTGTCTGAGTTGTCGAGCGACTCGAAAAACCATTCGTAGCGGTAAGAGACGAGAAGGAAGGTAGATTCGCGCGCGTACCAGCGTAGGCCTGCCTCGGGTCCGGTGGTTCCCGTAATTTCGCTGTCGTTCCACACAGCACCGATTAACCCGCCGATGAACGGCACGAACTCCTCGCGCCGGTGAATACCGAAGATTGAGTCTGTCAGTATGTTGTAGCGTAGGAGGGGAGCAGTAACTGCATTCCACACATCCGACTGCTCGTCACTGAAGAAGTAGGTGAAGCTTTGCCGGAGGCCGAGCTCCCATGCTGGATTATCGAAGTGGTAGCTGTACACACCATCTGCATTGAATGAACCGGCCCCAGAGTTCAGAGGCCGAAACAGCGAGGCCGAGAGAAGGATTTCGTTATCGTTGCTCTTTGGCTGCGCATACGCGCTCGTGAGTGAGCCAACGGCGACTGCCAAACATACTAAGAAGCGGCGTACACAAGGCGAAGACATTTCTCGTTCTCGACTATTCTCTAGGCACCCCCACTATAGGAGAAGATCGGTCGCGTTCGCCAGAGCTCTAGCATACTAGGGTGACAAGGCACAGGGGGAGACACCTCGACCTCAGTCGACCTCAGGGTCGTGCAACATATCGTATGCGATGCATTGCGCTGATTCCTGCAGGAGGGGGGTCAGGTACAGGAGATCGGGCCTCCGATCGGTCAAGCCGAGTGAGCTGCTTACCTCCAGCATGTCGGGGCGCTGCGTCCACACCGTCGATGTTCCGTACCAGAGCGTGACGCCTGCTTCGACTTCAATGACCTTGGTATGAATAATCCAGGTGTCCAGGCGGTGGAGAGGTTCGAGGTAGCCAACCATCACCAGGTCGTATTTCGCATCGCGGGCGGCGGTGATAGCCCCAAAGTTGCCGGCGAAGAACTCCTCTTTTTTCCCTGGCCAGTCCTGCCGATTGAGTACCTCGACGATCGGAAACACTTCGCTACCCAGTAGTTCGCGGTGCACAGCCCAGGCCAGATTGTTACCTAATCCGGGGAGCTCTTTGTCGTAGGCGGAAATGTTTGCCTGGGCTACGAAGGGGATGATGCCCATGCGTACCGGGCTGTTTAGGTTAAACCTCTGATTTATGAAGGCCTCGAAGTCGGTCCGCACGTAAGCACGAGTCTTGCAAGACTCGCCTACGTGGCGGCCCAGAAAGGCGCACCCTGAAAGCAGGGCGGTTAGTGTCAAAACGATGACATGCTTTGAGGTGCTCATTGGGAATCCCACGCTCCGGAGAAAAGCTATCTGTACGAGGTTACTATGGTTACCCCATCTTGTTTGAGTGTTATCGCGGCCACCTTATCAACACTCGTCTCGAGAGTACTGAGAGTTCAAAGAGTATGCCATCCGCTATCGCTGGCAGGGGCAACGATTCTCGCAGGGGTGCTCGGGTGTAGCCCGCGCTACGACGACATGCCAGCCTACTGGCCTGTTCCAACGAAGGAATACGATAATTACGGCCCCGGGCGCTTCAAAACGGCGCTCCTTGCAGACCAGATTGACCGCTATTACCGCGGATCAGCCCCGGGGCCGATAGGCGTTACTACTTTCGTCAATATCGATGACCTGTATTCCAGCTCTACCTTCGGCCGTATGGTCGGAGAGCAGCTCATGAGCGAGCTCACCATGAAGGGGTTCGATGTCATCGAGTTGCGTCACACGGATGCACTGCAGTTTCTCGATACCTCCGGGGAATTTGCGCTCTCCCGGGATGTGCGTGCGGTACGTCCGGAGAGGAACCTGGCGGCGGTGGTCGTTGGGACATACGTTACCTCGCCCGAGCGCGTCTACCTCAATGCGCGATTGATCGACCCGTCTTCGTCGTTAGTTCTCTCCGCTGGCAGCGTCGAGATGAGTAAGACCAGGGAGCTCACCAAGCTCCTGCGAGGAGGCTCCTTGCCGGGCTCGCTAGAGCGCATCCCGGTCCGGCATCTGGGTTACACGACCGTTCCAGCCAACCTCCACGATGCACAGCGTAAGCGCTGGGAGATGGAGGAGTCGGAGTGGACCGTACCGAGCCGAGGTGCCTTGCCGCCATCTCCTTCGGCTGCGTTGCCGGAGCTACAGGTAGAGAATCCGAGCGCAAAAGACTCCAAAAAGGATGCGCTAACGAGGGCGCCGGAGGTTGCGGGACCTTCGACCGAAAAGAGCTCGCCGGTTATCACCTCCGGCCCTGAAATTCAGATAGTTCCGTAGACCTTCGGAGCAGCTTTCTGGGGTGTAAAACAGAGGTTTTTCTGCTACGTTCGAGCCTGACCTCCGCCATTCATCCGGCGGAGTGGGGTGTCTAGCGTAGGAGAGCGAGCCTCGAATGAGCGCTTCTGATGTCACGAGCCATTTTTGGGTAGCGGGGGATCCCTTCTTTTCGACCACCTTGATGGTTGCCCCGGGTGATGGTCTTGGGCATGCGGGGCGGTGCGCGTCGACCCTGGAGCTCTTCGATGTTGATGGTGTACGGGTCAATTCGGTCGAGGTTGAGTTTCCAGTCGACCAAGTAGGAGTCATAGAACTCGAGCCCTTCATGGGAGCTCTCAAGATGCAAGGCGGCGTGCGACATGGGCACGTTGCTATTACATCTCCCGAACACTCGCGGCACGTGTGTCGCCATGCGCTTGAGCAATATGTGTCGATCTCTCGTGCCCCCACCGTTGTGCGCTCCCGCGAGAGTTGCTTCGTACCCCTGATACTCGGCGGTCAGAGAGAGCACCTGGTTGCCTTGGTGAATGCGGGGTTGGAGAGTGCCCAAGTCACCTTGCGTATCTTTTACGGCAATCGTTCACCGGAGTGGAACCTGACCATCGCTCCAAACGGTTGTAAGGTGTTGGCGCTGGAGGGGGAGCTTTTGGCGGACGCTGATGACAAGGCGTGGGAGAAAGGTCCGTTGCAGTCGTACATCCGGTTGAGTGCGCGTCATCAGACGGTCTTCACGTGTCAGGTATTCGAGCATATCCCCGGGGAATCCCCGGAGCACACCATCTTTCGTTGTGTGACGTCGTGGTAGGGGAGGTGTGATGGATAGTTTCTCGTCGAATAGTGTGAAAGCCCTCGCATTTTGCCTCTCTACAGCCGCCATAAAGTCCCGCGTACATTTCTTCCCGGCGGCGGGCGTGACCAGTGGGCCGTACTCGATCTCCTGCATGCTGACACTCTTTGGTAAGGGGGTCGAACGGCGCTCGGTCGTGCTCGATGGTGGCAGGTTAGGACAGCCTGATGGTGTGCGATTGGAGGATGCATTCCCTTCGTTACGAGGGGAGGCTTCCGGCTTGTTTGGGTTGGAGATCCAGCTCTCATGTTCCCAGGGAAGGGTTAATTTGCGAGCCTCTCAAGCAGCTGTAGAGCTGGTGTCTCCCCAAAATTCTGCCACGTATTCGGTGGCAGCTTTTCGGCATGCAGACGAGATGCCGCAGCCTTCTGATGGCGAGGAGGATCAGAGCGTGGCACACAGACGTCCCGGTGCCATGGGGATAGCGATACAGGAGTCGGACGTGACGTCGTCGCTCGTGATGATTAACGCAGGTGCGGAGATCGTCAAACCGGATCTGTATCGCATAGCGCTCGGTCGAGAGGTCCCGATTCACCTCGGGACGCTCGCCCCTGAATCTACAATCGAGGTGCCGCTCGACGAGGCGCTTTTCAAGGAAGCCGCTCCGCATGAGTGTATCTTCGGTCTGCTGAGGGCAGAGAGACTCTGTCTGGGGGCGCACTCTCGTCGCGGCGATACGGAGTACTACCTCGTGTATCGCAATCCCGAAACCAAACAGCCTATCTCGGTGGTTGCTCTATGAAGCTAGCGCTCTTTTCCCCCTACGGTCTCGTGCACAGTGAAGCTGGGGTGCTGTACCTTTTGGCCAATTACCTACTCAAAAGCGGTGCAGAGGTCGTTCAGCTGCGGTGTGACGGAGCGTTTTCCGCGTGTGGTCGTGACTCGAGGATCGCGGGTGGACGAAATGTCATGAGCTGTGCTCGTTGTATCGGAGAGCAGCGAGCCTTGGCTCAGTGGGCCTCTACTAAAAGTAGGGAGATGTCGTCTTTTCTCGTGTCTGACGACGTTGTTCAGAGCTCCAAGTGGCTCTCCTCGGTTAGGACTCCTGATCTCGTGCGAGCAGAATTCAGGGGGGTAAACCTGTGGAGCGCCTGTGCAGACGAGTTCAGAGCTCGTTTTCCAGAGAGCGTTGTAACTGAGCTGTCGGTGCAGGAAGAGGAGTGTCTTCGCCAGCTTTTTATCGGGTACGTGCATGCGACTGTAGCGTGCGAGCGGTTTATTTCGGCGTCTGTACCTGATCTGCATTTCGTTGCTGGACTGACAGATCCTCTAGCACGTGCTTACCTGAAGCAGGCGCATAACAGTAGCGGAGATATTGCTGTGTTCTTCTACGATACGGCAGAGGAGGCGATAATCATCGAATCCGCTCGCACAGGCGCACGATACGCCACCAAATTGGTGTTGAGTGGTATTACTTCGATGCGTAGCGATCCGCGTACCTGGGCTCCCGAGATGACAGCGATCGTGCACGAGATACTTACCTTCCTGGGGTTTGCACCTGATCGAGTTAGTTGAGAGTTTTCGGTCAGGAATGTCGCTCCGCGATCCGTAATCGATTGTCGATCCCCTCGACGCCCGGTATAGCCGAGACGACCTCCACCACCCGTAGGTTTTCTGAGTGGGTGTGTATGTCTCCAGCCAGCACGACTATGCCCGGCTGCACTACGGTGACGCGAATCGAACGCGCATCGATGCGATCGTGATGCTCGAGTCGCTCTCGGATTAAGCTCTCCAAGTATTCGTCTGGGATGGTCTGATGATGCTCCTCACGAGCGGCACGTTCGAACCCCTCGATGCCGTGGGTTGCCTCTTCACTGAATTCGGATATGCCGAGGGCCTCGACATTTATCCCCTCGAGCGGCTTGGTGTCTCGTTCCTCGTATGATTCGCTCTGTAGGTCGTTTTCCGAGGCGACCTCCCCCTCTATCCCATACTCCTCGCGCCCTCTGGTACCTCCCATGCGACTTCCCGAGTCGGGCTGGGAGCTGTAGTCGTCCACAGGGGGTTCCAATTCGAAGCCGAGCTTCTTGAGCTCTTCGGAGTATCTCCCCTCCCTGCGGTCCTTTGTACTCATAGACAACCTCTCGTGGGGCAGCCAGGCAATCAAGCGGTATGCAGACGTGTTTCAGAGCTCGTATTCAAACGAAGTCTCCAGTAGAGATTATAGAGACCTCTATTATCGAGGATATGTCGCTGAACATCGCCCAGCCTCTCGCAAAAGGGTGCGCTGAGCCGATTGACCCATAACGTAGTTTGGAGGTATGTTATGACCGACGTCAGGGTATGAAGGTAAGTGGTACCGGCTGGGGCTTTCCGCGGGGCGCGAGAGACGACACTATCTTGGGTGATCAAGAGCTCACAAAACAGCTCGTCCTGTACTTATGTAGGATATGTCGCTCGGTGACCCATGACTTTGAAAGAGTTCAGTGAGCGGTTCCACAGCGTTCTCTTAACACTGGTGCGACCACGTGTGTCCGTATGGGCAGTCGCCGGCGGTGCGCTACTGCTCAGTTCGGTGATGTTCGCAGTGCGAATACTCATCGGTCACCTAGTCCTTCCAGGAACCGCTCTGCTATTCTTCCTTCCGGCGATCGCCGTCTCCTCGCTGTTGTGGGGCTGGGTGTCGGGATTTCTCTCCTCGGGCTTGGGCCTCATATTCGGCTACTATTTCTCAGCGGGTGAGTATTTCACCGGTCAGACAGTCGTTGAAGCTTCGGCCGTATTCATAGCCGCCGCACTCTACGCTGCAGTACTTCGTGGAGCACTACTCAGCGCCGAGCGTAACTTCAAGATGTACAAAGACAGCGAGGAGAGGTTGGCCTTTTCGCAGCGTAGTGCAGGGGTCGGGTCCTGGGACGTCGATCTGCCTTCAGGGCGACGTTTCTGGTCACCCTCTTTCCGCGAAGTGCTACACATGCCGAATAATACGCAGGCGACCTACGAAAACTTCCTTGCAGCGATACACCCCGACGACGTGGAGTCCGTGCGTCGCAGGCACGAGCTAGCTGTGAGAACTGGTAAGTATCGCGCTGAATTCAGACTCCACCCCAGCAAAGGTAAGAGGTGGATACTTTCGGTAGGCCGTGTGCTGCCGAACGCTGATGGGGAGGGAACGCGCTTCAGTGGCGTGATCATGGATATCACGAATCTGAAGCTGACGGGCCAAGCCTTGCGCGAATCACGGGGCACATTCGAGGCGCTTGCAGAGGTAGCGCCGCTGGGTATCTTGGTCACTAATTCGTCGGGCTTTATACGCTACGGCAATCGCCATCTTCGAGAGCTGACGGGGATCCCGCGGGCAGCACTGCGGGGTCGTGTCTGGTATGAAACGCTCAGGCCCGAGAACTCACCAGAGCTCGCTGCAGCCTGGGAGAGGGCGTCGTGTGAGCTCACCCCGGTCAACGAGGAATTTCGGGCGCCTGTTCAGCCGCACGGTGAGTTGCGCTGGTTTCACGTGCAGGGTGTTCCGATCAGGCTCGCAGACGGTGGCCGAACTCAATGGCTTCTCGTCGTAGCAGATATCCACGAGCGCAGGACACTCTCGGAGAAGATCCGTATGCTCGGGGATAATCTTCCTAACGGGGCGATCTATCAATCGGTGGATGCACCCGATGGTCGCTCCTCGTTGCTGTATGTGAGTGCAGGTATCGAAGAGCTGATCGGCTTCAGCCCGCAATCTTTGATGGCTTCGCCGTGCTTGTTTTATGATCGGATCCTCGAGGATGATCGAGAAGTGCTCTTCCGTGCAGAACAGCAGTCACGTCGGACAGGGGAGATTCTCGAAGTGCAATTTCGAATCCGGACGGTTACTGGAGAGGTGCGCTGGCTACTGTGCCGGGCAGCTCCTGGGATTCACAACAGAGATGGCTGTGTAACGTGGGATGGCGTGTTGATAGATATCACAGCGCGACGGCTCGCTGAGTTGGCGCTGCAAGCGAGTGAGACAAAGTTTCGCAGCCTAGCCGATACGATACCCCAACTGGTCTGGAGCTGTTTGCCCGACGGTCGAGGGGAGTACTTCAACAAAGGGTGGTTGGAGTACACGGGGACGACCGTTCACGAGAGTTTGCATCACGGGTGGATTCACTTCGTCCACCCAGCGGAGCAAGCTGAGATAAGGAGCAGTTGGCAGAAGAGCCTCACGAGCGGTGAGCCGTTTCAACACGAGTGCCGTCTCCGCTATCGCAGAGGTAGTGTCTATCGTTGGTTCATCACACGCGCCACTCCCACCAGAGACTCGCGCGGATTGATCCACCGTTGGGTTGGCTCGTGTACCGACGTACATGACCAGAGATGCTTCTTGGAGGAGCGCGAGGCATTGCTGGAGAGCGAGCGTGTCGCGAGAAGCGAGGCAGAAAAGGCAAATGGCTCCAAAGATCAGTTCGTGGCGGTGCTGTCTCACGAACTGCGTGCCCCGCTTCATGCGATTCTCGGGTGGGTTCAGATGCTCAAAAAGGGAAATCTCGATCCGAAAAGCGCAGAGCAGGCACTCGACGTGATCGACAAGAATGCCCGCTTGCAGGCACAGCTAATCTCGGACTTGCTCGACATCAACCGTATCAACTCCGGAAAGGTCAAGTTGAATGCACAGCCTCTGAATATCGAGGAGGTTATTGAATCTTCAGTCAACAGCATGATCTTGGTCTCGCGTGAGAAGGGGATAACGCTGACGTACGAACCGGGCCAGAAGGCCATCGTTAACGGCGACCCAGCGCGATTGCAGCAGGTGCTCGGCAATCTGCTGAGTAACGCTATCAAATTTACACCCCGTGGTGGGAGGATTACGGTTACTTCAGCGATTGAAGGTACCACCGTGACGGTTTTGGTCACTGATACAGGCGAAGGTGTTGACGCTGATTTCAGGGAGCGGATCTTCGAACGTTACAGCCAAGGAGATCCCAGCTCGATCAGGAAACACGGAGGGTTGGGTTTGGGTTTGTCGATAGTCAAACACTTGATAGAACTGCACGGTGGTGAGGTCCACGTTTTCAGTGAGGGCAAGGGCAAAGGGACCTCATTCAGAATATCGTTACCATGTTGCAACGATACTCGTTCCACAGCCATCGACGAACTTCCGCAGCAGATCGGTGATGATTGTCTTCGAGGTGTGAAGGTGCTGATCGTAGATGACGAGGCGGATTCGCGCGAGCTTTTGAGCCGCATTCTCCAAGACCACAAAGCTTTGGTCGTAGCGGCATCAGGTGCAGATGAAGCCCTCGATCATCTCGAGCACTTCAGACCCGATGTAGTCGTGAGTGACATCAGCATGCCAGGTAAGGATGGTTACTCACTCCTTAAGGAGCTCAGGGGCCGCTCGGCCGAACTCGGACCGCTGCCGGCGATAGCGGTGACCGCATTCGCGCGGCAGGAGGATCGAATGAAGGCTCTGCAAGCGGGTTTCGAGCGGCATCTGGCCAAACCAATTGATGCGTTCGAGTTGGTCGGATCGGTCAGGGAGCTCTCAACCGTGAGTGTTCATTAACGAGGAGCAGCAAAGGTACACTGACACGTTACTTGGCAATCAGCATCGCCGTGCGCTCTCAGGGCTCCGGTGCTCGGCGAAGCTCCAGAGAAAACGTGGTCCCCACACCCTCCGTGCTTTCGACCGATAGAGCACCGCCCACCTTTTCTACCAATCGTTTGACGCATGCAAGACCGACCCCCGTACCCTCAATCGCTTCTTCCCCTGCGCGATTGAAGGGCTTGAAGATCAGGTCGATTTTGTCCTGTGGAATGCCTCTTCCAGTGTCGCTTACGGAGAGGTTGACCTTTCGACGCGAGGCCCCTGGTCGAGAACTGACGGTGACGATCAGAGGACGCTCGCGTGATCGGTATTTGAGGGCATTACCCACCAGGTTGCCGAATATCTGATAAAGCTGCGTACGATTCCCGAGGATTGCAGGTAGATCGTGCGCTATGTCGAGGCGTGCTGCTGCTTCGTCGAACTGTCGTCGGTAGTCGTCGGCAACGTCGGCCAGAACTGCGTTGGTATCGATACGCTCGAGCGTTCTTTCGCTGGACGAGATCTTCGCCAGCTCCAAAACGCCCTCTACCAATTGCTCGAGGCGGGCGGTGGCTTTGGAGACATAGTTGACCGGCTCCTTGCACGCTGGAAGATGCGTCTCGAAATGTTCCTCTTCGAGGATACCGAGCATCCCTTTGATGGTGGAGATCGGCGCTTTGAGATCATGGGAGATCATGTAGGTGAATTCGTGCAGGTCTCGATTGCGCTCTTCGATCTGCATCTGATTGATGACGCTCGCTGTTACGTCGAGTGTAATGGAGAGCGCAGCATACTGATTGAATTCGGGATCAAAGATCGGGACGGTTCGGGTCTCCAACCACAATGTCATCCCTGATTTGTGATAAAACCGATAACGACACTGGAAAGGCTCGCCAGTCGATACGATAGCAAGTGCTCGCTCTATGAGTTCCTTGTCGTCCTCGTGGACATTTGCTCTCAGAAACGAAACGCGGTCCTTGTATATTGCGGAGAGCGGAAAGCCCGTGAGCACTTCCGTGAATGGGCTACACCAATTGATAGTGCCATCTGCCTCGTGAAGTATCACGGCAGCAGCGGCGTTGTCGGTTAGGATCTTGTAACGCGTGCGGTGATCATCTTCGGATTGGAGTAGGCTTGTCAGCTCACTCAGGATCTTGTCGGTGAGCGGCCCTACCAGCGGTAGTCGGGACACGAGCGAATCGATCGGTATTTGGGATTCAATGCTATGGGAGGTCCTCAGACGCCGCTCGATTCTGTGCAGAGCCCGCGTGGTGGAGGCGATGACAACTGCCAGCAGTGCGATGATGCACAGCAGGAGATAGGTCACCCGTTACCCCACGATACGAATAGCTCGAACTCACTATCAAAGCACCGATGAACCTCCTCAATGAGGGACTGCTGCATCGAGCTCGAGACTCGCATGAACTCCCATGCGGCAGGTAGGAGCGGCTCATAAATGCGGCGCATGGACGGAGACTCACCGGCGGCAGCTAGCCCCAAGGCGTGCGTCAAGATGTTGCTCGCTTTTACGATCGCCGTGAGCGATTGCTGCGGTAGGTCTTCCCACGACTGATGATGATTTCTGATCACGTTGATGAGTTCAGCCGAGAAATTCCAACGCTCGCCGATCAGATGTCCTACTTCGGTGTGATCGAAGGGATACTCGAGTGCCTCTGCTTGGGTCGATTCGATACCATCGGCCAATCCACGTTTGACGAGTTTGTCGTAGGTGTCGGTGTGTCGCTGAAGTAAGAGTAGTTTTCCGATGTCGTGCATCAGCCCGCCCAAGAAAGCCTGATCAGTGCAGGATGGAAGTAGGTTGCGACTCATGAGCCGCGCCGTGATCGCGGTTCCGACATCGTGCGCCCACAGTTGACGGCGCATCGGATGGCGCAGGGGAAATACGTTCGAGAGTGCGGTTGCATTGAGAAGCCCCTTGAGCTCAGAGATGCCAACGACATTTACGGCATCGGCGATTGTTTTGCTCCCACCGCCACGGTCATAGAAAACGGAGTTGGCTATCTTGAGGACCCGAGCCGAGAGCCCTTCATCGGCCTCGATGACTTCGATGTAGTCGTGCGCTTCAGCACTGGGATTGGTCGCCAATTGGAAGGCCTGCTGGGCGGCCTGAGGCATGATCGGGATAGAATGGATGCCGAGGGAGCTCAAGATCGTCTGTCGAACTCCGTCTGCTAGACACGCAGCGGCCTCCGGTGGGTTTTTTTTCGAGCCAAATAATTTCCAAGCCATAGCAACCTCATAAGATGAGTTCCAGACAGGGCCAGGTGCTAGAGCCAAAGGCCTCACTCTGGTAAGGGGTCGACAGATGGGTAGAGGAGCAGGAGGTGCTGTACCGCTAATTTCAATGCACCAGCGGACCGCGTTTGGGCGCTAGCACTGGGTGAAATTCGTGTGTTGTTTAAGGTAACTATGCGGAGTTAGGGAAAATACTCTCGGGCAAAATCTGGTGGCCGCAAGGTGCGGTATCTGGAACAGCCCGGTAAATCCTGTTTTTTCGCGGGTTTGCGTTTGAATGAGAGGGCGGGTACTATGTTTAAGATCATAGGCGGGCGGCAAGCGATCTGGTGCGTGTGGCTCGTGTATGGGTTTTCGAGTCTTCAAACGGTGATTCACCGGAGCGTTCTACCGTATGCACAACCTTGCACACTCCCAACACGGAGCGAGCGAGCAGCTCGTATTGGTCATTGATGATGAAGCTAGCATCCGACGCGCTCTCGAGGGGGTGCTGAAGGACGAGGGTTTCTCGGTGTTGCTCGCAGAGGATGGGGAGTCCGCCATCCGCATGTTGATGAATACTCGGCCCGCCCTCGTGCTGCTCGATATCTGGATGCCCGGTATGGATGGCTTGGAGACCCTGCGGAAGATCAAGGAGCTCCACCCGGACCTACCCGTGGTGATGATTAGCGGACACGCCACTATCTCTACAGCCGTGGCAGCAACCAGGCTCGGTGCCTCGGATTTCATCGAAAAGCCCCTGGACCTCTCTGGAACCATTCAGGTCATACGTCGAGTAGTTTCTAACAGCGACGTTGCAGAGGAAGGGGAAGGTCTACGCTGGGAGGCGATTGAGCCGACCTCTGTTGGGCCACTGCGTGAGTCCGTGACGATCAATCCGATCGTTTTTTCTCGGCAAGCCCTACGTGGTCGAGCGATGCCGCAGAAAACCCTGTCACATGCAGCCATCCTGTATGGCCAAGGTTTGCATTCTGGGCGCAAGAGTGGCCTGATCGTCGAGCCTCTGCCGCCTAATTCCGGTATCCATTTCGTCGGGGTCTCCGAAACGACGGTAGTTCCTGCGCACGTTGACTTCGTCGAGTCGACTGGATACGCGACCACGGTACGCCTCGGTCAAACTCAGGCCGGTACTATCGAACACCTCATGTCTGCCCTGTGCGCATACGGTATCTCCAATGTACTCGTGAAGTGTAACGGCGAAGTCCCAGTCATGGACGGTTCAGCTCGTGAGTTCTGTCGTCTGTTCGAAGAGGTGGGGCTTACGGAGCAGGACGGAGAGTGGTACGAGATTGATATTCGTAAGACCCTTGAAGTCGGAGATGACAAAGAGTGGATGCGCATCGAACCAGCCGATGAATTGACGATCGAATATACGTTGCGGTACCCCGAGCCGGTCGGCGAGCAACAGTTTTCGTTCACGCTCACCGATGGTCCCACATATCGCGACCAGATCTCCCCGTCGCGCACCTTCAGCTTCGTCAAAGATGTGGGGCAGCTGCAGCGCCAAGGATTGGCATTGGGAGGCCGTTTTGACAACTTCTTGCTCATCGGGGCAGAGGGAGCCATCAACGACGCATGGCGTTTTCCGAACGAACCGGTGCGTCACAAGGTGCTCGATGCGATCGGCGACCTGTACCTTCTCGGACGCCGCTTGAAGGGCCGGGTGACGGCGATGATGACCGGTCACTCCGATAACATCGCTCTGCTCAAAAAGGTCCGAGAAGAGCTGCAGCGAGAGCGCTAAATCTTACATACGTCGTTAATTCGACGGTATGTGATTCGAAGGCATGTGATTCGAAGGCAATTGCTTCGAAGGCAAGTGGTCGGGGTGAGAGGATTTGAACCTCCGACCCCTAGTTCCCAAAACTAGTGCTCTAGCCGGGCTGAGCTACACCCCGATATGCCACTGTCCACGCCAGGGAGGTTAGCCGCTCTGCTGATCAGAATCAAGCCCAGGAGGCAGACTGAGTTTTAAAAGCACTCGTGGCTCGAGATTCCCGAACGCCACGTCCCTGATGTACGATAGCCTGTGAGCGGGGTAGAGTGACGCTGTGACCCGTCGTTGGGAGTATCATTATGAGAAGATTCATAGCCATTCGCGACATACTCGAGGACAAGATCGCTCTCGGAACGTACGAGCTTGGAGGATGGGTACGGACCCATCGTCAGTCAAAGAGGGTCTCCTTCATCGAACTCTCCGATGGCACCTCAGTCGCGAATCTACAGCTCGTAGTCGATCCCACCTTGGCTGGATACGCAGAGAATGTAGCCAAGGTTTCAACCGGTGCTTCGATACGGGTATCAGGTGAATTGGTGACATCACCGGCTAAGGGACAGAAGTACGAATTTCAGGTGAAGGAGTTCAGCTTGGTCGGTGAAGCTGACCCCGAAACGTATCCGCTCCAAAAAAAGGCGCATTCTTTGGAGTTTCTGCGGGAGGTACTGCACTTGCGACCGCGTACCAATACCATGGGAGCAGTTTTGCGTGTGCGCTCTGCTGCTGCGTATGCGGTGCACTCCTTTTTTCAGGAGCGTGGATTCTACCACATTACTAGCCCGATCATCAGCACCTCGGATTGTGAAGGTGCGGGAGAGCAATTTCACGTCACCACTCTGGATCTCGAGGCACCCCCACGCGTAGCAGGTAAGATCGATTACTCCCAGGACTTCTTCGGGGAGCCCGCTAGCTTGACGGTATCGGGACAATTGGAAGGCGAGGTGTGCGCTACCGGACTTTCGAAGATTTACACCTTCGGCCCAACCTTTCGAGCCGAAAATTCCAACACCACGCGGCACCTTGCCGAGTTCTGGATGATTGAGCCCGAGATGGCTTTCTTCGAGCTGTCGGACAATATGGAGTTAGCACAAGAGTTCGTGCAGGACGTCATTCGGAGGGTGCTCGTGTCGAGCGCAGCAGAGCTCGAGTTCCTCGCTTCGCAGGAGTGGGTACAACCTGGCCATCTCGATAATCTGCGCCAGGTAGTGGATGCACGGTTTGCGACCCTCGATTACACTGATGCCATCGGCATTCTCGAGAAGAGTGGGAAGAGCTTCGAATTCCCAGTCTCTTGGGGGATCGATCTGCAATCTGAGCACGAGCGTTTCCTCACCGACGAGTACGTGAAGGGACCTGTCACCGTCGTCAACTATCCCAAGGACATCAAAGCGTTTTACATGCGCTTGAACGAGGATGGTAAAACGGTCCGTGCAATGGATGTGCTCGTGCCGCGCTTAGGGGAGATAATCGGTGGCTCTCAGCGTGAAGAGCGTCACGATGTGTTGCTGAGTAAGATCCGGGCGATGCACTTGGATGAGTCAGGTTACTGGTGGTACCTCGATTTACGCAAGTTCGGGACCGTACCGCACTCGGGTTTCGGTCTCGGTTTCGAACGACTGTTGATGTACCTGACTGGTATGCAGAACATTCGAGACGTCATCCCTTTTCCGAGATTTCCGCGCTTCGCGAAGTTTTGAAGGGCAGATATCTGGATACGGATGCTCTACAACCGGTCGGGCCGTCGCGCCCATAAGCGTTCGAACTCGCAACAACAGCGTGCTTTGGGTAGCTGCCTCATACGAGGCCAACGCTCAGTTACCCGTTCCGAACCCTGCACGCGCAGGTTTTGCTTGGTTTCCCTGGAGAGTTCCGATAATTCGAGCTATACTTATATTCATAGGGTTTTTTCGGTCTAACTATGTCTGTCAAAGACTTCATCACATTGACGGAGCAGCACTGCGCGAACAACTATGCGCCGCTCGAGGTCGTTGTTCACTCCGGTCAAGGGATATGGGTCACGGACGTCGAGGGCCACCGGTACATGGACCTCTTGAGTGCCTACAGCGCACTCAACTTCGGCCACGCGAATCCCCGTCTTCTCCGAGCTGCACACGCGCAGCTCGATACCCTGACGCTCACTTCCCGCGCATTTTACTCCGATAAAGTGGCGCTCGCTGGGCGTGCCCTGGCTACTCTGTGTGGCAAGGACAAGGTGCTCTTCATGAACTCGGGAGCTGAGGCGGTTGAAACTTCGATCAAGGCGGCCCGGAAATGGGGATACGATGTCAAGGGGATCCCCGAGGACCAGGCTGAGATCATCGTTTTCTCGGATAATTTCCACGGAAGGACGACCACGATCGTGGGCTTCAGTACGTCCGCTGACAGTCGGCGCGGTTTTGGGCCTTTCGCCAAGGGATTCCGAGTTGTCTCATACGGCGACGTAGAAGCGGTCGAGAAGGCGATTTCTCCGCATACGGCCGCGGTGATGGTCGAGCCGATCCTGGGGGAGGGGGGTGTGATTATCCCGCCTGATGGGTTTTTGCGGCGCATTCGCGAGCTGTGTACTCTGAACAACGTGCTGATGATTGCGGACGAGATTCAGACCGGCTTGTGCCGTACCGGCAAGGTCTTCGCGTGTGAGCACGAGGAGGTCATTCCAGATATCTATATCCTCGCTAAATCACTCGGCGCAGGCATCGTTCCAGTCTCGGCGATTATCGCCAACGACAACGTGATGCAGGTTTTCACTCCGGGTACGCACGGTAGTACGTTTGGAGGGAATCCATTCGCGTGTGCACTCGTATGCGAGGTGGTCGATCTGATTCGAGAGGAGCGCCCGCACGAGAGAGCGGCAGAGCTCGGGCTCTACGCGCTAGGGCAGTTGCGTGCTCTCTCCTCTCCCTTTGTGCGCGAGATTCGAGGGCGCGGTCTCATGATCGGGATCGATATCGACCCAGCCGCAGGAACAGCCAAAGATTTCTGTAAGAAGCTCAAGTACGAGGGTGTTCTGTGCAAGGATACCCGTCAACAGACGATTCGCATCGCGCCCCCGCTCATAATCACGCGAGATGAGCTCGATATCGCTTTGGAGCGATTCAAAAAAGTCTTGTGTGGATAGTGTGGCTAGCCCTCATGAATGAGGCTGGGTGTATTACGTGATACCTCGAAGCGCTTTATCGTCACTGAAGTATTTTCCGAACTCGTTGGCCAAGAGATCCGGAAGAGGGATGTCCTCGGCTTTCACCAGTCCTTTCCGCCTTCCGAGGTTGCCCTGCAGAAGAAGGTCGACTGCCGCGCAGGCGCCAGCTGCTGTGGTTACTTGGATCGCCCCGAAATGCCTACCGGCTATCGCTTGATTGTAGACGGTGCTGGCATAGGTCTTCTGGTAGAACCGTCGACCGAGCATTCCGGTAACCTCGACCAAGATCATGCACTTGTCCTGAGCTGTGGTGGTAATCGAGCGCTCGAATATCTGTTTGAGGGCATCGCGGTCGTCTCGGAAGCGTAAGTCATTGAGCAGAAACGCGACCAGCTCACGGTGTCCAGGGTAACGGACCGACTTGTAGTTGAGCTCTCGTACGCGCCCCTCGAGTGTCTCGCACAGGGTGCCGAGCCCTCCGGAGGTGTTGAATGCCTCATACTCGTCGCCGTCCAGTGAAAAGCGTTCGTAACCTTCGAGGGCCAAAACAAACAGTCGGGTTCCGTCCTGGATTACCTCGCATAGGTTGCAATACTCATTGATGAGACCGTCAGTTGACCAGGTCAAGTTGTATTTCAAGCGATTGGTCGGATAGATGGGAAGCGCTCCTACTCGCATCTTGACGGTATCGAGCGAATCAAAGAGCTTTATCAGGTGAGCGGCTGCGATGCTGACGAAACCGGGAGCCAGCCCACACTGCGGCATGAAGCACGACTGCTTCGACGTGGCGGCGAGTTTGGCGATGAAGCGCGCCGATTCCACGTCCTCGGTCAGATCAACGTAGTGGATGTTTGCGTCGAAGGCGGCCTGGGCAACTTGGCTGTTGCAGAAGTAGGGGAGGGCGCTCACCACCAGGTCGCATCCCGTCAGGAGACTTTGCACTGCAGTGGGGTCATTCAGATCGAGTCGATGAGGTTCAGTGGAGGCCCAGTCTCCCGCAACAGCTTCCGCGCGCTTGAGGTCGTGATCGCACACCTTGACCTTGTAACGACCCGACGAGGCCAGAAGAGCCGTAATGGACTCCCCGATCTTTCCCGACCCGAACAGTGCGACGGTGTGCATAGGTCCTCTTGCTCGCTTAAGAGACGCAATCCTACCTTGCGAGAAGTCAGGCACAACCTCTCTTGTCACGATAGGCGGGGGTTTTGCCCCACGTTCTATCGATTGTACACTGAGAGTGGGGGTGTGAGCCTAGCCCGAAAATGCCATCCGATGTCGTGGGTGTCAGCGTTCCCCAACTACCCGCAGGGACATGATCTCGGCCAAGGCCAACTGCTCTTCAGCTTGAGCCAGCGGTATAGCGTAGTTAGCGCGTGAATGGGCCAAGCACGCCTTGACCGTCTCGTCGGACTGTGTCGCTGTGACCAGGTCTAAGGTGCGCCCGGAGAACGCTTCCTGGACGTCTCCGTCGATACTCATTTTGATATAAAACTGTCTGAGCGGCAGGTTCAAGAGATCATCGGCGCCGAATCGCGGCTTCAGTTCGTCAGCGACGATCCCCGCATCCTCTGAGCCCATCCGGAATGCGATGAAGTTCGACACGTTTCCGAATACCGTTTGCTTGACGGCCCCGGGGAGCTGTCCCAAGAACTGATTTGCAAAGGTAAGGCACAGCCTGTACTTTCGGGACTCACTCAAGATCTCCCCGAACGAATCGGTGGCAAAGTTCTGGAACTCGTCCACGTAGAAATAAAAGTCCTGGCGCGACTCCACAGGGGTATCCGCGCGAGACATCGCCGCTTCGTAGATCTTCCAAATGATAAGCGAACCGATCAAGGATGCGTTTTGAGCGCCAAGTACGCCCTTGGAGACTTTGAACAGGAGGATCTTCCGATTGTCGATGAAGTCACGGAAGTCATAGGTGTTGGTGGGTTGACCGAGAATGTTGCGAATCATGTCAGTAGCTAACAGCTCGTCGAGGTGGTTGAGGAGCTGTGATACCGGACCCTCTTCGAACTCTTGCCGGCGATGCACGAAGTCGACCTCCCAAAAGCGCTTGACCGCTTCGTCGTCGGTTTTCTTGAGAACCTGCGTGCGGAAGTCATCGTCGGACAAGAGGCGTCGTAAGGATACGATACTTGTACCAGGCACGTTCATCAGCGCCACGATGGCGTAACGCAGAACGTGGTCCATCTTTTCGGACCATCCATCCCCGATCGCACGCTTGAACGTCTCCAGGAAGCTCAGTGTAACCCGCATCTTGAGTTCCGGCTTTATCGGAATCATCGGATTGAAGCTCGGTGGATGGTTGACGTCGCTCGGATCGAAGATGACGACATCTTTGATCCGGTGTCGTGGAATGGATTTCAAAAGGTCATCGACCAGATCCCCGTGAGGGTCCAGGACGGCACAGCCGAAGCCGTTCTCGATGTCGTTACGGATCAGGAGCTGCAAGAGGCATGATTTCCCGTTACCAGATTTACCGAGTGCATACAGGTGTCGACGTCGGTCGAAGCGTCGAATACCGAATGGAACCGCGTGCTCACGATAGTTCGTCATCCCGAACATACATATCTGCGGGTCGTTCTGAAGCGCTGGCAAGGTGCGTGGAGGCGGCGCTTTGCGCGAGAGGACCATGGCTGTGTTGGGCAGCGTGCCGAGTGTTGGAGGATGCCACAGGGTGCTCAATTCGAGTGGCATGCACATAAATGGCCGATCGAATCGGCGTTCCTGCATCTTCAGCAGTGCGCTCTTGCCGTACAGGATCCGGTCGAGCTTGAATTTGTTCTCGTCGGTTGAATTGAAGATTTTGACTGCATTGGAGACGTGGACGAGGTTCTGCGTCAAGCGGGCCTTGGCTTCGGCGAGCTCTGCCCGTGATGGCTCATCTGAGACTTCAGTCAGGGTAGAGATACGGTAGTTTACGAGAAAGTGGCGTTTGAGGCACTTGTCCTTGACGAGATTGGAGCTCTCGATGTTGAGGTCACGTTTGAGCCATGTGCGTGTTCTGAATAGGCGTGCAACACGATCAATATTGCGAGCCATCGCAAGCTTCGCTTGGTGTGCGTAGGAATCAGGAATCGCCTTGGCGAGCACTTGCACCACCATTTTATCGCCTTCGGCGATTCGCGAGAGCGCTGTCACGACCGGAGCCATGCTATCCCATAGGAGCTTCGCTGCAGTTTGAAAGGGATAAATATCCGGCCACTCCAAGCGCATATCTGCACCGGCCACGAGGGTATTCTCGGTGACACTCTGGGTGTAGTCCTCAAACTCCCGAATCTCGGCATCAGGGAGCCATATGTAGATCCCCGAGGTAATAGTGTTAACGGTATCCTCCTCTCCAGCAACGCACATGTATATGGTTGCTCCGGTGGAGTAGATCTCGAGGGAGAACGGTTTGCGTAATTTTTGAGCGACCTCGTTGAGCTGGTCCGTGAACAAGTTGGACTTCCAATTGTTCCAGGTCGTCTCCATGATGGCCTGCGCGAGAGAGCCGCCGCCCCTTGGGATGTAAATAACTGCTACTCGCATAAGACGCTTTAGAACCCTCGAACAATCTATGACCGCCCTATAATATCGGTATACCGGTCCTTACTGAAGAGCTGTTTTCAACGGTCGGAATCGTACTCTCTGCGGCAGGTCTAGACCAGGCACAAGTGCTCTAATTTTTGAGCGACCTCGTTGAGCTGGTCCGTGAACAAGTTGGACTTCCAATTGTTCCAGGTCGTCTCCATGATGGCCTGCGCGAGAGAGCCGCCGCCCCTTGGGATGTAAATAACTGCTACTCGCATAAGACGCTTTAGAACCCTCGAACAATCTATGACCGCCCTATAATATCGGTATACCGGTCCTTACTGAAGAGCTGTTTTCAACGGTCGGAATCGTACTCTCTGCGGCAGGTCTAGACCAGGCACAAGTGCTCTATTCCAGGACTCGTAAGATGTGGATACTTTGTATATCCTGGCCGAAGGAAGCAAGGATAGGTGGTCAAAGTGCAGAAATCGTCGGTACTCAGTTGCAGTGCAGGTCGTGCCCTGGCGCTACGCGGGGTAGCGCAGGGGTACGCCTGGGGTCAGCTGGGTTCGGCCTCTCGGATCGCCTCTGTCGTCGGACAATATGACGAGTCCAAGCCCTTGGCAGAGTACTGGATCGGTAGTCACCCCAAGGGCTCGTCGACGTTGCTGATGAACGACGGGACGCCTGTGTCACTAGCAGATGCTCTGCGCGACAGCGCTCCACGGTTGTTGGGTGACGATGTGGCGCAGCGATACCATAACGAGCTCCCATTCCTGCTCAAGATCCTCTCGATAAATCCTGCGTGCGGTCTCTCGATACAAGCGCATCCAGATACTCAGCGTGCCGAACAGCTGCATGCACATGATCCGATCAACTATCCCGATGCACGTCATAAACCGGAAGTGGCGCTACCGCTCTCACGGGTCAGGCTTCTCTACGGGTTCCGTCCCCTAGCGGAGATCGTGGCGATGTTGGCAGTTATGCCGGAGCTGCTCACTCTCGTTGATGACGACCTGTGGGGAGCTCTTCAGGCGGCAGCTGCAACTGATGTGGAGGCGCAGCGACGGCTGGTCAAGCGACTCTACACCTGTTTGCTCACGAGTACAGCGGTTGATGTCTCTCGGGTCGTTGCTGCTCTCAAGAGGCGCAGTAGTGAGAGCTTCGCGGCTAGTGCAGAGGTGGCGCTGGTTGAGCGACTCTCGCGTCAGTATGGAGATGCCGACGTCGGATTAGTCGCTTTGTTTGTCATGAACCTCGTGACGCTCGAGCCGGGGACTGCGCTCTTCATCGGTCCAAATATCCCGCATGCGTACCTGGAGGGCGATCTCGTCGAATGCATGGCGTGTTCGGACAACGTGGTGCGTGCAGGGCTGACCCCTAAGCACCGAGATGTCCAAACGTTGCTCGAAATGCTCGATTATACCCCTGGTCGTGCCACCGTCATACAGCCGCGGCTGAGGGAAGACGGATTTCTCGTCGTCGATACGCCGGCAGAGGAGTTTCGTCTTGCATTCCTACCTGAAGGAAGCGCGCAGACCCGCATGGTAAGCGGCCGAGGCGCTCTGGTGGTGCTCTGTCTTGGACACGAAACGGCATTGTGCCACGTGCCATCCGGAGAACGCCTGGTGCTATCCGACGGTGGGGCCGCCCTCATACCACCTCATAGCGGTAAATACCTGATTGAGCGTTCTCATGCTGCGCTGTTCGTGGTTTCGACTTAGTGATGGAGCTCGAGGATCTGTGGTTGTACTCTGCCCGAATGACGATTATTGTCAGAGCCGGCGGTTTGGTGCGCAGGTCACAGTAAAGGAAAGGACGGACGGGTGGCGCAGAATTCGGAAATCGGTATCGAGAAGGCGCGCGAATTGATGGAGGCTGACGGCCTTCCTCCGGCGGTCGTCACGAATTTCGAGAGGCTATTCCGTCAGGTTGTCTCTGGTGAAACCGGAGTGATTACCGAGAGTGAGATCGAGCCGGTAGCAGAGATAGACTCCTTCGATACCATCGCCGCATCTCCCCACTTGGTGAAGCTGGGTCACCAGGCACTGGAACATCTTGTGGTCGTGCGGCTCAATGGCGGGCTTGGTACCACGATGGGTCTGGAGCGCGCAAAGTCGCTGCTACGCGTCAAGGGTGAGATGACCTTCAATGACATCATCGGCCATCAATTGCGCTTTTTGAGCCACAAAGTGGGGACATCCATTCCGCTGATTCACATGACGAGCTTCTCGACCGATACGGATGTACGGTTGGCGATGCGTGAGTACGAAGATCTGCAATCGGAATCATTCCCTGCTACCTTTTTGCAACATCGACATCCCAAAATTTACCGTGACTCGCTCATGCCGGCGCGAGAGCGAAACGAAGAGCTCAACTGGAACCCTCCTGGACACGGGGATATCTATGCATCTCTCTTGGCGAGTGGTTTAGCGCAACGACTGCTTTCACTCGGGAAGCGTTTCATGTTCGTGGCGAACGCCGATAACCTGGGAGCTACCGTTGAACCGGCTATCCTGGGATACTTCGTAGAGAACGGTGCTCCATTCCTCATGGAGACTGCCGCGCGCACGAAAGCTGATGCGAAGGGGGGGCATCTCGCACGGAGCAAGAAAAGCGGCAGATTGATCTTACGCGAGAGCAGCCAAGCCCCCACAACGCCGACCGGAGACGTGATTCCCGAATTCCAGGATATATCCAAGTATCGTCATTTCAACACCAATAATATCTGGCTCGATCTCGAGGCGGTCGTGCGGGTAGCTCACGACCACGATGGATGTATTCCGCTGCCCCTCATCAGTAATCGAAAGACGGTCAATCCACGCGATCGTACCAGTAGACCCGTCATTCAGCTCGAGACAGCCATGGGAGCGGCGATCGGAGTCTTCGACGGGGCTCGAGCGCTGCACGTTCCGCGCTCGCGGTTCGCTCCGGTCAAGAGTAACAACGATCTTCTCGTGGTGCGCTCAGATGCATACGAGCTGATGAGTGATTACACCATGGTCGTAAGCCGTAATCGCACCCTTCCAGGGCTCCCAGTGGTAGCGCTCGATACTCGATATTACGGACTGCTCAAGGATTTCGAAGCGCGTGTGAAGGTCATCCCTTCGTTGGTCGAAGCAGCCAGCTTTGTAGTCCGCGGAGATATAGTCTTTGCCCATCCTTTGAAGGTCAAGGGAGAGGTAACACTCACGTCGGACTCGGTAGACGCGGTTGCTCTACCGGCTGATATGCGAGTGCTCGACAACGAAGAGCGAGCGCTCTAGGCAACATACCATTGAGATAAACCCAGCGAGTGGTTTTTCAAAAATCACTCGCGCAGGGTTTACAGGCTGCAGAAAAATGGCTTCGTAGCGACAAATTCGAGGTTTTGGTGATGGGTGAGGATGAGAGCGCGAAAAAACCGCAGGTGT
>JBBAUR010000018.1:10387-54594 GCA_040398075.1 Bdellovibrionota bacterium | reverse complement strand
TGGCACGTGAATATGCATTCCCCTGGTTCCCCGCACTATCAGTTGACACCCGCGTAGTTACCCCGGTCACAGTGTCTTTGATAAAGGCGTCTTGTACCCCATTTGTGTCTCCAGCTACTAGGTTGCTGGCAGAAGAAGTAAACGCAACAAAGCGGCCATCGGCGGAGAGGGCGCTGGCACGTGAATATCCCCCAAGCGCCTGATTCCCCGCACTATCCGTACTGACCCGTGAAGTAGTCCCTGGCGCCTGGCCGCCCTCTGCCAGGGTTAGCGTAGGAGCATTGGATATCGCCGTAAGGAGGCCTGTAACTGGCCAGATTCGGGAGTTCGCGGCGAGATCGGGGACGCCATCGCCATTAAAATCCGCCAGCAGTAGGCGCATGTCGGTGTATCCGCCAGCAAAGTCGAGGTCTGTTCCAGGGCTTGCTACATCAGCGCCAAAGGTTCCCGTGCCGGAGCCGAATTTAGTGCGCACAGTCCCGTCACCAGCATATGCAACGAGATCTGCAAATCCATCACCATTCATATCTCCGATGGTAAGATCAGCAATATCGTAGCCGAACGTAGCGGTCTGGGCGGCAGAAAAGGTGCTCGCCCCCGTGCTCATAAAAATGCTTACCCCAGACCAGCTGCTGCGCACCGTCAAATCACGATGGCCGTCGCCGTTGAAATCCGCCGCATCGAGTCCTGTGCCGCCAGCTGCAAAGCTAAGGGCCGCACTGAAAGTACCGTTACCATTGCTGGAGAAGAGACTTACATTGCCGTCCACATCGAATGCGAGATCATCCAGACCATCACGATTGAAGTCGAGCACTACGACGGAATTGCCTACCGAACTTATTGCGGAAATATCTAGGGATTGAGCCGCCTGAAAAGTTCCATCACCGTTCCCGAGCAAAACATCTGCAGTGCCATTAACACTGACCGAGACGATGTCACTGTTTGAATCACCATTGAAGTCACCGATCTGAACCGTACGACCTCCGGACTCCGAGCTGATCCCACCACTTACCGCAAGGATGCTCCTCGAGAAGCTTCGACCGGCGCCGCCGAGGTGAAGTACGAGTTCGTGGTCCGAAAAAGCCTTCGAAACAATATCTGCATCCCCGTCACCATTGAAGTCCGCGGTTGCCAGGGAAAATACGCCCTGGTTGCCGTCGATATGTCCGCCATACGAGAAGGTACCCGCGCCATCGTTTACATAGAGCTCGATGATCGGCTGCAGGGCGTTTGCATTGGCCGCGCGAGCTACATCCAAGTCTCCGTCCTCATCGAAATCCAGTGAAATTATCCCGCCCCCGGCGAGTGTGCCTCCGGAAGTAAGCTGCAATGGTCCGAAGCTGTTGCCGCCCTCAGCCGTTTTAGGCGCTCCCGTGATGATCCTCAACGCACCTACCCCTTCAGTGATAATATCGATCCCCGTTCCATTAGTCGCATTCGTCGCCGAGGTAGCAAGCTTGATGTTGTCGCTATCGACTACGATGGCGTAGTAATCGACCCCCTCGCTGAGTCCGAGCGGAGCAACACCTGCTGTTTGTATACGCACAGCAGTGCCGGTTGTAAGGCCGTGACTTGCTACGCGGAACGAGTCCGTTGTCGTTGAGACATCTGAGTAGTAATTCATTTGAAGCTGGCCAGTAGCCGAACCGCTGAAATCAACAGCGGTACCGGCTAGTGCGTTAGAGAGGCTAGTGGCGACCTTGAACGTATTAGGGTTGCTGGTTGCGATAGCGTAATAGTCGACGCTCTTAGAGAGACCAGTTGGCGTTGTTCCAGACCCCGAGAATTGGAGACGCTGGCCTGTGACGAGGTTGTTGTTGACGAGGGTGATCTCGTTTGTTGAGGAGTTGAAGGTGGTGGGGGCGCCGGGGCCGCCGGCGTCTCTGAGGAAGAAGTTGCCGTAAGTGCTAGGAACTCCCATGTTGTTGGCCCACCCGTAGAAGACCGAAAAGCGGCCATCGCTGGATACACCGGTGCCCGATCCAGCGCCGCCCATCCAAACGCCAGAGTCTTGGATTTGCCCCGAATTATTGACCGACAGCGCAACTATCTCTCCTGTAACTAGATCCTTCCTGTAAAGATCGTCCTGGTTATTTGTGTCCGAGGCTTGAAGGATTTCGGCTGACATGAAAGTCGCGTAGCGGCCATCGTCGGAGATACCAAAAATCTTAGCCTGGTTTGGAGCCCACGAAGGGCTCGGGTCCACCGCTTCCTGACCAGTACTTGTAGTGTTCACTCGGACGAGGCTACCAGTGAGTGTATCTTTGACAAAAGCATCTGCCCTACCGTTTGTATCACCAGCTACGAGGTTTGACGCGCCCGAGGTAAAGGCCACATAACGCCCGTCCGCGGAGATCTTAACGTACCTATAACCCTCAGCTGGCCCTTCACCCTGTTCTCCTGAGCTAGTTGTGTTGATACGAGTGACGGTGCCTGTCTGTATATCCTTTAGAAAAACATCGATCTGTCCATTAGTATCCCCGGCAACCAGATTAGTCGCATTAGACGTAAACGCTACGTACCTGCCATTTTCAGAGATGGTACCGTTTAAACTGGAGGAGCCCCACGGGTGCTCTCCCTCTCCTCCTGCACTGGTTGTACTAATACGGATCGTTTCACCCGTTTGAATGTCCTTTCTAAACACATCTAACCCAGTGGTATCCCCTGCTACTAGATTGTTCGCTTGGGTTGAGAAAACAACGTAACGACCGTCGGCAGACATCTCTCCCTCGCGAGCATATCCGCTTGCTTGATTGCCAGCGCTGTCGGTGTTGACGCGTATGGTGGTGCCCGTAACCAGATCCTTTCTGAACAAATCTGTTCCGAGGTACGGATTATTTGTGGGCGCATTTGTGTCATTCGCGACGAGATTAGTCGCTTGCGAGCGAAAGAGTACATACCGCCCATCTCTCGATATCGATATTGCCAGACTATAGTCGTTAGCCTGGTTACCGGCGCTGTCCGTGCTCACCCGTATGGTAGCGCCTGTCACAAGATCCTTCACAAAAGCGTCGAAAGTGTCATTTGTGTCGCCGGACACGAAACCAGAACCCGCGCTTGCAAAGAGCACGTACCGGCCGTCGTCGCTGATGTCGCTTTCTCCCGGTGCATTACCTGTGCCAAACTGCCGAACCCCCGAACTATCCGTATTAACCAACGTCGTAGTCCCACTCGTCGGCTCCCCCGCTCCATTGTGATTGAACGCCGTGATCGTAAGCTCTCCGGACCCAGCGCTCGTTATGTTAAGAGCTGTCAAGCTTCGAGCGGTCGTTGGCGAGGCGGCGAGCTTAATTGTATTGGCATCGACTACGATGGCGTAGTAGTCGGTGTCACTCGCCAGACCGCCGGGGAGGGTGCCGGAGCTCGATAGCCGTAGGCGGTTGCCGGTGGCTAGGCCGTGCGAGGCGATCGTTATCGTGTTCTCTGTGGTATCCAGCGGGCTTGCTCCAGGACTGCTGCCGAGAAAGTCGTGGATGAAGGCGTCCAATTGGTTGTTGGTGTCTCCAGCTACTAGGTTTGTGGCAGTAGAATTAAACGCAACAAAGCGGCCATCGGCGGAGAGGGCGGTGACCTGTGATTGTGCATTCCCCTGGTTCCCCGCACTATCAGTCGACACCCGCGTGGTTACCCCGGTCACAGTGTCTTTGATAAAAGAGTCCAGTGTCCCATTTGTGTCTCCAGCTACTAGGTTGCTGGCGGAAGAATAAAACGCAACAAAGCGGCCATCGGCGGAGATGGCGGTGACAGATGAAGATCCATTCCCCTGGTTCCCCGCACTATCAGTCGACACCCGCGTGGTTACCCCGGTCACAGTGTCTTTGATAAAGGCGTCTCTTGCCCCATTTGTGTCTCCAGCTACTAGGTTGCTGGCCATCGAGTGAAACGCAACAAAGCGGCCATCAGCGGAGAGGGCGTAGACATGTGACATTTGATCCCCCTGGTTCCCCGCACTATCAGTCGACACCCGCGTGGTTACCCCGGTCACAGTGTCTTTGATAAAGGCGTCTAATGTCCCATTTGTGTCTCCAGCTACTAGGTTGCTGGCAGAAGAATTAAACGCAACAAAGCGGCCATCGGCGGAGATGGCGGTGACATATGATGCCCAGTTATTCGCCTGGTTCTCCGCACTATCAGTCGACACCCGCGTGGTTACCCCGGTTACAGTGTCTTTGATAAAGGCGTCGTGTACCCCATTTGTGTCTCCAGCTACTAGGTTGCTGGCAGAAGAATTAAACGCAACAAAGCGGCCATCGGCGGAGATGGCGGTGACATCTGATAGGGCATTCCCCTGGTTCCCCGCACTATCAGTTGACACCCGCGTAGTTACCCCGGTCACAGTGTCTTTGATAAAGGCGTCTTGTACCCCATTTGTGTCTCCAGCTACTAGGTTGCTGGCATCAGAATGAAACGCAACAAAGCGGCCATCGGCGGAGATGGCGTAGACACGTGAAGATCCATCCGCCTGATTCCCCGCACTATCCGTACTGACCCGTGAAGTAGTCCCCGGCGGAGAACCTCCCGGATCGAGATTAACCGTAAACTCAGCACTAATCCCCACCTCCCCCAACGTCGCAACACCGCTCCCACCCACGTTCAAGACCGTACCAGCTCCTCCAGTGCTGCCCGAAAGTGGTTGATCCGTCTGTTGTACCAAGCTCATCGGAGTGCCCGTGCCCGCAGACACTGAGAGCCGGTTGGATGTGATCGTAGTTGATGTGAATGAGATGCCCCCCATGAGACCGATCTCGAAGCCGGATGGGGTTGTCCAAGAGGTGGCAGGCGCAGATTCCCCGAACAAGATCTTATAGATGCGGTTGTATTCCTGTGTTAGTGCAGTGAATTCCTGATCGAGCGCTGCGCGTTTGCTCTGGCTCATCGGTTCCTGCGACATCTCTTCGACTACTGCGAGTTGGCGTGATGCTACGTCCACGAGTGCTTCGCTTCCCGCATCCCACATCTCCGAGAGTGGCACGGCCCGTTCGGCAGCGCGCGCTTCGACCTCTGCCTTCTCCGGTTTGTTCCTCTCGGTAGTATCGGTATTCCGTTGCAAAGCGTCAGAATTCCCCGAGCGTTGACTCATCCGAGCAGCGGCGCTTTCGAATGCTGTACGGGCGATCGCGAGGAGCTGGGACGTGGCGCGATTGGCGGCGATAGCGCCAGATAGCGGGGGTTGTGAGAGCGAGACTTTGACCACATCGCCACTCGGCGAGGAGCTGCTTGTCGATGAGCTGAGCCCATCCTTACTTACCGGCTTAGACAGCTCAGCCCGACTACTGCTGCTCAGCGTAGTTGACCGAAACGGTAGGCCAGAATCTTGTATACCAACCTTGGACATGTTGCCTCTTGCGAGCGACCACCCCCCGTCACGGAGCGGCAGGCAGGGTACAGCCCTGCGAGTAGGGTATCGGCTTTTTGGAGTAGAGGCTGTCCGATCGAGCGCTATTCTCAGTTGTGGCTCATACGTAGAGATACACATCGACCTTTGAGTAAGTATTCGATCGATGGTAAATACGGCCCCCTAGCTCACTGGAATACTGCGCTGGCTACGAGGACCTCTTAGGGAAGCAAGACGTAACGAACTATCGACGTATCTCCCTCCAATGCGTGTGACCGTTGATGAGGAGGCATAAAGGACCTCGTTTTCGTTTGTGTGTTGGTGTGGGCCAGCTTTCTGTCAGCCCGGGGTTTGCCGTACTTTCCTGCCGCCCTCCGCGGGTCTCCAGAGGCTCAAGCCCCGACTACGTTACCCATATCGAAGATCGGAAGGTACATCGCAACGACCAATATCCCGACGATCAAGCCTAATACGACGATCATGATCGGCTCGATCGACTGTTTGAGAGAGGCTACTGCCGTATCAACTTCCTGTTCATAAAACTCGGCTATCTTGTTGAGCATAGCATCTAGTGCGCCCGTCGATTCGCCGACGCTAATCATCTGAACGACCATAGGTGGGAATATCTTCGAGTTTTGGAGGGGCTCAGCCATTGTTTGTCCCTCCGAGATCGCCAGCCGCACACGTTGCACCTCGTGCTCGACTACCTTGTTCCCAGCCGTTCGACAGCAGATACTCAGAGCCTCCAGGATCGGAACTCCGGAGGTTAACATGGTTCCCAGCGTTCGGCTGAATCGAGCAATCGCTACCTTCCTTATCAATGAGCCCAAAACCGGGAGTTTCAGCGCAATTGGATGGATGATCTCTTGTCCGAGATTTGTTTTTAAGCCTCTGAAAAAGATCGTAAGAAGCCCGCTCAGAAAAACAAAGATGACCAACCACCACGCTACCATGAAGTCTGAGATATTCATGACCAGTTGGGTCAGCCCAGGAAGCTCCATGCCCGAACCACTGTAAAGATCCTTGAAGGTAGGGATGACGAATACCAACAGAATCGCCGTAACGATCGTGGCAACTGCGATCACGATCGAAGGATAGATCATGGCAGTCTTTATTTCGCGCTTCAGCTTCAGGGATTTCTCCATGTACACCGAGAGCCGCTCGAGAATCGAATCGAGGATACCTCCGCTCTCACCAGCCGCTATCATATTAACGTACAGATCATCGAAAGCCTTAGGGTGCTTGCGCATCCCTTGACTCAAGGTGCCCCCGGTTTCGACGGTTTCCTTCACCCCTTTCAACATCTTTTTGAAGGCTTTGTTTTCGTGCTGCTTGGAGAGCACGTCGAGTGCTTGAACGATTGGGAGCCCTGAATCGATCATAGTGGCGAATTGGCGGGTGAACACCACGACGTTCTTCCCGGAGATACGAGCTCCGAGGCCGGGAATCTTGATCTCTCGGCGCAGTCCGACGCTCTTTTCGCGGATTTTGTCGGGGCTCGGGGTGATTCGCCTACCTTTCAGTATGTTGAATACTGTCTGGATATCTCGAGCGTCGACCTCGCCGGTGATTCGGTGTCCGGTGATATCCCGCCCCTCGTAGAGAAATACAGGCATGAGGCTCCATTGTGTACGGGCTAACAGCTACTTAGGTTCGACCTATGTGAGTGGGATCTTTACGATCCATGCCGTAAAATTTGCGTGCTTAAAAGGGTAGGGGAATATCGGAAAAAGGTGCAGACTGTTGCGTACACATCACTCAGGGGTGGCTAGAATGTACGCAATAATCCCGATCGCGGCGCTCTGATACCGGGCCGGATAGATACGCAGGTTTTCGCTCTTGGTATAAATATCCGGCAAGCGCTCGAAATGTTCAATTATTTCAGCGGAAGGTGAGGTGAATTCCAAATATACCTTTTGTTCGCGCGTAGTGTTTCTCCACAGCGGGTATTCGGCCAACGTCTCGAGGAATTCCATCTTGGCTCCGAGGATCTGACACACCTCGTCGACGCTGACTCCCTCCACGTCAGTACCCAGATACGTGATGAGCGGAGAGAGAGGAAGTAGCGCCAGCGCTCGCATCTCTACGCGAAATGCCGACTTATCCGCTTGCGAGTTGTTGTACCACGACTGTGCCTGTTGAAAGTTTGGGCTGATGACTTGGATCTGCTGGATAGATGGGTGGGCGAGGTACTGTCGCCAGTGTTCGAGCGCTTGTTGGTCAGATATGCGGATGCTGTTGAGGCATCCTTCCTTGAAGGCGAGAGCGATAGGGGTAGCCTCTGGTGAGCTCTTCCATATGCAATTACGAAAGAACGCAATATTGGTAGGTGTCGGGTCTTTCAATACGGCAAGCCACGCGGCATTCCCAGAGATAGCTAAGTCCTTCTCGAGCGCTGCAGGTAGCTCTTTAACATCAGATCGCATGAACTCTCTCACCTGTTCGAGCCGTTTGAGCACGTCAAGTTCCGGCTTGATCTCATGGAGTGTCTCGACTTGAGAGTACCACCCCCAGAAGCTATCACTATCCGGCTCAGTCATGCGCGGGCCCTGGTCAGTCCCCCGAAGTAACTCAGCGACGTTATGTTCGAGTAGCTTGGTAAAATTCTCAGAAAATCCCTCTGGGACGGGCCAACTCTCGCGCCTGACGAGCGCTCTCCAGCTCTCCTCGATGATCAGAGCACGAGCTTTGGCCTGAATAATGCCCCAAGATACGCACAGAGGGGGAATACTTTCGTTAGGGAGGAGATTGCACGCCCCATAGGCTTGCTTGACTTTGTACAAAAGAAGATCTCCGAGCGTATCGTCGAACTTTATTGAGCCGAGATATAGCCCTGCTCCGATATGCTGTTTAAGTTCCTCGAAAGCCTTCATTCTGCGCAGAATGTTAAAAGTCACACCGTGGTCCGCCAGGCGTACACCAAATAAAGCGGCAGATTCTTTGTCGCATGTGCGGAGATCATTGGACCACTGCTCGAGAAGCTTGCTCTCGTAGTCAAGCGCAGCTCTGCACAACTCTTTGTAGCAGTCACTATAGATAGGAACGACCACCGTCGCTGGAGGGACCACCAGTTTCGACCCGGGAAAGTATGCGTTAACCGGCTCCGAATCCCTTTCATCCATGGCAAGAGGCGAGCAGATCCTGTCTGCGTGAAACTCGTGGTAACCAACAGTACCGGGCAAGTGGTTGGCTAGTTTGCCTTGGTCTCTGTCACGCATAAAGATCAGGGAGCTTCTAAGGGTGAATCCTACGCTCGATAATAAGCTGGGGCCCAGCGGTAGTAAAAGGGCCGCCCCTCATACACTGGGCTTTTGTCAACGTAGGGGTTGTTATCAGTCTGATTTGGTCGTCCTGAGGATCTCCTCCAAGGTCGTCATCCCCTCTCTCAGTCGGGTGAGCCCGGATTCCCTGAGGGTCGTCATCCCTAATCGTATGGCCGTACGTTTTATATCGAGCGCCGTAGCGCCGGTCAGTATGAGCTGCCTCAATTCCTCGCATAGAGGCATCACCTCGTACAAGGCGATACGACCGCGATAGCCGGTATTGGAACACCGTTGACACCCTACGCTCTTCTTTACCGTCATGCATTCAGCCGCCTCAGCTGGAACACCGATGGCGACCAGGGCTTCTTTGGGCGCCTTGAAATCCTGGCAGCAGTGCACGCAGACGCGGCGAGCTAGTCGTTGTGCGACCACGAGGTTGACCGATGAAGATACGAGAAAGGGTTCGACCCCCATGTTGAGGAGTCGATTGATACTCGACGGAGCATCGTTTGTATGAAGGGTAGAGAGCACCAGATGTCCCGTCATCGAAGCTTTGATGGCGATTTCAGCGGTCTCCTGGTCCCGAATTTCGCCCACCATAATGACGTCAGGATCCTGTCGTAGGAACGCCCGTAATGCTGCGGCAAAATTGAATCCGATCTCTTCGTGGATCTGAGACTGATTCACTCCGGGCAGGTTGATCTCCACGGGATCTTCGACGGTACAGATGTTGGTAGCGATCTTGTTGAGCTCGGTAAGCGCTGAATAGAGAGTAGTGCTCTTCCCCGAACCCGTAGGTCCGGTCACGAGGATCATACCGTGAGGTTCCGATATCGCTTCCTTGAAGTGTAGGAGCTGCTTCGGATCAAACCCCAATGTAGTCATATCGAGCTGTACGGCATTGGTGTCGAGCAACCTCAACACGACCTTTTCTCCGAATATGGTTGGGGTCACGTTGACTCTGAAGCCCACCGTTTTTTCGCTCTCGAGTTTTAGCTTGATACGACCGTCCTGCGGCAGTCGACGCTCCGCGATATCGAGATTCGCCATGATTTTCAGGCGCGATACGATGGCATTCCTGAGCTTGGCAGGTGGTTTCATGATTTCGTAGAGAACCCCATCGATACGAAAACGCACCCTGTATGAACTCTCGTAGGGTTCGAGGTGAATATCAGAGGCGCTTTTCTGGATGGCATCCGAAAGGATTGCGTTTACGAGCTTGACGACAGGTGCATCCTCAGTGGCTTTCTCCAGCGCCAAGAGGGCGACCTCTTCTCGAGCTGGAACGACCTCGAGTGTCTCATTCGAGCGAGCTTCATCGAGGATCTGTTCGTAGGCTGGCTTGTTTTCGTAGTAGCGCTCGTGAAGGTTTCGAATTTCGGACATGCGGCCCACGCAAAGCTGAATGTCCAGCCCCGTTATGAATTTAATATCGTTGAGTGCGGCCATGTTGGAGGGATCGGTTACGCACACAGTAAGGGTGTGGTCTTTGCGTACGAGAGGTATCAACCCGTGCTTCGTTGCGATGTTAGCCGGAATAAGCTGCAGCAGAGAATGGTCGATTGAAACCTCGCTCAACTCAACCATCGGAACCCCATAGTAGTCAGCGATGCTTTGAATGAGTTCCGTCTCGGTCAGAAAACCGAGCTGTAACAGGCGCGTAGGGAAGCTACCTCCCATCTTTCGTTGCAGCTCGAGCGCCTCTGTTAACTGTTGTGGAGATATCTTTCCGCTCTTTACGAGCACCTCCCCGATTCGCGAACCCGTCATTTGCGACCCACTAAGTTCTAATGCATCCCACGGGACGGTCGGCAGATCGGTTCGAGCTCTGTAATGCTGGGGTCAGTTTTGCAAGCTATCAATTATGGGAGAGCGGAAGTATGGTGTGCTCTCTGCGCGCCGTGAATTACGCGCGAGGGTCGCCCGCTGTTTTCCCTGCAGAGAATAAATCTTCAATGAAAACAGCCCCTTTGGGGTGCCTGGTGAGATCCGCTCCCCGAGACCAGTGCGTCATCACAGAGCGATGTCCTGGGTGGATTCTTAAGGCGCTCTAGGTATAGAATCGTAAAATTACCTAATGCCGAGAATGGTTTAACGTGGTGAAAAAACACAAGAAAAATACATCTTCGGCAGCCACGGAAAAAAAGCATCCAGAGCCGGATGCTGCGCCCATCGAAGCAGAGGTCTTAGGGCCCCCGAAGGCTGAGGAGCTGGATTCGGGTGGGTCGGATGTCATTGAGCCAGAGATAGTTGTTGATGCCCCAGAGTTCGAGGAGCTCGAGCTCGACGAAGCAGTAGATGATGCAGAGGGGGAAAGTACGCGAGGAACAGGGGCCAAGGATGCCCTGGTTCCTTACAATCCGTTCGAAGCTTATTTGGCTGAGATTCGACGATTTGCCCCGCTTTCTCGCGAAGAGGAGCATCAAGCAGCGGTCGAGTACCACAAGAACAAGAGTCCGGAGGCAGCTTATAAGCTCGTGACCGGAAATTTGTGGCTAGCTGTGAAGATTGCACGTGACTACGAGCGTGTTGCTCGTAACGTGCTCGACCTCATCCAGGAAGGGAACATCGGTTTAATGGAAGCGGTTCGGAACTTCGATCCGTATCGAGGTGTACGCTTTCCGTCCTATGCAGTGTGGTGGATCCGCGCCTACATCATCCGCTACATCATCGCCAACTGGCGTCTGGTCAAGATCGGCACGACGCAGGCGCAGAGAAAGCTCTTCTTCAATCTGAAGAAGGAGAGCGAGCGCTTGGAGCGCGAAGGCATATTCCCATCCCCCAAACTCTTGGCAGAAAGGCTCAACGTCCGAGAGGGGGATGTAATTGAAATGTCTCAGCGGTTAAGTGGTTCTGATGTCAGTGTCGATGCACCTCTGCAGGATGACAGTGATTCGAATCTTCTATCTGTGTTGCCCAGCGACCGCGAGTCGGTGGAAGATATGATGGCCAAGAGGGAGTTTCATACAGTACTCAAAAGTTCTGTCTCCGAGTTCGAGAGTACTCTTTCGCAGAAAGAGCATGCGATCTTTCGAGGTCGAGTTCTTGACGAGGATAAGATCACCTTGCAGGAGTTGTCGGATCAACTATCTCTGAGTAAGGAGCGAGTGCGACAAATCGAGAATAAACTAAGGGACAAACTGCGAGCGTTTGTTTCCAAGAGGCTCGGGTCAGAGCTCGAGAACTGGATCGATATAAACGGTGAGGGCTAGGTGACGCCGCACGCGGGGAAAAAAGAGAGCGGTTTCGAGAGGGAAGTTCCCAAGCGCTTCCCATTCAGCGTACCGAATATGTTAGCCGCATTCGCCATAGGCGTCATCGGCTTGTTTTTGGTGATTGGCTTTTATTTCGGAATCGAGATTGAAAAGCCGACTCTCGAGGTTGAGGGGGTTCCAGCATTTGTCGAAAATCAGGATTCAATAGTCAGGTTTCGTGCTCAAGATACTGGCTCGGGCGTCGATTCGGTTTCAGTCGTGATCGAGCAGGCTGGGGTGATGTTGCCGATCGGGCGCTTCGAGCCTGAGGGGGTGACCCATGAGTTTCAGGGGAAGTTCTTGCTTTCGAAAGCGCTATCGGGCCTGCGTGAGGGACAGGCCAGCCTTCATATCGATACGAAGGACCGCTCGGTGTGGGGGAGTAGTACGAACACGGTTTTCCCGCTCGTTGTTGACTCGTATGAGCCATCGCTTCAGCTGCTCTCTGCTCCTCGTAGCATGGACTACGGTGGGGTGGGATTGTTCGTATATAAGGCTGGCGATGCGAATTTGACCAACACTGGCCTTGCGGTAGGAAAGGATCAGTACGCAACCGGCAGGCCGGCAGTTCTGATGGATCCGGACCTCCTGCAAGCTGATCTGTTCGCGTTGATTGCCGCCACTCCTTCGAATGCCACGGGAGAATGGGCGGTGTTTGCTTCAGACGTTGCGGGGCACACTACCAGGGTGCCGTTTTCAATCGCGCTCGCAGGTGCAGCTCCAGGGAAAAAGATAGTTTCGGAGTTCACATCGGAGGGAGCACTTATTCGTCTTTTGGCGAACCTCTCGCGAGACGCTTCTAACGGCATACAGGAGGTAGACCGGAAGAAACTGGAGAGTTTTAGGCAGGGCTTGGAAACGGACGGGAGAAAAGGAGCGATAGCTTTCGTCGACTTCTTGATAACCACTATCAGAGAGAAGGAGTGGGAGACGATCCAGAGGCGGCTGGCTATCGAACCCCCGACTCCGAGGCGTTGGAAGGGACAGATGTTCGTTGGGCCCTTTGCCCCTCGAGTGGGCTTCGGCGACAAAGTCGTTCTGGAGGACGAACAGGGTCAGGTTTTTACCTGGGTCTCCCGAGGGGAGGTACTCGAGCCGATCGGAGACGCGAGGGCGGTTGTTGCTCCCTACTCGGGCACGGTCAGGATGGCTGGGAGGCTCGGCACTTTGGGAGAGATCGTGGTTGTTGACCACGGTGCTGGGCTAGCCTCTGTTTTTTATTCCTTGGAGCAGCGCCATGTTTTCGAGGGTGCGTTCGTCGTTCAAGGACAGGCACTCGCAGATATCGGAATATCAGGGTTGCACGCTAGTAAGGCTGCTCGAATGTTGTTTTTGGTCAACGGCCAGCCGGTTGACCCGGCTTTTTGGCGTCAACCGAACGGGCTTACCTCGGCGATAGATGGGGCCTTGAATGGCATTAAGGGCGCGCTTGGGATAGAGTCGTCTTCGGTTGAGTAGGAGCCGTAAAGACATTTTCGTATGGGCCGAATATTCGTCAGTCTAGTTTTTTTGTTCGTAATCGTCGGGGGCGTATTGGTCTTCCAAGCGACCCGCGGGACGAGTTCCTTGGTGCTCAAGCCATCTGAGTTGATAGGACGGGCTGGACAAGGCGATCTGCTCCGAATTCGTGTTGGGGGGCGCGTGGTCGAGCCTATAGAGTATCAAACAGAGCCCCGCATGCTCCTGCGCTTTGGGGTAGAAGATTCAAGCGATGGAAAGGGTCTCGTGGCCCCGGTGCTGTTCGAGAATTTGAAGCCCGATATGTTTGCGGCCGGTCGGGATGTACTGATAGACGGTGATTACGTGGGCGGAGTGATCAAGGCAGCCAAGCTGCAGACACAGTGCCCATCCAAGTACGAACCTGCATTACCCGGATCCCATCCGGGGAGTATGGTGGGAGCATCAGGAGCGGTTTCCCAGTCGGGGTCGTAGCGTTCAACTCGTGGCAAGGGGTGTGGGCGTGCCGTGTTCACCGGGTCTGCGTCTTGGTGGTACTATGAGGAGAGTGAGTGGCTGAGTTCGGGCATTTTGCACTTTGTTTGGCATGGATACTGGCGCTCGCGGGTACAGTAGGAGGCGCTACCGTAGGGGCTTCGTCGAAGCTTCTTCCATCTCGCAGCGAGCTGGTACGACGTTTAACGATCCTCGTTGCAGTAGCGCTTGGCTGCTCGATTGTGGGACTTGGATACTGCTTCGTTACAAATGACTATTCGGTCCAATACGTGTGGCAGTATTCGAATCGGGATATGCCGTGGATTTACAAGATAACAGCCATCTGGGGAGGTATGGATGGCTCGATGCTGCTGTGGTGCTTGCTGCTCTCGGGCTTCTGTGCGCTCGTAGCGCGGGTGTCCGTTAGCTATCCGCAGCGCTTGGTCCCTTGGCTGATGGCTTTTCTCAACTCGTCAACTCTTTTTTTCACGACGATCACGCTGTTTCTCACCAACCCGTTCCGATACCTCAAGCACCAGTTCATTCTGCCTGATGGCAACGGACTCAATCCGTTGTTGCAAAATGAGTACATGGCAATTCATCCACCGATGCTTTATCTCGGATTTACCGGCCTGGCGGTCCCGTACGCATTCTGCATGGCAGCATTGGCGTCCGGCCACATATCCAACGATTGGATTCGCCTTACCAGACGTTGGACGTTGGTAGCGTGGACATTCCTTACTGCAGGTATCGTGCTTGGCGGGCACTGGGCCTATCTCGAGCTTGGCTGGGGTGGGTTTTGGGCCTGGGATCCGGTTGAAAATGCCTCCTTCCTTCCATGGCTCATCGCCACAGCGTTCCTTCATTCCGTCATGATTCAGGAGCGGAAGGGGATGTTGAAGATGTGGAACGTCTTTCTGATAGTGTTGGCGTATGCTCTTACGGTATTCGGTACGTTTCTGACTCGTTCCGGTTTGGTACAGAGCGTGCATGCGTTTGCATCGACCGACATCGGCTGGGTTTTTCTTTTGTACCTCGGGTTGGTCATCGGCGGAGCCCTTTTGCTATCTATTTTTCGCCGGAAGGAGCTTGCGCCGGAACGGTCTATCGAGAGTATTTTTTCGCGGGAAACGGTCTTCCTGCTCAATAACTTGGTGTTATTGAGCATCTGCTTTGCGGTGCTGTGGGGGGTACTGTTTCCGGTGTTTTCTGAGGCTGTCACGGGCCAGAAGCAGACGGTCGGTATTCCGTTCTTCAATGCAGTCAATGTGCCGCTCTTTTTGCTCCTGGTGTTTCTCATGGGAATCGGCCCAACGATCGCTTGGAAGCGATCGTCGGTGAAGCAGATGATCCGGTCGTTCCTGGCACCGTTCTTGGGAGCATTCCTGATAGCAGTCGCGCTCGTGTGGGCGGGGATTACCGAATTTTATCCGATCCTGTCCTATTCGATCTGCTTTTTCGTGTTGATGACAATTATCTCAGAGGTACATCGAGGCCTCAAAGTTCAGTCTGCAGTGACGCATCAGGTCACGTGGGCTCCAACTACCTTCCTCACTCTCTTTCGTCGTCAGCGAGTAAAGTACGGTGCGCACCTGATTCATTTCGGCGTGTTGGTGATGACAGTAGCCATCACGGCCTCGATGGCACACAAGATTGAAAGGGAGTTCACGTTGGCGCCGAACGGGCGCTTCAATGTAGGGAGATTCTCCTTCGAGCTGAACGAGTTTCACCAGGAGAAGACCAAGAACTATGAGGCGGTGCAGGCTCAGGTTACGGTGCGCTCGGCCCGGGATGACTCAGTCGTCAAGGTTCTCGCGCCTGAGCTGCGTTTCTATCCCAAGAACAAGGAAACCACGACTGAGGTAGCCCTCAGCATGGGGATTCGCGAGGACATATACCTCGTTTTGGCCGGAATCGACGATACGGGAACCAAGGCTTCTCTAAAGCTCTACATCAATCCGCTTCAGATCTGGTTGTGGTACGGTGCAATTCTGATGGTGATTGGAGGCTTCATCGTAGCACTTCCGGTGCCGCGGGCTTCTTCCCAGGAGGCTCCTCAACGGGCTAGCGCTTCTCAAGTGGTGTAGACATGTGGATCGCGGCAGCGGCAATTATGGTTTTAGTGATGATGTGGTTTCTTCTGTCGCCCTACTTCGAGCCAGCATCTAGTGTTGCTCAGAGTGAGGGGGTGGGCAGGGAGCGGCTCTCATTGCTCGACGCCAAGGAGCGCGCGATGCGAGCCCTGAAGGACCTCGAGCTGGATTTCGCCATGGGCAAGTTGAGCGCCGAGGATTTTGAGTTTGGTAAACGTTCCCTCACCGTTGAATGTGCCGGTATTCTCAAAGAGCTCAAGCACAATGAAGGAAGATGAGCCGTCTTTCGGAGTTCAAGGTGTTCAAAAGACCTTAGGACACACTCCGGTTCTCCGGCAGATCTCGCTCTCGTTTGGGCCGGGTGAGTGCGTCCTCCTACTTGGAGCTAACGGTGCTGGAAAGTCAACTTTGTTGAGGCTGCTCGCCGGGCTTTCGCACGCCGATAAGGGCCGGGTACTCAACTCTTTCCCCGGTCGTATCGGATTCCTCTCCCATCACCTGTTCCTGTATGGACGGCTAACGGTACGCGAGAATCTCGAATTGTTTTCGGCCATTTCTGGGGTTGTTCGAGTTGAAGAGCTTCTATCACACTGGGGTCTGGAGCCTCATGCTCATACGCTCGTTAGTAATCTCTCGAAGGGAAATCAAGCGCGCGCGGCGCTGGCGCGCGCCTTCATCGGCGAGCCTCCCGTTTTGTTGCTCGACGAGCCCTCTAGCCACCTTGATGATCGGGGTATACAACTTCTTGTAGATTGTGTTCGAGCTCGTGTCGTACAGGCGAGTAGCGCTTTGTCCGTAATTGCAACTCACGATATTCATCGTCTCGGCTCGCTCGCCACTCGAGTCGTTGGTCTCGCGCGTGGGCAGGTATTGGCGGATTCGGGTCCGAATGCCCCATCGCATGAACTTCAGCGAGTAATTGATCTCTATCGGGAGAGTAATCGATGAACGCTTGGTTGAGGGTCGTAGGGCTTCTGATTAGCAAAGAGATTCGCCTCGAATGGCGAGGTCGAGAGCTCATCGTTCTTCTTGCATGCAATGCGCTCTTTACCGCTGTTTTGATCGGTGTTGGAACGAGCTCAGCGGTACTCGACCGAGCTACCACGGGGAAGATCTTTCCGATGTTACTCTGGGTGGCGTTCGTCCTCTCTACATTGACCTCGCTTTCCCGTTCTTATGAGCACGAGCTCGAGGGGCGGGCTTTCGAGGGATTACTGTTGAGTGGTGTCACGGGCAGCCAGATGTATCTCTCGAAAGTAACGATAGGATCAGCACTTTTCTTTCTTAACTTCATGCTCCTGGTCGTCGTCCTTGCTGTCGCGCTCGATCAGGAGTTGTTCTCGGTGTGGCAAGAGCTTGCGATCGTAGGTTTTTTTTCTTCCACAGCGCTGGCTAGCTTGGCTGTAATAATTGGTGCTATCGCCAGTACATCCAGGTTGCGCGGAGTACTCGCTCCGCTGTTGGCTTTGCCCCTCCTGTTTCCGCTCTTCTTTGCTGGTACGGAGATGACAACAGAGCTCGTTTTGCGAGGTGCTATTGATGTGAAAGCTGTATGGCCCTCACTGTTGCTGGTCGTGAATGCAGTATTCCTGGTACTTGGGGTCAATCTTTATGATTTCGTCGTGCGAGACTGAAAGAGATAGAAAGCCGCACCCACTGTTTTCAGGTCTTCTTGAGGTTGAATCTCTGCTGTGGGCATTGGTATAACCCGTCTGCGAAATTACTCCGTGAGACCACTATGACCAAGGCTACAAGTTCTTTGCACCTGATTTTCTCGCTTGCGACGCTTTTGCTGGTCGGAGTGGCGCAGTGGCTGGTTTTCATGGTTGTTCCGAACGAGCGCGTCATGGGGGCAGTGCAACGTGTCTTTTACTTTCATGTGGGTAGTGCCTTTGCATGTTACGCGGCGTTTGCTGTTGTATTCATGGCGAGCGTTCATTACTTGGCAACTCGTAGTAAAACCTCTGATCTCCTGTGTGTAGCTGCTGGCGAGGTTGGCTTCCTGTTCTGCACGATAGTTCTAATAACCGGGATGATCTGGGGTCACAGCGCCTGGAATACCTGGTTCAGGTGGGAGGAGCCGAGGCTTGTTACCTTTTTAGTCTTATGGCTCATATTTCTCTCCTTTACGATTTTACGAAACTTCGGAGATCCGAGCAAAACTGCTACTCATGGGGCGGTGTTGGGGATACTCGGGGCGGTATCAGTTCCACTGGTCATTTTTTCTATAAAGCTTTTGCCGCAGAGCGCCCAGCTGCATCCAGAGGTGTTGGAACACGGTGGTTTGAAGGACCCCTCCTATTGGTGGGCTTTCGGTCTCTCAAGCGTTGCGCTCGTGCTGCTGGCTGGGCTTTTGGTCTGGGTCCGATATAGGGTAGGGTGTGCCGAGGAATCCGTGCGTGCCGAGAACGTCGAGGAGTAAACTTATGACCCCTGATACCTTTCCGTCTCTGTTTTGGTCTTACACTGTAGTGTGGGTACTCTTGGGGCTGTACATAGTGAGTCTAGGACGGCGCCTCCGGAAAATCGAACACAAGATAACCAAAGTCCCTAAGGAGTGTTGTGAGCGCGACCCCGAAGCGGCTTGAGATCAAGCATGCTGAATTCCTTTTTGGGGCTTCAGACGTCGACCACATTCGCAAGCAGTCGTTGCTCGAGGTTGCGGTTGCTGGACGGTCAAATGTGGGTAAATCCACATTCCTCAATCGGCTCATGGGCAGAAAAGCTGCTCGTGTGAGCGGTAATCCTGGCTCCACCACAGAGCTCAATTTCTTCTCAGTACGGGGAGTCCTGGACGAGAGAGCGTTCAACATAGCATTGGTCGACATGCCGGGCTTTGGATACGCCAAATTGCCCAAGACAGAGCGAGAGTCGATAGCCCGTATGTCGGTATCCTACGTGCGTTCCCGGGAGCAGCTGCGGGTGGTGATACTCCTCAATGATTGTCGGAGACTTCCTGACGATGACGAACGAGCGGTTCAACGTTTGTGCGCAGAGGGAGATCTTCACTGTCTCATCGTAGTTACCAAGATGGATACATTGAGAAAAAATGAGCGAGTCAGCTCTCTCGCTGCAATCTCGAAAGCATATAACCTAGAGCCACAGGATCTCTTGTCTACGGGTGAAGGGGTTTCGCCAGAGCCTGTCTGGGTGCGCTTGTTGAGCCTGTTGTGAAATCGTTAGAATGAGGAGCTCATGTTCACCGGTATAGTACAAGGTATAGCTACTCTGAGCGCAATCATCCCTGCGTCTGACATCGTGACCTTCAAGGTCTTATTCCCGGAAAAGGCACTCAAAGGGATTGAGATTGGTGCAAGTGTCTCTCTTGATGGATGTTGTCTCACCGCGACTGCTATACAGGCAAATGAGGCTACATTCGACCTTGTCCCTGAAACGCTTCAACGAACTGCTTTCGGTGGACTTGTGGTTGGAGCAAAGGTGAATTTCGAGCGGTCTCTGCTCGTTGGCGACGAAGTCGGAGGTCACATTCTTTCTGGACACGTAGACGTAGTGGCGGAGGTCGTTACGTTGGAGATGTTCGACAACAGTCGTAACATCACGTTCCGCGTGCCGACTCAGTGGTCTAAATACCTTTTCGAGAAGGGGTATGTGGCGCTGAATGGCGCGAGCTTGACAATTACTCGAGTAGATCGAGTCAGAGGTGAGTTCGGCGTATCCCTAATCCCAGAAACTTTGGCAAAAACTACCTTTGGTTCGAAAGCTATCGCAGATCGAATCAACGTCGAGATAGACCGAAATACACAGGTGATCGTCGAGACCGTAGAGCGCATCATGGCCGAGCAGACATTCGAAGAAAGGCGCTAAGAGCTATTGTTTTGCTTCCCTAGACTTGCTCCATAATCGGAATGGCATTCCCACCTGAATCAACGGCTACCATCACAACCTCGGCGGAGGTGACTTTAATCGTGTGCAGATAGTCGACCCCTCGTGTAGCTTCGACATCGACCAAAACGGTTATGGAGGTCCTTCCTATCTTCTTTGTTTCACAATAAAAGCTGACCGCATCTCCGACGTAGACCGGTGCAATAAACTCGACCTCGCGCATCACCTTGGTTACGTATTTTTTCGGCGCCACCGACCGAGCATGTTGACCTGCTGCCAAGTCGATGAGGCTCAAGATGTGACCTCCGAAGATGCTTCCAAGCGCGTTGGTGTCGCGCGGCATCATAATATCGCGAATAGCAGGGATGCGCGGAGTCTGGCTAGTCATAGGGACCCTCTTGTATACTTGTCTTGACAAATATCTTCATCATTAGCCGAGAAAGAAGTATAGGGAAAGGTATGGAAGGTGCTTAAAAGCCTTCAGAAGGTTAGATTCGATGATGCACGACGATGTAAAATACTGGGTTGAGCGGCTACATATGCAGCCACACCCTGAGGGTGGATACTTTGTCGAAGTGTATCGCTCATCGGAGAAAATACCAAAGTCTGCCCTGCCTTCTCGGTATACGGGAGACAGAGTTTTTTGCACGAACATATTCTATCTTCTCGAAAAGGGAGATTTCTCTGCTTTTCACCGCATTTCGTCCGACGAAACGCTACATTTCTATGCAGGTGACCCGCTGGATATTCATATCCTGGAAAACGGTCGTTATCTTCTTATTTCATTGGGTCGTCAGCTCGAGCGTAATCAGCATTTACAGTACACGATACCAGCAGGTGCATGGTTTGCAGCAGCCCCAGGGATAGACTCTGTGTATTCCTTGATTGGCTGCACCGTTGCCCCAGGATTCGAGTTCGACGATTTCGAAATGGCGTCTCGGGTAGCCTTGCTTGCCGAATATCCAGTTGTTGCAGACATTATACGCGCACACACACGTGTCGGCTAATTGGCTTCGCTTCCCTAGAGAGGTAGACCTGCTCATGATGAGAGTCATGCGCCTCTGGCACTTTTTCGGGTACCTCTAAACACGTAATAGCAAAGACTTCGACAATAACGAAAGGGCTGAAAGACGGCACCGGAGGAGTGGTGGCGGATTCTATATTTTTCATATCGCAGACATCCGAAATACGGAGGAGAGTATGGCAATCGAACAAAGCCAAGAAGGAGCTCAACGAGAGGGGATATCAAACGTGACTGCCGGTGGACAGCGGTCTTTTCAGTCTGTCGCGCAAGGAATGGGTTCCGCAGCTGAGCGCCTGAGAGAGCGAGTGTCCCACGAGGGACGGGCCGGAAAAGTTGCAGCGCGCGTAGCAGAAACACTCGAAAGTGGTAGTCGTTACCTATCCGAGCATGACGTACCTGAGATCGCTGACGATGTCACTGAGTTGGTCAAGCGGTATCCGATACAGTCAATGTGGATTGGTTTGGGTGTAGGATTCGTACTCGGACGGATTGTGATGAGTCGTCGACAGTATTCTTAGGCGCGCACTATGTTGGAAGAAGTTCGCAGGGAGGTCGAGTCGACGGTTGCTCCGCTTATCCGAGGGATACTCGAGGACTCGCAGAAACTTTTCCGCCAGGAGTTGGCGCTCGTCAAGGTGGAGATTCGGGAGGATGCCCGACGTGCACGCAATTTTATTCTCGTGATTAGCGGGGGAGCAATTGTGTGTCTCGTAGGGCTCTTTCTCTTTGGGTGTATGCTGGCTCATCTGATCGATGCAACATCAGATGCCATCCCAGTATGGGGCGCTTTCGGTGTCGTTGCAGCACTTGCTTTTCTCGTGGGCGGAGTCCTGTTGTTGGAGGGGGCAAAGCGAGCAAGGGGTATAAAGGGTATTCCCGAACAAACAGTTGAAACGATACGAGAGAATGTGGAATGGATACAACGCAGGGTCTAGAGGGTAATTCGCCCCAGATTATTCGTGAGCAGATCGAGCAAACGAGAGCTTCCCTGGGCCATAAACTGGAGACACTCGAGAGCGAAGTTAGGTCCAGTGTACAGGATGCATCAGATTCGGTACGGGAGAGAATTGAAAGGCTAAAGCGGGTGTTTGACGTCAGTCATCAGATCCGCGAACACCCGTGGGTTACCACTGCAGCTGCGCTTGGAATCGGGTATTTGATAGGAGCAACGAGTTGGAATGTTCCCCGCTCTGCGAGCTCTCGAGATCAACCTGGCACGGAAGGTCGTGGTCGAGGAGCTGTAGACTGGCTGCAAGATAAGCTCTCGGCCGAGACGGCTCGTATGAAAGCTCTTTCGTACGATGTGGGGCGTGCTGTTGTCAAAGGTCTCGTACTGCGATCTCTTCCGCGGCACATTTCGCCGATAGCAGAGCGACTTATGTCTATATCCTCGAAGCAGAGACCCGAAAGAGCTCAATGGCCAGATCAAGATATTTGAGAAGATATGGCGAGATTACATCAAATCTCTGAATCCCAGGAGCCTCCGCGACCTTGAGGTGGCCAGGAGATAGTCGTAGTGAGAGCTCCCCCGGCTATCGTTGCCCATAAGTCACGTTCTACGAAAACTCTGCATACCCTTCTTGAGGCGGGTTCGACAAGGTTTATCTCGGACATTTGTGGATATGCGGAAGTCTTTGCATCTTGCACTGTCGCTAATTCGAATTCCCCACCTAGCAATATCTCTGTTCCTGTTCCCTCTTCTCATTAGCTTGGTACTGGTCTTTGTTCAGTTGGTGGCGACTGGTTTATTAGTGAAGGCTTCTTCGCTAGAAACGGCTACGTCGCATATTGCGACGAAACGCCAAGCTGATCTGAGTACGATACGTCGAATCTTGTATGGGTCAGCTAATCTCAGATCGACGGTCAAAATATGTCGATGGATCGATGATGTAGAAGGCGAGCGACCACCTGATAGTGAATGTGCTCCTGACAGGCTCGATGTTGCGATTAATGTTTCGGACCCCAGCTCGTTTGATCCTTCAAAGTACGTGGAGCTGTTCAATGGACAGGTGGATCGGTTGCATGTATGCCGAACCTGTCAGCCAGACGTAGTTATCGCAGTTGACTCATCTGGTGTGGCTCGGTCGGAGATTTACAGTATGTACGGCATGCTCGTTCTGTCTTTACCGTATACGAAGAGTGACTTGCGAGACCAAAAAATTCAGCTCATGCGAAATATCAGCGATGTAAAGAAATCCTTTGGAGAGCTGCACCTTCACTTGCCTGACGTTGATGGAGGAATAGGAGTGTCTCAACTTCAGGGCTCGGTACCCTTTACTCTCAATATCGGCCTGCTGGTCCTGATAGGTTTATGGCTCGCTCTTCGCGCGCACCGGCGGGTTCTCGATTATTTCTCGCACAATAATGTACTCTTACCGCTCGTAGCCGCCTGTGGTAAGGGCCCATTTTATACGGCTCTTTGGATGCTGACGTTGCTACGTGTAGGGTGTTTTTTAGGTGCGTCAATCCCGATGGTGTTCTTTGGGCTGAAGGATATAGCTGGTCCGAAGGTTTTTGAGACTTTAGAGATGCCGCTGTGGCAGCTCGTCGTGTGGCTTCTCGTCTTGATCACAGCTTTTGGTCTTGCAACTGTAATCGCCTCGATAGCTGAATTGAAGCATCGTCACAGTGTGCTGAGCTTTGCGTACAAGGTCATGCCTATATTGATAGCCCTGTTTGGCGCCGCTATGTGGGGTGGATCCTTTATTCTCCCTACTAACAGTATGGCGACGCTTCGTTTGTGGCTGTCTGCTGTTCCAGTTGTGGGTATGACCCCGATTTTTCTAGCTCCGATAATTAAGCTGCCTTTGATACCGCTCCTTATACACGGCGCATGCTCTGTGATCCTCCTGAAGTGGGCTCTGACTCACAATGCGCGCTGGTTTGCTGCTCATTTGGAGGAGGTATGACGGATTTTCGTGTCTCGTTGGAGGCTCATGATCTCTCGGTGCGTTACACTGAGCTCGTCGCACTAGAGATCCCTAGGCTCGTTGCTCACGGTCAAATCATCGCCGTTCTCGGTCACAACGGAGCGGGTAAGTCGACCTTGATAAAAGCCCTTCTCGGTCTCTTGATACCGCATTCTGGTTCACTCCAGGTAAGAGATAGCGACGGTTTGATTCTGCGTCCCGAGGAGCATATGGCGTTCTGTCCGGAAAACGGGGCAGTCTTCGCAGATATCTCAGTAGAGTCCTATCTTCGTTTATGGTGTCGAATCAAACACGACAACCCTCGCTATTACCTAAAGACTGGAGCAACTTATGTCGAGCGATTGAGCATTACGCAGCTTTTGGCGAAAAAAGGGCGAGAGTTATCGAAGGGCCAGCGGCGGCGAGTTCAAACAGCTCTGGGATTCATGGGAGATCCGCGCTTGTTTCTTTTCGACGAACCATTTGATGGACTTGATGTTCAAAGAACCAATGACCTCATGGAGATAGTCGAAGAAGAACGCGCAAAGCGAGCATTTCTCATCTCGTCCCATCGCATGGATGTCATGGAACGCCTAGCTGATCTCGTTCTAGTTCTCAGAAATGGGAGTGTTGCGAGTGTTGGAAGTGTCCCCGAGGTGTGCGCTGATCTGACTCATGGACTTGTAGACGGAAGTTCTCGTTCGCTTACCGATGCGATGCGCAGCCATCTGCAGTCGATGCGTGAGTAGTCCCAACGAAAGTTTGCTCTGGGGGTGCCAGAATCGAAATCACTTTCCGCAGCGTTATCTGGAGGCGCCCACCCAAAATAGGCTGTTTGGCCTCTCCATCTACCTGAAGGGGGGTTTGTGGGGGGATGGAGTGAACGGAGATCGTGCTACCGCTGCAGAGAGCTGCAGGCGGTGAGACAAGGCCACTCGAAGCACCGATAAATCGCGCGTAATCGAGGACTGAACCGGTTGTTATGCACTCGAGCTTTTTATCGGCAGGCGAACCTGTCGCATTCGAAAGCCCTAATCCCAGGTAGCTTCGAATATTGGTAAAGATGAGGCTCATGCAGGCCCGCTCGAGCTTGACAGCAGATGAGTCGCAGCTTACCTCGAGCCCACGAAGTCTCGATGAGAGGTGGCGTAGTCCGAAAAAAGTGTACATGATACGATTTCTTGCCCGACCAGAGCTTGAGCTTTGAGCTCGCCAGTTATGAAAGTCTGCTACAGTGGCACCCTCGAAGCCCAGTGAGCAATAGTTCGAAAAAGGTATCGTTAGTCCATCAAAGGTAAGCTGCCACGTTGCGAAGGGGCGGCTCATCCACGAACCCGTGACTACAGGAATAGCTTCCCAAGGGATCCCTTTCAACGCACGCAGGATTCCCAGATCGCGGGCCAGGTCGTTGGCGGTTCCGAGGGCGATTGGCAGGACCGGTCGATCAGGTAAAGTGGGCGAAGTTAAGACCGATGAAATCGTTCCGTCCCCTCCGCCGACTACTATACAGTCAAAAGACCGAGCCTCAGCCAGTTGCGCATCCAATTGGTCAAAGCAAATTGGATGTACCTGTCCATGGGCGCTCAAGGCACGGCCGAGCGCCTCTCCGGCACCGTTTCCTGAGCGTGGATTTACCAAGACAAAAAGCCTCATAGATTCGGCTGAGCGATACCCCTCACGGCACACGTCGAGATTGCTATACACCCTTCGAGAGGTGCTTTATAGTACCATTCGGAACTTCGTTGACCTCTTGGAATGGGCGTTTTCCGGGGTAGGCGTACCCTTTGGAGGGGAATGCTCGCCCTTTTTGCAAGTTCATGACATATTTACGGTTTCGTCGTCCGGTGGGCTTTAGCGCTCCTTGCAGTGGAGGCTTCAGCGGGCCAAGGAACAGAATGTACTATGATCGTATATCTCGCTAAAAAGTTATTCGGTACCCGCAACGACCGAATCCTGAAAATGCTTCGCCCGGTAGTAATGAAGATCAACGATCTCGAGCGGACCTACCAACCCATGTCCGATGGGACGCTACAAGCTCAGACCGCGCTCTTCAAGGAGCGTATCGCTCAGGGCGAGTCCTTGGATAGTGTCCTGCCGGAAGCGTTTGCAGTCGTACGTGAAGCTTCCCGGCGTGTGGTCGGAATGCGGCACTTTGATGTGCAAATGATTGGTGGAGCGATCCTGCATAACAAGATGATTGCAGAGATGCGAACAGGAGAGGGAAAAACCCTTGTAGCAACCCTGCCTTCGTATCTGAATGCACTCACCGGAAAGGGTGTGCATGTCGTGACGGTTAATGATTATCTTGCCCGCCGAGACGCCGAATGGATGGGTCGCATCCACCGCTTTCTCGGTCTTGAAGTCGGGTGCGTGTATCACGGTATGAGTGAAGAGGAGAAGCGTGATGCGTACCGTGCGGATATCACGTACGGGCAGAACAACGAATTTGGTTTTGATTACCTGCGTGACAACATGAAGTTTTCTGCAGGCGAGATGATGCAGCGTGGGCACTACTTCGCGATCGTAGACGAAGTTGATTCTATCCTTATTGATGAGGCGCGTACTCCGTTGATTATTTCCGGACCAGCCGAAGAATCGACCGACAAGTATCATAAAATCAATCAGATCATCCCACATCTTCAGCGCGACAAAGATTACGAGATGGATCTCAAGACCAAACAACCATCGCTCACGGATGTAGGTATAAAGCGAGCTGAAGGATTGCTGGGTCTCGACAATCTTTACGATCCGAACAACATCGAGGTGCTGCATCACGTTACGCAAGCGCTTCGGGCTCATACGGGTTTCGAGCGAGATGTCGACTATGTAGTTCAGGGCGGGCAGGTCATAATAGTGGACGAGTTTACCGGCCGTTTGATGCCTGGCCGCCGCTGGTCGAATGGACTGCATCAAGCAATCGAGGCAAAGGAAGGGGTGCAGGTCGCTCGCGAAAACCAAACGCTGGCCTCTATCACTTTCCAGAACTACTTTAGAATGTACGAAAAGCTCGGTGGTATGACCGGCACGGCCGATACAGAAGCGGCCGAGTTCAAACAGATCTATGGCCTCGAGGTGGCGCTCGTTCCGACGAATCGGAACATGATTCGCAACGATCACGTTGATGTCGTGTATCGAACACGCCGCGAAAAAGTTGACGCTGTCGTCAAAGACATCGAGGAGGCACATACGACAGGACAGCCGATCCTCGTAGGCACTATAAGCATCGAGCAAAGTGAGCATCTCTCAAAGTGCCTCAAAGAGAAGGGCATAGTGCACAACGTACTCAATGCCAAGCATCACGAGCGCGAGGCTGAGATTATTGCTCAGGCTGGTCGCCTTGGGGCTGTTACTATCTCCACGAATATGGCAGGGCGAGGAACCGATATATTGCTCGGTGGTAATCCTGAATTCATGGCAGCTGCCGAGGCCAAAACCAAGGATCCAGCGGACTCTACCTACCAGGAGGCGCTCGAGCGATTCCGTGTCCAGTGTAACGAAGAGCACGACAGGGTCGTACAGGCAGGAGGATTGTTCGTGATGGGAACCGAACGTCACGAATCTCGGCGTATCGACAATCAGCTTCGAGGCCGTGCAGGGCGCCAGGGAGATCCCGGAGCCTCGCGCTTTTACGTTTCACTCGAAGATGATCTCATGGTGAGGTTTCAGGGCGAACGACTGCAGCAGCTGATGCTGCGCATGGGATGGGAGGAGGGCATGGCGCTCGACCATTCGCTCATGAGCCGCACTATTGAGACCGCTCAAAAGCGCGTGGAGGCGATGCATTTCGAGAGTCGCAAGCATGTGACCGAGTACGATGATGTGATGAACAAGCAGCGACAGGTCATCTATAATCTCCGAGCACGCATCCTTCGCAATGAGGGAATCCGCGAGGAAGTGCTCGATACCTTGGACGATCTCCTCGAGTCAGCGGTAACTATGGTGTGTGATGAGCGCAGCAAGCCGATGGAGTGGGAGTTAGAGAAACTCGTCGACCGTTTCACTTTCATTACTGGGCGCGAGTTTCAGTGGCCATCCGAACTCGACCTGCGACATCAGAGTATCTTCGATGTCTTGCGAAACCGAGCGCACGATTTGTACAGAGGACATGCGGAGCAGCAGAGTTCCAAGCTCGAGGGTCTATCGGGGATCGGTATTGCTCCGCAGCTGAATCGCGGCGTGATGGGTCGTGATGTCCCAGTCGGCTTCGAAGTCATCGAACAAGATACGATGCTAGAGGCAGTCGACTATTTCTGGAAGCACCACTTACAAGACATGGATCACCTGCGTGAAGGTATAGGCTTGCGAGGTTATGCGCAGAAAAACCCCCTTCATGAGTATCAGAAAGAGGGATTCGTACTGTTCCAGCAGATGTTGGAGGAGATGAAAGAGAGTATTGTTCGGAAGCTCTTCTATTACGAGGTCCCCAAGGTCGAAGATGTTATCGCTCACTTCGAAGAGGAGCGACGTCGGCACGAGGAACGAGAAAAGCAGATGACGCTGTTGCACGGTAGTGAAGAGGAGGGCGAGCAGAACCCTGCAGAGGCTACGGCGGCACGAACGAGCGCGAAGAATCCCGATGACGAGCGGGCACGTCTAGAGGCTCAGCGTAAGGAGCGGCGTAAGGAGCGTCGAAAGACTTCCAAGAGATGACCGCACGGCCATTCTCGCTTTACATCCACATCCCATTTTGTGCCCAGAAGTGTCCCTATTGCGATTTCAACACGTACGCTACTCCCAAAATTCCAGAGGATGCGTATATCGATGCTCTTTGCAAGGAGCTGGAATGGTATGCTCATAGCGAGGACTTCTCGCAACGTCCGATATCGACGATTTTTTTTGGAGGGGGTACTCCCTCGGTTTTGAGTGCCTCCGTATTGCAGCGATTTCTCGAGCGAGTGCGCTCGTTGTTTTCGTGTGAAGTGGGTGCCGAGGTGTCACTCGAAGCGAATCCATCGGGTATCTCGGCCCAGAAGCTGGAGGGGTATCGGTCGGCGGGAATAAATCGTCTGAGCTTTGGTGTGCAGTCATTCAGTCCGGATAGATTGAGACTGCTCGGTCGCGACCATTCGGCTGATGAGGCTGAGAAGGCTCTTGTTATCGCTCGGCGTACAGGATTCGAAAACGTGAGTCTTGATCTGATTTACGGCGTGCCAGGTCAAACTCGAGAAGATCTACGCCATGATCTCGATATCGCAACCTCACTTTCAATTGATCATCTCTCCGCCTATGCGCTTACCATCGAACAGGGGACCCCCTTTTATCAACGACAGGAGCGCGGACTTTTGACGATGCCGCCCGATGATCTAGTAGCGCAAATGATGGATGAGATCCCGACCTTACTCGGGGCGCGAGGCTTTGACCGCTACGAAATAAGTAACTATGCCAAGCCTGACAAGCAGAGTCGCCACAATTCGGTATATTGGAATGGCGATGACTATCTCGGGCTCGGAGCGGGTGCCCATAGCTTGCTGACGTATCACCAAGGGGAACGTCGAATCGCTGCGCTTAGATGGTGTAACCTGGCTCAGCCCGATGCATACATGCAGGGAGTTCGGGCCCAACGGCCTGTATCATGGCGAGAGAAACTTGATGTAGCAGCGCTCTCGTTCGAGTTTTTCTACTTAGGTCTACGACTGATTAGGGGTGTTTCCACGGCTCGATTCAACAGCTTGTTCGGTATGTCGGTGGTCGAGCGGTTTGGCTCGGTATTCGATGAACTTATTGCCGAAGGTTTCCTCGATAGGAATGAAGAGGTTGTTTCTCTGACCTCTGCGGGAATAAGACTCTCGGATTCGGTGTTCGAGCGTCTTGCATGATGTGTCATGCCAAAAAAGAAGCAACCCTATGTTCGAGCCAGGTCGTTTTCAGCCGAAGCGAATCGAAAAATCCGACGTGACCGCCATGTCGCGGTGTCTCGAGCAGAAGATGCTCGTGGGTCCGTGCAATTTCAAACGGGAAGCAGCTCGGGGACAAGAACGGGTCATCAAGCGCACTAATTGCGAGCGTCGGGATAGAGATCGCTTTCAAGTATGCCCGTGAGCTCGATAGCTCCCAGTACTCATCGACGGAAACGAATCCGTGAAAAGGTGCCGTGAAACGTTCGTCGAACTCTCGAAACGTTGTGATCGATGACAGCGCCGTGGTGTCAAAAACGCCAGGGAAGCGAGTAGACTTTTCTCGCATTCGCCTTCTCAGTGGGCGCAGAAGATATTCCATGTAGAGTCGATTCCGGGGTTGACTCAAAGCCTGTGCTGAGCCGCGTAGATCCATCGGTACGGATATGACTACAGCTTGTTTTATTTGAGGAGCCAAGGACGAGCCCTCTTCCCCGAGATACTTGAGGGTAATATTACCTCCGACGCTGAAGCCGACCAGAGCTATAGGACCGTGATGCTGCGCTAGAGCTTCGTTGACGACAAGTCGTAAATCCGCACTTTGCCCGCTGTGATACCAAGAGACGATGCGGTTCGGTGCATCACCACAACCGCGCATGTTCCACGCTAGGACATCCCAACCGGCCGTGAGGAGCCTTGCCGCCATACCCTGCACGTATGAGCTTTGAGTTGATCCTTCGAGACCGTGCGAGACAATTGCGAGACGGCGGTTGTTATTGCGGTTCCAATCCAAATTCAAAAAGTCTCCATCGGGAAGCTCTATGGTTTGCCGTACAGCTAAGGGTTTCGAAACCCTTCTGAATAGGGCCGGAAACATGGATTGAAGATCTGCCGGGCGTAAGAGCAATGGAGGAGCAAAGGTGGAGTGGACAACGGGCATGAAATGCTTATCTACCCCCTTAAGTACATGAAAAGAAGGATGGCGGTGCTACATCAGGATACGATACAGATACCATTAGTCTGAACGAGCCTGTCGAGATGGGGACGAACCCAGTGCTTCGCGAGTCTCCTGTCATAATGGTAGCTATTCAGAGGTAGTCTTTGACCTTTTGTAAGGTAGATTAGTCGTGCCGTCCATGGGTTTCCTTGACCTGATAGTCTGGCTCCTCGTACTCGAGCTGATGAGCTTTGCTGTGTTGCCCTATCTCGTATGGATGGCCCCGAATGCTCCTGACAAGGGGTACGCATTTTCCAAGGTGTGTGGACTCTTTGTTTTTGGACTCCTGTGCTGGTTGCCGGTGACTCTCGGTATGCTCGAGGTTACTGCTAGCATGACAATGATCGTTTTCACCGCTGTTCTCCTGCTCGGTTACAGAGGGTATCTCGCCAAGCGTATCTCCCTCGATGAGGTGCGCCAAGTTGTGCGTGAGCACGCCCTGGCTATTGAGGGGCTCTTTGTAGGGCTGACCCTTCTCTTTGCAGTGGTTAGATTTCTGAATCCGGAGATCGTATGGGGGGAGAAGCCGATGGATTCTACCTTTCTCAATTTCTTCGTACGCAACACGACACTTCCTCCGCAAGACCCATGGGCAGCAGGCAACACGATGACCTACTACTATGTAGGTATCTATTTTATTGCAGCGGTATTAAAATTGACCGGAATTCCGGTGGCGATCGGATACAACCTCGCTATTGCAACTCTAGGTGGGCTGATAGGGGCTTCGCTGTACGGAGTGCTACTCCTGTTGTCACGTCGGAGGTGGTTTGCCTGTGCAGCCGCAGCTCTTCTTGTAGTAGCAAGTGATCCAGAGGTGCTTCGCATCTGCTTCTTAGAGGGTAAGCCAGCATCCTTCGACAACAGTTTTTGGGCATCTACCCGTGTTTTTACATCGCCCGGTTTTCTTGAGTACACCGGCTGGTCGCTTCTATTTGCCGACCTCCACGCGCATGTCATAGCGATTCCTTTTACGATAACCGCTCTAGGCTTCACCACGATGATGTTTCTGTCGAGCAGCCGGCGTTACAGCCTTGCAGGCGCTGTACTGCGCGTTGTGCTCGGACTCCTTACGGGCGCTCTCTTGGGGATGAATACCTGGGATTTCCTCACCTTCGGTGGAGTTGTCGGTCTCATGACACTCACGGCGCCGGCGCCATCTTTTTGGATACCACCATCAAGACCCGACGGCTCGGTAAGCTTGGGTGAACGAGTTTTCGCCTCCGGGTTCGCGCGTCTCATTGCGCTTCCGTGGGATGGGTTCTGGGTTTTACTGGGGATACTGTTGGTTGCACTGCCGTACCAGCTTTCTACCCCTATAGCCGATCGAGCAGGTTGGGGATGGGTAACAACAACGGAGTTTAACTCCCTCGATCAGTTTCTTCGTGTTCTGGGTTTTCAGGTGCTTGGGATTTGCTGCGCCCTCGGTATCGGAGTTCTCGAGTCTATTCGCAGGCGGACACCACCCCGATTCGGGGCGTTCCTGTTCATATTATTGGGCGCGGTAGTAATTCTCGTTCCGCCAATCCTGAGTGAGTTGAGGAGCAATTCCAACATACCATGGGCAGTCTTCGCTTTGTGCATCGTAATACTCATTGTTTCGAGCCTCGTATGGTGGAGTGATAAGGCATCTCCCGAAAAGCAGGTAATACACATCCTCATCAGCAGTGCAGCGATGTTGGTAGTAGTGCTCGAGGTCTTCTACCTCATGGACCGCATGAATACGCTTTTTAAAGGGTACATGGCAGTATGGACACTGTCAGCGATCGGTGGGGTAGTAGGGCTGCATTTCGCCTGGGCTTTCGGGAGTCGGTACTTTGGGCGTGTGATTCTACCCATAGTCGCTTTCGTGATCGTCGTACTTGCTCTTCCCTCCATCGTCGGAGGCATGCTCAACATAAAAGCTGTAGTACAGATGAAGCGCGTTCCGGTTCGATATTTCACCCTGGACGGCACAGCATATCTGCAAGATATGGATAGCGATGACTATCAGCTCATCAAATGGTTGAATCAAACCGTACCGGGTACGCCGACAATACTCGAGGCGCAAGGTGACTCGTATCGCCACTACACTCGCATCGCCATGCATACTGGCATTCCAACCGTGTTGGGTTGGGAATACCACGTTCTGCAGCGTGGATTATCATACCAAGATCTGATGGAGAGGAAGACCGCAGTTCGAGAAATATATACGGGTTATGACATGGATACGACTCGAGATCTCTTGCAACGTATGGGTGTTGATCTGATCGTAGTTTCCACTGCGGAGAGAGAGTTGTACGGAGCGGGAGATATCGAAAAGTTCGATAGGCATCCTGAGCTTTTCATCCCAGTCGTCTCCTTCGGGCAGGCACACCTGTATGTGAGTACCTTTTCGCGATATAGGTCGTTTTTTGCGGGGAAAAATCAATGACAATCCTCCTTCTGGTAGCTTTGTTGACCGTCGTGGGATGGCGACTTGCTACAGCCCTGTTCGAATTTGTATTGGGTTCGTTGATGACTGCCCCCCTCATATGGTTTCTGTGTGCGAAGCTGCTGAGCCTTGCGGGATATTCCATCGGTCAGCCCGGCGGTGCGTCGAATGCTCTTTACGTGGTGAGCTTTCTGCTGATCATCGGAGCTGCAACCGCTGTCTTCGGAATACGCAAGGACCCCCGTAGCCTTTCTGAACTATATCCACTTGGCGCTTTTGCGGTGCTGTTTACGGTTGCGTTTTACCTGTGCAGCTTATGGCCAGACTTCATCGCTATGGGAGAACGTTTGAGGGATTACGCGATTCTGGCCTCTACGGTTGAATCACCAGTCATACCGAAAGAGCCGTGGATGGATGGAGCTACTCTGAACTACTATGTCTACTGGTATAGATTCGGAGCGATGCTGAGCTCCCTACTGAGTTTGAATGTATGGGAGACTTATCACACGCTCGTAGCCTTCGCGATCGCCTTTTACGGGGCTACGCTCTTTCAGATGGTACGAGTAATCGTTGGTGGCTCACCACTCTGGGCAAGCGTAGCATCGATAGCGATCGCCTTCGGTTCGAATTATGCAGGATTTCGACAGTGGAAGCGCAGCGATTCGGATATCTTCGAGCCTGACGATGGATGGTGGGGGCCCTCCCGCGTAATTAAAGGCGCTATCAACGAATTTCCAGCATGGTCGTTTCTTTTGGGAGATGCGCATCCCCACTACCTCAATCTCGGAGCTTTGCCGTTTTTCCTTCTGATCTTGTACTACCTTTTGTCCAGTAAATTACCCCTTGGGCTGCTTTTATTCGAAGGCTCTGCGCTGGTCGGTGCAACAACACTTTTCTTACTCGGAAGCAATGCCTGGGAAGTCCCGATGTGGTTGGGGCTCATGAGTGTCGCTGTGTTTCTCTACTGTGTTTTCAACTGGAATCGCGTCTATAGTAGAGGCCTCGATTTTTGCCAGATGCACGGCGGGTTCGATATTTTTCGCGCATTCGTCTGTGTTGTCATCATGATAATTGGCTGTATCGCTGCTCTCAAAAGTGGGAATTCCGTACCCCTCGTAGCGCGTTTATTCCTGATACTGGTTGCTCTTGGGTTTGCAGTTGCGTGTTTCCCATATCGACACGAGGTCCTTGGGAGAATCAAATCGTTCGATAAAAAGGATATACCGGCAGCTGTGAGTGGCGCATTCTGGTTGTTACTCATCTCGGCTCTCTTTCTCTCGAGTAGTCACATCGTCCCAGAGGGTGGTGAGCTCTCTAGGGTTCGTTCACCGATCTTGGTAACAACGACATTCGAACTGCTGGTCCACTGGGGCTTTCACTTCGTAGTAGTCGCAGCATCATCCCTGGTCATTCTTGGAAGGAGGTCTCTACTCCAACTGTTCTTTGCCGTTGTCTTTCTGACCTTGGCTACTTTGTATGATAAGGCAGCTTTAGTCATCGTTGTACTCATCGGTATTAATTTGATTCGGCTCTTTCAAGAGCGTAGTGATACAGATACCGTGAAAGGCTGGTCTGATGTCTGTGTAGACGCTCTGCTTTTAGGAGGGCTCGGTCTGCTACTGATGCCAGAGCTCGTATTTCTCAACGATCCATACGGAGATGAGTACGAGCGTATGAATACGATTTTCAAAGTATACGCCACTGCGTGGGGGATCGTTGCCCTGGGTGGAGTTGGGCTCTTGCATCGAGCTCAACGCGTTTTACCAAGACCTACCGCGCGTTTCTGGCTTTTCCCCGGGCTTTTATTCAGTATCGCCTTGCTTATCTGCACCTTGAATTTCCTGTTTCACTCGATTCCGATGAGGGTGAAGGCCTCGTCTGACGCCTACGGCCGAGAAGGGCTAGCGGCCCCAAACGAGGCACATCCAGGCTCAGCGGCGACGATCCAGACGCTACGGCGATTACCCAGAGGCCGAGTATTAGAGGCTCAGGGAAATGCCTACAGCTACACGACCTTCGTCAGTACCTTGGCTGGGCAGCCGAGTTACCTGGGGTGGTCTAATCATGTGAATTTGCTTACGCGCGAATATTTTGAGGTGGCTCGTAGAGAGAAAATCAGTGATCAAGTCTATTTGGAGACCGACTGTTCGAGACGTATGGCGCTTGTTCGACAAGAGAATGTTCTTTACATAGTTGTTGGGACCCTAGAGAGGAAGAAATATGCGGATATCGCAACAAGAGATTTCTCCTGCTTTACAAAGATCATAGAACAGGGAGATTATACTTTGTATTCTGTGACTTCTATTAACGAAGGGTGAGAGATTTATCTCGAACCTGTGTTGTAGAAATTGCAAGGAGTAATCTTTTGGAATTGCAGTGATCGTTTGGAATTGCATGGTGTGGTGGGATTTTTACCTCGCACGATTGCGAGCCGAGTAAAGTGATGACTCTGGGCTTTTAGCCAGAGTGGTTGTAGTGAAGTGTAGGACCTCTATCTATTGCTTTGTTTTTGTGGTTTCTTTCGTCTCTTGAGCCTTGACCGCGATTGTTAGTGGTTTCCCGGGTATCTTCCGCCGATACTCGATCGTATCTCACATTCACCACGCAGATACTTTATGTGTGGGCCCAAGAAAGGTGCCCCTCGAGTTACGTGTGTTGATGTATGGGCCCTTCAGTTGACAACACTTCAAAGCTAGTCACCTGTCCCTTTTTATCGTCTGACAGTCCGCTTCCTTCCTCGGTTGATCGAGCGCTCGTCGGTATGATTGAGCAGATTGAAAATCTCTATCGAGATGGAAAGCAGACGTTCGTTGTTATGACGCACGATTATCCTGATCCGGATGCGGCCGCAGGAATGCTCGGCATGAAACACCTTCTGCAGCTCGTGCTCCCGAAACAAGCTCAGGTGCGATTGATGTCGATAGGTCACATTGGAGGTGAGTATTCGAATAACGGCCGCTTCGTAACCGAAGGGATTGAGAAGATTTTCGACCTGTATGGTACTCCAGTCGGTGCGCGACAAAGTGCCCTGATACTAGTCGATCAACCAACCATTAACTGCAGCCGGGTGCTGCCGAATGAGATTCGACGTAGTGAGAAACTCTTCCTTCCACCTGAAGCGGATATTATCTTAGACCATCACAGGGGCATCGACACTCAGTCGGCCGGGGTGGTCTCGGTTGGGATTGCTGGAAGCACTAGTGCCTTACTTTTACGAGCTCTACAGTTGGCAAGCGAACGCCGAGGGCTCAACGAAAGGGAATCTGATTGGTACAAAGATACTACCCTTGCTCTTTTGCTCAATACCGGTGCCTGGACAGACGCCTGCATACCTCTATCGTTATGGGGAAGCCCTGAGGGGCTTCCCGATGTCGTGAGATGGGTTCATGAACAGACGAAAAGCCGCTTGGATGCTTCGCAGGTAAAGGACTTCGATCTTTCTCCCTGCTTCAGGGAATTCTATCTCAATGCGAGTAAGACCTGGACTATTTGTGGTCCGATTGTGGTTGATGGTAGGTCGTGCAACGTGATCCTTGCCTTTGTGGGTCTGGTTCGCGATCCGAATCAACTCGGAGCCTTTGCTAGTGAGTACATGAGGGAGCAAATAAATCTGGCGCCTCAAGATCTTCCATTTGCACTTGCAGTCTTTGGCGTAATAAGGAGTACCGACGCTAATCTCGAGAATATTTTTCCAAACGAATCGATCAGGGTGAGTATCAGGAGACATGGTGATGTTTGCTCTGATCGGATAGGCAAGCTCCTGTCGGAGGTGGCGGGCGGTGGGGAGGCTAGTGCAGTAGCTGATCTGAACGTTGCACCTGGGTCACAAGCTCATCAGAAAGACACCTTTGTGGGGAGTTGTCTACGCTACCTAGAAGCGAAGTTGAAAGGTGACACGTCGCTTGGTGGAGGAGGGGAGCTCTTCGTTGATTCGAGGCAAACGAAAAAAATGGGATAAGTGAGGTTATAGCCGATGGCGGAGGTGACACTACTTCCTCCCCCCCCCCTCCGGCATAGCACTGCTGGTAGGTCTGCCCCGTGCCCCTGAATTTCTCCAGGAAATCCAGGGTGCTTTTGACACATATCAGGAGGTTAGCTCTAAGCCTAGGAAAGCAAGGCAAGACCTACCCAAGATCCGATTTGGTAGCAGGGTGGTCGTCTTGCTTCCCTGGCGCACCATCTCCATATGTAACCTAAAAACCATCATTCCCCATAACGCCTAGGTAAGCGGCGGACGGGGTCGTTTACGGTTTAACGGCAGGGCTAACTCGAGGAAAGGTATGGCCGACCTACAAGAAGATGGTCCGGCAGCGGCGACGTCTGCCTCTGGGCACGTTACATCGCCCGCGCTGCCTACGGTCGAACGCAACTCCGTCCAAAGACATATTTTTGAACTTCAGGATGCGCTGAAGAAGTTGAGCAGCTTTCAATCGAATGCTGAGAATCTCGAGAAGGTGTCTCCGGATAAGAATCCCGTCAGTCCCTTTGTGGTGGTTGATCCAGCTAAGGGCCAGCTCGAGTTGTCTTCTCAGTCCGCGTCAGGGAAGCTAGTAGATGCTGTTCGCCAGATTGCGTTACCCAAATGGATTGGTACTCTTTTCGACAGTCCGTTACAGATTGACCAGGCTGTCTCACTCTCAGTCTTGGCTCAATATGTTGTACATGCTGGCCTTACAAAATATGAGCGGCAACACCCCGAGCAGGGGCTACGAAGGGCCGAAGAATGTCTCACTCGTCTTGCATTACTAGATGCTCAAAAACGTGAAGCGGCTCTTGCGGCGATACAGGTAGAACTGGGTCGTCGGCGCTCTGATGTGTTTTCCGAAGAAATTCGGCTAGAGAGCGAAGCTCGTGCCCAGTTCGATCGGATCGCGGAGCACACATTTTTTTCGGTTGAGGACACCCTCCCGGGACTCGAGATATTTGCGCAAAGTAGTGTGCCGGTGGCAGAGCTTCATACTCGGTATGAAGAAAATGCTGAAAAGACAATTGCAATTCTTTGTGAAGAGGCACTCGAGCGCGCCGCTGCTGGTGAAGAGATCCCTCTTCGATATTTGGTAAACTACGCAGAGCTCATTCTGGAGCAGGCCTCGAGCACGGAAACACCTCGCGATCTCACCGAGCTCTTGCTACAGCTCGAGCGACGCTACCTAGAAGGCCTCCACGCTCTGTATAAGGAAAGATTTCCTACCGAAAATCTGCACAAACTAGATCTTTCTCTCTCGCAATGCAGGAATCTAGAAGAAGCATTTGCAGTGCTGGGGAAAAATGCTCCGGGGGGAGATAGGCTGATCTTCAGTAGCTACGCTCTCTCGACGGTCAATAGCGTCGCAGCGCGCCAAAATCATGACATCGGATTGCTTCTTGGCCAAGGAAGGAGGTTCGGCTTCTCCATATCCGTTCGGCCGACATCCTCTTTCCAGATTACGGTGCCAGAGGAGTTGAGGCATCGGGGTAATGAGGATCGAATACTAGAGCACGCACGCTCCTACGCAGGACCAACCTCCGAATTAGGAATAAGTGTGCCGCCATCATTCGTGTCCGAGCGCCTCAAGGCGCTGGCGCAGGGGATCCAAAAGGAATCTACCGGAAGCTCAGTAGTTGGCCTCTTCACGCCTCAAAAGCGGACGGGGCACGCACAATTGGAGACGTCGCACTCCCTCGGTCAGGGTGTAGGAGAGCGCATGAGTGTTCAACTCAATGGCTTCTCTGAAAACCCGACATTAGTCGATAAGCGAATACCTATCGCCCAGCTACCTCCGCATGGGCAAAATCTTGAAATCGTCCCATCGGGACAGCCGTTAGATCCCGAAGGCTTCCTCGTTCAGCAACTGGGCGTATTCGTCAAAGAAAAACAGAGCTCTCCGCTATCCGAATATGTTACTGGCCTGATGAATTCAGTTGAATGGGTTCAGTTTGAATTTGATCCGCACACCAACACTCCATCGAGAGATCCGTTCAAATTCGGAGTAGAGCCGCTCGATGGGCTAGGCGTATCTTCTGGTAGGGGAAAGCAGTTGCTTCTCGAACCGAGAGATCTCAAGTTCTCTCCACTGCACTCCTCGCGTGATTCCCGCCGACTGGGGCAGGAATTCGGGCCAAACCCACACACGCGCAATCATGCTGCCTTGGTGATGAGTGTGCTCGAGCAGCGTGTGCAGCAGGAGTGCTCTCGTGCTCTAGCAGAGCGCGATGTATTCAAGCTTGAGGAGATCCTTCAGACGGTTTCGGAGGTCGAGCCTTACCTACGCGCAATCGCGGGTCGCAAGGGAGATGTAGCGCCACTTTATCAGAGCCTCACTCAGCAGGTCGGCGCAGAGTTAGCTAAAGATGCCAAGGGAATGCCCGTGCAAGAATTCACGGTGTATAGAGCCTTGGGCCTGGGCTTTAGAAATGGCTTGTGTGAGCCGCACCAGGTGGTAGCTTCGTTACGCCATGTTTCTCAATGCGGAGATCTCCCGAGTGTCTTGCGCCAAGTGGCCGATCGGGGCTCTGCGATTCAGGAGCTGAGGGCGGTTCATGACACGCCGAAAACTCCGACCTCGATCGAAGCTGCTTGCCGTTCCAAGCTCGAAGTACTTAGAAAGGAAGTAGGAATCATAGAGGGAAAGAGAACCCTTTTGATAGAAACAGAGAGTCGTCTCGAGCACGATTCAGTGCTTGGTCCAAGTGATTCTCCGCGAGTCACGGTGACCGCAGATACAACCGTTGGTGATCTGTGTCGTTCAATCTTTGGTACTGCTGAGTTGATGGAGAGCGATCTGCTCATACTAGCTCACCTCAATCCAGAGCTTGTTACAGGAGCGACACACGAGGCTCTGGCGGCGAACACGAAGATTCATAGTGGTACCATCGTACGAGTAGCTGGGACCCCACTCGGCTTTCAGATTCAGCAAGCGGCAGCAGCGGATAGGGTCAATCGACTGCGAGAGGAGTTTCGGGTCTGTGTTGATCCGGATGAGCGATCGGGTATCGAGTACTTGTTGCATGCGAGCGAGGTTTTTGACTCCGTTGTGCAGCGAGAAGGAAATATGCTCGCGATACAACGGCAGATCGACCGGTGTGCGCTCGAGCTCGAGGCAGCTTCCTCCATCTCCTCGGGAAATGCACAGCGGCTTCGCAGTGTATTCGAAGAGGCCCTCCCCGGGGCTAGAGATACTCTTCTGGCAGAGCGAAAGCGTTTGGGCGAGGTCGAGAACGCTTTGCTCACGCGTCTCGAGCACTTGAAGTCGAGAGCTTCTCCGGCGTCTGTTGATGATATCCATATACTCGATTTGATAAAAGTCGAGCTGGAGGCAGTTTCCCGATATCGAGCAGCGTTCTCGGGAAGAGGAGCTCAAGACGAGGTTCAGCGAAACGTACAGCGTAGCCCAGTAACAGCTTTGGCCAAGATTGCTTCTCTTGCTGAGGAGCGAACCCAGGAATACTTACGCAGTCTGCACGAAGAGATCTCCAAACTAGATAGCGCTGCTGGGGGAGAGTCCGGCTCAGCACAAAAGGATAGTTCTCCGGGATCTCAACAACTGGGGAGAGAGAAGAGCGCAGCTGAGGCGGCAGCTTCTAAATCGAGCCCTGCTGTGTCCAATGTCTTGTTGTCCCTGGCAGACGTAAGCAAGGGTACGCACGTAGCAGATGCCGACCTAATGCTACGGCGAACATCATTGATTTTGGCTTCAGCAGGCGAGAGAGAGCTTGCTTCGAGCGGTTTGACGCCAGACGGCTTGAAAGCTGCCGCAGATAGATTTTTCGCTGCGGGTAGAGTCCTTGGGCAGGATAGTCGCTTGCCAGGGCTCGGGGCGAGCACGAAGCTCGAATTGGAGAAAGCAACTGGTGAGATGTATGCAAAGGCCTACGAGTATCGTGCGGCTGCAACGCAGGACTCACGTCTTGCCGCCCGAGACCTGGGGCGAGCACTCTCGTGGATTGTTACGAACGAGGAAAGTGAGGGTGAAACATTTTCGTTCTTGAACACTGACAAGACTACCCTGCAGTACCTTGCCTCGAACGGCGATGTATCAACCTGGGGAGTCTCCACCACGAAGATAGCGGCTCTGCAGTCGCTTGAGGTAGAGAGGCTCTCTTCGCGGATCGCAGCACTCCCTGAATCAAGGCGTGTTCGCGCTCTCGAGCTTCTTGCGCAGGTGGTAGATCGGCACAGTTCGAACTTCGAGGCTATGGCGCGTGACGAGTCAGTGGCGCACTCCCGTGATGCAGCATATCGAGCGCTCCAGGTGGCGCAGGATGTACCAGCCCAAGCTGTTGTTGAGCTACCGGAGATAGCTGAGGCACGCAGGCATATTCAACTAAAGGTAGAGAAGGGTGAGCTCGGTGAGGCACAGGCCGGAGCGGCTCTTCTTGCCGAGCGCGCTGCTATCGCGAGAAACCGAAAACTATCTCCTTACGACAGCGAGAGCTTCATCCTTGCACATGGAATAAAGACTCGATTTCTTCTTGCCTTTCAAGATTCGAGCTCGACTGAGGGCAGGATAGAGGAAGAACTGGATAAAATAACGGACGAGATTCGGAATCCGCAAGGAGCGCGAGGTAGGAGCGTTGCACAGGTATCAGCGGAGTTAGAGGCCGAACGCAATCGAATTAGCCAAAGCAGTGACTCTGCCCGACTCAAACAATTAGAGAGAGATTTAGTCGAAGCGCAGGTTCGGGATGCAAGGATGGAGACTCTCACCAGCCGTATGGATGGCTTTGCACTTTCGGTCTTCACACAGCTTGCATCGAATACCAACTCAGGTAATCGCGATAAGTTCGCAGGGAAAGCCGTGAGAGCTGTGGAAGAAGCTATCACTCGAGACGAAGCGTGTCTTCGCGAACAATCGGTTCGAATAATGCAAGTCGCCGAGCTTGACGAGGCAGAAAAAAAAGAAGCACTAGAGGTTGTTCGTAGAGGCATGCGATTACGACATGCTGATATGTTCCTAGGTACCGTTCAGGCCTATAGTGCAGCAAGTCGATTTGATCTTGCTGAGAAGCAGCTCACTCAATTGGAGTTGCGTTTTAGTGGAGAGATGTCGCCCTCTACGAGTAAAATCGTCAAAGATATTCGCGAAAGACACGCTAAAGGAGAGCCTTGGAGCGCGGCGTTCGCAGCGGCCTTGAATGAGGCGCAGACAGGTGGGAGTCTGACCCAAAGCGTGGGGTTTGCCGCAACGGGTGCTGCAACAGGTGCCGGTATTGGTGTTTGGTTTTTTGGTGTTGGGGCTCCGGTTGGGGCCGTTATCGGCGGTATAATTGGCCTCATTTTAGATAAGAGCACGAACGTAGTTCGCGGAAGGTCGCGCATAGCCGCCGCATACAGTAGCGGGGTTAGCGGACTCGATGAATGGCAAACCGGGATGAATGTATTCACGCTCGGGGTAGACGTCGTCACGGTGTGGTTGCCACTGCGCGGTGCTGGTAGCGTGGTAAGTAAAGCCGGCTTTGGTGGGCTTGCGCGTGGGACACTCAGCGCGGAGGCGAAGGCAGCGTTCTCTGGTCAACTAAACAAAATGCTCTTAGAGGCTGGAGTCACATCAGCTCGCGAGCTTGGAGAGGATGGAGTTAGCCAAGTTGCTAGTAGGATGATGCGCCAAGAGATGCTTCGCGGGCTCGGACAGCACGGAGGCAAAGTACTTGCGGCACAGGTAGGAACAGCCGGTGGGATCTATGGTTACAATCGAATGTCGATTGAGCTCAATGAAGAGCTATCTCAGGAGCAGAAACACATAGCTATCAAGCACCTCAACCAAGAGGCCGTGATTCAGGGCGGTATATTGGTCGCCATGATAGGAGTCGGAGGGGTACTTGGTCATCGAAGTAACCGAGCGTGGTCGAATAGGGCTGCGAAGCTCAGCGATGTAGCAAGGTTGAGTGGTCAGGAGAGAGTGGTTGCTAACTCCGTCATCGAGCGCTGGGGAGCCAGTATGCGACCGGCTGCAGTGGCGACTGGCGGCTCTGTTGCTGCAGGAGCTACCTCGAGTCCGGAAGCCCTTTCTGCAAAACCAATTGATAGCAACGTAGAGACTGGGGCACATAGTAGCACAAGTGTGCAGGAGCGTTTGGTAGTTTCAGACAAGAAGATCTTTGGCCAGGATGCTGCCAAGGCGCTTGCAGAATTGGCGCGAGATCCAGCCCTACAGAATCCTCGCGCGAAGGAGATATGTGCCCGACTTTTCAAGCGATTCGAGGGTCGTGCGGCGTCGCTGCAGGAATGTTACTTGCTTGAAAGCGAGCTCAATGCAGCGCGCACGGGCCGTCTGGCGGCAAACCCGGATATTCCACCACCGAGCGATGGTTCCAGCGGAGGAGGTGGGGGTGGTTCTGATCGTGGGCCCTCACGCCCTGGGGGAGGAGGGGAGAACGGCTCAGGGGGTGACTATGGTGAGCTCCTTGGGGCGGGAGATGAGTTTCAGTGGTACAGTGAAGAGTTTCGTGAAGTTCTCACTGGAGGCGCCGCACGGCGGTCCGGTGCCGTGCGAAATTCGCTGGGAGGTTCTGCTACTCGAAGTGGTGGCACAGCTGTCATGGAAGAGCCGCCGCCTAGCTCCCGCATCTCCAAGCCATCGTCTAGTTCAGTAACGCGCAGGACGGATGTAGTAGATTCATCGACGCGCCCAGCATCATCGAAAGTACAATTTGATACCTCCGTACAGATGCAGGGTGCGACTCTCCGAGCCCCTGTCGCCCCAACGAGTACCGCAGCAGAGGCTGTTCAACTTGTACGCCCCCTGGCCGAAGCGTCTCCAGCTATCGCGACAGAGGGGCTAGCACGAGCTGCGGTCGATACAGCCTTATCAAACGAAACCGGAGTAGGAGGTATATCGTCGCTCCTTAGGTCGGACGCACCGGCACTTCCGAGATTGAAAAATCCAGAGCTTCCGAGCGAACTTTATAGCCCCTCTTTCCTACTGCAGAGTGCAAATGCCGAGACAAAACATCTACCGGATCTCCCCGAGATAGAGGCTGTATCGAGTCCGCTCACGAGACCCTCTGTACCGAAGCCCGAGCTTGGGTTCTCTAAGATCGCGATTCCGTCCCCGGTCACAGAGCCAAGCTCTGAAGAGCTTGCTACGGTGAAACCTTCAGAGGTAGCGATCACTCGCTCGGAAGCAGTGGCGGGGATAGATCTGCCACAGGCGGACGCTAAACTATCCGAGGCGCTGGTTCGTGATTCGCTGCTACGCAATGTGCCACGTATCAATGCTGAAGCGAGAGCTGAGCGTGTATCGGATCTCCCCGAGATAGAGGCTGTATCGAGTCCGCTTACGAGACCCTCTGTACCGAAGCCCGAGCTTGGGTTCTCTAAGATCGCGATTCCGT
>JBBAUR010000018.1:0-10287 GCA_040398075.1 Bdellovibrionota bacterium | reverse complement strand
TTCAGAGGTAGCGATCACTCGCTCGGAAGCAGTGGCGGGGATAGATCTGCCACAGAGGCTTCTGGTCCCCTATCCCCTCGCCGTACCGACCCCGGCTCCCGCTGAGATTCCTCGAGCCGAACCGAGGCCTGAGCTCCTGCCCAGCTTCCCCGAGACTATCACCGCTAGCCCCAAAGCTGCGCCTGCACGCGGTTTAGAGGAGGGGGTTGAGCCCTTTTCTACCGTAGTTCCGAAACGCCAATTAAACCACATTCCTTCGTCAAGCATCACTTCGCGGCCTGTTCCTAAGCCGCAGCCGGAACCCCAGCCGTTACGACAACGAGCATCTCAGGCGACCGAAAATCAGGGCAAAAGGAAGAGGGAGCCGGAATTTGGAGAAGGTTCGGATACCGAGTATCCGGACAGAAAGCGTATGCCAGAGGAGCGTAAGGTTCTCTTGGAATCTCCCGAAGAACGTCAGAAAAAGAAGGAGAAACGGCGCATAGGTAGACGAGTCGCGCGAAGAGTGATTGCAGGTGAGATAGGCTCCATCACACTAGAGGAAGATCAACAGAGCGAATACGACAAAAATCAATTCACCTCGAGCAGAACGCGAACGAGCGAAGGACGAGATGAATCTTGAGGGCGGATAAGAACTCTCGCCAAGGTCTAGGGAAGCAAAGCAGAGCCTACCCCTAGGGAAGCGAGGCAAAACCTACCCATAGCGAGAAAGTGGAGGGCGGGGTTTGGTAGGGTTGCCTCTACGCCCTTGCGGTGTGTCCCAGAGATCTAGCACTTACTTGAAACGCTCCGTATTTTTGTTTACCAGCAGGGTCGTATAGGAGAAGCCCGAGGGGCCCCATGGGTAGTGATTGACCGCGTACGTCAAGAACTTTTTGAGGGTCATCAATTTGAAGTCGGGTACCCACCAACCACGAAGATTGAGTTTTCTCACATAAAAGCCATCGGGAAATCCGCCTGATTCAGGCTGATCCTTCCAGTCCTGGAAGATGTACGTGAAATCCTTCCATTCCTCAGGCTTGGCGCTGAATTTGTACTCGTCTCGGAGATGGCGGAAGTACCAGGTCAATGGCCATGTGGCTTCACCATCTACAAGCACTTTGGGGCGATAGTTGTTCTTTTCGTTCAACGTGACGTCGATGATGTTCTTCGCTGCCTCGGCGAGCTCGTATGTGGTGTGTACCTGACTGAGGTATTCAGTCTCTTTTCCGGCATAGAGAAAATTAGTTTGGATGCTAGCGCGAAGATTGAAACCACTCGCGAGTAAGCAAATAGCAAAACCAACGTTGAATCGCCCTAGGTATCCCTCCCAGACGCTGGAGAGGCCACATATTGCCAACAGTACACCAACACCCAAAAAGCCAAAGTTTTCCTTCATAGTTGGTTCATTGAAGAGGTTCGCATACGTTTCGAAGACGAGTGCTTCGCCGATAAAAACGATTCCAAGTGCCATGAGGATGCAGCCGACAATCATGAAGGCACTGCTCAAGCGAAAGTTCTTGTAGTCGACCGGATATTTGGCGAAGTAATGCTCGAAAAACAGAGCGAGATACGGGAGGCCAAAAATAAGGGGATAGGTAGAGAGCCAAGGAACCTTCTCTCCTAAATAACTGTAAACAAAAAGCGACGCAGTGAAGAGGTACCCGGTTATCGCAAGACTCTTTTCGTTGCGCATGAGGTGCTGAAAGGTGACCAACGGAGCATGGAAGAGCAGTATGAGCGCTGCAACCATGTCCTTGGTATCTTTGAGTTTGAGAAGCTTCCAAACGGCAAAATCGCGAATATTGTTCGAGTCAGTCAAAACGATAGAGAAGACTATCAGTGTGAGGCCAGCCGCTGCCCCGAAGAGTATTTCAGCGCTGGCTCGACGGTAAAACAGCACCATGTGGGCTAAAAAAGCGATCATGAACGGAAGCTCGTACCAGCCCAGTACGTAGAGATGGAAATTGAAAGGCCCCTCTATGCGCTCCTTGCCGTGATGTTCAGCCCAGTATTGGAAGCCCTTCACTCCGAGACCATCCACAAGCCCATCAGGATACCGGAACCCAGCGCTGAAAAACCAGGAGTAGATCAGGATGCAGGTTACGAGCGCCCAGGTCGTTTCCCAGGGATGGTGGGAGACGTAGTCAAACGTCCGTCCGACAAGCGTTGTCGAAGAATTGCGTCGGTACTGGATAGCGTAGTCTACGGCCTCTACCACGAGGTACCCAATCACGATGGCAAGCGTGACAAATATATTCTCCTTCGTACACCATTGGATCGTGATCCCTAGTAGAAAGAGTAGGGCACGCAATCGGGCCGGTGCTAGGGTAATGCCATACACACTGATGAGCATCCCCGAAACAACCCAGAAATCCTCTCGAAGAAATCGTGACCAGTACACAAGGGTTGGAGACAGAGCGATAGCAGCGGTAAGCACGAGGACGGTCTGTCGCTTGAAAAATGCTCGGAAGAGGAGGGGGGCCAGCATGAACAGCGAGCCCATGATCGCGACCGGAGTTCGAGCTGCCCACAAGGAGTCACCAAACATTGCATAGATGAACCGCATGCAGTTGTAGAGCATGGGGCCATGAAGCATCGGGTCATACTTGTAAAAGTTGTTATTTGGCCAATCGTAGAAGTAACGGCCGTACATGCCGTGCAGCGACTCGTCGTGATGGTAGGGCCGCATGTCTAACAGCGTCCATCGAAGGATGAGTCCTAGAAGGACAATGAGTGTATACGCTACCCACTCCTTGGCGCTGAAATACGCTGTCCATGGGGAGCTTTCCAGAGTGCTAGGGGGCGATGATGTAGGTGTGGTGGTCGACTGGGACATGGGTTACTCCGACATACACGATTGTAAAATGCTTCTTGCAACCGCTCGTCCATATCGTACGGCATAGTTGGTGCCTCTATCCTCCGGATAGATCTGGGCCATAGTTGCCAACCACAGGTTCCGTATGGGGGTGCGGTGAGATGGGATGATCTTCGAATAGCCTTGAGTTATGACCGGTTGGCTATAGTGCGCCTTCCACACATGGTACGAAAGCACCCACGAGCGTGAGAATTCGGGGAAGATGCGCTGTATGAACGGCTCACAGTATTCGTAAAACTCACGAGGCGAGAGTGCAAAAAGCGAATCCGATACTGGCAGGTATTTCGACAGATAAACGATGTGATCGCCCCCATAGTTTTCACGAGCATCGAGGTTCGTGTGTTCGATAATCCCAACAAAAGGGAACGAGGGGTCGGCAACATTGAGCCAGTAGGTGCTCGACAAGGAACGCGAGAGACGCAGGATCAAGCAGCAGTTGCCGAGAAAACGTATCTGTTCGCACGCTGCTCGGTAGTCCTCTGGAAGTTGGTCAGTGAGCTGCAGAAACTGAGGTAGGGGCAGCGTGGCTACAGCTACGTCGGTGGCTACGGAGCCCGACTCAGTCTCGATCGAGGTTACGCAGCCTCCTTCAGTTTTAATCTGTCGCACGCTACAACCGGTTCGAATTGTAACGCCGCGCTGCTCTAACGCTTTGCGAATGCCATCCGTAAGGGCACCAAAGCCCCCTCCGAAGTAAACGAGGCTTTCGGAGCCTTTCGTATTCCTGCTCGAGCCGCGAAGCTTGAGTTTGTTCCAGATCCAAACGGCGGAGACGTTCTTGGCTTCCGCCCCGAACTTTCCCTGCATAAGTGGCTTCCAAATCACATCGTAAGCACGCTTTCCACCGTACCGAATGAGCCACTCCTCGGCTGAGATGTGTTCAAGGGGACGCCAATCGTTTGTGCGTCGAGCGATGAGTGCCATGAGTCCGGTGCGAAGTCGATCAAGGATCGGGATCGGCTCGAATCTCAACAGATCGAGCGGACTAGCAAGTCGAAAAATAGAATTGGCGTAGTAGAGTCCGGTGTTCGAGCTTACAGGGCGTTTCAGATGCCCCAATCCCAGTTCATCGATGAGGTTCAAAACGTCTACGTCAGAGGTGAACCAGTGGTGATAGAACTTCTCGACTCGTATACCTGGGCTGATCTCGTACGTTCCTGCTAGCCCCCCGAGCTCCTCGTCTTTCTCGATAAGAGTAACGGCATGCCCTGCGTTTACGAGATCGAGAGCTGCGGCTAGACCGGTAAAGCCCGCGCCGATTATGGAGATACGCTTGCTACTCATGACTCGCGAGGTGGTGTCTTATCTTTACAAGCTATCTGTTGCAGGGGTTCTCCCTTGATTGCGTCGATGAGGTATAGCGGACGTTGTTGGCCCTGTTCGAATATGCGCCCGACGTATTCACCCAAAACGCCCAAGACCATGAGCTGAACCCCTCCGAGCAGGAGTATCGTGGCCATCGCCGAAGTGTAACCTGGGACGTTCACAGCCAGGATCTTGAGGATGATGATAACCACGATGTACAGAAACGCGCCCAGAGAGGTGAGCACGCCCAGATAAGATGCAACACGGAGAGGCGCGTATGTGAAAGAGGTGATCGCATCGATTGCGAGGAAGAAGGACTTCCGAAATGGGTATTTTGTGGTTCCCGCGAAGCGCTCGGGACGATCGTAAGGTACTGCGATTTGATGGTGCCCAATCCAAGAGACCATGCCTCTCACGAAGCGATGGCGCTCCCTGAGTGATTGAAGTGCATTGACTGCGCGTCTGTCCATGAGCCGAAAGTCGCCGGTGTCGCGAGGTACCTGCAGGCCAGCTACCTTCTCGAATATCCTGTAGAAGGCAAATGCAAAGAACTTCTTTGAAGCTGACTCACCCAGCCGACTTCTTCGCTGTCCATACACGACATCGTATCCCTGGCTCCAGCGATCCAGCATCTGAGGGATGAGCTCGGGAGGGTCCTGTAAGTCGGCATCGAGGATCACGACAACCTCGCCCTTGGTTTGATCCAACCCACAGGTAATAGCGAGTTGATGGCCAAAATTCCGCGCGAGTCGGATAGCCTTGATGAAGCTCTCCTCGTGGGCATACTGACATATGAGCGGCCACGTCTCGTCCTTGCTGCCATCATCGACGAGTACAACCTCGAAGGGACAGGTGTATCCAGCAACCAATGATTTGAGGCGACGCCGTAATTCAGGTAATACCTCCTGCTCGTTGTAGCAGGGGATGACTATGGAGATACTCTCGGGAGCACGGTTGCGCGGAACGCGCACAAGGCATTGGGTGGTTGTGTCCGTCACGGGGTTCCTTTCAAAGGCCTTAATAGCGCACGCCAGGACCAAAAATTACCATGAGAATCAGAGGCCTACAATCAACTGATGATCGCAGAGGTCTTCTAGTTGCGCAGCTGGATCTTTGTCGCCGGATGGTTAATTCTGCAGCTGCCTACGTAATTGGAGTAATAGGATGAGTCAGGTTATAACGGCGTGTCGGAGGTGCGGGGCGACGGTCTCTGAGGAGATGCGGTTCTGTCCGGGATGTGGCAAGGGATTGTTGGTGCGCTCCCCTCGGCGTTACGGAGTAGTGCTCGCTGCGGCAGTCGCTCTCTTCAGCGCTGCGCTCGGGCTCAAGAGTGCCCTGCATTGGAAGCGCGGTGATGTGAAGCCAACAGAGCACATGCAGACCGTGCGACAAGAGGTCGACGTTGAGCCTGAGCTCGCTGCTTTGCGAAGCGACCTCGATCGTTCCCCCCAGGACCTCGGAGTGCTGCGGCAAATGGCAGCTTTCTTGGGTGAAAAGCTCCGTAATCGGCCGGATGCACCGCCTGCTCTCGTCTTCGAGGCGATCGATGTTCTCAGTCGGATCCTCACGCTCTCACCAGACGATCCAGACGCGCTCCTCATGATGGGAGATGTCTCCTTTGATCAGAAGGCCTTCACCAAGGCGGTTGAGTTCTACGAGCGCTACTTGAAGTTGGAGCCAAACAATCTGGGTGCTACTGCCCGATATGCGAGCACACTTACCTTCCTAGGTCGTTACGACGATTCGATAAAGCAGCTCGATAGCGTGCTCGTACGTGACCCGAATAACTTTCCGGCGATGGCGTATCTTGCGGTCACCTTTGCTCAAAAAGGTGACATGACCAAGGCTCGGGACCTCGGTGCAAAGGCGCTTCAACTCGCTCCTAGTGAGGAAGCGCGGGCCCGATTCTCCGGATTCGTTGATTCTTTGTCTGCACAGCCAGACGCTGCCCCTAAAGGTGTATCCCAGCAACCGCCACAGAGGGTTGCTACTCAGGGAGATGAAGGCGGAATCTCGCAGTTTGTGGCAACTATCAAGGGCAACCCGATAGCCGGACCGAAATTCGTTCGGTACGATAACTCGACTCCCGGGATAGGGAAGCTGGTGTTTCGCGACTTTCCGATGGCGCAGATGCCCCCTTTCGCCAAGGAAAAATTCTTTGGAAGCGTGAAAAATAGCGCGCGCCTCGCCGGATTGGAGGGAGTCACTGCGTTCGTGTTCGTCGATGAGGCCTCAGGGGCAGAGATGGAGCGTTTAAGCTTTTAGGTCTACAGCTCTCTCTTTTTCCTGTCTATTTTGGGCCTCTCTTGCCTCTTGAGCCTGCTCGTTGGCCTCAGCCTGATTGGCCCTACGTTGGTCCCTGACCTGTTGAGCTTCGCTGTTCTCGGAGCGGCGCTGCTCTTGAGGACGGGGTTGAATATTCGTGCCTTCAGTTTTCATAACGAGATACCCTCTTTGGTTACTCAACGAGAGAAACGGCACACACGGCAGACTACTTCACACTTCGGAGCGCTTTCGCAGAAGGGGGTGCTCGCTTCCTTACGAGATTCTGTGAGCCCGCTGTACCTGATCGTAAGAATAACGCCATGTATCAGGTATTTCCGTGGCGTCACCTATCGGATAGTATTTCACCATTCTGTGAAGAGGTGGCCGCATGAAGAGAATAGTAATGGCTGTGGTGCTGATGTGCTCGATCGTACTGGATGCTGAATGGGGACATAGCGAGCAGGGGTCATTGTACGGACTTTCTGCAACAACGATTGATGGTGAGGCACAGAAGCTGTCCACCTTTGAAGGTAAGGTCGTTTTGGTGGTCAACGTCGCATCGTATTGTGGATATACGTCGCAATACGAGGGACTCGAGAAACTCTATCAGCAGCACCGAGAACGAGGATTTGTAGTGCTCGGATTCCCAAGTAACGATTTTGGGCAGCAAGAACCGGGGAGTGATGGTGAAATAAAGAAGTTTTGCTCCGAACGCTTTGGAGTTTCATTCCCGTTGTTTTCGAAGGTAAAGGTGCTCGGACAAGATAAGCATCCGGTTTATAGCTTCCTTACGGCCAGCACGGGGGGTGTTGATGTGGGCTGGAATTTCGAGAAGTTTCTCATCGACCGCAAGGGGTTTGTGATTGGGCGCTTTGCGTCTGGCGTCTCACCGGACTCTCCGGACCTGAAGGCGACGATTGAGAAGGCGCTAACCGGAGTCGGTGGATGAGTGCCTGTGTAGCGTAGCTGTCTCGATATCACACGCTCATCCAGAGTACAGTTGTGTCGGCAACGAGCTAAAAGCACGGCCCTAATTCCTCTTCCTTCTGCAGCATCTTTCACCGGCCTTAAACTTTACTTGTGATAAGGCCTTAGGGGTTCCTGTTAGAGCTCTGCCGGGAGCCGCGGAGCATGAGCACCAAATAAACAGACCGCTCGGACCGCAAAGCGCGTTCTGTTTGGTAAAACATGCATCGTTTATCATAAATTTGTAGATAGTTATCCTTATTTGGTGATATTCAAAGCCCTGTTTGTCGTTTTTAAAGGTAAGGCGTTATGGATACCACCCTGAGAAATTTTCTAGAAATACCGTACGATGAGCTAGAGCAGCTGAATTTGGAGGCCAAGGAAAAGGTCGCCAAGCACACCCCGGAGGGCGAGCTGACTGAGTACTACCTCCGTTACCTCCACGAAGAGAAGCGCATCAAGGCAGTTACGGTGTGCTTCACCGACATTGAAGGACGATTCCACATGTTGGATTACGACAAGAAGTTCTTACTCAAGTCGTACGATAACCTGACATTTGATGGCTCTTCGATTCGGGGTTTTTCTGTGGTCAAAGAATCGGACCTGCGCCTAGTCATCGATTGGGGGTCGTTTCGCTGGTTACCAAGCGATGTATTCGGGCCTGGTAAGGTGATGGTATTCGCTCTCATCAAGGACAAGGACGGCAAAGGTTACATGTCCGACATGCGTGGCCGACTGAAGATGTTCTGCGACGACCTCTATTCGACCGAGGGTATAGTTGCCAACATCTCCGTTGAGTGCGAGGGCTTTCTCTTCAATGGAATCGATGCAGAACAGCGCTTCAATGAGCTGACTGGATTCGATCTCGTGTCGAGTAGTGGCTACTACAACTCCCTACCGCGCGATCCGCTCAAGACGTTTATTGATGCGCTCGCCGAAGCACAACGAGCCATGGCTTTCGAGAATGAGAAGGACCACCCTGAGGTTGCACCTTCACAGTTCGAGTTGAACTACACCTACTGTGATGCACTGTTGGCGGCCGACCAGGTTCAACTTTACAAGTTGACTGCACGTCAGATTGCGGCCAATAACGGCCTCACAGCGAGCTTCTTGCCTAAGCCGATAGCGGGGATCAACGGAAGTGGTATGCACACCAATCTCTCTCTGTCCAAGAAGGGTAAGAACCTCTTCTTCGATGGCCAAGGTGAAGATGGATTGAGCTCAACTGCGTGGGACTTCATCGACAGGATTCTGAACAACGCCAACGACATGTGCTTGTTGATTAACTCCAGTGTCAATGCGTATCGTCGTCTTGATCCGAACTTTGAGGCTCCGAATCAGATCCGTTCCTCCGCGGTGGATCGAACATCGATGATTCGAATTCCGCTCGGAAACGAAAAATCTGCTCGCATAGAGGTTAGAACCGTAGCGCCTGATGCCAATCCGTACCTGACCTTTCTGTCGATCCTCCATACCGGTTTGAAGGGACCAAAGAACGACCAGCAGGTCACCGAGAATCGTCGTTCTCGCACACGGTTCCTGCCTGGTAACATTTATGACGCGATTCGCCTCTGCAAGCAGAGCGATTTTGTTACAGAGATGTTAGGAGAGATTCCGAAGGAGAAGTTCGTTGAGCGCAAAGTTGCTGCTGCCGATCGGTGCCCGCGTGAGTTAGGTACGCAGGTAAAGACCGGTGAGGTGATCTTCCACCACGAAGTTACCAACCAACACATCTGGAAAAACTTCTAACGGAAGGAGTTACCCGAAAAAAAAGGGGGGGGCGCCCCCCCTTTTTTTTCATTTTCTTAGTGCGCTCGCCGACTCTCGCATGGGTGGTGCTACACCTATCACACAAAAAATCTGTTGATATTGCCTCACGTGCAGAGTGAGTATGAAGCAAGAGAGATTTGTCGCAGGAGTTGTTGCTATCCTGTGCGCATCGATGTTGTCCAGTATCGGATGGATCTTCGAAGGGGAGGCGATCGCTCGCCTTGCGCCCGTACCTGTCATTTGTGTGTCGTCGCTCTTGGGTGGGGCGTGTCTGCTCGGTTTGGGGTATCTTGTCGGTGACAGGGCGATCAAGAGCACTCTAGGCTCCGTCACTTTTCCTTTCGTAGCTTTCTCTATCCTTCGCTCTGCGGTTATCTCGCTCCTCTTTGGCTACTGTCTCACCCTCACGAGCAGCACAAAGACGATGTTTTTGACCAAGATAGAGCCGTATGTCGTGTTACTAATCCAGGTAGTTTTCTATGGCCATACGACGACGCCAGTACATCTACTGCTTCTTGCAATTCATCTAGTAGGAGCCATTGTCTTATCGACCGGAGGTTCAGTTGTTTTTTCGGTAGATACTCTTGGGGACCTTTTGATTTTTGTAGCTGTTACCGGTAACGCAGCGCTGTATGGCCCATCACAGCGCTACGCGCAGCAGATGGGAACTTTCTATGCGAGCGGCTTATCCCAGCTGATTGGAGGAGCCGCACTCCTGCCTCTTCTTTTGGCGACTCCTACAGATTCCTTCATCGGTAACTCCGAACAGATAATCGGATGGTACTACGCTCTGGCTACGGTGTTGGTCTTTTATGTCTTGAGCACAGGACTGTGGTTCTTTTCTCTCAGAGAAGTACCTGCTTGGTTAGCATCGGCACTGCGCTGCGTTGGTCCGGTGATAGCAGCTCCCGTAGCGTGGGTGGTGTTTGGCAAAGGGCTTACGACACTTCAGACCCTCGGAGCACTGGTCGTCGTAGGGACCTCGCTGTGGATGGTGGTTTTGGAACGCCGCCGGTAGCAGCTTTCTGACCCTCGCAGCACTCCTGTTCTCTTGGTGTTCCCCGCTTCTTTTTAGAGTGCGTAACAAAAATGAACCTCGTAGCGAGGATGAGCGAAATCGGCAG
>JBBAUR010000017.1:0-56322 GCA_040398075.1 Bdellovibrionota bacterium | reverse complement strand
GCTGCCGATTGCAGCCATCCGAAGCAGAGGAGCATTTTTGTTACGCACTCTAAAGCGACTTTTTTGGACTCAAAGCGTCTGCTCACGCGCGAACTGCCTCGAGCGAAAGGGTCTCTTCGTTCTCGACGAACTGATGTCGTGCCCTGCGCTTCATGACCGCAACGGTGTCGTGATATCCAACCTCCATCAAGGCGTTGAGGTATTCCGGGTCGAGTGCTACGTAGGACATCACCTCGTAGGCCAGCTCCTCTCCCAGCTTGGCTTTTACAAGGGTAAAGAGAGGCCACAAGGCGCCGCAGGCATCAGTAAATCGTTTCCGAGACCCCCCCACAGCCTGCTTCAAGAGCGGCCCGAGAGCCTTCTGATTACGGAGCGTCAAGGTTTGTGGGGGCCTCAGACAGAATGTGTCCTCGCCTGCAGGCACTTCCCAGCTCGGGCGGGTGTCATGCGGCTCGCCGTAGCGGTCGAACCACCAGGTGCGACCTGATATGTCGATAATGATAATACGGTGCGCCCCTAATCGTACCGCTGGGTCAACTGGAACGTTCTGTGAGATACCCCCGTCTACAAGGCGGACCCTGCCTGCATCAGTATCGAGCTCAACTGGCGGGAGAATGGAGGGCAGGGCGGCTGAGGCGAAGCCGTGCTTCGCCGTAAGCTCGTTGACGTAGCACAATTCAAAACTTGCACCCTTGAGCTCCTCCTCGGCCAATTGGTGGTGAGAACTGAGAAAAAGGAGCGGCTTCCGCTGGGTCCCCTCAATCGTAGTCATGACGCCAACCGATTTAAGGAGCGGACTGCGCCCCTCAGGCGTCAAACCGCCATGCTCGTTGATAACCGAATCGAGCTTGGTTCTGAGCGGCTCGGGGTCAAGTACGGAGGTTGACGAACCGTGAGGTCCCGGTGCCAGATATTGTCGCGCCGCGATCCGAATGGCGCGCAGGAACGCTCGCGCTCGGGAACCGGAGAAGGTATTGGTAAAGGTTCGTTCACGCCACAGATCCTCGAGTACCCCAACTGCGTGCGGAACCCCTTGTTTGAGGCACGAGGAGAGCACGAGCCCGTTGACGGCACCGATGCTACTGCCGAGCACTATCGAGGTCCGTTCGAGATCCTTACCCATCAACTGCGAGAGAGCTTTGAGCGCCCCCGCTTGATACGCGGCTCGAACACCCCCACCTGACAAAACTATGCCGATATCACTTTCACTTGACGTAAGTGAGCGGTGGAACTGAACCGCTTGATGGTTACCTGGTTGTGGCCGTCTCCTCATACAATCACGGGGTTTACTACCCCTCCATTACGAAAGGTCGGCTAAAAAGCAACGATCTTGAGGTTTTATGCCGCATATGAGCACCACAAAAGTGCTGTTACTTCCTATCCCTACTGTTTTCGATGCCTCTAGGGCTTGGATCGATATGAAATTTCTTTTAAAACGAACAGGTTATTTGCACCAGCGTACGTGTGCGGATACCTCGTATCGCTTCCGGAAAAGATTGTGGATGACAGAATAGTTGTAACTGTTGATGGACTAGGGGCATCGGGTAAGACAGCCCTAGCCAAGGGGTTGGCACAGCGTTTAGGGTTTGGACACCTGAACTCCGGGCTCCTTTACCGCGCTACCGCTCTGCTAGCCGTCGAAAACGGCGCTGACATAGATCGAGCAGAAAGTGTAGCGGAGCTCGTGCGGGCGCACCGGTTCCAGTTGCTCAAACAAGCAGATGGAGAGGTGGACTTTCTGGTCGATGGAGCCTCGCGTATCCGGGATCTCTCATCAGAGCTACTCTCCATGGGAGCCTCTCGAGTCGCACGACACGCAGAAGTTCGGGAACTGCTCTTGCCGTGCCAGAAAAACGCCTTTCCAGGCGTAGGCTTGGTTGCTGAAGGTCGCGATATGGGAACGGTCGTATTCCCGCAGGCGCCGGTGAAATTCTTCGTTGAAGCAAGACTCGATGTACGCGCCAAGAGGCGGGCGGCTCAACTACTCCAAAAGGGAGAAAAGATTGACGTCGAGACTATTCAAAGGGAGCTCAGAGAGCGTGACGAACGTGATGCTCAGCGTGCAGTGGCACCGATGAAACCGGCCGAAGGTGCAGTGTTGATTGACAATTCGGACCAACCTCTCGAAGCAATAGTCGAAAAGATGTATCAGGCAGTGCAGCCGTACCTTACGTAGCGGCTCGGAGTGATGCATGAAGGGTTTGCTCTCGAGCTGATCAGCCGATTATTGCGGGGCCTCCGCTCCGAGGTTGAGAACCAGCGCGACGATCCCCATCAAGATATTGGCCATCCACGCTGCAAGAAGAGGGGGTAAGAGTTCCGCTCTGCCCATAGATATGCTGAAGGAATCAACCGCGTAGTAGGTAAAGGCGACGAAGATAGCCGAAAGGGAGCTAAATGCCATACTCCCCGATCGCGCTGGTCTGAGCGTAAATGGCAGCACTACCAGACCCGTGATGAATATGACGAATGGAAAGGCGAGTTTGCTGTGCATTTCAGGTAGGTACTGCGTAGTAGCTATACCGTTGCGTTTCTGGTCCTTGATGAACCGGCGCAGCTCTCGATAGCTCATCGTCGTTGCATCGCTCCGGAATTCGTAGAAATCGGAGGGCTTCTCCTTGATGGGTAGGGGAAGAGCCCGCAATTTCTCAACTGACATCGGGGTGGTTTCGAAGTGCGAGCGTGTTACGTCACGCATATTCCAGCCGACCACCGGGTCGATCCAGTGTACCGTCTTGGCATCGGTGCGCCGAATAACCTGCCAGAGGGAGTTTATCTCCAGATGCGAGAAGTTCTGCAGGGTGTTGGTGCGAGAGTCGAAGAGATCAACGGTGTAAAAATTCTGACCTTCTCTCCACCAAAAATCCGTTTGGCTGTATCCCCCGCGTTTGTCCTTCTGTCGAATGTCTATATTGTAGAGCTCCTTCTGCCGGCGTTCGGTGAAGGGGACCACAATCTCACCCAAGAGCAACGAGAACAGAGAGAGGAGTAACCCAAACACCATGAGCGGGGTAGCAAGCCAAGAAATCGTGAGGCCACTGGCACGCATCGCTGTCATCTCTGAGCTCTTCGAGAGCATTCCGAAGGTGAAGAGGGTAGAGAATATCAGCGCCACGGGAAGCATCAAGTTCACCATGAGCGGAATCTTGTACATGAAGTAACGGAGCGCCGTGAATGCCGAAGCGTTTTCAGCCAAGACGTTGTCGAGGCGATCAAAGAAATCAACCATGAGAAACAGGAAGACGAACATCGCCAACCCGATTAGAAAATTTTTGGTCAGAAGACCTAGTATGTAGCGGTGAAGGATCTTCATGCCCGTTTCAGGTATCTCCGCAACGTTTCGACTGTCCGCGTACAGTAGTTTTGCACCCCTTCAGAAACGGAGTGCCACTGCTCAGAGCCGAGCTTGTACAGAATCCACACAGCGAGCGCTGTGGTTATGATATTTGGTGCCCACAGCGCAATCATTATCGGAATGCTTCCCTTGTCCGCCAGGGCTACGCCAACAGAGAAGACGGAATAGTAGATGATGAAGACGATCAGACCGAGTAGTCCGGTGAACCCGGCTCCCCACGTACGCTGAGTTCGAGGTGACATGATACCGAGAGCAAGGCCAACAAACGCCATGATAAACGCTGCACATGGCAGGGAGAATCGTTGCCCGAGCTCAATTCGCGAACGCCGGAACTTTTTCAGCAGCTCTTTACGCGTAATCGTTTCGCCGAACACATCGAAAGATTCCTGGTCCTGCGCAGCAAGAAGACCTTTGTAGAAGGCGATTTTTTCGGATAGTTCGGGCACCTGAAGCTCTCGAGCTACGATACCCTTTTTGCTTTCGTCTCGAAGCTCGGTAGGATCAACGCTCAGACTGTTCGAGGTGAATTCCGTACGCGAATATCTCCCCTCAGTTTGCTCATGAGCCACCCCGTCCCCCAAGAGAAGCGAGATCGTTTGCGCATCTTCGTCGGCAACGATACGTCCGCGTTTGGCGATCACCACCTTGCGTTGGGCTTCATCACGCTTGTCATCGACGAGAACTCGCTGGAGGTCCCCCGTTTGGTAGTCGATACCCTCGGCATACAGGGTAATGTCTCCCAGCTTGTTGAAGACCCCTTGCGTGAGACCAGAGATGCTCTTGGATTTAGCAACGTCGAAAAGGGCGCTGGATAGGGAGGCGAACCCCCAGGGCCTTAGAGTCACCGATACGAAGAGGCTTAGGATACCCACCACGACAGCAAAGAGGCCTATTGGTTTCAGGAAATTGAGGATGCTGATGCCGGATGCCCGCATGACCACGACCTCTGAATCACCGCACAACCGCGAAAAAGCTAGCATAACACCCAGCAGAGTACTCATCGGAATCGCGATTTCGAGAAAGGTCGGAACGATAGCAACGAACACGCGCGCTATTTGGCCGACCTCGACACCGCGGTTTATGATTAGCGAGGTAAGGCGCAACATGCGCAGGACGAGCAGGAGGCCTGTGAAAGCCGAGAGGCTTATCAGGAAGAACGTGCTGACCTCCCTGAGTATGTAGCGAGAGAGAATACTCACGTCCGAGAGCTTTCCATCATCAGTAAAAAAATCCCTGAGAAACGATATCCTCTTCACAACGCCGGCGCTATCCCGGATAGAACTCCGCTGCGCTCCTTGCGTCAAAGCCGGCCGTGCTCAAGGTCTATAATCAAAAAAAAGGGACCTCGAAGGTCCCTGTATGCTCGTCCGAATTACATCAGTCCGGGAGCTTTCTTGAGGCGTGCCTCGTCCTTGCGCTGCTTTTTGCGCGCTTCCTTGACCTTACGCTTGCGCTTCTCGGAGGGTTTCTCGAAATACCGGCGTGACTTGAGCTCCTTGAACAATCCCTCTTTGATGAGCTTACGCTTGAGGATCTTCATCGCTTTCTCGATGTTGTGTGATACCACAACTTCCATCGCACCCGCGCGAGCGCGGTCGTCGGCACCCTGGGCGCCGTAGCGGGAGTCACGACCGTCACGACCACGCGGAGCATCCGATCCGCCCTCGGATGATCCACCCTCGGAACGTCTTCCTCTGCCTTCCGCTTTTCCTGTCTCTACTTCGTCGTTCATAGCTCCAACTACCATGCCTTGCGTACTTTACGATGTTTCTAAATCTTTCTCTCCGCCCGTTCGAGCGAGAACTCCGGAGTTCTAGCAAATGAGCGGGTTACAAGTAAAGAGATAGGCTCCTTAGGCTATTATGCGCCCCAGAAAGTAGGAGCTCTCATTTTACCAGCAGCACAGTAAGGCACCGTACAAGCCCCGAGTTTGATCTTGTATTTTCAATGGGTTATGGAGGGATGGTTGTGGCCATGGATAGCTACAGTCGAATTACAGCTATCTGGTATAGCAGCTCTTCGCTCGCTCACGTAATTGACCCGTATGAGGCACAGGCAGTTCCTGCGGCGGATAAGCCTGTACTCTCACGATCACGCATCGTCTCACGCCCGCACGGCGGTAAAAACCGTGACCTCAGGGGGACAGTCGATTCGAACGGGAAGGCCAACGACCCCCAGACCGCGCGAGGTGTACACCAGTTTCCTTCCGACGTTAACCATGCCTGCCACGAACCTCGAGTCTCGGATCTGACTCATGACGGCACCGATGTACGGTAGGCGGATCTGTCCCCCGTGGGTGTGACCGCACAGCGCCAGATCAAAGTGATAATCGGGTAAGCGCGAGGTCAGAAGGGAGATATAGTCCGGATTGTGGCTGACGATGATCCGCGTGTCGTAACCGGCGCGGGATTCGTTCTGCGGTGGCGCTGTCGGGATGCCGGTAAGAAAATCATCAACCCCGAAGATCCGTAGGCTGTGCTCGCCCCTGGAGATGAGGTGTTCCTCGTTGATCAGTAGCTTCACTCCAGGTAATGCACCGAAGACCGAACGGAATATCGATGTGGAATTCCAGTGGTCGTGATTACCAGGAACGCCGATAGCGCCATCTGGGAAGGAGAACTCGCCTAGAATGGCGCCCAAGCGGGAATAGATCTGCGGAATCGCCTTGCGGGGAGCGTGCTCAGTGAGAGCATGGTTACGGATGATCCCAGCGCGACGCCACAAAGGGTTGTCGTTCAAAAATATATAGTCACCCCCGAGAACGAGCAGGTCGACCGCTTGTTCTTTCAGTAACTCCAATGCGCGGACTACCCACTCGTCGGGGAGCCACATACCGAAGTGAATATCCGTAAGGAAGCCTATCTTGTACCCCTCAAAGGCAGCGGGCAGGTCCGGAATCCTTACGGCCAACGTCTCCAGGACGATAGAGCCGGTCTCGTCGCGTGCGATGGTCGTGTATCCGGCCGTACCGGCAACGAGTCCTGCCCCGATGCAGAAGCCCGAGCGCAAGAAATTTCTACGAGATATCATGCTGGCCTGTTACATCGATAACCACTACTGATTTTAGCCCGTGAGGGCCCGAGCTTTCCTGTCTCGCCAAGCAGCGCGGGCCCGATGGCTGCGAACAACCATCGCCCAGCCACCGGAGCGTATCCACATATTGAGCGCGGGGATATCAGGATGACGCGCCTCGAGTGTACGGAATTCAACACCATGCCACAGCCTTCTGCCGCTGGCAGAGATCACGCCTTCGCCCAACACAGCATGGCACAGCTCATGGTACAACACAGGAGCGATCCATCGGACCGCCGCTGGCTCAAAGAGCTCCCGAGCGACTACGACTCGATGTTGTCGTACGTTACAAGAAGCCAAGACTCTCTTTTGCTGCCGGGCACTCCACGCAACAACGTAGGAGTCGAGGTCAGACCGATCGGGGTAATACTCTCTCCGCAGCTCAGCCCACACCTGATGCAGGAACGGGTCGCTGACCTGGGAGGATCCTCGCCGTTTACGCTTGGTGCGGACAGTGCTCGAGCGCTTTGTCGCGAATATGAGCTCGATTTGACGTAAGATCCCCACTGTATTCATCCTACTTCACAGAGGAACGCTGTCCCCTTTGGTACGTTCACATATCATCATCCTTTAGGTCGATGAAGAAGAGCCCGGCTAGAAAATCTACCGCCTCATCCACGCACACCCCACCGTATGCACCGACGAGTAGGAGATCAACACCCAAACCTACCTCACCGGGGCAGAGGTTTCGCTCCTTTGACTGGATGAACAGCGGGCTGATACCTATCTCATTTGTAGCTTCCACGACGATCGGCATCTGACGTCCGAAATCGCCGACTCGAATGGAGGCTGGGAGCATCTGACGATAACCGGCCTGGGCGTATTCGGTAATTCTGACGACACCACCGACAGCGGGTCCTACACCCACATCGACGCGGAACACATCGATCAGATCAAGTGCGCGGTTCGGCAGCCACAGCAAGACGTGTGACCACCACGGAGTGCCCTCATTCTCCTGAATCGGCTTGAACTCCCCCCACGGCTCCTTCGGACTCGTGGGAACTGCTTCATATCCCTCCCCAACAGGAGCGGGTTGGGCTGACACGCAGGGTGCAGCGATAACGATAGAGGAGATTGTTGTTAACGTAATTAGTAGGGTGCGCATGGCGTTACGTTATCACCACACGTAAGAGGGGTAACAGGGCTTTTCTAACGGGTGAGGTAACCGACCGAGCAGCGCAGGCCCAGCTCCTGCTGAGAAATTTTGGGATTACACCTCGCGGATGTTCCTCTCCATCCCTTTCTGAAGGGTCATTTTTGCCTTGATTGGCTTTACAAGTGAGGTTAGCCTCTCGGCGCCTTGGCTGCTTTTCTGGAGGGATTCGATGCTCACAGTTCAGGTAGTTCATCATCCATCAAGTACGGTGTGGTTCTCTGGAGCTCCAGGGAGTGCCATGCCTAGGGAGTTTCCCGCCTACGTGAATGCCTCTCTTGAAGGAACACCGCTGCAGCGCAAAGGAGCCGATCAGGAGACCGCGGTCGGGGCGTGCCTACACGCCGCGGCTAGGGATAGCTCGCTTGGCTTGGAACTTCCGGCTGGCTTTCGTGAATTGGCTCTCAAAGAGCTTGGGCAACGCGCTATCCGCGGGGAATTACCGAACATTCGGGTAGAGCAAGGTTAAAGGCCGCAGAGGCTGTAGCCCAGTTGGGGCAACTGCTGGGAGATTTACCTCGCACGCACACATACTGCTGTTCGGTGCGTAATTCATGGGTGTGATTATTGGGATTATGACTTTGCTCTGCGCCTGAGGAACCCGGCGGTAGTTTCGAGCCTGACTCAGGAGTTCCACCGGTATTTGGAGAGGTATGTGTCGAAGATTGAATCCTTCATTCAATTGAAGATGCACAAGGTGTATGTCAATCCTCAACGCCTCGACGTGGTAATGAGGACCTTACTTCCTAAGTCTCAGCCTCGAGACTGACCTCTCCGCACCGAAGATCCTCGAGTGTGGCGAAGATCGCATCGTTCTCTGCGACCAGGCGCCGCCGTCGCTGCCAGTAGTGAAGATTGTTCAGTGCGCTATACTGCAAGCCAAACAGGTAGTCGAGATTGTCGAAATAGGAAGGGTAGTTTTTGAGAAGTGAGCCGTAGCCTCGTTTGCGATACTCCGCTGACACAGCGAGTACCAAGCCTTCGATCCCGCGCTTGTTCTGATAACCACGCAGATCCTCGAGCGGATTCAGCTTATGGCTCTCGATCTCTTCGAGGATGTTGCGATAACGGAGGAAGTAAGCACCTACGATATCGTTGCCCCTCATCAGTGCTATCGAAATATCTCTGTCGCAGGGCTCGAGGCCAAAACGGAGTATTTCGCCCGCGTATTGGGGAAGGGATGTGAGCAGTAAAGACTCCAGCGCGCCCTGTGATACGTCTTTGACGGCGACCCAGCATATACCCGGCGCTAGAGCGGCTCGGTTGGGCTTTTCGAGCAGATTACACCCTGTGCTACTCAAAGGAGGGTCCTTCGTATTCTTGTGAAAGTGAAACTACTGACATAAAGAGTATAGACTCGCAAAGGTAAGATGAGAAGTGCCCTGAGATCCATACTGCACCGTTCAAAGTTGACCCGATCGAGCTCGCTCGAGTCAGGAGTGATTTTGCACGGCTGATATCGGATATCAATTAACTGGAGAGCCTTTGCCCGGCGTACCGAGCGAATCGTAGATCGCAAAGGGTGTGATCTTTTGTTATAGATGAGTGACCGGACTATCTTACTATGAGTTTCACACCAGATCCTCGAAGTGCTCTCTCCGCGGCACTGGAGCACCACCGACGTGGAGATCTCGAGGCTGCACAGAGCCTCTATCACTCAGTCATCGCTGCCCACCCACAGTGTGCCGAGGCCTACCACCTTTTGGGGGTAGTGGCGATGCAACAGGGTCGCAACGCGGAGGCAGTGGTCGAAATCGAGCGTGCAGTGCAGCTCGATAGCGTACAACCCCACTACTTCAACAATCTTGGCGAGGCGTATCGTGCTCTCGGGAGGCTCGAAAAAGCGATTGAATGTTATCGGCGTGCCGTTGCTCTCGATCCCTCGCAAGCGGGCACGTACTGTAACCTCGGCAGTGTGCTTCGGGAGCTCGGTTTGCACAGCGCCTGTATGGAGGCGCTCCTTAGTGCTGTACGCATTGACCCGAGCCTTGCGCTCGGACACTTCAATCTCGGCAACGCGTACCTTGCGCAGGAGGATTTCCAGGCTGCTCTCGCAGCCTATCGAGAGGCTGTGCGGCTCGAGCCGCGCTACGTCGAAGCGCACCTCAATATGGCTTCGGTTTTTCAGCAGCTCGGACGGTCCGGTGATGCACTGACCTCCCTGCGTAGCGCCGCACAGCTAGCTCCTCAGCGCTTTGATATTTGGCTTGCTCTCGGTGGTGCATGTTGGGGGTCGCGTCGCGTGGAAGAGGCGATGCAGTGCTACCATCGCGCATACGACTTGAACCGCTCTAATGCTGATGTATTGCTTGCATTTGCGCACGCCTACAAGGCTGAAGGACGCCTCGAGGAAGCAGCCGAATGGTTCAAGCGAGCTCTGGAGATCGCTGATTCTGCAGCGGTCAGATACGAGCTCGAAACCCTGCTTCCTGTGGTGCTTTCGTCCTCGGAAGATGCGCAGCGTGCTTGGGATAGAGTAAGAGCGGGTGTCGTGCAGCTCTTGGATGATCGGGTGAGATTCGAACCTGGAGAAGACCTCATCAGCGAGACGTTTTACCTCGCGCATTTCGGCAAGTGTGCCCGCGATATTCAGGAGCTCATAGGCAGGTTCTGGCAATCAGCAAGCGGTGTCTCAGCTGTACGGTCTCGTAGGCCCCGGAGGGTAGGGGAGCGAATTCGAATCGGTTTCATATCCCGACACTTCAAGAATCACACAATCGGCTTCCTGTGGCGCGGATTGATACAGCTTCTCTCGCGTGAGAAATTTCAGGTGATTCTCTTTTCACTGGGTCGAGCCGATGATCCGGTCGCGGAGCTGATTCGAGAGGGAGTTGAGGAGTATCGGGAGTTGATCCTCGATCCCCGCTCTGCATGCAAGCGCCTAGCCGCGGAGGAGTTGGATATCCTGGTATACACCGATATCGGCATGGACCCGTTGACGACGAGCATCGCAGCATGTCGACTCGCACCGGTTCAATGTGTGAGTTGGGGACACCCCGTGACCTCGGGTCTTAAAACGATCGACTATTATCTCTCCAGTGAACTCCTGGAGCGCGATGATGCGCAGTCGGATTATACAGAGAAGCTGGTGAAGCTCAAGACGCTCGGACTCTACGTGGAGCGGCCAGTGTTGCCGCAAAGTCGGAAGGAGCGGAGCGCTTTTAACCTACCGGCAGATGCGCATATCTATGGATGCCTGCAGTACACCTTCAAATTTCATCCCGACCACGATTCTAGCTTGAGAGAGATCCTGCGCCGAGATCCGCAGGGGCTCTTACTCATTCCAAACGGAACGTATGCGCACTGGGATACCCTTCTCGAGGAGCGTTTTCAGCGAACCATGCCCGATGTAGTCGACAGGGTAAGATTCCTTCCGCGGCAATCGTACGCCGACTACCTCCAGCTCTTAGTGCTGGTCGACGTTCTTTTGGTGCACCCGCAGTTCGGCGGCGGACGAACCAGCTACGAGGCGCTCGCCTTGGGCACCCCGGTGGTAACGCAACCGACCCCGTACCTTCCAGGGCGAATTACCTTTGGCTTGTACAGGGCGATGGGAGTGATGGATTGCGTGGCAGAAAACGCGGAGCAGTACGTCGAGATAGCGATTAAACTGGGTACAGACCCCAACTATAGAGCTGTTATCTCCGAGAAGATTCTGGCTGCGTGTAGCGTACTTTTCGAGGATAGCGCGGCGGTGCGAGAGCACGAGCGAGTGTTTGTAGATCTTGCGACAGGGGTACTCGATGGCTGTGCTGCGGAGTAATAGGCTCGCTAGCGCGAGCTACCAATAGTTGCGTCACCACATCTGAGCGTTGTAGTTGCAAGCTACTTGATCGATCAAGAGGACCTGTCGTCGCTCGATATCCATCCGGATTCGGAACTCTAGGAGGAAGTAGCCATCTCCGCGATAGATGTTCCAATATCGCAGTCCGCCGATGGCTGAACGACGTACTATGAACTGTGCTTGATCCACCTTGGTAGGATAGATACAGCCGGGCAGTGCGCGACGAACACTACCTGCTGCATCGATCTGTTGTGAGAATACCAGACCGGCTACCCCCTCGATCTCCAGAAAAGGCAGCATGCGCGAAAACGCTGGGTGCATGAGGTTGTCATCGTCCAGTACTACCACCCACTGGTCCCCGATAGCCACTGAATCAAGATACCAGTTGAGGAGCGAGTTCCACCTGTTCTCCCCTTCGTATAGCAGAGCCTGAGTGTGCTCGAAGCCCTGCACATCAAGTAGCCCATGCTGTTGCACATAGCTTGGTTGGTGCGTGACGATGAACCATGAGTATGGAATTTCTAGCGCTCTGATTGAAGCATAACAGCGCTCGAGAAAGCCTCTATCGCGGGTACATGGGGTGACTATGTGGAGATTCATCGAGAGCGCTTGGGACTATCTGCCGATAGAAAGGGCAACCAATCACACGAAACATACCGAACCACTGGCTAGTCAACTAAGACACACGAGTTTTTGCAAGTAGCAGAATGAGGAATCTACCTGTGTCGAAGATACAAAGGCCCGTGGAGCTTAAAGCCCAATTTGAGACACCGAAATACTCACAAGTTCAACCAGTATAACCGATAGTGCAAACTACAGAAGGATAGCGTTGTTCGTTGTGTTACGATCTGTTTTAAGAACCGTGAAATAATAGCGTGGAGTACTCGCTCCAACGAGAGACGACAAGCCCCAGGGCCATCGGTTAATTTCAAGGAAGAGACGTATAAGAACGGGGACTTGGAGATTCGAAGGTGAGTCTTCAACCCGAGCTCGCCGAAGTCAGGCCGAGGGTAAGACTCAAGCGGAACGCCTCACAACTCAGCCTGAGAACTGAAATTATAAGCCTCGTACAAAGTGATAAGTCGCTACATGCGCTTAAAGTAGTACGAGGCCCCTTATATGGGTAGCGCTTTACTCACAAGTAAGTGTTCCTTAATAGGCTGAAAGCCCAACGGGACTCGCGTATCTTTAACACAAGTAAATTCCCAACGAAGGACGGTGTTCACGTCATCGAGGTTCAGGGTCGTCGCTGGAGGCTCTATCGGCTGATGGTTGAAAACCAGGCACGTCTCCGAGGGTACGTAGGATTCTACTGCCCCGAGGAATTCCATGATGGAAGCCCGGTCGAGATCTGTCAGGCGTTTGAGCTCGGCTTACATTTCGTTGAGCGTTTGCTTGCTTTGAAACTAGTCGTCGCTACGTCTTTATACGGAAGGGCGTAAGCCATTTCGTTCAAAGACGTAGCACACAGAATGTAGAAACCGATTAACCTGAAGATTTTGCGAGCATCGCCGTTCGTAGCGAGTGTAATCGCTTGAGGTGACCAGTCGGCTGTACGGCACTCTTTTCGCGGCGGTTTCGGCAAATAAGCCCCCTGAGATCTGTCCAAACTGTACACTGTGTAGCCGATGGTAACGAGGTGGGTATTCTGTCGGAGCAACGCCTATCTTTTTATGTGGAGCTTGGTCCTATGATACAACGCCAAACGAACGATCACTCATCTCTGCTCAAGCGCCTTATATACCCTAGTGCGCCAGTCCGTGCGGTCCTGGATACCGATACCTTTAACGAAATCGATGACCAGTTCGCTCTCACCTATGCACTACTGCATCCAGAACAACTAGCACTCGAGGCTGTGTATGCCGCACCTTTCCTCAACTCACGCTCCGAGTCTCCTGCAGACGGGATGCAGAAGAGCCTAGGTGAGATTCGTAGGATCCTAGAGCTTGTTCCCGCCTCTGAACGTATCGGCGTGTTTGGCGGTAGCGAGGGTTTTCTGTGCGACTCCCATGATGGGCTTCCCGTATGCGATGCCAGCAAGGATCTCATAGAGCGCTCGAAGCAGTCGAATGAGCCTCTGTACGTAATCTCCATCGGGGCGCCGACGAACATAGCAAACGCGCTCCTCCAAGATCCAACTCTCCGTGAGCGAGTCGTAATAGTCTGGCTGGGGGGTAATCCGATAGCCAATAGTGATGCACGCGAGTTTAATTTATACCAGGACCTGAAAGCTTCGCGAATTCTGTTTGAAAGCGGCGCACCTCTAATACTCGTTCCGTGTAAGCAGGTCGCTGAGCTGCTGATGACAACTATTCCCGAGCTTCGAAAGTGTCTAGATCGTTCATCACCGATCGGAGAATATCTCCTCAGTATTGCTCAAGAGTATATCGGAGTAACACCTGGTGCGTCCCGACCTATTTGGGACCTCGCTGCGGTCGCCTTACTGGTGCATCCTGAATGGTTTGAAAGTGTGATTGTCTCGAGCCCCCAAATATCAGATGATCTTCACTGGATTGAAACTGAGGGTAGACATCCTATTCGGGTTGTGACGTATCTCAAGCGAGATCCGATCATACATTCGTTTTTTGCTAAGCTCTCTCAAGGGACGAAAGAGTACGAGAACTCTCATGAGTACAAAACTGTATCAAATCAACGAGAGGCAGAGGGAGATTCTCTCGGAGGCGCAACTTGATGCGGATCTAGCGGTAGCTGAAATCGCACAGCGCTGCAAACTCCCGGAGTTTGCAGTACGACGCAATCTCCACATATTACGTGAGCAAGATGTTGTGCATCGATTGTGGTATCTAAATCCCTTTATCAACGGATATGGACTCTACGATATTCTCTTGGAGATAAGTCCGAGATATCTTGCTAATCTCGATGAGCTGATCGCTTCTCTCGTACGGGTTCCCGAGGTTGAGTTTGTCACTGAGTTAACTGGTGTATTTCAGCTGAGCGTCACGGTGCGAGCTCGCAATGCTCACGATGTGGCACAGTTTGTCACCCAGATATCATCAGCTTACCCCGGAAGTGTAAGCGCGAAAGAGGTGTCCACAGTGCTCTCATTAACCGATATCCCCATGTTTCGCTCCGCTCGTCAGTCTAAGCGCAGACCTCAACTCTCCTTTGCGGCGAACTGCACAAACATCTCGCTTGATGTACTCGATGAGAGAATCCTGGCTCTCATGAGATCAGAGCCTGAGGTTTCCTTGAATAGCCTGGCGCGAAAGCTCGGGATTCCAGCGACTACCGTCACGTATCGAATCAGGGGGCTCAAGGAAAGCGGAGCGATCCTCGGTGCGCGGTTTTTCATCGATGTGTTTCGATTAGGATATTCATTTGCCATCCACCGCGTTTCTCTCACCGGTGAAGGGCTCGATCAGGTTAAGGTTGTCGAGCAGAGCATTCAATCCATTCCAGGGGTATACTTTACCATGACAACTCTCAGTCGCTGGGATATCACCTTCGGGACGGTCACACACGATATGCAGGAAGTAAGTAAGTGCACTGCTGCTATCGCATCTCAGATAGGCTCGAAGATGAGCAAACTCGAAACAGTGCCTGTGAAGCGTTTTTACAAGCTTAACGGGGCACACTACAAGTGTAGGTAGGCTACCCCAGTCGCGCTTGACCTTGAAGTTTCTTTTTGTGTAGCCGCTCTGGAGTCAGAGGCGAGAGCCTTCTCGTGCGGGCGCTATGGTCTGGTGTTTGTTCGCTGTTAAGGATAGTAAAATCAATTAATTTCCCAGTTATCTCATCGAGCTAGGCAGTTGGAGGCGGTGTTGTGGTAGTCGGGCGGTAGCATTTAAAAGAGTTTAGGCAGGGACAAAGGAGCGGGTACTGAACTTCAGCTCGTCGCAGTTCTTCGACACCTGCTCTCGCTCTACAAGGTGTCGCTTTAGGACCGATACCTTTTGCTCGCTGGTGTAGTACTGCCTCTTCTTTGTTCCCTTGCTCATCTCATTACCCCTGTCCTTTTGACACGAGGATAGTAGTTTATTTCATGCCGTCACATGTTCGTTTTCCGCTTAGGCAGTACAAGCGGAAGATCCCCATGGCTATCGCTGCTCCTATAGTCGTTGCGACTGCACTACTTTGGTTTGTTCCCTGCAAGTATCAACGGACGATTAAAGGTATCAGACGTCACTTATATGGCTCTTCGTGAAATCGAGTGGGTAAGTTTGGCCTAGCGGCCGATTGACAGCTCCTTGAAGAGGCTTATTCACAAGCAGGTGATGTATGGCCTTTGACCCTCGAAGATCTCCGTTAACCGCGCGGCGCGGAGGTATAGTAAGCGCCAGTTGTGAATTGGTGCCGGGGTGTAGATGGGGCGTCTAATCCGTAGATCGGACGACACGATACGGGGCAATAATGCGTCACTAGACTCTTACGAGTGATACCTTTGTCAGTATAGGTGCTACCGCCATGTGCGAGGTCAGCACTCCACAACAGGACATCGCCTTTCTTGGCTAGGAATCGCCTGCGTGCCAATCCACGCTCGGCGCTGCGCTTGTGCAAAGAGTCGACATAAGACCGATATTCGCCCGAATTGGCCGGCATCCACTTGGAGTTGCCGCTAAATCTCTGACTCTGATGACCCCGTAATGTCCCTCGTTGCACCAACCTCCGCTACCGTATTCGGTGATTCCCTACAGATCAAAGGGTACGCCTTGGATGCAATTCAGCTCGCTGAAGTACGAGTGACTATCGATGGCACTCTCTTCGCCGTGTTGTATCCGAAGACTTTTGATCCAGCAGCGCGTGCCATGTATCCTAACCTTGTTGACTCAAGTAATGCTGGCTTTAACACCCTCCTTGATACGACAGGGATAGCAGTCGGTCCCCACACGGTGCTGGTGACCGCCACTGATACGTCTGGCAATTCAAACACGCAGAGTTTTTCGCTCACTAAACAAGCTGGCGTATCTCCAACGATCGTCCCAGATGAAATTCCGAATGGTCAGCCTATATCGGTAGCGCAACCCTCAGCCACCCCCCAGCTTCCAGTAGTAACTCGGATTACGAGCACAAAGAAGGGTACCGTGACTGCTGACATCAACCGGATCCAAACCGGCTGTACCTTATCACTTCACGTAAGCCCCAAAGCCGGCATGATCGGTACGAAAGTGGCAGAGCGCTCTGTGAGTAGCACAGATGCCGCCAATGGCTTACGCTTTAGCGCTTCGAAAGTTCCGGCTCTGCGGAGTCCTTTGTATATGCGTGCGGTCTCAGTGTGCCCTCTCACGCCCGAGAGGACCTCCAACCCACGAAGCTTCCGCACAAACGGGCCAACTAGAAAGAAGCCCTCTGCCACCAGAACTATCACTCATATTAAACGGGTCGGACGCTTTCTCTGACCTTGCTACACGCTATCAGGGGACCTCCTCTGTGATTCTGAATCGCTTTCAGGCGTCATGTTCGGAGAAACCCTATATATTTAGTGATTGATTACCTTAGGGTTCACTCTCCTGACCATGAACGACCAGTTACCAGATACAGCTGAACCCCTCCTCTCGGAAGTCAAAGAGGGGCCGAGCGGTATTCTACCGCAACTAACTATGACCTCCTGCATCGAAGGTCCTTGCTTCTCTCTTGAGGTAACCGCCCGAAGAGAATATGCGACTCTGGTGATTCAGCGAATGCGAGTAATCGCGCGTTCTCTCGAGGGTATTGGTCGTGCCGCATATGTATTTTCCGCGAGGATTGACGCAGCCGGTGTCCAGAAACTTGCCCCGCTTCTGGTACATATACATTCAGTAAAAGACATGCAGTTTCTTCAAAAGATACTCCAAGCCACGGAGGGACACTCAGCGGGATATTGGAGCATCGAGCCTCTCGATGTAGCGGTCACCGATAGCTCTTGTGGACTCCTTCATCTGATTCCCTCATTTGAAGATTTCTGCAAAGATATCGGTGTTCTCTCGCGCGAATTTTGGTGTCCTCGACATCAAGGCCAACAATGCGATGAAAAACTTGAGGCGCGAATCTCGGGTGGTGGGGAATTTGTCGAGCTTCGTATCTTTGCTCGCACAAGGGGGCACGACTCATGGGATACCATGACTCACTACTGGAAGGCTCTGCTGCCTGACGAACCCTGTCGCTCACTCAATGATTCCTTCCGACAGGTAAAGCTTTTACTCGAAGAGTTTGCTCGAGCATATACTGCGTGCGGCAGCGCTGGGATATATAAACGCCTTTCAGCTCACAACTTGACAGCGGTGCATGGATCCTATGGCCAGCAGGAAGGTCAGACCGTCGTTAACCTCGACGACCGAGACGGACTAGTTCTCCCCGATATCGGCACAATAGCCGTTCCATCAATTCGAGCCTCGATACGATACCAGATCTCTCCAGAAAATGCGGACATATCCCTCTACTCCGATAATAGCCCTGAGCGCTCGCTCGTCGATATACATGTATCCCCCAGCCAAACCGGTAAAATCATGGGTGCCTCGCACATTCGATGTTGCTTGGGACTCTTTAAGTGTCTACGGGATCAACGTTGGACACCGATTAATCGCTTCGAGCAGCGGTCGGTGCAGAAGCTAGTGCCTCAGCCATCAAGCGCCATCACATCCGCTCAGCCTTTGAAGACGGGAGGTCATAGCGAAGACGCCCTCTGCTCCGTCGCAGTTTCCGCTACAACCCGCCCCGCGCGACCTGAGGTCTTCCTCACAACCGAAGGGTGTCGACAGCTCATGGACAACCCGAATTGCCATGTCCCAGACCAGGCGCGAAGTGATCCCGACTTCGTTGAAGAGGCTCTTAAGGGTTGCCAGTGGATCCGTATCGAGCTGATCTACAACCTCAGGAGACAAAGACCCGAGTTGTTTTCCAACCTCACGATCTTCCGTTTTCCCGATGGATCTCTCAAGATTCATGCCAGTAGCGATCTCGGATTTTCACTCACAGGCGTAACTGCTGGAGATACAGATCAGGCTACTCATACCTCTTTCGATGTATGTGACGCCCTGTGTCAGACCCTTGCTGATCAACAACATAGCGGATGGCATCTGATGTATGATGTCCTACGAACGGTAGCTCTCCCACGCTCAGGAATCGATCGACACAGCCTCGTTATGCATAATCTTCCAGCGAGTATTGATGAGAGTACTCATAAAAGTGTTGAAGCCGCCGGTCGCATCGCATCCTTGCTGTTGCGCGGGGGAGATTACGGCTTAACGTGTCACCTCTCGCTAGAAGCATATAATCTCTGGCGACTGACCGTACAGAGTGCACAGCTTCGAGGAGCCGTTGATATCATCTTCGATAGCTCAACGATCTCGGAGATGCGCTTCCGATACACATCTCAGGTGGAAATCGACAGGCAAACCACATGGATAGAACTCGGAACTCTCAAGCAGCAGAGAACTAAGCATCAGCAGCTCAACTATGACGAGTTAATCTTTTGCATCCGGAGCTACTTTCGTGATCGGCTGACCCCCGAAGCATCATCAGCAACTAACCCTGAGAGCTCCGTTTTCAAAAATATTGCAAGCCTCCTGCGAGCAGAGGGCTTTGAAGAGCTGTGCTTTAAACCAGCGGCATGAGCCGATAGAGACTTGAGTGCGGCAGCCTCACCCATGACGCACTCGTTCAGCTAAGGCAGATCAATCACCGAGGACAGAAGCCGTCCCGCCGAATCAACGGTGATAATAGCGCAAACCTTTTTATCTGGTCGTACCATTATCATCACAACGTCCTCTACCGATCGGTGGCTGCAAAGAATGAACATGACTGTGTTCCCAATACTGCCGAAGTTCCCAACTTCCACTTATCTGAATCGACTCGACAATCGATTCATCCTCAAGACCGGCGCCTCCGCCCTACTCTGAATGCCTGTCTGATGCATCTTCAGGAACCATAGTACAAGAGTACGATCCATACTACCGCTCACAAATGTTCAATGAGGTCTGTATGACGATTAATCCTTTTCAAGCTTCAACTGACTCAGATTCAACGGCAACCTCCGTGCGAATCGTCTCGGAAGGAGTATCGATGCCTCTCAGAGAACAGTCTCTCCTAGAGAGTCTACTCGACCCAAAGCTTGAGTGGCGTTTCGAAACACGCGGGGACAGCAAAACGTGGCACTGCACAAAAGGCGATCCCTTCTTATCGGAACCAGAGCTGTTTGGTGGTATAGAGTTCGATCCAAGTATGGGTTTCGGGGCATGTCTCCCTAAAAAGGATAGGCCTGGAATACCGGAGCCTGCTACCGGATGGGATTGGCACAACCACAGAAGAGATAAGTTACATAGCTTGAGCGATGCCCACGAAATCACTATCACCAAAACGTACGAGGATTGGTACAGACACTATCTGCGACGAGGAGAACATACTGTGTCGTACCAGGTTTCATTCACCGATCGCGAGCATTCCACGCAAAGATTCATCATCTCTGGGGAGCAATCCAGCCGGCTAGCGGAGATATTCGCGCAGATTGTTCAGCGTGCCCAATAAAATTATTGCGACCTCAAACTCAGCGAGAGCTGACCATCACAGTCGAAATAATCTTACCCTTCCTGACTGGACTTCGTAGCAGTGAGCGATTTGTGGCCTTCCTAGAGCGTGGCTCACTTTGCCTGGTTCAGCTATGCCTCGCGCTCTTTGTGCGCTACCACGAGGAGATTACGATCCCATAACCTTGCGCCCCCATGCTCCTCTTGGTCAGTCTCCCTTAGGTAGCGCCCAATCCAAGCATCGACGAAGTCCTCTTTTTCTCGCCCATCGATAATTCGACTCATAAACGGCCGAATCATAGTACTCACCCAAGCTTTCAACAGGCTTACACTCGGAAACTCACGCACGTCCTCATGCAGTGTTGCCGTGCCGACATATCCGGCAGAGTCGAGTGCTTCCGTTATACCTTCAACGGTAATCAGGGGTGGGTGCCTCCATTCTCCATTTTCGACATGATCGCCCGCCTTACCCTGGAAGTACCCCTGCCATCGAGGGTCCTCCTTAATCACCTTATACCCAGCCTCAAAAAGCTCCTTAAATGCATCTCGATGAGCACAGAAGTGCCGCTGCCTACCTCCTAGCGGTTGAAGAGGATTAAGAGAGCGAAACATTTCTCGATGAAGGAAGTTAGCGGGCTCTTTTGGATTACGAACCCAGTGAAGAGTGTAATTCGACAAAACCAGATCTATAGGTCTCGCATTTTCTTCCACATTTTCTCGCGTAAGAAGCGCTCTAAGAACATTACCAGAATCTTCCGCTGCACCTTCACTGAACACGAGATTCGTATACTTATCTGGGGGATAACTTGCCAGAGCCTTTCGTGTCATGTCAGGGGATAGATCTATACCGTACACCCTGCAAGCCACACCGTGTTCCTGCAGGTCACGCGCTAGCTGCGCGGTGTTTCCCCCATCCCCAAATCCAAGATCTACTACTCGCTCTCCACTTCGAAAGGTAACGCTATCAAGCAACGTGTTCCAACCCTTAGTTTGTACGAACACCCGTAACCTTTCGTAGAGCTCCGGGGGGAAACTCGTGCCATAGTAGGCTTGCTTGGGGAGGCTAACGACCGACCCAGCGAGCGTATCATCGATTTGAGTTCGACTCGCTGGCTGAAATGGGGGGGTCACCTCTCTAGGAACGAAGCACCACACATTGACTGAAGGGGAGCTCTCAGTAATCTCCATGCGACAAGGATATCGCGATGGCATTGACCTAGGCAAGCAAGGTAGGTATGCACATCAGACCGACGACTCTGCTCAAAACTACAGATGCAAACTCAAGAGATGTGCTAAGGATAGTAAAATCAATTAATTTCCCAGTTATCTCATCGAGCTAGGCAGTTGGAGGCGGTGTTGTGGTAGTCGGGCGGTAGCATTTAAAAGAGTTTAGGCAGGGACAAAGGAGCGGGTACTGAACTTCAGCTCGTCGCAGTTCTTCGACACCTGCTCTCGCTCTACAAGGTGTCGCTTTAGGACCGATACCTTTTGCTCGCTGGTGTAGTACTGCCTCTTCTTTGTTCCCTTGCTCATCTCATTACCCCTGTCCTTTTGACACGAGGATAGTAGTTTATTTCATGCCGTCACATGTTCGTTTTCCGCTTAGGCAGTACAAGCGGAAGATCCCCATGGCTATCGCTGCTCCTATAGTCGTTGCGACTGCACTACTTTGGTTTGTTCCCTGCAAGTATCAACGGACGATTAAAGGTATCAGACGTCACTTATATGGCTCTTCGTGAAATCGAGTGGGTAAGTTTGGCCTAGCGGCCGATTGACAGCTCCTTGAAGAGGCTTATTCACAAGCAGGTGATGTATGGCCTTTGACCCTCGAAGATCTCCGTTAACCGCGCGGCGCGGAGGTATAGTAAGCGCCAGTTGTGAATTGGTGCCGGGGTGTAGATGGGGCGTCTAATCCGTAGATCGGACGACACGATACGGGGCAATAATGCGTCACTAGACTCTTACGAGTGATACCTTTGTCAGTATAGGTGCTACCGCCATGTGCGAGGTCAGCACTCCACAACAGGACATCGCCTTTCTTGGCTAGGAATCGCCTGCGTGCCAATCCACGCTCGGCGCTGCGCTTGTGCAAAGAGTCGACATAAGACCGATATTCGCCCGAATTGGCCGGCATCCACTTGGAGTTGCCGCTAAACAGGTAATCTTCGAGTCGATGACTGCCCACATAAAATTCTAGTTCGCCCGAGTCGGGAGAGATATCTTCCAGAGCTATCCAAGAGGCTGCAAATTGGAGGGGTGATGACATCTTCACAAAAGCGCTATCCTGATGCATCTCCTGCCGAGAGCCCCATCGAAAATAGAGCGTTTGCGTCGCTAGAGCAGGTCGCTCGAACAGTAATGTTAGGAATCGCTCGATACGCTTGGAGAAGATAATCTGACGAGCGACTTCACTCACACCGTGAAGGTCCAGAAGCTTGACGGCTTTATCTTTGAACTCGGGCCCCGCGGGTTTCTCGGTTCGAATACTCCCCTCCCAATACTCGACCAGGCATCGGTGGGGAGACGCTCCGGACCATATCTGTTCGACCTGGCGATCAAGTGAGTCGATCAAATCATGCGAAATCGCTCCTGGGATGATCACGAAACCATCTCTCACCCAGGCGTTCAACAGATCGGTCTCCTCAGCCGAGATCCAACCGAGCATGCGCTTCCCCTCAATAAGCTCCTCGGCTGAATCAAGGTCGGTCCACAAGCCTCCGAAGCGACTTCGGTATCCCACGTGCGTTATGAATTCCGAGAGTTTAGCCGCTACTGAACACGCTCCGAGTGCGAGGGAACGCGGGCTCCCGGAAAGATCCCGACCACTATCTCGATAGACGATCCTCACGGTTCTCGACGCTCCGTCGAGGAGGGCTTGAGGTAATTTGAATTCGAAGGCACACCGGCCGTCGCCCTTACCGGAGCGGTCGAGGTCGGCGCGGTATCTCTCTGCAGGGCCGGATGCTACCGTTTCCCCATCAATCGAGACCTCTACGTGCACACGCGCCGATGGGCTGGCAGGGTTAAAGGCCCACCCGTACACCCAACCATCCTCAATAGAGTCCAGAAAGCCTTCGTACGCAGACACACCGTCCGAGAGTCGTCCATCCTGGCTCATATCTCCTCCGAAAATCCCTGTATCCGCTCAAGCTACTAAAAGATAGCCGTTTGGGCGAGAAGTTTGCGTTGAAAAGAGTGCCAAAAGCATTGACTGAGACGGCCGGCGACGCTTCCACCACGCAACCCACAGAGCCCCGATAGAGACCCTACGCGAGTGATTTTTGAAAAAATCACTAGTACTACTAGGACGAGCGTAATCTTGGCGCCCATGAAGATCATCAGAGGCCAAGATGCGCGGCAGAAGACAAAAGAACACTTGAGCTGCAGCGTTCGAGATTTTTCGCGTCTTCGAACGGAGTAAGCGAATGTCGCTGGTGAATATTGAATTATTTCGAGAGGCGAAAAAGGTCTTGTTTTCTTTGGTTTCTGTCCTGGCGGACAGAAACTAGACTTGGGGGGAAGAGGCACATTGTGCTAAACCTTCCCGGTGCGGAGGTGGATCGAGAGTTGCTCTTCACGGTTGGAGAGGTTTGCCCCGTTTCCCCGGGAGTGCGATAACGTTCGCTGTGCGTGTAAGAAGGAGGCTTTGTTATGAGGTCAACGGTGCTCATGCTGGTCCTTTTAGTTCTGTCAGCTCTCGTCGGCTGTGGTGGCTCAGGGGGAGCTCTCAGGTCTGTCGGAGAGGTCTGCTCAAATGACGATACTCAGATTTGCGAGGGAGAAACCTTCTGCAAATTTGTGAAGGGGGAGTGTAGCATCAACTCGATTCGAAACGGCGTGTGCTCCGAAATCCCGCAGGTATGCCCCAAGATATACAGACCGGTGTGCGGATGTGATAACACAACCTATAGTAACGAGTGTGTAGCCGACAGTGCTGCGGTCTCAGTGCTCTATGACGGTGAATGTCGTCCTCAGTAGCTCGCTATAGAGGACGAGCTCATCCGTATCTGCGCGGTGTATGCGTAGAGCTCCGAGAGCAAGAATAAGCAGCTCTCGTCGAACCTGTGGTGGGTACCTTGTAGAACTGATACTCGATACCGCTTTTACGGAGTATCGCCTAGCCGGTTGAGGGCCTCTTTTGCTACGCTCTACGAAATGCTGCACTCAACGCTCGCTCCTCACACCATACTTGTCCACGGGCTAGCACGTTCGTGGTACGACATGTACCTCCTCTCGCGACGTCTGAGTCGCTTACTACCTGATACGACGGTACACCTCTTCGACTATGAATCTCGAAAATGGCCTCTTTCTGAAATCGCACTGCGCCTGCACGACTTTATAGCTGAGGTTTCACACGGAGAGCCAGTTTCCTTCGTTGGTCACTCCATGGGAGGGATAGTGGTGAGAGTCCTCGATCTGTGTGAAGCACCAGCTACCCCGCTGCACCGACTCGTCACACTAGGGTCTCCGCACGGGGGCGCGCTCATAGCACGTGTGCTCAATAGGTATCGACCGTGCCGGGCCGTATTCGGCCCTGCGCTCGAGGAGCTCTCTGGTCTGAATTTAGCCGCCACCCCAAGGCAGCTGGAGATCGGAAGTGTAGTAGGGGGTACGGGCTACCGCTGGGGGTTCCTCCCGCTCCTGGGAGAGGACAATGACGGGGTGGTTCTCGTGCGAGAGGCGAAGCAGGTGTGTGCCAAGGATACGTACACCGTCTGCGCGCTTCATGCCTACATGCCCTTTAGCGGGCGAATCGCTGGGCTGTGCGCCCGCTTTCTCGAAACTGGCTCTTTTGGAGCAGCGCGTACCGAGTGCTTCGACCAATAGAGCCTGTTGAGGTTGTGGCAGATGCGTACAGGTTAGTACGCAAGCCGCTTGCATATGATTACATCCGCCATCTGGGGTGAGAATTTGCAACTCGTTATGAGTTTTTTTTTCGCGGAGCCTGCGCTAACCTCGCTCGAATGGAAGCCAGGCATCAATCTCTCACTTCTGCGCATATGCCGGACGGGTCGGTAGCTCGCCGAGATTTTCTGACTAAGACGGCTTCAGCGATCAGTGCAGTTTTTGCCGGACTTCAGCTCCCCAGCCGCGCTCTAGGGGAGGCAGTAGCTGAGTCCAGGCTCTTTCGCCATCGCAATCTCGAGGACTCTCACCGACTTTGGTCCGAACAGGCGGAGGTCCAGGGCATCCCTCCCCTTAACACGTTCAAAGCTGCTGTGGAGCTTTGTCGGGAAGCGACCTGCGTAGTGGCCTTTGTAAGGGACGGCGTTGTCAGGGCGACACATTCAGCATTCGTGGTGAGTATACCGAGCCGCCTCCAGAAGCGGTATGTCGTAACCTGCGATCACGCGCGCCTGGAGACGAACTTAGGCACTGTGCGGCTCTTCCTTTCTAATTTCGAGAATGCAGTCGTTTTGCGAGAGCTCGTTTTCCCCTTCAAGAACGGCAGAAATCCATCTGTAGATCTGCGCATTTTAGAGTGCGAGCCGAAAGCTTTCGCAGGAATCAGAGGGTTACCACTCTCGGATCTTTCCGAGCAGATTCCAACCAACGCGGCGATGATGATCTATGAGCCACCGACTGTTCGGATACCAATGATGCTCGATCCGTCGACGGGCTTGATAGCCCCGTATCGGGACACTTCGATGGATGTCCGGCTCGAGCGGTTGGTACTGACGCGTCATGCAGCGGAAACGCCTTTCTCAGAGGATAGCGCCTATGCGGACAATACCGGTTTCCGTACGGCAGGCCAGCTTCCCGTGGGGGGCTCGGGCAGCCCTGTTTTGTTGTTTGATCAGAACGGCTTCCGCGTCGCCGGACACCAGGTAAGCTACGGCTCACGAAAGGTAGACGAGCTCTGTGTTGATGGTGAGTTGGACTTTGATGGGGTGGCGGTGCATGTTCGACATGCTTTGAAGCTTCTCAAGCTTTCCAACGTGCTGCCCTAACTTCTGGCTCTTCTCTCGAGCTACCCACGGCGTCCCAAATAAGTACTGGTCTTACAATCCGACCTATCAGATACTCGCTCGAAGTGGTCTCCGTTTCTATAAGGTGTCTTGAAACTATGAAAGCCTCGACCTGTCTTTCGTTCATCGTGTCTGCGGTATGTGTCTGCGTTGTGCTCATCTCAGAGGGGTGGTCGATTCCGCACTGCCGGACCTGCCCGTTTGATTGTGAGGATCTCGGGCTCGAAGAAGGTGACAAAGATTGCAGTGACATGCCGGATAGTGGTGATGCCTGTTGCGTTGATCTCTCCAAAAAGGGTCGGGATTTGGCCCTAGCCCAGGACGATGTGAATGATGTGGCGGACGAGGACGAAGACGAGGATGAGGAGTGCCCCGCCGGATTCGAGAAGAGCGAACAACGGTGCACTGCAGAGGAGCGTCTGGAAGGGTGTAAAGACATCCGGTTGGACGATGGTCAGGGATGCGTGAGCCGCTAGTGTAAGGCGGTTTATAGAGGGCAAGATAGCTTTCCTCGAGGAAGCGCAGCAAACCCCTCCCTGCTCGAATAAACCCTGAGGGAGTGATTTTTGGAAAAAACCACTCCCTCGGGGTTTAGCACTTAGAGTGCGTAACAAAAATGAACCTCGTAGCGAGGATGAGCGAAATCGGCAGCGACGAGGATGCAGGCTAAAAAGGCGCGGAGACGTGCCCTCAGCGGCACGTTGAGCACCTTTTTGGTCGAAGACGAAGTCGCTGGCGATTGCAGCCTCCGTAGCAGAGGGGCATTTTTGTTACGCACTCTTAACCTACACTATCTCGCTACGGGCAGGCCTCAAGCGGGTTTCCCTGGAGCTACTCTGGAAATCTATCCTGCATCGCTACATTCATCTTCCAAAAGAGGGTGCAACGCTCGTCATATGAGGCGATGCGCGACAGTTCGCTCGTCTCATAACCAAATTCATGGGACCCTTCTGCGAGTTTATTCATCACGTGATCAGCAAAATCCTCCACCTTGACGCCGAAGGTGTGTTTTCCAGGGCCACCAAGCTCGGTATCGACAGCTGGGGGGGCCACCTCAAAGACCTCAACCGAGGTGTCTTTCAATTGGCAACGCAGGCTCTGTGTGAAGGAGTGAAGTCCGGCTTTCGTTGCACAGTAGGTGGGTACGAAGGCTAGTGGAACGAAGGCGAGCCCCGACGTGACGTTGATGATCGCCGCACGCTCCTTACTTACTAGATGCGGAGTAAAGAGCATAGAGAGGTGTATCGGCGCCTCTAGGTTTATTGCTATCTCTTGCTCGTGGCGTTGCCACACCTGCTCCTTGTAGAGCCGGGGAGGGTGGATCTGGATCCCCGCGTTGTTGATCAGTACGCTGATGTCGGGGTGGGAATCGGTCAGCTCTCGGAACATCCGAAGCCTTTCGGTCTGGTCCTCCAGGTTGACTTGATAGGTTTCGAGCTGTGGACACTGCTCCTGAGCTTCCCGTAAGATTCCGGCGCGGCGTCCACAGATAATGACCCGGCTCCCGGCTTGAACGAATCGCTGGGCAAGGGCGTAGCCGATGCCGGTTCCGCCCCCAGTAATTACGACCGTATTGTCACGTAACTCCATAGTTACCTCGCTACTCAGTCAGGAGAATTGAAGAATAGGACCTGATCTTGTGATAACGATAAAAGGTACCAACAACAAGGAGATATGTCATACGCTGGCACATCTCCCGGTCATTAGGTGAAAAATGAATCAAACCTTGCACCGCGCGCTCTGGAATCCGCTGCGTACGATCGACGGCGCCGAGCTCCCGCCAGGCTACCCTGACATCGGCTTCTTCGAGGTGGATCGGAGGGTTTTCCCCAGAGAGTACGAGGCGCTCACCGAGAACGAGCTGGGTAGCTCTGCTCTTAGTCGTGAGTGGTATGCCCGTAATCCGAGCATGTACACCGTGCTTCTCGCAGGCGATGAGGTTGTTGGCTACTGTAACCTCATGCCGCTCGAGGATGCTGCCTACCAGCAGATACTCGCCGGTACTTTGGCTGATGGAGAGATCCTACCTGATATGGTCAGACCGTTTGATAGACCGGGTCCCTATAAAGCCTTTTGCTGTGGTGTTGGGATCGTGGAGGGCTATCGCCGAAATGGTACTGGTCTTCGAGCATTGCTACGCGGTGTATGGCGCAGATGGGTCGCACGTGCTGAATGTGGGTGCTACCTCTCTGAACTTGCGGGGGTCGCCTGGAGTGACGACGGGCGGCAGTTATGCGAGAGGTTATGGTTGCACCGCGTAGGTAAGCACGGCTCGTATGGGGACGTCTATTGCGCCAAGATAGCCCAGAGTGATCGTTTGCCTGCTGGGTCGATGCTGAGGCGCTTGTATGAGTTGTATCGCGCCAAAGGGATCCTCTAGGGAGGCAAGGCAACACCCACCCGTAGTGAGAAAGGGGAGACGGAATCAAGTAGTTAGCGCGTTCAACTGGCAGACGTGGCTGCGCTTGATTAGGGCAATAAAGCGTCAATTTATTGAGTTTGGTGGGGGGGGCGACGACGATCCATACGAGAGTAGGTGGGGTTAGGCCCACCTGATAGGCTCAGGAGAAGGACGTAATGGGTCGAGGCCTCCGCTCGGTGCGCAGAAAGATAGTAGTATTCGGATCGTGGATTCTCAGCGCATGTAGGAGTCAAGGTGTGGCCGTAGGCATATGTCTACTCGCTGTCCTCGGATATCCGGCGCTGCAACCTCAAACTACTGACCCTCACGATACAGGACAGTTCGTCGTAGGCTTGAATCCTTCGAACGAAGACGAGCGGATAGTTGTGGCGCAGATTAAGATGTATCGGGAATTGCTCAGTGTTGGAGAGCAGACGAATGCGGAGTTCTCCCGCACGCGCGACTGTTTTGCGTCATCCACCCTTGCGCTCGATGGCTTCAAGCGCATGATATCGAACACCGAATACAGAGGATTGCTACTCAGGGAATTCGATGCGCGAAAGGTCGACGAGGATATAATGCGTCAGTTTGGGCAGGTAGCGCTCGAGGCCAACTATCCACGTGGCGACGCAGGCCGTCTCAAATTCTGCGGCACCGATGAGAGGCTTCAGCTCATGGCGGCTCAATTTGCCAAACACTCTGGCATGTGGGACTCGGCTCTCCGCAACCGCGGCCGTTGATCAATCGGGGTAAAACGGACGCCGCTGCTCTGCCGCAACAGACTGGGTTTTCTCGATATTCCGAGCTCGCCCGAGAGATATGTCACATGCAGTGCAGCCTGCACCATAACGAGGCATGAGCAACCGCGGATTGCAGCCTTAGTGCCTTGTGTCTGTGGTGCCTTGGGTCCGTGGAAGGTTGTAGCAGTGACATCATCTCTTTCCCTCACGTCCGGTGCGATACCCGACCCATTCGTGGCTGATCGAGCTACCGAAGATGGTCGCCCCTGTCCCGTTCAGGTGGGTCGTCTCAGAGGTGTCACAGCATCAGACGTCGCGGCAGAGCTCGTGATTCTAAGAAAGGTGCTCTCGCAGTTTGGTGCAACGCTGTCGGAAAAGACCGAGGCACCGTGCCGCTTCTTCTATACGAGAATGGATGGCCGTAAAGTTGAAAGAGCCGATCGTTTGCTGAGTATAGACCCGAATGGCACACTGAAGTTCGTGTATTCCCCGGCACGAAATCTCTCGCGCATCGACCGATTGGAACGGCTCGGGGTGGTCGATGGTGGTCGGCCTGAATATCTACCTGTGGTTGATCGGAATCACGATCTTCCGATCACTGATCCCTGGACTGAGTTAGCGAAGTATTCTCATCAGCCTCTCCTGCTGAAGTTTCGTTGGCGAGACAGCGGAAGCGGCGATGATCAGCCGGTACAAATAATAGGGCGCTTCCGAGGGCGAACTGAGAGGCCAGGTTGCTTGAAATTTGTGGCGGAGCTAGACCGCTCCGTTACGTTCCTTGACCCCCGACGTCACGAGATCGTGGAGGTGCACAGCTTGGGCAAAGTGAGCCGCTGGGTGCGTGGTCAATCCACCACAACCCTCGCAGAACGATTTCCACCGGGCAGCCTCATCAAACTCTCTGTGGTTTCTAACCGAGGCTTTACTCGCGCCGAGCAGGTGGAAGGATACGTGAGGAGCTACACCACGGGACACAAGGTCTCAGAGCTTGTCATCGTCGAGAGTGAGGTGGAGGCCCCCTCCGTGTTTCACGGTGTCTACCTACATGAGATACAAGAGGTGGTATCGGCGCATGGAAGCCCTGGGGCACACGTCCCCCTAAAGGTCCTCTTTAGTCGAAGCGCGCTCTGAAAAAGAGCGGGGCGCAGGCCAAGAACTCCCTTGCCACCTCAAACCCTGCCCACGCTCAAGTAGCCTTCCGGGGGCGTAGCTAATCGTCTTTGATGGGATGTAATAGTCGGTGGGTGTTCTTATTGAGAAGAATTCGACAGCGGCCGCAGAGGATCTTGTGAGCGGAGCACTTTGATCTTTATGTGCCGGAACGGTAAGGTCGGAGCGCTGAAGTCTCTCGACGGGTACCATGCAACCACACGATCAATCCCCGAACGAACCCACACAGGGTTCCACGCCGAAGGTTCCACCGGTTCCGTCTCCGTCTACTGCTAGCGATCCGGCTTATTTAGCCGCGCTCTCCCGTAAGCTCCTCGGCGTAGCCAAATTGAGTCGTCTCAGCTCAAGAGAGGGACAGGGAATCTTGGATGAGATCGAAAAGCTCCCGTGGGAGGAAGAGCGGGCGCTTGTCGTTAATGCTACCAGTGCCTTCGCCTCAAGTAGTCGAGGGGTCCTGGCACTCCACACACAGAAAATGAGCCAAGCGTTGTTGAGTCGCTTGGTCGCTTTGGGCATTGATCTGCGGGGGACTTTTCCCATTTATGTTGAAGCGCGAGGCAGGCGCCCTCTACTAGTTGACGGTGTAAATGTCTGTCACCTCGCCGCGGTCCGGGCAAACATCGAGCTTCTGCGCATCCTTCCTCAAGACAACAAGCTCTTCGATGCTCGAACCGCCTCCGGTGAAACCCCGTTGCTCCTTGCCCTTAAGTATGGGGAGGATACTCAGAAGCAACGAGACGTTATCAAAATGTTAATCACGTTAGGGGCCGATATCACCGTTCGCGATGACAGCGGGAGAGGTCCCTTTCACTATGCTTTGCACTATCCCGGTTCGAGTCGACTCGACTTGCTGCTGGAGTGTTGGAGCAGGCAGGCCATCATTCCGATCAATCGATACGAGGTTCAGACAGGTCTCGCTCTAGCGCTCCTGGGTCCTAAATCGGCGACTGCTCGGGCAGTAGCGAAGCTCAGCACATTAGTGGAGCTGGCTCTACCAGGAGAGGGTGGTGTTGCCGTCGCTGGATTACTGGAGCACCTCGAGGAACTAATCCCACGGAAGGATGACGAAGGCGCACAGCGTAGCAAAGCGAAGCGAGGTCGTAGCTCTGACCACAGTGTGTCTCTTCGAGAGGCTCTGGACAGATTGAAGAATTCGCGAGCCCTACTCGGAGAGGAGGTGATCCAGCTCCTCACTGAATCGCTTCTGCCCTCGAGTGATCTACCGCTGCTTGCAACTGCGTACGAGGCTGGAGCTTCGGCTCAATTACTTGCAGCTATAGTCGCCCTAGGAGCAAACTCGAGCGTGCAATTTGATTCAAGTGTAGGAGGGGTGTTCGAGGTGCATGGTGGCACATTGCTTCATCACGCCGTCAAGGACAACAACCTATCTGTCGCCGAGACCTTACTGGCAAGCAATCCGAGTTTGGCCAAGGTTACCGATGACGGTAACAACACACCACTCGTGATACACCTGCGAGTGTGTTGTTTGTTTAACGCGATGGACAAGCCGAATTTCGGGCTGATGGAGAGCTTTCTCTCCGAAGGTTGTCCGGTTGATGAGGTCAACGGCGAGGGCAAGCGGGCGATGGATTACGCCTTCGAGCTCGGTTGTTTGCGGACGATTGAGCTTCTAGCTCGCTATCGGGCAGACCCGCTTGCTCGCGATGCGCAGAGAACGTTCAAAGTTCGAAGCCCTGACGGGTATCCCCAGACGGTCGATTTTCTTGGACTCGTCCGCTGTGCACTGGAGTGGCAATCGAAGATAGAATCCTTCCACGCCGAACAACAGGCGCAACAGCTCATCGAGGACTCTACCGGTATCCTCAGACAGAGCAGGAGTGTGCATCCGGCTTACCTCTCACTTGTTGCGGGCGCTGAGGTGCTCGTGAAAGAGCCTGCTGCTCGCTCTAAGCCCGAGATGGGGCTCGCGCTACTTTCCCTTTCGCGTGACCTCTTGTTTTATCTCTCGCCGCACGCTTCGGAGGGCATTTGGGGCGCTATCGAGTACATGTCGGATGTCGACCCAAGGATCCGTACTTCACGCAAGCACTTCAACGAAGCTGAAATGATGCTCCTGCTGAACCATCCTCGCGGTGTGGATCCGGATAAACTGAATTCCTTGACGCGTGCACTCACTGCTACAACGCGGCTTGTGGATGCCGGGATCCCCGTTGTCAGCAGGGCAGTAGTCTGGAATTGGGCTCGGATAGGCATCTACACACATGGGTTTCACCTCTTATTCAAATTCGATGCACAGTCCTTCACAAGATATGAGCGCCAGGCGGGATGGCAGCTCGCCGGGAAGGCTCTCATAGAGGGTCGCTTGAGTTTTTCTCGGCTCTGGGGACAAGACTACGCCGTGCGCTCGTTCGGCCCGAGCTACCTTCTGTTGGCTTCGGAGTTAAGTTCGATAAGGGCGCGTCTGGAGCGCCGCGCTGTGTATGCTCGGGGAGAGGAGCTCCCCGATAAGGATCGATATCAAGCGTTTTCGCTTGATTCGCTGACCATGATGGAGTTCCGTCAGGGCTATCTGCTAGTCAGTAATCCAGGCCATGGGACCCTCGTGATACGGAATTCAAGCCGGGATTTTGGGCGCGACACCCTGCCCAATGTCGCTTACTGGACCCCCCGGGCTTATCGGAAGGGACACCTGTATACAACATTGGTCGGTTTAACAGCAGCACAGATACAGAGTGACATGAAAAGCGTTCTCGATCCGGACGTGGTCAGGAGCCACGAGTCAACGGAGTCGATCTATTTCCTCCTTCGGCAGCTCGATGTGATTCGGGATTACAATCGGAGGCAGAAGTTCGACACCTTCGGGGTCGATGCTTTCGTATACAATCCGCGGACGCAAACCTCCGAACTCGCCGACTACGGTGGGTACCGAGCCCCGGGTTTTTCAAAGATCGTGGATTTTTTAGAGACGCGCTTTCGCGGTGTAAAGCTCGAGATGGAGCTGACAGGGCAGACATCGCAAACAGTCCCGGCGCTGGCCTTCGCGCTACCTTGGTATCCACCATGGGTCACCCACAGATTCGCAGGCGAGGGAGGCATGATGCGATCAAGTTTGAGAGTGAACAAAGAGGTGCTCGAGGTGCTGCGCGCCTATGCGGATGAAACGTTCACCGTCCGTACAAGGCAGCTGGATGATCAGTATGGCGTTGGGCGCTTCTTTCAGGAGGCAGGGTTTGATACCGAGGGCGAGTTAGTACTCGTGAATCCGCGGGAGGAAATTAAACCGGGTCCAGGACAGGCATAGTAGTAGGGAAGGGGGTTAGACGATGAGTACACAAATCCTAGTAGTGAGCGCTGGTCAGTCAGATTTTCAGGGGCTTATTTTCCCCCAAAATACGGGAGCCGTCACGGCGCCTACAATTCTCTCAAGTGCACCGACGGTCGAACCGTCACAACCAGAGGTAGAGCCCCAGCCGAATGTTGAGCCGACCCCGGATGAACCGGCAATCCCGCCGACATTCGTGCCGCACAGGGATCCAGGTGTTGAGCCAGCTCCTGCGTGCCCCGAAGGGAGTCCTGATGAGGGAGATGATGGCTTTGAGACGTGTTCTCGGCCCCATTAGCAGTCATTGGCACCCACTCGATTCCACGAAGAGCCACTTTTGTAGGCTAGTTTTACTGTGCGATCTTACTTAGTTTCTGTCCGCCAGGACAGAAACCTAAGAAGACAATACCTTTTTCGCTTCTCGAAATGATTCAATATTCACCAGCGACATTCGTTTACTCTGTTTGAATACGCCAAAAACCGCAATTGTGGAGCAGCGACCCCGAATTATCGATGAAGATCCTCTTGCTTCGCAGGGAATATAAGCGAGGGTTCGCGTAAAAATCGGTGTTTCTGGACAGAAACTAGTTAAGTCTTACTCTTACTCCCCTAAAAGAGGTTAACACACCGAGAGGGCTCAGGAGGGTGCGGAATCCGAGCCAGCTTGACCCTCATCACGAAGGGGTCTTGGGGCTCGAACAAATCGCCGGTACACTGGGGGCCGTATCAAACCGTTGAGTAAGGGGAAAAGTCGTGAGCCGAATCGTCAACCGCGCCGTTGTAATCCTTATCGCCCTCATGTGTGCGAACTCGTACCCGTCAGACGTTTCTGCCGAGAATTCAGTGCTCTCACTCCTGTGGGATGGAGGGATCGCCTCGACCCAGTTCGGCGACAAATCTACCGCAGTGCGCTTCGGATACGACTATGAAAAGCCCGCGGGTCAGAAATTCGCGTGGAAGGCTAGCGCTGCTGCGCCAGTGGTCATTTATGACCCTAAGCGGCGCAAGGTAGTAAATGAGGAGAGTATTATCGGGGCGTGGACCCATGGGGGGAGAAACTACAAACGTCCGAATTCTGCTCGTGCACCCTGGACAGATGCGTACGAGGCGTTGGCTACGCTGGACAAGAACCGCGACTATTCCGTTAGCGGTCGGGAGCTCCAGGTCGTTTCTCTGTGGTTCGACCGTAATCGTGATGGCCAGGCTCAGGCCGCGGAGGTTGTGACCGCTGCATCAGTCGGGCTAGCAGAGATAGCGATGCGTGGTCAACCGCAGCTGCTTCCGGATGGTTCAAAGTATTACCGTCAGGGATTCCGGAGGTTCAGGCTGACCGGCGAACTTTTCACGGGCTCTTCAATCGCGTGGAGTATCCAACGACTCGACAAGAAGCCTACGGTCACGCCGACACCGATCGTGAGTGTGCCTACGGCTTCCTCGATACCGGCAGTGCCTGCGACACAATCCGTTCCAACCGCGAGCCCGACTGCCATTGTGGCTGCAACCGAAACTGCGACTTCAACCGCCACAGCAACGTCGACCCCAACCCCGACAGAGACCCCCACACCTACGCTCATTGAGCCCACAACACCGCCGTCACCGATACCGACTGACATCGCAGAAGCTTCGCCCACGCCAGATACCGGTCGTGAGGAGAGTACGACAGGGGTCGTGGCTACTACCTCCAACGAGCGACCTAAGATCGCGGTATCGCCTTTCAATGGTTATTGGAGGTGGGTCAATGACTTCGATGCCGAAACGGGCTCGGGGCAGATTCATATCGAGGTGTTCGAAGATGGCTCCGTCAGAGGCACTTCGGTTGCACCCGTGGAGCAGGAGCCCCAACGGGATCCGATAAACTCTGCACGCGTTGTTTCCCTTATCGGACAGGTCACGGGTGAGCGCGGCGAGGAGATCTCCTTCAAAATGCTAGTGCCAGACCCAAAGCAGGTTACATCGTGTGTGGCTGTGATTGAAGAACAGGATGGTAAGACCTTTTTGAAAGGGTCATCTGTCTCTCATGTTCTGGATTCAGATGGGGTTCGGCGGGAGGTGAGCTACGAATGGTTGGCAGTACGCGCTCCTTAACAGGTTGCGGAAAAATGCTCTTCTGCTGCGAAATCCGATCTTTTGGCGCTGGCCGAAGATGAGAGCGCGAAAAAATCCTCAATGTATCGCAGTGGATACACCTGCGGTTTTTCGCGCTCTCATCTTCGGCCATCACCAAAACCTCTGAAGGGCTGATACATAACTGCGTTTTCTTCTAGGGGAAATCCCTAGTCAGCCCCGTTATTTTTCTGTGCCAGGACAGCCGCTGTGTGCATCTCAATGAATAGAGGTCGCGGATCGACCGGCTGTATATGCTCAAGTTTTGTGCGGGACATGCCGACCTTTGGGATAAGGAGGAGGAGCGGAATCTGCCGTGAGCAAGAGCACCTTAGGGACGGATCGATTCATTCATCTCGCGCACGATCTCGAGGTGGCGGGGTTATTTTGGAATCCTGAGGTCGGGGACGAGGTCGCAGACCGTGAAAACAAGAACCCTATCGCCATCTTGGTAGATCCTCAGGGGATGACTCCCGAAGAGCTTCGGTCTGCCTTCATCTGGCTACCTACGGTAGAGCAGATAATCTTCCAACTCGAAGCACGTCAGGCTATTCTTTTCCACGCAGGTTTCGAATTCACCGAATCAGTGTGCTGCTACAAGACGGTGATCCAGGCCTCGTGCGGTCACATAGAATCAAAAGCAGAGTCGTTTAGGATGTCTCTGGGGTTGGCTCTGCGCGACCTTCTAATTACGGACTCTACCACCGTCATAAATTGACGCTCCTCGTCTCAACTACCACAAGCACGGACCCAACATATCCTCGTTCTGCTCAGGTCGATCTCCCAGAACGCTACGAAATCTTTATCGGTCGGTGCACGACAAAACTGAACACTTTTTCTGACAAATTAAAAAATAGAATGTGATGGCTACATGCCGTGTTCTCGAATGCGAGGTGAGCGATCGGCATAACCAGCTGAATATACGCTCGTACGCCTCTGAAAACAGATGAGCCCCTTTCAGGTTGTCAAGAATCTAACATTGCATGCTCCAGTTGGTACGGAGCTTGCCAAATCTGTGACATGAGCCGCCCCGGCTGTTTTAGGGTGGATACACAGAAAAGGTTGAAGTCTGGTTCGGGTGGCATGAAATTCGGGCTCCTCGCGGAGTGAGGAGCCTAGTGCCGTTCGAATGTTGAACAAGGAAGGTTCTCATGATGCACACCGCAGCGTTCGCCACGGCCCACGATTCCGTTTTCTCACCTCTTTCCCTCTCGCGTGAACGTGAATTATCCGCTCAGTCTTTCCTGGGGATAGTCAGTGGTTGTTTAGAGATGCACAAGGTCTTCAATGTCGTGGAGAAGATCGCAAAGACACGTGCGACCGTGCTTGTTCTCGGAGAGAGTGGCACCGGTAAGGAGCTTATTGCAAAGGCTCTGCACACACTAAGTGGACGCACAGGCAAGTTAGTACCCGTCAACTGTGGTGCTATCCCCGAGGATCTCCTCGAGAGTGAGTTATTCGGTCACGAGAAAGGCTCATTCACTGGTGCAGTCGGTTCGCGAGTCGGACGTTTTCAGCTTGCTGACGGCGGAACTATCTTCCTCGACGAAATCGGAGAGATGAGCCCCAAACTACAGGTCAAGTTGCTCCGTGTTTTACAAGAGAGGAAGGTTGACCCCGTCGGATCAACCCGCTCCGTTGATGTCGATGTTCGTGTCATTGCAGCGACAAATAAGGATTTGGCAGAAGAGGTCAAGGCTGGTCGATTCCGCGAAGACCTTTACTATCGTCTCCAGGTTGTTCCCGTAAATCTGCCAGCGCTGCGAGATCGTCAGGGTGATGCACCGCTCCTTGCGCAGCATTTTCTTGCACGGCATGCCGATGAGCTCGGTCGACCAGCCCTGCATTTCTCTGCAGCTGCCCTCGACACGCTCAATACGTATCACTGGCCTGGAAACGTGCGAGAGGTGGAGAATCTCGTCGAACGTTTGGCGATCCTGAGCGACGGGGATGAGATCGATGTTACAGATCTTCCGGGACATGTTGCAGAGACTGCACTGGCATCTCAGACCACTATTCAGTTCTCGGATCTAACCCTGCCAACCGCAGGAGTAGATTTCAACTCGTTGATCGATGCCTATGAAAACCAACTAATCTGTACCGCACTCGCGCAAACAGGGGGTAACAAGAAAGCAGCCGCAAAACTTCTCGGTCTCAATCGGACTACCCTGGTAGAAAAGATCAAAAAGAAGGGTCTGGATTCCAAGGTAGAGGTATCGGTCGAGTCAGAGTCTATGGCGATGTAATCAGAGGTACTCGTCATGACCACCCGACGATTTCTACATCTTCTAGCCTTGAAAATCCGAAACTGTGTGCGGCATCCAGTCGTCGCGTGTCTGCTGGTGATTCTCTGTGTTCCGGCTTCCCACGCACAACACCAAATCGACGTACAACGCCTCTCGGCGGAGGGAGAGCACCTCCGAGCACTGACCCTTTATGAGCTCCTGCCTACACGCAAGATGGGGACCGATACACAAATTGCTGCAGCTAAGAGTTCATGGGCGCTCGGATTGAATCGCCAGGCGGCAGAGAAATTCGATATGGTGCTGCGCGACGTGAATCTCTCGATGGAGAATCGCGCGCGAATCACTCTATCACGAGGTGTGCTCGAGTATCAGGAGCAGCGTTATCCCGAGGCGTCTCTGTACGCTGAGAAGACGATTTCGTATCTTCGCGATACATCTCCGTTACGGGGTAGAGCTTACTTACTGTGGGGTCAAAGTCTATCGCGCACCGGTGCCTACGGAGCAGCGCAAGAGAAGCTCGAGCGGGCGCTCGCAGACGCTGACGAGGCGGACAAGGCGGAGATAAATTTCGCCCTCGGGATGGTGGAGATGCGCATCGGCAAGCTCGAAAAGGCTGAAGGTAGGTTCAAAGCTATCCCAGCTCAGCACGACAGGTCTGCAGCCTCCGTTAGAGCGCTAGCCTCGATAGCTCTTCAGACCCAGCAGATAGAGCAGGCACGGTTCTGGATCGAAAAGGGGAAAAGCGCCTATCCCGAGGCGTTCCTGGACAGTTGGGCAGAGTATGGGCTCATGCAGGTTGCGTTGGTCAGTGGCGATCTCGCTACAGCTCGCAAACTGACCGAGGAGGCCCAGAAAAACTACCCAGCCTCGGATTCGTGGCTGATCCTCATGCGCGCTGCGCTCGAGGAATCAGAGTGGGGTCACAAGGGGCTGGTGCAAGAAAACTAGGAGATTCAGATGCTCGCGCCCAAGCAACAAACTATCCCCAACGAGACAGCAATCGGGCTTGCTCAGATGCTCGAGCGTTTCAACGAGACCAGTGAGAAACTGGAGTTACGCCACTCCGCTCTGATGCTCGAGGTAGAGGAGCTACGCGCACAGCTCGAGCGTAAGGAGGAGGAGATCAAGCGCTCCGAGCGCCTTGCGATGCTGGGAGAGACGGCTGCTGCGCTTGCGCACGAAGTTCGTAATCCGCTGGGCGCTATCACCCTATTCATCTCTATGCTCAAGAACGATATCGAAGATCGTCCACAGGCTCTCCAGCTGGTCGAGGAGGTCGAAAAAAGCATAGCTAGTCTCGATCACGTCGTATCGAACGTCCTGCACTTTGCGAAGAGCACCACCCTCCAGCGTGGTCCGGTGAACGTGCACTCCATAGTGCAGGAGGTGTACAGCCATTTCTCGAGTCTGTATGAGCCCAGTGCCAAGATACAGCTGTCGTTGAGTGGTAATCCCTTTGCAGTTGCCGATGATCAGGCGCTCAGGCAGTGCCTGTACAACCTGATTACCAATGCGCTACAGGTTACGGCCCATCGCGGTGTGCTCGTGATCAAAGTTGCCGATTGTTCGACGGATGATGCAATCAACATCACAGTGAGAGATAACGGACCGGGGATCTCAGATGAGATGATGAAGCGAGTATTCGAGCCGTTCGTTTCCGGAAGGAGTGGTGGTACTGGACTCGGACTATCCATCGTCAAACGCATAGTCGATGCGCACGGTGGGACCATCAGCGTTTGTAACACGCCGGGGGCCGAGTTCACGATTTCATTGCCGCGGCGAGTGGCTCAGAAGGAAGAGGAATAGGATGGAACTGAACGAAACAGCCGGAGATAAAGTAGACAAGCAGACAGCTCCTTCGAGGATCCGTGTGCTGGTTGCCGATGACGACCCCCACATGCAGCTCGCAATAAAGACCTGTCTGTCTCGTAAGGGCTTCGACGCTGTTGTCGTCAACAATGGTCAGAGTGCGCTCGAATTGGCGGAGAACGAAAGCTTCGATCTGATCATCACGGACCAACAGATGCCCACGATGTCGGGACTTGAGCTTCTAGCAACGCTTCAGAAGCGGGTGAGTGAGGTCCCAGTCATTATGATTACTGCTTACGGAACGATCACTCAGGCGGTCGAAGCTATGCAAAATGGGGCAGCCGATTTCATCACGAAACCCTTTAATGCGACCGATCTCGAGAGAATAATCGAAAGGGTGCTTCTCCCGGAGAGTAAGGCGTGTCGCCAGAAGTCTGCCCGCGGTAAGGGTGGAAGACCAATCGTGACGAATGACCCCCTCATGATTCGGGTTCTCGAGGTAGCCGAAGCGGTTGCGCGCAGCGAGGCTACCGTGCTCATACAGGGAGAATCGGGAACCGGAAAAGAGCTCATCGCTCGATTTGTTCACGCCAGCAGCCCTCGAAGTCAGCAGCCATTCATCGCCGTCAACTGCGCTGCTCTTCCGGCGAGCCTTTTGGAGAGCGAGTTGTTCGGGCACGAGAAGGGCGCATTTACCGGAGCTCAAAATCGGAAGATTGGAAAGTTCGAGTTGGCTCACGGGGGAACGATCCTCCTGGATGAGATATCTGAGATGGAGCTCGCGCTTCAGGCCAAGTTACTGAGGGTGCTCCAAGAGCGTGAGGTCGATCGGGTCGGTGGTAAAGACCCCGTCTCGATCGATGTGCGGGTGTTGGCGACGACCAATCGAAATTTGGAGGAGAGTGTCAGAGACGGGAAATTCCGGGCAGATCTCTACTATCGACTGAATGTTATACCTCTGACACTACCGCCTCTGCGAGAGCGTCGGTCCGACATCAGATTACTCACGGAGCACTTCATGCGCCAGTATCTCGGAGAGCATGCGCCTACGCTTCCTGTGCAAGTTCTCGAGGCTTTGATGTCTCACTCATGGCCGGGAAACATTCGGGAATTACAGAATGCCGTGCAGCGAGCAGCTATCCTCTCGCGAGGTGAGACGCCGCGAGAATCGGATTTTCTGTTGTCGATGAATCCGGGGATACAGCTGGACTCTTTTCGAGCAGAAACTGTCGGTAGCCCTCCGCTCAACGCCCGAATAGAAAGGAGCGTAGAGCCCGTCGCGAGTGAAGCAAACGGGTCTCTGGTGGTCCGTTCCGGAACAACGGTTCAGGAGATGGAGAAAGCTCTGATCCTCGAGACCCTCAGGGCCACGCAGAACAACAGGACGGAGGCAGCAAAATTGCTCGGTATCAGCATTCGCACCCTCCGTAATAAGTTACATGAGTACCGCGGTGAAGGGATCTTGATCGAGGAGTAAGCTCGAGGAGAGCCGGGTCAAAACCCTTTCCTGCTCCGAGAGTGGCTCAGGGGCGGCTCCTCGATTGCGACGACTGCTCGAGCTTGGCCGTAGACTTTTGACAAGAGCCTCATTATGTTCCGGATCTCTCTTTCCTTCCGCAGCGTCTGGTAGCACACTTCGAAAGGTGTCTTCTCGTCCGCGCTACCGCAAACGTGCTCGCAATGTGTGGCTTCGAAAGCTCGGAGCCAGCGTATTGGTGCTCGCGTCACTATGGCTGCTCAGTGTGGTTACTTTGCGAGTTGTTGCACCACCCGTCACCCCTCTGATGCTGATTCGGGCGGTCGAATATTGGTGGGAGGGAAAGAACGTGGAGATGCGCTGGAAGTGGACGAAGCTCTCTACGGTGCCGGTACATGTTCAACAGGCAGTTATCGCTGCGGAGGATGCGCGGTATCTACAACACTGGGGGATTGACCTCTCAGCGGTCGAAGACGCACTAGAGGATGGTGCCGGACAACAAAAAGTCCGCGGTGCTAGCACAATTACGATGCAAACGGTAAAGAACGTCTTTTTGTGGCCGGGCCGGAGCTATGTACGCAAAGTGCTTGAGGCTGGGATGGCGCTCGTTGCCGGGACAGTGTGGGGTAAACAACGTACTCTCGAGCTGTACTTGAACGTGATCGAGTGGGGCGAGGGGATTTACGGCATCGAAGCTGCCGCCCGGTACCACTACGGCAAAGGTGTTGAGGCGCTCAGTTCGTCGGAGGCGGCAGCGCTCGCAGCGGTGTTGCCCTCACCGCGGCGTGTCTCCCCGCACCGGCTTTCCGGCCCGGCGCGGCGTAGGTTCATGCGGATCCAGCGGGAGGCTTCAGGAATAGCCATACCAGACTCCTTCCGTCGTGGATGAGAGGTACTCGCGTCGGCCAGTCGTAGTTCCGACACCGTCTCGTGGTTGTCATAGATTTGACACCCTAAAAGCGTGCTATATATCTGAATAAACTACATAAATGGCTAGCATGTATCTTGCTGAGAAGCATTAGGCCGAGGTGCATGTATGAAATTACTTGATAACCTATTCGATAAATCAGTGACCGGGCTCTCCAAGAGCATGGACCTGACCTGGAAGCGTAACCAAGCTCTGGCTGCAAATATCGCCAACGCCGAGACGCCTCAGTACCGCGCCGTCGACGTTACGTTCGGGAAGGAGCTGGAGCGAGCTTTCGGAAATAGCAGTGAGAGCGTGATGCAGACGAACTCCCAGCACTTGGACGTAAGTCAAAACCAGAGCTCGCGCTTCGTTCCTGATTACTCCGGGCAGACCAAGCCAGATGGAAACAATGTAGACATCGATCTTCAGATGGGTCGGTTGACGCAAAACAGTGGCGATTTCATGAACGCAGCGCGACTGATTCGTCGACAAATTGGATTAATTAAAACTGCAATACGAGAAGGACGGTAAGCATGTTCAACGCAATCGAAGTCCTAGCAAGCGGGATGGAAGTGGCCAGAAAGCGGGTCAATGTGCTCGCATCCAATATCGCCAATGCCGAAACGACGAGGACGCCCGAAGGTGGGCCGTACAAGCGACGCGATGTCGTGCAGGTAGCCAAGGATCTGCCCGGAAGCTTTTCGTCCGCACTCGACCGGATGACTCTCAAGAAGCCGGCCGTGGCAGCCATCACAGTAGATGAATCCGCGCCTCGGCAGGTCTATCAACCTGGGCATCCTGATGCCGATACTCAAGGTTTCGTGGCGTATCCGAACATCAACGTGGTCACCACCATGTCCGATATGATGACTGCAAGCCGTCTGTATCAAGCCAGTGCAGCGGCCACCGAGACAGCGCGACAGATGCAGACCGAAGCGGGTCGCATTCTAAATCCAGCATAGTTGAGGAGTCATCATGAGCGTCAACGGAATCAATCCAATGCTCCCTCATATACCGGGTATCAAGGGTATCTCTGAGAGCAAACCAACTGCTCCAACCAGTGGAGGTAAGGAGGGGACGTTCGCCGATGTCTTCCAGAATGCTCTGCAAGAGGTCAATGACCTGCAGAACAGAGCTGAGGAGCAGATTGAGGGATTGACCCTCAAGAAGGATGGTATCACTGCACATAGTGCCATGGTAGCTCTCGAGAAGGCCGATGTGGCTTTTCAACTCATGTCCGCCATTCGCGGAAAGATCATCCGCGCTTATGAAGAAGTAATTCGTACACAAGTTTGACACATTTAGTGAGGTAACGTGGCTTCTACGCTCGATCCTAAAGCTATTCTTACGCAGCTGTTCGAGGGATACTTAAAGCTCCCTCTGACGCAGAAAGTCATCTTCCCTCTGCTCACCATATTTTCAGTGGCAGCGGTCATTTATGTTTCCAAGCTGGCTACGGATCCCGATTACACGGTGTTGTATTCAGACTTGAGTACCGCAGATGCAGCAGGAGTCGTAGAGCGCCTAAAAGAGCTCAAGATCGCTTACAAGATCGATGGTAGTACGATCTCTATCAAGCCTCCTGAGCAAGTGCACGAGCTCCGTATGAGCCTTGCAGCAGAGGGACTACCGAAAACAGGGACCGTCGGTTTCGAGCTGTTCGATGGAACGAACTTCGCGACTACTACTCTTGGGGAGATGGTCAAGAAACAACGAGCTGTCCAGGGCGAGCTGGAGAGAACTATCATGTCGCTCGACGCGGTGTTGTCTGCACGCGTCCACATCTCCCAACCCGAGAAAACGATCTTCTCGAAGCAGGCACAAGAGCCCTCCGCCTCGGTCTTACTCAAACTACGACCAGGTGGTGAACTCGATAAGAAGCAGATTCGTGGCATCGCGAACTTCGTTGCAGGGAGTGTCGAGGGGCTCAAGCCCGAGCAGGTCACGATTATCGATGTATTCGGTAATCTCCTTACTCCGAAGGATCAGGAGGGTGAGGAGCTCGGTCCAGATGCGACGCGATTGCAGTACGCGCGTGAAGTGGAGAAGGGATACGTTCAACGTATAGAAGCGATGCTCGCCAAGGTCCTTGGACCTGGCAAGGTCGTTGCACGCGTGACAGCCGATATCGACTTCTCCTCGAGTGCACGAGAAGAGGAGAGTTTTGACCCGGGTGGACGTGTATTGCGGTCGGAGCGCAGCATCGAGGAAGGGGCTGGCGCATCCCAGCGTGGAGGAGTGCCGGGAGTCGTATCGAATCTGACCAACGATCCGAAGTTGCTCTCGCCCCCAGAGGTCGGAACAGAGCAGAGCTCTCGTAAGGAAAACGTCAAGAACTTCGAGGTTTCGAGGGCAGTCATCAAGAGTGAGCAAGCTCGCGGTAGGCTCATGAAGCTATCAGCTGCGGTGCTCGTGGATGGTTATTATGACGAAGTAGCTAGCGGGGCATCGGCTGAAGGTAAAGCAGAGGTAAAGCAGGCCAAAACCTTCAAGCCGCTCTCGCAGGAGATGCTTGCGCAAGTAGAAGGTATCGTGAAGTCGGCGATCGGCTACGACGGAACGCGCGGTGATATAGTGACGGTCGAGAACGTGCCATTTTACGAGCCTGACCAAAGCTTGGCGTCTCAACTGGACAAGGCATACAAGGAGAGCCAGTATTTCCGATACGCATCGCTCGCAATTCCCTATCTGTGCGTATTTCTGTTCTTCTTCTTTCTGCTGCGGCCGATGGTGAAGTTCCTAGTCACTCCGACCGAAGCGGAGGTGGATTTGGCGCGGCTTCTTCCAACGGGAATTCATGAGCTAGAAGCAGAGCTCGACGCGGAGCGCTCCAAAGCAACGATCCCCAGCTTCGAGCCAGCTGTTGACCTCGAGCAGCTCGGGGAGCTGATGGCAGAGAACTCTCGCCTGGTCAAAGAGAATCCGCAGCAGGCAGCGCTGTTGATCAGGTACTGGCTCAATGACGGTAGGTTGTAAAGATCAGTAGGACTTCAAAAGATGAGTGAAAACTCCAAGCCCGCACACTCCGATTCCAGCCTTACCGTCGAGAGTTACAAACCCACCAAATACGCCGACACCGGCTGGCCTGTTGTGGGCCAGTTCGAGAACAACAACGCTTTCGTGCCGATGGAGTTCCAAACGCTCAGTGCAGATGACTTCAACCTGGATCCGATGTTTTCCGACTTCGGGGGTCGAATCGGAAATACGAAGTCTCGTCGACACGGACAGGGATCGGCAGGTGTATATTCTCCGACTAGACGTCTTACCGAGGATGATATCGCCCAGGAGGTCGAGCGCCAAGTGCAGGTCCATGCAGCGGAGCATGCGCAACAGGTCGAGCAGGCACGAGCGCAGGGCCTCGAAGAGGGGAGAGCAATAGCTGTTGCAGAGGCGGAGGAGAAGAGTAGACAGCTCGAAGAGCGTTATATCGGAGTGATCGAGGACATCGGAGCGCAGCTCAACGAAGGTCTTGCATCGATCGAACAACAGGCCCTGAACCTAGCTCTCGAGATCTCGCACAAGCTCGTGGGAACCATAGTTGATGTGAACCCTGAGTACATCATCGATGTCATAAAGGAGGGGATCGCTCTGGCGGGTGGTGCCAAGATCAAGAGCATAAAAGTCAGCTCACAGGACCTTGAGTTTCTCAATCTCCTCAACCTCTCCAAGCAGTTCAAGGAGTTCGACGGCGGTTGGGCGTTCGAAGCAGACGACACGATCAAGTCCGGCTGCGTGGTGGAGATGTTGGGAGGTGTTGTCGACTATCAGATCGACAAGGCGTGGGAGCGTATCCGCGAACAGGTCATAAAGGTTCGGTAGGGCGATGGAAGGGATCTTCGAACGGGCACACGCGGCTGTGCGAGTCGCGAGTAATTTTGAAGTGCGCGGTACTGTCACGGACGTTACCGGTCTGATCATAGAAGGCTCGGGCCCGTTCGTGTCGGTTGGTTCACAGGTGTTGGTCAGTAATGGCTCGACCAGCATCCCGGCACAGGTGGTAGGGTTCAAGAGCGATCGGGTCTTATTGATGCCGTTCGGAGAGATTCACGGAGTTGCGCCAGGAGCCACGATCACCGCTGGTGAAAATCGTGCGGATGTATTCGTGTCCGAGGGGCTTTTGGGGAGGGTCATTGACGCACTCGGTAACCCGATCGATGGCCGACCGATGCCGACGACGGATCAGATGGTCCCGTTGTATCGAGAGCCGCCGAATCCGGTGTCGCGAACTCGCATCACGCAGTGTTTTGATCTCGGCGTGCGGGCGATGAACGGATTGCTCACTGTCGGGCAGGGCCAACGTGTGGCGATTATGGCGGGCTCCGGTGTTGGAAAGTCGACTCTACTTGGTATGGTGGCTAAACACTCCTCGAGTGACGTGAATGTGATCGGGTTGATAGGAGAGCGCGGAAGAGAGGTTCGGGAGTTCATCGAGCGCGATCTCGGTCCTGAGGGTTTGGCGCGCTCCGTTGTGGTGGTGGCCACTGGAAACCAATCTGCGCTGCTGCGTATCCGTGCAGCCTTCATGGCAACGGCGATCGCCGAGTATTTCCGTGACATGGGAAAGCGCGTCGTGCTGATGCTAGACTCCGTGACACGTCTCGCTATGGCTCAACGAGAGGTGGGGCTTGCCGTAGGAGAACCGCCGAGTACGCGGGGATACACGCCATCTGTGTTCGCAATACTCCCTAAGCTGCTCGAACGCGCCGGAACGTGCGAGGGACGGGGTAGTATTACCGGCCTGTATACCGTTCTCGTCGAGGGTGACGATATGAATGAACCGGTAGCCGATACGGTACGAGGTATCTTGGACGGACACATCGTGTTGAGTCGTAAACTTGCTGCTCGGGGGCACTATCCGGCTATTGATGTACTGCAAAGTATCTCGCGAGTAATGTCCGACTTGATACCCAAACAGGGCATGAGCATAGCGACGCAGATACGTGAGATCATAGCGGCCTATCAGGATGCCGAAGACCTGATCACGATCGGTGCCTACAAGCCGGGGCAAAACGCCAGGGTCGACCGGGCAGTGGAGAAGATCGATGCCGTGAATCGATTCCTCAAGCAGAGCTCTGATGAGCCGAGCTCTCTGCAGCAGACCTGGCAGTTGATGGGCGACATCGTCAATTCATGAAGCGCTTCAACTTTCGATTACAGCGAGTTCTGGAGATCCGCGAACGGTTCCGTGACGAGCTGCGTCAAGAACTTGTCCAGCGCAACTTCGAGCTTGACCGAGAACGTGGTGTTTTAGAGGACTTAGACCAGGAGTTTCTCCGTTCTAAGGTCAAGGAGGGTGGCACGTATTCTGCAGGTGAGCTGGTACTCGTAGGCGACTATTCGACCCGATTACACGAGCAGATCGAACAGCAGCGCGTGCGGGTCGCAGAGGCGCAGCGGGCGGCCGAGGAGGCTCGAGAACGGTATATCGAAGCTAGTAAGGAGGCTCAGGCCCTCGAGAAGCTACGGGAGAAACGAAGACAGGAGTATGTCGAGCAGACGCGCAAGGACGAAGGTGCGCAGCTCGATGAGTTCGCAGTTCAGAGGGCGGGTAGGAAGGCTCAGTAGCAAACGCCGCGCACTGATTCAAGGATGATGAGATGGCAGAGAAGAGATTGACACGCGAGCAGGCCCGAGAGTTGTACGACGATCTGCACAAGGCTATGAGTCAGATGATGCACAAGCGTGGAGATAAGCCACCAGTGGCAGCTCCGCCCAGCGGAGCGCCGAATTCGAAGCTGGCGAAGGAGATAGCCGATGCTCTCAAAACGGGCTTGAACGGTAAGCCTGCACCGACTGCGCGGCCTACCCGCAGTGCTGAGGCTGCACGCAGGCCCGTTCCGCGCTCGGCTCCTGGTTTTCGAACCAGTACGAGTAACGGCCCAGCAGTGGCGGTGCTATTCGTAGCCGTAGTCTGCTGTGTAAAGGTCGCTCTGTCTGCCATTGAAGCAAGTGGTGTTGCAGACGTAGAGCCTGTTGAAGCTGCAGTGGTGGCTCCCGTGCCCGTGGGGCCACAATGGAGCAAAGAGGAGGTCAAGGTTCTCACCTCTCTCGATCACAGGCGGGCCGAACTCGAGGAAAGGAGTGCGCGTATGGAGCAGAAGGAGATGGAGCTCAATGCACGCGACCGCGATCTTGCAGGAAGGCTCACCGAACTACGCGAGCTCACCGAGCGGCTCAAGATAGAGCGTGAAAAGGGTGAAAAGCAGCGCAACGGTCAGCTGGACCAACTTGCGAATGTATACGGCTCGATGAATCCTCCCGAGGCGGCGCACCTCCTGGAGCAACTCGATGTTCAGGTAGCACTCTCTCTGATTCAGCGTATGCCGGAGAAGCGGATCGGTCAGATACTCTCCTTGATGAACGCGCAACGCGCTCTGGAGTTGACCAATCTCTTGAGCACGCGCTCTCCACACTAGGAAACACATCGCTTACGAGCAGTCCGCTACTCCTTCTGGTCGAATACTCGTTGCGCGGAGTGGCTTTATTTGACTAGTGTGGGTGCATGAGGCTCGTACGACCGACGATCTCCTTCCTCCTCGGCATTTCGCTTATGTGTGGTGGTGTGGAGTGCAGAGCTCTTCCCTCCGAAGAACCGCCGGTACTCGAGGGTCTAGAGGACGTTTTTACCCCCAAGAAGAGCGTTCCTTACAACCTCCTGGGATTGAACGCCTTCGTCAACGATCCGCGCTTCGGCTCAATCCGTAACCAATTCCGCGAGGTGAAGGACACGCTACGCTTGAGGCGCGTACGTGTCCTGTTTGCATGGAATGACCAGATTCAACCGACACCGAACTCTGAGCCGTTTTTCGGGTTTTATGACGAGATAGTGCGGTCACTGCCCGTCGGAGTTGAAGCGCTTGCAGTACTGACTGGCGTCCCGTCATGGATGAACGACTCGAAGAATTGGATAAAGGGAGATCCGCGCGAGACATTCGTGGAGTTGTGGGTAAAGAGGGTTGTTTCGCGTTACAAACGCAGAGGCCGCTTGGCTGGATATCAGATCTGGAATGAGCCGAACAATTCAGACTTTGCCGAGAATGTAACTCTTAGTGTCCTGACAGAACCGCGCAACTACGTAGATCTCCTTGCTCGCTCTCACGCTGTAATAAAGGGGATAGCTCCAGGTAAGCAGGTGATCAATGCAGCCACGACGGCTATTGCTCAAAACTATCCCGATACCCTCAATTACAACAGAGCCTTGATTGATGCAGGTATCCTTTCCTTCAGCGATGTATACGCAGTGCACTTCTACGGAAAGAACATCGAGCGCGTTCTGCTTCCGGGAGGTGTTGCCGATTTCCTCAACGGTCTTGGGAGAGATATCTGGATTACTGAGTCGGGAAAGCAGGGAGTACACAATCAGCTTGAATACGCCCAGCGGGTATTTCCATTTCTTAAATCGATGATCCCAAAGATTCGGCGGATCTACTGGTACCAAGGGACCGAAGATACCCCGGCTGCTTCGACGTACGGGTTGCGTAATCTCACCCCTGGAGCATTCGTATCTGATCTCTATGTGCACCTACGAGATAGGCAGCGTAGAGGTCAAGCGCGTTCAGTGAGGCGCACGAGGTTGGTCAGGTCATCGGCGAGGCGCTGACACGAGGGGCGCGTGGAAACCTTTTTATCGAGGCAATCCTGAGCTAGGCGCGCGAGCTCAGTAATCGCTCGTGCGTAGGTTGCCTGGTCCGTGGTAGCAACCACCATAAGGAGCGCCTCGAGCAGTATGCCGATCGCTCGCACCTCTATCTGCTCGAGAGCTCTTCCATCGAGAGCGTCATGCCCTTGATACACGCAGGCGGCACCAAAATCACCGAGCAAAGCTCGTGAGCCATCAACGAGGATATTATGGGCGTAGAGATCGCCGTGTACGATTTCTCGTGCGTGTAGATATGACGCAGCTTGCGCTATCTGAGACGCATACGCGAGCGCCACGGGAAACGAAAGGTATTCGTTGCTCGCGTAGACATCTCTCGTGCAACTCTCGAAGCTCGGAGGTCTTGCGAGGGATGTAAAGGTGTTTGGGACGAGCTCGAGGACGAGACCATTTCTTTCCTCGGGGTGTTCCGAAAACGGGGCTATCGTGGAGGTTAGACATGGATGGCGCCCGGCACGGACAGCAGCAGCTATCTCATCACGCCAATCCCCATCGCTCGATACCGGCGAGTGAAAGACCTTTACTGCAACCTCATAGGGCGGCCCGTCAGGAGGTGTATACACTGCGCAGTAGGTCGGACCCGACGCACCGCGCCCGAGCTCCGAGCTCAACGTGAGCTGAGACCAGGGAATGGTGGTAGTAGGCTCGCGCCGAACCTCGTCTGTAGCGGAGCACGGGTTTCCCGCTATGGCGAGCCAGGCCAGGTTAGGTAGGCGGAGGAGCCAGGCCGGGAAGCGCTCGAAGCGGTTTGCAGAGAGCCTCAAAAGCTCGAGCGAGCTCAGGTTGGCGAACGATTCAGGTAGGTCGGAAAGTTGGTTGCCAGCAAGAAGGACCTTGCGGAGCCGCTCTAGTGACCCGATCTCAGGTGGTAACGAGCGAAGATAATTGTCGGTAAGGGTCAGCCAGATCAGCGAAGATGGTAGCGCTTCTCGTGGAATGTGCTCGAGCCGGCAGGCGCGCATACCGAGCATCCGGAGTGATCGCAAACTCCCTAGAACGCGGGGCACCTCTCGGAATCGATTGTTACTCAAGAATATAACCTCCAGGGAGCGAAGCTCACTGAGCCAATCGGGTAGTGAATCGAGCTGATTGTGGCTCAGGTCCAACACCTTCACGTTCGGAGCATGCTCGAGGATCTCCCGTGGAACAGTTCGTAGCTCAGCAGACAGAGAGACTGTGTGAGCGGTACCTGAATCGCAGTCCCTGAGTTCCTGGATGGTGCGGATACCCGCTATCGGAGTAGGCGTCATTGTGGACACTACTCCGTATCTTCGAAAGGTGTAGCCACGCCCGATGAGTCGATTCGAAACAGCTTGCCATGAGCTAATGAGTACCGTTTGTGATGTGGGTAATGCTCCAGGACAGCTTGCCACTTGATATCGGGTGACTTACGGAGTGCAACAAAATTCGAAAGGGTCGGGTCTATCCACATGTTTGCATATCCTTGGTTCTGCCACAGTTCGCCCTCAACGAGGACTACGCTCTGCTCTTGCGAGATACGTTCGAGATTTCGCGCAACCTTGACAGAAATCTCGTTGTAATCCTCATATGTGGGGAGCTCTCTCTGAAGTAAGTGAGCATTGAAGAGAAAGAGCGTTGCGAATCCGACCAGTAACGCCGCTCTGAGGGTACGGGAGGGGAGCTGGTCCCATATCGCCACGATTCCCAGTCCGATCAGTGTGCACAGGTAAGGTGTAGCTTCAAAGAGGAACCGTGGTCCATATCCGTGCAATCCATTGAGTGGCCACAGGTGGTAAGCTGCTAGGAGTGCAGCCGGCATGAGTAGCAGCTGAAGTACGGTGCGCTGGGGCGTGAGCAGCAAGGGTAGGAGTGCCAAGGCTACACTGAGCCCGACCACGGGGGTGGCAAAAAGAATTGGCGAGAGGAGCGCTGCTTGGGAATCCATGAGCATAGCCCCAGCCGGGAGCGATTCAAAGCCTGTGTGAGGAGAGTGGAAACGCGCATGCGGAAACACCAGGGCCTCGCCTGTGATGCTCGAATTGTCGAGCCCCAGGAGTAGTAAGAGCGGAGCAGCTCCGACGATAAACAGAGAGCTGGCACGTAGCACCTGTCTCTGCGCGTATGCCAAGGGAAGAAACCAGACAAGCGCTGCTACAGCAAGCGCAACGGTGGTGAGGGGGCGTATTCCGAAGGCGAATGCGCCACAGACCCCAGCGACGAGGAAAAGAGCAGCGCACCTTCGAGATGCTCCGACACGTAAGGCCTCGAGGGTGGCCACTATGAGGAAGCTTGTCGGTACATGCGTCATGAAATCTCCGGCCTGAGTAATCGTAAAGGGGGAAAAGGAGTAGACTGCAGTGGCAACGAGGGCTACTCGACGACCTACAAGAGCTGATGAGAAGGAAAAGAGCAGTATCGCGGTGCAGGTCGAGAGGAGGGGAAGCAGGAAGCCCTCGCAGCCTACACGGAGTGCCAGCGCTATCAGGAAGGGCCAAAAGCGGTTGTACCAGAAGGTCATTGTACCGTCGCGGGCAACTGCTCCCAGAGTGTAGAAAGGTTCGTGGGGAAGCTGCGGTGGCAGCAGGATGTCGAGCAGCCCATAAGCCAACGTCCGAGCCTGCTCCATGTAGACTACTGAATCGGGAATGTGGGGGATACCACCGAGAACGCCGCGGGCAAAGCTGAAGGCCATACCGAAATGCGCAAGTGCCAGGAGTATTGCGAGGGTCCATGAAAGTTTAGGCCAAGCAGTGCCAGAGGTTTGGACGTGCCGATGGCTCTGCATCCGATAAGCCAACCAGGAGCAGACTTTCACACCGAGCGCTAATAGAACGGCGAGTAATCCCCAAGAAAGTATCGTATTGCCGAGGCCGATGAGACTCGCGAGCAGGGGCTTCTCATAGGAAGCTGCGTACAGACAATCTGCGTTCCGTATGCAGATGGAGAGGTCGTTGTTCATCAAACCACTCCGTACACTCGCGACAAGCGCGTGGGTAGTTCCGTGGAGTACCAGCTGAGTTGTGCCTCTTCCGGTTACCTTCGCCTCCAGATGCAGGGGTATCGAGAAGGACCGCTCACTCACCTTCTCCAATTCGCCGTCGAAGAGATCTCTGCTCCAATCGCCGAAAGTTTGTCGGTAAGGCACGACGCTCGAGACCTTCGACGAAGGACCGTACAACCGGCCTCCAAAGAAAAATGAGCGCTTGGGAGGAAGGATGAACTCTTCTCCGAGCCTAATCCATTCGACGGCTGTTTCAGAGACGGCAGACACGGAACGCTGAAGCCAGAGCCCTCTTAACTCGCTCTCCTGATAGGGGCCTTCGAAGATATTATCCCCTACTCGGTAGCGAACCGAGGTGCCAGTTAGCTCGAGGGTGAGCTCCGTGCTTGGCCGGGTGAGCTGTACACCTACCGCGAGCGTGATTGCAAGGGCAAACAGGATAAGGAAGGAGGAACGAGGCTGCATGAGGGGGATTTCTCGGTATATCTGCGCTCTCAATGAGCGCTTCGGTATAGTACTCTGGATGCCGGCACCCCTTTCAAGCCTCTTTTTCGCTGCGCTGCCGCGTTGCTGGCTGAGACGTGGAGCTGCACTGAGGTGTGAAATGGTTGGTGAGAAGGTGAGGTTTGTCGCAAGCCTCCCCTTGCCTAGCGCGCCGGCTGCGTACAGACTCACCAGAGATGTTGGATTATCCTACTGAACTGAGTGCAGGGCGCCTTGCGCGGATCAATTCGACCTTCCCGAGTCGGAGGTGGTGTTGGGAGATAACGCAGGTGGCAGCGGGTGGAAGCACCTGCGAACAGGAGCTCGTCCTCCGCTTACAGCACATCGACCGTGAATCGTGGGCGGTGCGCTTTGCGCTCGGAGGCGTTTACGTGGCAGGTCGTGCATCGACCCCCGACACTCCGATCGTACCCCCGTGTCGATTGGAATACTACGAACCCACCTGTCCCCTCGCAGACATAGCCTCGCTCTATCCTCCTTTTGACGCGTGCTCGATACTGTATTGCGATGATGATGTGGGGGTTGTAGTCAAACCAGCCGGTCTTCCGACCACAGCGCCGCGAGATCAGCTACGCTTTAACCTGATGAGGTACGTGCGAGAGTACCTGGGACGACCGGTACATCTTCCTTCCCGGCTGGATGTAGGGGTTAGTGGTGTGCTGCTCTTCTCGCTCTCCGAACGGATGAATCGTCACCTCCAGCGAGCCTATGAGCATCGAAGGGTCGAGCGCTACTATGTAGCGGAGTTGCGGGGTGTGCCTGACTGGATGGAGCGAGACCTCACGTGGCGTATTGCGCGCGATCCGCGACACGCGGTGTTGCGGCGTGCAGTAATGGTGGAGGGTGAAGAGGCTCATACGAGGGCATCGGTGCTCTTTTCGTATGGTGAGCACGTGCCAGAGCGTCGGAGTATCATACAAGCTGAACCTTTGAGTGGACGGACACATCAGATTAGGGTTCATTGTTCAGCAGAGGGCTTTCCTATTGTGGGGGATCCCTTTTATTGGGGTCAAAACGATGGCGACTTCGACGTGGGCGGGATCAGGCTTGCTTCCTATGCTGTGCGATTCTTTCATCCGTACAGACAGGAGCTCATGACCTTCGAGGTCCCCCCGTTACAAAGAGCGGCCTGGTTGCGAGATCTAGAGGCAAGACACGGCGCAATTGCTATTCGGTATCGGGGAGGGGGATCATATGAGGGTCGTTAGAGTGGATGAAGGTTCGAATGCTCGGCAGCTACGGGTGGTAGAGGAGTCGATTCCCTCGGTGAGTAGTGGCGAGATTTTAATCGCCGTGCACGCAGCCGGCCTCAATCGTGCTGACCTTCTCCAGCGTGCGGGTAAGTATCCAGCACCACCGGGTGAGTCTACGATTCTCGGTCTAGAGGTTGCTGGGATCGTTGAAGCTGTGGGCGAAGGGGTTCAGGAGTGGAAGAGTGGAGATCGAGTGTGTGCTCTGCTTGCTGGTGGAGGGTATGCGGAGTACGTCGTTGTTCCCGCTGGGCAGGTCATGCACATTCCGCGGGCACTGACCTTTGTCGAGGCCGCCGCTATTCCTGAGGCGTTCATCACCGCCTATGCAAACCTCTTTTTGGATGGTGAGCTCCAAACGGGCGAGCGGCTACTCGTTCACGGCGGTTCGAGCGGTGTTGGTACGGCTGCCATTCAGCTCGGTAGCCTTGCTGGCGCGCGTGTTGCCTGTACGGTTGGGAGCGAGGAGAAAGCCTCGCGCTGTCGTGAACTTGGAGCAAGCTTGGTCGTCAACTACAAGGAGCATGATTTCGAATCTGCCGTGCGAGATTGGAGCCCGGAAGGGCTCGATGTCATCCTTGACATCATTGGTGCGGAGTACTTCGAGCGCAATCTGGCGCTCTTGGGGCGCAGTGGGCGCTTAATCGCGATCGCTACCATGAGTGGAGCACGAGCTGAGCTCGATATTGCGCTCCTGATGCGCAAACGCGCACGCGTTATAGGCTCTGTCTTGCGTAGTCGCAGCGCTGCGGAGAAGGCAGGGCTGGTGGCGGGCTTCGTAGGCCGGTTCTTGCACTCATTCGATACAGGAGAGCTCAAGCCGATCGTCGATTCTGTCTATCCGCTAGACCGCGTCGAGGAGGCACACGCACACATGAAATCGAGTCGGCACATCGGCAAGATAGTGCTTTCGGTGCGCGTCATGTGAAATAGCCGGCGCCCGAACCCGCAACGTCCTAGAGAAGAGCAGCCCAAGATCCGCTTTCGCAGCAGGGAGGGGTTTTGCCTCGCTTCCCGAGGGGAGAGACTACTTTCGCCCCAAGACCATCGAGAAGAAATCCATAATCGAGCTACTCAGTGACTGATGCGACGAGCGCATGAGACGGTCGAGCTCTCGAGCGTCGAGCCAGATCCCCCCGCTGTCCGCGCACCGCTCCACCGTGATCCCCAAGACCTTGTCACGCTGCATCGAGGTGCCCGTAATCGGGCTTGGCTGACCTTCTGCTACTACCGTTTCGCTCGGTTTGAGCGTCGGCAGCGTTCCAATGAAGTCTTCAACGGATGCCTTACTATCTTTCGCAGCGCTGAGGAGTTGCTCCAGCTCACCGGCATCCAGCCAAATACCGCCACTGTCGATACACCGGTCGACCACTATGCCCATTAGGGTTATAGCCTCCATGGGCTTACCCGTCACCGGGCTCGGTCTAACAGGACCCTCCTGCTTGCGAGCCAGACGGGCTAGGGCCTCCTTGTTCAATCGCTCAAAGTAGCCTTCCTCCTGTGCGCGCCTACGCTCGTCCCATGCGTCGTTCATAGCCAACCCTCAAATGTCCCGTTTCTAAATAAATGCCCCAATAGCTTACCTAAATCGGAGGCCGGACGCCAATACGCTCTTCGGCCATCGTCATCTGAGCTGCGATAGTGTCCGGTGGCCAGGCGTTGACAATTAGCAGGGCATGAAGTAGTTCAATCTCCTTCGCGCGGGTGTAGCTCAGTTGGCTAGAGCGCTTCCTTGCCAAGGAAGAGGTCGAGGGTTCGAATCCCTTCACCCGCTCCATGTTTCCTCGATTCAAACTTGGCGGAGCCAAGATTTGAATTAACGACGCAGTGTTTCCTCGATTCAAACTTGGCAGAGCCAAGATTTGAATTAACGACGCAGTGTTTCCTCGATTCAAACTTGGCGGAGCCAAGATTTGAATTAACGAATGGGGCGTTGCAGTGTTTCCTCGATTCAAACTTGGCGGAGCCAAGATTTGAATTAACGAATGGGGCGTTGCAGTGGTTCCTCGATTCAAACT
>JBBAUR010000016.1:0-57014 GCA_040398075.1 Bdellovibrionota bacterium | reverse complement strand
AGCTGCCGATTGCAGCCATCCGAAGCAGAGGAGCATTTTTGTTACGCACTCTAAACTTATATCCCACCGACCTGCGATTAAACAACGCTATCGGTGCTCTCGAACATGGATACAACTCACCCAGGGCACATTTTTTGAAAGGTAAGAGCTTCAATCTACCTGAGGATACACACCAATATTTGGCTAGCAGACTCTACGATAAGTTGAGTATACTAGTGAAACGCGTAGAGGTAACTAGAGCGCGGTAGGCGAAATTCAGCCAGTTAATGCTGACTAGGGAGCAATGTATGCGAATCATACCGTTTCTTCTCGTAACGCTGCTCTGCTTCGGGTGTGGAGGTTCTGATTCTGCACTGTCGGGAGGCTATAGGGTTCAGGACGTCAACATCTTGGCAGATGATATCGAACGAGGTGAAAGCGTCCGCGTCGAGATATTTTTTGAGACCGGTACGGAGTTCGATGGAACACCCGATGGAATCGAGGTCGTAGTGCGGGTCCCACCACAGCTCAATTACGTCCCGACCTCTTCGGAGATCTATGATGGGTCGACGGAGGATACTGATGGACGATCGCCAGATGCCGTGCTGCCCTGTGCAGACGGCTCACAGTTCGTCGTGTATCAGTTTTCAGACGCGGAGCTACTCGGTCGTACCATTCGCTCGAATAATCAATTCGGATTTCGCTTCAATGTCGTAGGTCGCGTTTCAACAAATTCTACCTTTGTTCGTGCGGCCGCAGGCGAATCAGTAGCTTACTCGTGCCTCCTCCCTTTCAGCTTCGAGGAAGAAGAAGCTGTACGGGTGCTGTAGCGCAGCTTTCAAGCAGGCTTTGTGTAAGAGTGCGTAACAAAAATGCTCCTCTGCTTCGGATGGCTGCAATCGGCAGCTACTTCGTCTTCGGCAAAAAAGGTGCTCAACGTGCCGCTGAGGGCACGTCTCCGCGCCTTTTTTGCCTGCATCCTCGTCGTTGCCGATTTCGCTCATCCTCGCTACGAGGTTCATTTTTGTTACGCACTCTAAGGCAAAGAGCAGGTATCCGATCAGGTCACAAGATACCTTTCCCGCGGTTGGTATCAACCCCGTGCAAGTGATCTTTGAAGAAAATCACTCGCGCAGGGTTTAATTACCTCTCGTCAGAAAATTCAACTCACGATATCCTGAATCCGTACCGATAGTACTATCATCAGAAGAAGTAGGGCTCTTGCAGGTGCGAGGGGTATGCCACTCCTCCCAGCTCATGGAGGGAGCTTTTGAAAGAAGACTTTGCGGTCACGGTTCGCAATCAGTCGCTGGAATCATCCGAACACATCAGTGATGAGTTAGGCGATTTAGTCCCTCAAATTCCTAATAAATTCAAGAAAAAGAAGAAAAGAAAGCATCGCTGTGGTCTCGCACATGACACAAGCGGCGAGGACTTAGACGAAAAGACGATTGATTTAATCACCTCGAGAAAAGAGGAGGCTGTTCGCTTCTGCTCCCGATCCGAGGCGATATGCGCCGAGCTACTGCAGAGATTCATTCCTCACTTTCAACTGAAGGAGGGTGTCACTTTTCAGGTGGGTATCGGGAAAGACGAGCGGGGAAACACTCGAACCGTAGATTTCCTGGTGGATGGAGTTCTTTTCGAGTATCACCCGGTCAGATTCTTCAAAAACAAGCGACGCTGCGGCGACTTTTGTAACACTGACGAGTATCGGTCTTATACTCGCACTTTTTATTCGTTATCTGACGATAACCGTGAATTTTTTCATTCCGTCATGAAAGCTCGACTTGCAGAGAATTATTTCAAGAAGCGAAGAGCTATCTTAGACCAACATCCGATCTTCCGTCGTATGGAACTGATCGTCGCAACCTCACCTGAGGAATTCTACTCCCTGGTAATTCGACGATTTGGAAAGCACTACCCGAAGACGATAGAGAAGTTTATGGCACTCTTCAACGAGCTACGAACTTCGCTGCCGGATTGAAGCAAACCCAGCTTCATTCATTTTTGAAACAAACGAGAACGGCTGGGTTTATCATTCGAGGTCTGTTACTACGATGCATTCCTGCACTTCTTTACCGATAAGGCTCGGACACTCCTCGAACGAAGTCCCCGGGTTAGAAAACCTCCCCCACGCATCGCGCTTACCCTCCCCTAATGCCAATAACACACACAGCTCTGCCTCACGGATAAGTTGCACACTTGCAGTCATACGTTGCGGTGGTGGCTTGGGAGAATCGTAAAATGAAAAGAAGGTCCTTTCTCGGCGCTGCAATACCGGGTGATTCGGGAAGAGTCCAGCCACGTGGCCATCTTCACCTATTCCGAGAACTACTACCGTAAAATGGCCACCATGGCGGTTGAGTTCATCCGTATAGGCAGCACAGCCGTGATCACTCTCACATGGCTCTGGATTCAGTGGATGAAGTTGCTCTGCTCCAATCGTTCCTTCTTTCACCAGGTCAGCAAACAAAAGCCGGTGGAGCGCTCCATAGTTGCTATTTTCGTCGTTCAAAGGAACAAGGCGCTCGTCTGCCATAAAGAAGTGCACACGTCGCATGAGCCCAGCTGGCTGATGCGCTGATTCATGCCTCAAGGCACTGAGCAATCCGACCACACTTCTACCTCCACAGAGGGCGATGACGGGCTCCTTACCTTGAGGCACCTTCGCGCATACGGCGAATATCGCCTTGGCTGCTATGTTGAATGCTGCGCCCTGATCCTCTTTAGCCGAAACCACTTTGATACCCATGGCGATTACTTCTCCGTCAAATTCCAGATGTGCGTGAAGGTACCTCCATTCTGCCTGTACTGCTGAATTCTCGAAAGGTACGCGCGACTCACATAGTCCTCAGAAAGCCTCGAAAAGAGCTCCTCAGCCCTTTCGAGATTCTGCTCATCAAAACAACGACGAGCTTCCTCATAGAGCGACAGATTCTGGACGATGAACCCTGTAGTCGATTCGTCCAGCGGCTCGTGCACGATTACTGTTTCCTTACGTCCGACTACTCGAATCTCTCCCAGGGTTCTCCATATGAGTCCGTTATCGAGCGACTCCCGCGTAGCCGATGAAACCATGATGTTACTTCCGAAAACCTTGTTTACGCCTTCGAGACGAGACGCTACATTCGCCGCATCACCGATAATGGTGTAGTTGAAGCGCGTAGAAGAACCAAAATTTCCCACTGTGACTTCTCCGGTGTGAAGCCCTACCCTCATCCGTACCTTCACCCCAAATTCCTGTTCGAATTGAGGAGCTAGCTCACGCAGACGTCTCTGGCACATACAGGCTGCTTCGACAGCGCGCCGGCGATGGTCGACAACTGGCAAAGGAGCGTTCCAAAAAGCGATTATAGCATCGCCTTGATACTTATCGAGCGTACCTCCGGAGCCCAGAATTATCGTGGTCATCTCAGAGAGGAAAAGATTGAGAAACTTCACCAGTTCAGCAGGAGACAACCTCTCGGAGATCCGAGTGAAGCCTTCGATGTCCGAGAACAAGATAGTCAGCTCTCTCTTCTCGCCACCAAGCGCCAAGGTCGCTGGCGAGTTTACTATCGATTGAATCACTTCGGGGGCAACGTAACGCGAAAATGCATCTCTGATGAATCGGTGCTGCCGTCCTTCAGAACGATACTGGATCACCACCGTTCCCAGTGTCCCCAGGACCATCCCAAGAAGCGGAATTATCATCGGGATCCACCATCCAAAATATGCTGCCCCAAAGCAGCAGGCGATCCACGATGCGCCCCACACAGAAAGCACTGACACCTGACGAGCCGAGAAAGTAAGCGTTAGGAGCACCGCACCGAACACCATCGCCACGCCAAGCAGGATGGCCATCCACAGGGGTAGTTCATGATTGAAAGACCGGTGCAAAAGATTGTCCAGGACGGTCGCATTGAACTCTACCCCCGGATACACTCCTGGAAAGGGCACAGGCCGAAAATCGAGCAGTGCCGGCGCGCTCGCCCCGACAAATACATACGCATCTTTGAAGGTTTCAACCGGAAGGTCGGGAGTGCCTCCCTCGCTCATCTGTATCCAGCTCGCTATCACCGCATGAATCGAGTACCATTCGTAGGTGCGAGCTGGGCCATGAAACTTCACCAAGAACCTTCCTGACGTATCCGCTCTATCTTCTAACTCTCTCAACGCAAAATCGGTCGGATGAATGTGACGAAAAAATGCAAACGGTAGGTTGAGAATCGGAGTTGCTCCCACATACGCACCCATACCGGTTCGTCGAAATACCTTGTCAGAGTCCGGTTGAGCCTGCGTATTCCCTACATCCGTGCTTGCTCGTAGAATGCCCTCCACGGGTATAACCGCATGTTCATATACCGGGGCTCGACTACCGAGCGCACGAGCCAGAGCTGTGCCCTCGTCAGCACTACGAAGCTGCCGTAGGGTCTCGCTCTCTTTCTGGTGAACTTTCGACTCTGCCGTACGAACTGCCAGCGCGCTAATCACTGGTAATGAGGATCGGACCTCTCTCAGCGCTTGCGCAAACTCCTCGTCGTCACCTTCATTACTACCAGGCTCTGTGAAGAGCATGTCGAATGCTACCCCCTTGGCACCAGCTTTCGCCAAGAATTTCACGACAGGCACGTACATAGAGCGTGGCCATGGCCAGGGCATCTTGAAGTTTTCCGCGAAGTAGTCGATCGATGTCTGGTCGATCATCAGTATCTTGATCGCTGGATCATGTTGTTCAGGCCGTGCTGCAATTTGAACTCTCCAGTCCCAGGATCGATTTTCGATCTCGCTGAGCACACCGAAATACAATCCGCTGGCGACAGCCAAGCCTGTCACAATCGCGAGGATGAAAACGTGTCGCCTAGAACTGATCGCTGTAGACTGCATGTCCTGTGCTATCGGTGACTACTTCACAGCTTGCTTAAAGCGTGCTGTTCGTTCGGCGTGGGGTCCCTGTGACGCTGCAAAATCGAAATCACCTTCGAGCTCCGAGATACGCTTCTTCGGGGCAGGGTGAGTTGCATACCACCCGTCTGCATCATCTGCTTGACTATCTCTCAGAATCGTGAGAACCCGAACCAGCGCATGCGGGTCATACCCTGCACGCTCGAGCAGGCGTGCCGCATAGAGGTCTGCCTGATACTCCTGACTGCGGTCAAATCCTGAGCGCAACAGCTTGTCGGTTACACCGGAAACGCTCTCGGTCAAAGCGCTCGTGAGCGACGCAAGTTCGGCCGGTGTGCTTACCTTAGAACCTGCTATCGATACTCCGTGCTTGGTGAACTCGCCAAGCGACGACAGCAGCTTCGCGTTGGAAATAGCCGAAACACCATGCTTCAAATTAACGTGAGCTACCTCGTGAGCAAGTACCGCTGCCAAACAGTCCTCGTCCGGTAATCTACGCACGAAGCCGGTCGATACATAGATGAAGCCCCCTGGAGCTGCAAAAGCGTTAATCTGATCCGATTCGACCAAAGCGAAGTGATATCCCCCAAACGTCTCGGGAAGATCAGAAACACTTGCTATCGCCATACCGACTTTATTGACGTACTGCATGGTACTACTCGTCAGCACGGGCTGGTATGTTGCAAGGAGATTCGCGGAAACGGCTCGGCCTAGGTAGTACTCCTGCTCAGCTGTGAGCGCTCGCTGCGACTCCACGAGATTTGAGCCAGCTCCTAGAAGCCCTTCGGCTGCCGTGGAACTCACGTAACCTGTTGATGAAAGTATCGACGCGCCAACCTGTTTGAAGGCCGGATTGGTGCAACCCGTAACGACAAAAATTCCGCTGATCAAAAAAGCGAATACATTGATCCTAGAGAAGCTCTTTCGGCACATGCAGACCTGCCTCATTTCAAACCTCCCTTGCTGACAAACTGCGCGACTTCCTTCGGAGTAACCTTGCTAGATCTCTCGACCGAATTCACCAAATCAAACCTCAGTCCAGAAACACTCTGACGGTACTGTTCCTCAATCTCCTTACCAAAACCCTTGCCGGCAAGAACAACATCTGCGGCATCCGCTTCGACCGACACTGCGCGAAGATTGGAGAGTACGATCCGCTTGGGTGAAATCGAAGATTCTGGGAGATATCCTTGCGTCTTCCCCAACTCTACCTTTATCCACCCGCTGTCTCGAGATAAGGCCTGAAGACGGTCTCCATACTTCACGGGCGCTAAACCACGCGCGTAAAATCGCGGTTCAGTGCGAACCAAAGATTCTTTTACCTGAAGCCAGACCTCCTCTGCGTACAGCGAATGAGCGCTCAACAGAAAAACAACAGTTGCGAGGAACATTTTCATAATAGGTACACCCCCTCACTCCTCTCCTAACAGTGCCGACGGAGCGACCAACGAGCTGCCCAATACTCCGGCATCACGATACACTTGTAATTTACCCCGAGTATCTGAAATATCGAGGTTTCTCAGTGAAAGCTGCCCAATACGGTCGGCTGCTGAGAAGCCCTCACCACCCCGCTCCATAGTCAGACGCTCTGGGCTGTAGGTCAGATTAGGGCTTTCAGTGTTTAGTATCGTGTAGTCGTCGCCTCTGCGTAATTCCAAGGTTACCGTTCCCGAGACCGCCTTACCGATCCAACGCACGAGAGACTCCTTGAGCATCATCGCCTGCGGATCGAACCATCGCCCCTGGTATAGTAGTCGGCCAAGCCGGTATCCAGACACACGGTATTGATCCAAGGAGTCTTCATTATGAATTCCGCTTATGAGCCGTTCGTAAGCGATATGTAGCAGCTTGAGCCCTGGCGCCTCGTATATCCCCCTACTCTTGGCCTCGATTATCCGATTCTCGATCTGATCCGATACACCTAGCCCGTGCCGACCACCAATTGCGTTTGCTTCGAGTGCTAGCAAAACCTCGCTTGGGAATTCCCTACCATTCAGCATCACCGGGAGTCCTTCAGAAAAGGTTACCGATACGACCTCCGGCTCGATAGAAACCCCTGAATCCCACGACTTGACCCCCATGATAGGTTCAATCAAGTATTCGCTCTCATCGAGGAATTCGAGCTTTTTCGCCTCATGCGTGGCTCCCCACAGATTCGCATCAGTCGAATACGCCTTCTCTCCCGAGGCCCGGTACGGCAGATCTCTCGCCACAAGCCAGGCACTCATCTCGGCACGACCTCCGAGCTCACTGATGAAACCCTGGTCGAGCCATGGCTTGTAGATCCGAAGGTTAGGATTAACTAATAAACCGTAACGATAAAAGCGCTCGATGTCGTTACCTTTATAGGTACTGCCGTCTCCCCATATGTTCACACCATCCTCAGCCATCGCAGCTACGAGACGGGTACCCGTAACTGCTCGTCCGAGGGGGGTTGTGTTGAAGTACGTCTTACCAGCCGTAGAGATATGGAACGCCCCGCACATGAGCGCGATGAGCCCCTCACGGACGAGATCGGCACGGCAATCGACCAGTCGCGCCTTCTCCGCGCCGTATTGCAAAGCCCGCGATGGAATAGAGTCGATGTCAGCCTCATCAGGTTGCGCCAGGTGAGCAGTATATGCGTACGGCACAGCGCCCTTTTCCCGCATCCACGCCACGGCTACACTGGTATCCAGCCCACCTGAAAACGCCAATCCGACCTTCTCCCCCTGCGGGAGGCTAGCTAAAATGTGCGACATACAGCGACTCCTTAGGAAAAGCTGCTCGAGACCTCTCACTGTCAATCTGATCTTCAAGCAGGCGAATCGGACCGCCTAGTTTTCTACCACAACTGGCCTCATTTCAGAAACGAAGATTGTCATCAACAGGTTACCTGGGGAATAAGATAAAACCTACTCGTAGCGAGAAAGTGGAGGAGTTTTGCCTCGCTTCCCTAGCCGCTACTGCGTGCTAGCCAACCTCTGCCGCCGTGCACAGCTACAAACGCGGCGGAATCGCTCTGTTTTACCCACGGGATCCCTGGAGCGATCCAGAGCACTTTGTCGCGCACGTAGGTCTCGCTCTTATCGACGATCCTTCCGAGGTCGTGAAGCAGCGCGTCCTGTACCTCGATGAGCTGACGCATACTTTCAGCTTGAAAAATTATCTTGAAATCCCATGCGCCAACTCCACTGATGAGACCCTCCACGTGCAAATTATTCGAACATACCGCGAGGATGCGAGCTGCATTCTCGTTCGAACGCGCCTTCAGGCTCAGCACCAACTGAGCTTGCAGAAAATCGAAGTTCGACTCAACGAAGTAAAGCTCGTCTGATAACACCCCTACTTTCTTCAGCCGCTCTATTCTGTACTTTATAGTCGATGTGGCTACACCGAGCGCTGACCCGATCTGGAGCACCGCGGAATTCTCAGCAGACTGCAGCATATTCATAATTCGTCTATCGAGATCATCGACCTCGGTAAGCTCCTGGGGTGCGGAGAAAAACACCGATGGTGTTGGAGCACTACTCTTCGCCAAAAATCGAAGTCCCCAATGTCTGATCTCGCCTTCGACGGTGAATACCGGATTACGAAGAGCTGCATCTGCTTCGTCTCCCAGAGCACCTAAGAACGCGCTCACCCCACGATAATCCCGTGCGACCAAGGTTAGCTCAAATCGACGCGGGCCGATATTTTGGCACAGCCAACTAACTTCGGACCTCTTACATGCAAAATCCAATACCTTCGCTGTTTTCGGACGCGCTATATCGAAAAAGACATTGAAAACCTGATACCCCAACGCTCTCTGGTTGATAAGAATGCCCCGAGAGACGCGTTTGGCTCGAAACAACAGATTGAGTTGATAACGAACGTTATGGGGCCTTAGCTTCAATTGCTTCGACAGCTGCTCAAGGGTCAAACTACCGGTCATACTGAGTATGCCCAGAATCTTCCTCTGAATATCGGACAAACTAACGACCATGTGCTTCTAGCCCTCAGATATCTGTGAATGAGATCAGACGAGCGCTAGTACCAAAGCACACACGAACATCGTTGCCGCTGGGAACGCTTTGCGCAGGGGATCACCCACTTTGGCATGCATCAGCACCGCTCCTGCCATGAGAATTGCTATACCTATCGCGGCAGCTACCTTGAGCGGGGAGACCCACACGCCGACGATGAGAAGGATAGCACAAGCTATCTTCAAGGCCCCTACCACAAAGAAGCTCCACGTTGGGAGTCCGTATACGCGAAACTCCTCGAAGAGCGTTTTCGCCTGACCCCCTCGATACGCAGTCTGAAGTTTGGGGCGAACCAGCCACACATTGAAAAGTCCCAAAGAGACAGCTACTTGTAAGGCTGTGGTCATCATCGCCATCGCGCGCCTCCATCTTCTTAGACAATCATCGACTTCATGATGTTACAACGAACGCAAAGCTCGAAACAGGGGAAAGAACGCCTGCGCGAAAATCGGATATCAACCCAAACTGAATTCTCTTGTTACGAGTGGGTTTTTTCCTCGCTCTCTTGAGAACCCTTGTTTGCTCGCTAAATCGTGGTAAGAAAGTGTTACCCATGAATATAGTCCCCAATCCCTCATATCTGCAGCAGCTCGCTGAAATACTCAACTCGCCTGGCCAATCTGAGGCTCTGACCTCTCTGATAGAGACCGGCGAAATCATGATAGAGAATGCTGCTCGTGGTGGTGAAAACCCACGCTGCGCCTGGGACTGCTCAGGGCTGCAATTAATAGACCAACAACCCACGCAGACCCCCTGCACCACTCTTTTGATAGATATCGGTGGTACTCATACCAAGGTCGCTGTTGCTCGAGCGGAAGACAGCTTCGAATTTCTCTTTGACGTGCCGAATGAGTCATTTCGGCCTGCAGCGCCCCCTACCGGTCCGGCCCTGCATGTGTTCTTCCGCACCCTTCTCAACCGAGTTGTTGAAATCGCGCCTACGCTCGCGAGGAGCTCTATTCCTGTGCGGGTCGGAGTTATCTGGTCGAATCAGATTACGACTGTACCGATCGAAACACCCTCACTCTCGGGAATCACCGGCCTCGTCGGCGGTTTACACGACGGGGGCTATAGGAAACGAGAGTGGTTTCTCGATGGTCTACGAGATGGCGATGATATCGGGCGTGAATTTCAGAACGCCCTCGAATCATCCGGTATCAATGCTGATGTTCTAGTTATCGGAAACGACACCGTTTTCACGCTATTTGCGCGGCCCAACTCACACGCCGGCGTAGTAATCTCGTCAGGAGCAAACTGCACTCTCGTCGGACGAGGTATCAGCGGTGACCGTACGATCTTCAACTCCGAACTAGGCGGCACTTTGCTGGTACCCGATTCCATGCTCTCTAAAGGCGACCTAATCTTCAGCGCCACCAAGAAAGGTGCCTCGCTTGCTATCGAAGAGCTGTGTGGTGGAGCATGGTTTACGCCCCTGTGTGCTAGCCACATCCAAGCTCTCACTGCGCTTCCCGAAGGTAGTGCCCTTGTACAGATGCGAAACGCCATCAACGCAGGTGCCTTGTCCCTGTCAAATTACGCCTTGAGTGCTTTACTGCGTGAGCGTGCGTCCGTGCCAAAGGAATTCGTGAACTACGATCGCTCGGCAATCGAACTACTTACCGAGCTCGTCGAAGCTCTCGTGCACCGCGCCGGAGCGCTGGCTGCTGTACTCACCTATCTCTCGGTCTCTACCCAGCTGAGAGGTGGTAACCGCAACCTCAATATCTCCCTCGATAGCTCAATGGCCCGCCATTTCGTCGGCTACAGAGAGTCGATTGAAAAGCACCTGAAGCACCTTATGCCGCATGATGTCACATATTCAGTGCACCTAGTGGAGCCGATCAATCTAGCCGAGGGTGCCGAGATAACGGTGCCGATGATAGGTCTAGCTCGAGCACTTCGCGAAGATCGGAAACCAACCCACACGGAGGATCCAGATGACACACCGCGACGTTCATAGCAAAGAAAGTATCTTCAGCGGCTTCTACCGGCTTCCGAGTGAGCTTTCAGGGCAATACCGTTTTAGCGACGATATCACTCACGTTCTCACGGACTGGAAATCGGGCCAGGAGGGTGTGCTCGTCATCGTCCCCCACGACGATGATGCCGTAGTGGGAATGGGTATGCTCCTCCGACATTTCGTCGAAGCAGAGATCCCCTTGATGCTTGCAATCGTGACCGATGGGCGACTCGGATATACCACCCTCGAGGAACGCGATATCATCACTGATATAAGACACCGTGAGACACTCGAGTCCTGTCGCATCCTCGGTATCGATCCATCGCAGGTTTGCTGGTTGGGATTCCCAGATGGTGACCTCGAACGCTACCGCGGTAAACGACTTGCCGTCGCTGGAGACCCCTCGACATCCGACGGATTCACAGGCCTCGAAGACGCCTTCGTTAGGGCTCTTCGCAAGGGAATTACCTATGCTGGAACCCGCGTACCAGTAACGAGAGTGTTCTTCCCGGCGAGCAGCGATTACCACAATGATCACGTCGTCACCTGCGAGCAGATCTTCATCTCCATATTTCATGCGCAGGGCTCAATCTGGCCCGAATGCGGAGAGCCGATACGGCACCATCCGTTCTGCTACCAGTTCGCAATTTACTGCGATTTTGCCCCAGGGGAGCCTCCAAACGTCCTGTACCGTGGCACCGATGAGCACTTCTGCGCCAAAATGCAATCGATTTCGGCATTCAAGTCCCAAGGACAGATCGCTACCTTGGTAGAGACGATGGAGCAGGAAGGCCCATTCGAACTTTTTCGGGAGGTCGAGTTCCGCCTCTCTAGCCGAGAGCGCCAACTTGCCCCCTTTTTGAACCGGAGATACCTTGAGGTCCCATAAGCCGCGTATGAGGAAAACATGGAAGTAATCATCTGTCCGACTACACAACATGCAAGCGGTCTCGTAGCTCAGCTCATTGCAGACACGGTCCGGAAAAACCCTTCTCTTGTTCTTGGACTCGCAACAGGACGAACTCCAGAACTTGTCTATCAGCGCCTCTGTGAACTGCACCGCGCCGAAAATCTGGACTTCTCGAGAGTTACTACCTTCAACCTCGACGAGTACATAGGGATACCCGCCACTCATCCGCAGTCTTATCGCAGTACTATGCAGCGAAGTCTGTTCGACCATGTCAACATACCAGCGGGGAAGACATTTCTTCCGAATGGAATGGCTTCTGACCTCGAGGCTGAGTGTAAACTTTATGAGCAGAGAATCGTCGAGGCTGGGGGGATAGACCTGCAACTTTTGGGTATCGGCTTAAACGGGCACCTGGCCTTCAACGAGCCCCTTTCATCCCTATCATCTCGCACTCGGACAAAGTCTCTGACTCCAGAGACGCGCGAACAAAACGCCGCTTTCTTCGAAGGTGCCGAGAATGTCCCGTCACGCGCTATAACGATGGGGGTCGGCACCATTCTCGACAGTCGTTGGTGCATCATGCTTGCAACTGGAGCATCGAAAGCCGAGATCGTACACAAAGCAGTAGAGGGCCCAGTCCAGTCGGTGATTACTGCCAGCGCCTTACAGCTACACAAGAGGTGCACTGTAATCGTGGATGAAGCTGCCGCAGCTCGATTACAATTTAAGGACTATTACCGCTGGATCTTGGCCAACGAACCGGAGTGGGAACCGTACCGCTGGTAGCTTACCGGGATCATACCTGCAAACAGGTCAACGAACATAACGAGGATCTGCTTGGTAATCTAAACCTAGCCTCATTCATTTTTCAGAAATGAATGAGAATGGCTCATCTTAAACATTCCCCTCTCGTGTCTCTCCCCATTTCCGCGGGAGCACCTGCGAGCTTGTAGCTACGGTTAGCTACCTGCGGGATCTCCAGATTCAACTACCCTCTTTAAGCCGCCGCAAGAGCCTCCGATCTTGCGTATTCGGCCTCTCATCCGGAGCGATGATACGTGACAAACGATGCATCTCGGCCAGCTCCATGCGACGCGCCTTACTCTGCTCAGTTTCCTTGAAGAATGTAGCTGCAACCGTCGCTGAGCCCCTCTGCGCAGAGACCTGCTCCACGACCACCGTGAACTCTCCGCGTGGTGTGACTATGCATAGCTCTTGCCCTACGGTGACGCTCCGGCTGGGCTTGGCGCGCGCCCCATCGACAGAAACGCGACCTGCATCGATCGCCTCGTGGGCCAAGGCCCGAGTCTTGAAGAAGCGCGCCGCCCACAACCACTTATCCAATCGTACCTCTCGTTCTTGGTCTTCACCTTTATCACGTCGCGACATCGAATCCCTCTACAATACCGGAGAAAAAAGCCGTGCTACCTTCGAACCGATCCGCTTGACGAGCGACAGATCGGAAAACCTCATGGCACTCTCATTATTACATCGAGCAAAATCATCCTCGAGCATTCCTATCATCTCACGAGCGAATTTCGGATCTACGATCACTCCTGTCACCTCGAAGTTGAGCCTCAATGAACGATTATCGAGGTTTGCCGTTCCAACAGCGCTCACATCATCATCCACGACGAACACCTTCTGATGCAGGAACCCAGCTGTATAGCGGAATACCTGAACTCCGACTGCCGTTACCTCCGGTACGTATGAGAAGGACGCTAACCACACCAAGAGGTGGTCCGCTTTTTCAGGTAGCATGATGCGCACATCAACGCCACGCATGGCGGCTAACTGTAAGGCTTTTACCAGCGACTCGTCAGGTACAAAGTACGGACTCGCTATCCACACACGCTTCTTTGCCCGAGTAATAGCCTCGAGAAACAAGAGTGTGCACCTGTCGTACGGGTCTGCAGGACCAGATGAAAGCACCAAGATGCTACTTTCTCCGCAGCGTACAGGCTCTACCAGCTCCGCCTCGGGAGCAAACCCCGTTGCCCATGTCCAGTCGGCTGAAAATATAGCTTGAAGTGGCAGGACGCCCGGGCCCTCTACCTTGATATGAGTATCTCTCCACGCGGAAAACTTCGGGGTCTTCCCGAGATACTCGTCACCCACGTTGTGTCCTCCGACAAAAGCTTGCTTCCCATCGACAACGACGATCTTTCGGTGGTTGCGAAAGTTGAACTGGAAGAAGTTCCAGATTCCCTGACGAGTATTGAAGCAGGATACATGCACTCCGGCCTCGTAAAGCGGCTTGGTGTAGGTACTCCTCAATCTGTTACTACCGACCTCATCATACAGTACGTAAACGGAGCACCCCTGCCTCGCTTTCGCGATCAGTTTGTCTCTCAACGTGCGACCAAGCTCGTCGTCTTTGATAATGAAGAATTCGACCAGCACAAAGCTTTGTGCCCCGTCTATCGCCTCAAACAATGCGTCGAAGGTAGCGTGACCATCTATGAGCAACGTAACTCTATTTCCACCGAGGAATTGCGAGTTTGCGATACCCTCCAGAGGCTCATGTACCTCCCCCAAATGAACTCGGTGCTCGCGAAGGTGTGATAGATACCTGGTATGAGCAGCGTGGTGTACTGCTATCATGGCCGAGATCTTCTCTCGATACCCTCGAAAGTGGCTCTTACCAAAGACTAAGTAGGCTGGGAGAGCTAGGTATGGAAACATGAGTAGCGAAAGACACCATGCGATCGCTCCCTGAGAGCTCCTCGAATACGCAAGAGCATGGAATGCGGTCGTCAAGCCGAGGAGATGAAATCCAGTGAGGAGGAGGGATATCCAGGTTGTAGTGCTCATCTGTTTGGTTTCCGAAGCCCTTCGGGGTCAGAGTTTAGCCGAACAAACCTGCATCGTCACGGGGCGTTGCGATAGATTTCGTCTCTGATGGAGGTTGTTAAGGAGCCAAAGCAAAGCATTTACAAATCACGCTATTAAGAGTGCGTAACAAAAATGAACCTCGTAGCGAGGATGAGCGAAATCGGCAGCGACGAGGATGCAGGCTAAAAAGGCGCGGAGACGTGCCCTCTGCGGCACGTTGAGCACCTTTTTGGTCGAAGACGAAGTCGCTGGCGATTGCAGCCATCCGTAGCAGAGGGGCATTTTTGTTACACACTCTAAGTCAAAGAGCAGTACAAGGCCGATCTTCCCAGTGCTCCTACGCAGCTCCAGCCTCAACGCGGAGAGGCAGTGGTTTTTCCTTGGTTACCCCTGTTTGCAAGACTATCATGAGGTTCAGAGCGAACTTCGAAATGATGAGAGCTCTATCCGCTCTCACTTGTCAAAAAAAGGTGAAGCTTGATGATGAAATCCCTCGATGTGTGCGTAGTAGGCGGCGGCCTAAGTGGTTTGAATTTTGCAGCGCATTCCGCTGAAATCCTGGGCCAAAGTACGAGGGTCTCTCTGATAGAGGCACGCAATAAAAGCGGGGGACGCACGATCCGTTCTGAGCAGGAAAGCTCTCCAATGCAGGAGCTTGGAGCATTTTTTGTCTATGACAAGGATGTTTTTGACCAACTTCAGGGACTTGGTGCGCAGATTAGGCTGCTACGAGACGAAGATTTCTTCATCGCCCGTAGCGGCGTTATAATGCCTTGCGGCAAGGATGATGGACCCTTCGGTATAATCGACAAGATAGCTACACAGCTATCGAAACTTCCCAACAACATCTCCATCAGAGAAGGCTTGCAGGACAATCCGACGTTTCAGGCGATCGAACCGGAAATGCGCTCGATTGTAACCACTATCCTGGAATCCGACTTAGCAGCTCCATTGGATCGCGTCGGCATCAGCAGCCTTCGCTACGATGGACAGACGGTAGTCAATGGATCATGCATCGAGGATGCAGTTTTCGGGATCTGCCTCAACGAAGGATTTAGCTCTCTGGCACGAAATCTGAGCGAACGATTTGCCGGTAACAAGAGATACTCACTCAAACTACAGGGACTCGCGGTGGAACATGATCGGGTGGTTCTACACCTCTTCGACAAGGTGCAAAATACTGAATATATCGAGACTGCAGACAAGGTATTTCTCGGTCTTCCACTGGGTGGATTTCAAGACCTGGAGTTTTTCGAGCACGGGACCCCAATATGTAAGCTCTCCGAAAAACTCGGTGACAATCAGAGGCGTGCCCTGAGTATGTTGGATATGGGAGATGCAATCAAGATCTCGGTACCTATCCGTGGGCGAGTAATCGCTGACACCGACCTGTTCAATATCGCCCTCACTCCAAACCCGGACAGTCCTATTCGATGCGGCGAGGTGTGGGGGCTTCCGATGCCCGCGTATAGCGACCACACTGAGCACAAAAGCGACGACTTCTCACAGGTGGTCATGATGTACTTAGGAGGCGATCAAGCTCTCGAGCTGCGCAATAAACTACTCGAAGCTAAGGAGCAGAAGCTCAACTTACCAAAACTCTTGAATCAGTGGGTCAAAGATTACCTATCGATACACCTAGGAATCTCAGAAGAGCGGGTTGGTAAGGCATACATATCGATGTGGCTCAATCAAAACGGCGGTCGAGGTTGCTACTCGTTCATTAAAGCTGACAATCGACCGAGTGATTTTAATCCTCGAGCTCAATTCAAGGATCCACCTTTTGGCCGTATATACATCGGTGGAAGCGCTTTCTCGGAGGAGGAACCTACCTTGACTGGCGGTGCTCAGGCTAGCGCTGAGCTTCATCTGCAGCAGATTGGAAAAGATATCCATTCACAATCTGTTGGCTGTAGTAAAGGAAAGGTAGAGGATCATACATTTCACTCAGCACTTGCAGCGTGAAACTCTCTCCTACAAATCATCAGGACAGTTTAGGGTAGCAGCCATGACTTCTCCCGAAAGCTCATGGCCAAAGACTCGGGTCATCAAATAAAACAACCAGGCATCGAAGCAACTCGAAATATTTTGCTAGCTCGTGATGAGGGGGTAGAATGGGGAGATGATGCCCTCTACCTCTGCCTCAGGCGTAGTTGCGACACATGTCCATGACGACAGCTCTCTGGGAGAGACCTCGTTTCAGTGTCTCGTCGGCGTGGTACGACCTGCGGTCGACAGGCACCAGTGGCTCCATGTATCAGCTCAGAATCACATCTCGGGTGATTCTCAACAGGAGGAGGCTTTCGCGGTAGACATAGCTCAACGCGAGTTAATCAATCACGGCTACACGATACCTCGAGAGCAGTGCCAGATCCTTCACGTTCGGGAACTGAGATACGATCCCAGAAGCCCTGATGAAATTCAAAAATCAAAGATCTTCTTAGTGCTTGCCAGTCCGAATATCTTGGTTTCCGTGTGCGATGGAAGCACGCTCTCTATCCCACACTGCAAACGTCTATTCGCAGAACGCAGCGATCTGAGTTCGTTCGAATTGGCAGCGGCGATTATCAGAGAGTCTCTACAACCAGTTCGGGGAGTTCGGATGGCTTTTAGTCGATTCCTCCAACCTCTCTCAGAGCAGGCAAGGAGAGGGCTTTTAGACGATACTCAGCAGACCTCCCTCGATAAGATGAAGCACGCGAGCGGATACGCCACGATGCGATTACTTGATATGCAAGCCGGTGCCATTCGGCAGTTGATCGATCTAATCGATCATTCGGGCCTTCAAACGACCCATCAAACCACCCGAGCGGCCCTGCTTCGTTTAGGGGCGATGCTCGGAGTAGAAGTGACAGCCTTCCAAAAGATCGACTCACTCATAGCAGACGTCAGGAGTGCTCATCGAGAGACCCTCAGTCGAAAGTTGATTGAGGAGACCGAGAAGAACACTCAGCTTCAGAAAGAAGTCGAGAATCGCAAAGGACGAACCGATGCTCAGTGGCAGATCCTCGGCGGGATCTCCGTCCCGATTGGTCTGGCTCTCGGAGCCATTCAAGCTTTTCAGCTCTCACACGGTGTTGGAGCTCTCGTACTAGGGCTATCCTCGGTCGTGGCTGCTGGTCTGGTATATTTTCGAAACGACTGGTTTGGTTGGCTGTATGGTTCGAAGAGCTCCTGATGGGCAAGAGTGCCAGCAGGAGCACAGTAGTTCCAAATCAGAATGAGGCCCTTACAACTTCCATTCCATGATTCGCAAGGGTTACATGCAGCAACATCCGGTTCTGAATCGATGTCCAGTTACCCTCTGTGTCGATAGGTTCAGAAGCAATGCACACCCTGTCTGCGGATTCACGAAGGTAAAGCGAGCAATACCTCTCACGATCCCAGGTCGAAGGCTCAACATTGTGATAGCATCTCCAGGCGAAGATACCGCTCCGCGTGAGAAGAAGGCCGTTTAAAGAAGAGAATTCGAGCGTCTGCGAGGACTCCATCAAGAAGCTCTTAACATCTTCTAACGTCAGTGCACCCACCCGAGCTATCAGGTGCTCGAAGAATACCAACGAATCGGTGATACTCCGCTCGCGCGCCTCGGTCATGAAGGTTTGAATTCCTCCATTGTGACAGAACGCGATCTGCTCACCTTTATACTGAAGTTCGTAGGGATGGGAGAGATGAGCGCCCACCTCGAGCCCCGGCGACGCCTTGCGATTGTGAGCTATGAGCGCGGTGGTGTGCACGGATTGAACGATGCTTTGAAACGATTCGTCCCACGCCTGCTCAGCTCCCCGCTTTTCGAGATACAGGCCATCTGGCGCTAGCCATGCTATCCCTGAGCCGTCCCTATGAGCACCGTGGCCAACTGGCAGACAGGCGTACTCTGACTGTTTTTTCAGTGAGTGAGGAGCTTCGAGAAGCTCAAGACTCGGGTTCTCCTGTTCGACGGAAGCCTTTGCCAAAAGTCTGCACATAGGGAACGAGTACTAGACGATGAAATGCAAGTCAAATAAAGAAGCTTTCAATAGGTTCGAATACTCAGTGCTCCAGCCGGGCTTCTGAGCAGATCCTCACTCCTGCGAATGCAGACAAGCTTCAGAACAAGCCCTGCAGCCCTACAGGCCGATCCTCTTTGTGATCGCTTCGAGCTCTTGCTCGAGCTCCCATATGTATTTGTGCAGCTCCATGTGAGCCGTCGAAATATCTCCCGTGACGATAAGGTCGCGCAAGTGTGGATCGCGTTCAAAAAAACCAAGCTGCTCACAGATCGATCCGATTCCACGCTTAATAGGCCCTCCCGCCACGCGGTCTTCGATACGCTCAGAGAGCAGCTCGCGTAGAGCAAACTCTGCTATACAAAGCCTTTGCACAGCTTCGACATACTGCACTGCCACTTCACTACTCACGAGATCTGCGTCACCTCTTACTTGATTGCGTATGTTAATCGTCTGGATTAATTCGCGGATGGCGTTCGTAAGGTTGGAAAACACATGTGGCGGCTGTGAACCAAGCGCCCACTCTGATGGCTTCCGATACATCTCTCGTATTCGATCCGCTGCACGGAAAGTCCTCTCGCTGAAATCACGATCAAGGGTCCCCCCGCGCCTGCGGATAAGGTCGGCAGTCTTAGTGAGCTGAGATGAAAGAACCTGAATATTAGGCTGCTCGTGAACCCGTGTTGCGAAATCTTCGAACAGTAGATCTGCAAGTCGGAACATGGTAGTGCGGGAAACTATCCACTCACGCTCTCGACCAGGCGCTGGCGGCTGTATCGGACCTGTCCCCCACTCGCGGGGGGTGGGAATCGGAACCGCTCGCTGCAATCCTTGATCCTGGAAGACATCAACTGGTTGACACTCATACAAGCAAAATATCAACTTATCCAAAATACTGCGTGCGCGGGAGGCTACAGATTCACGCGTCCTTGCATCGTAAACTTTCAACCAGGGTGTGGATGCGGCAATGTCGCCACCTCTGGAGATGCGAAGGAGCTCCAAGATCAGAAACTGCGTCGGCGTCAACACGCTTCGGTACGGCTCAAGTGGGATGATATCGTCTCTGAGCTCTCCGAGTAAGCTCAGCGCTAACTCAGGGTTATAGGTTGTGTTGGAAGCGGTTGCAAAATAGAGATGATCCGAGATTAAGCATAAAGCCAAGATACGCGCCACTTGCGTGGGTCGATCAGATGTTTCCCCAATATACGGTTGCGCAGCATCATCGACTAAACCGAGCCTCAGAGCCTCGATGATGTACTCCTTACGCGCGGGATCGGGGGCTACAAGGGGTAAAAAAGCTACTGACTGAAAGCCGATTACTTCAGCCGGTCCGAATGACTCTCGCTGCCTGTCGAGTTGATCGAACAACGCATTACCCAGTATCGATCTATCCTCAGGCCAAGCCGACAAAAGCTCAGTTACACTTCGGGTGTAACTATTCGGAATAAAGCGGCTCTGCTCGACCGCCATCGGTTTCCAATACGCGTGCTCATCAAAGATAGTGCTATCTATCTTCGGAAATCGCGGTCGATATCCCAGAATCCATGCCTGAAGAATATGAGGGACAAGCGGTTCAATGAATAGGGCTGGTACATTTCGTCGGTACTCGTCTATCTGAGCAATGGATAATTCTCCCCGCTCGCTGGCATAATCGAGGTCACGCTTTACGAGTGCATGCATGCGCAGAAGATCCCCCGCTACTCCACACAACTCTCGAGATGGATTAGCTAGTCTCGTCGTCTGCTCCTTGAAACTCTGCGCAAGTCTTTCAAAATGTCTCGATATAAAACGGCTCGAGACACTCCGATCCTGCAAGGTAGCAGTGTCGACATCACAATAGATCTGGCAGAGCGGGACTCCATCGTCACTGTCATTACTACGTATGAGCAGCTCTGCAAGCCTCTCTCGGTTACCCGTTGACGCTCCTCTCATGGTACCAATCACTGATACGTAGTGTCTGAAAAGCTCATTACGTAATAGCTCCGCATTAGTGGTGGAGCTGTGCCGGAGATTCATCAAGCGTGGAATAATCTGCTCGTAGAGGTCCGTTATACAGCTCGTGAGGCTTCCTGTGACTCCATTACCCGAGCTTAATTCAAAGATTTCATGTTTGAGCACCGTTTGCTCCATCACCGCACGAGCTACCACGAGCTGTTCGAACGAAAGCTCCTCAGAACTCGCAATATCTCGGGTGTAGCCGGTCGCAGCATCCAGGAGCACCACTAGCTGGGGATTCCGAGGATTGTTACCGGAGAAGAGGATGCTCCGCGCTGCCTTTAGCATCGCTGCTGCATTGTCCTCCCCGACCGCCAAGCCTGTCACCGGTTGCTGCGAAAAACTCTGGTCAGGATCGGTCTGCGCCCTCAATGAGGCTCCGCTCAAACCTATCTGCAGGCTCAGGAAGACGGCCCTTGCGGCACCGTGGGACACAGACGAGCAAAACGACATCGGCCGAGGATAATACAACCCGGCCTGCAAACAAACAGAAACCGTCTTATCGGCCTTTCGAGTAGGTTACACGGGTCAAAACAAGGGGTTATGTTCCTTCATTGCTCGCGACCATCCACTTGATTTTACGCTGGGCCCAAAAGGCTTCATCCGTTCTCAAAGTGTGCTACTTTCGGCGCTGCAAGTTCTAGCGCGCCCCCGAGAAGTCCACATGGTGATGTCAGCTATTTCTCATCCCGCCTTCGGCAGCTGGTGTCGACTCGCTTCCCTGAGTGCTGCCAGTTTTTTCTCCGGTAGTAGTATAAACAACTCAGCGGCGACCGCTCAGGATCGCGCATTCGCTCTTCTTCATTCGCAGAGATATACACTGACACCCCGAATGGCTACTCCCGAGGAGCCCGGACTCCGCGCTCAATTTGAGCGGTGTATGAAAGGAGATCCTTCAGAGATAAGTCAGCTGCGCGGAGCTATCGAGGATTCCAGCGTTCTCCATATTTCATGGGGTCTCGTATCACCATCCTCTTTTTCGAAACATTTCGAGATTGAGCTGCATGACAGCTCGCATCTAGCGTTTGCGTCAATTGACCCGATCGAGATTCCCTTTTCTAGCTCCGCTTCGCTCACTCTGCAGACCCCTGGGCAAAATCTGGTCCTACCAGCCCACGCAATTCGTGCGCTACGTCTCGAACGGGACATCAGATACGATCTGGCGTGGAGTGCCCTGCTCAATGACAAAGGGTCCCCCGATGATATTCTGGCAGTCCGACGACCTAATGGCGTTCTCGATGAGCTACACGGCATCGCGCACTCGTGCTCCAAAACGCACATAAAATTCGAGATCGAAGGGGAGATGTACGATGCATCCCTCGCAAATATCGAGGGAGTTGTACTTGCTCGGAGTCAGAAAAGTGTGCCACCAGCTCGAATCAAGCGATGTATGCAGCTGGAAACGGGGCTTCATCGAATCGTGTGCGATCAGGTGTCGCTCTCAGATAATTCAGAGCCTGGATTGACTGGAACAACTCCGAGCGGCGCATCGATTCGGCTTGCCCTAGAGCCCTTTACCCTCGACCGATCTAACGCCTCTGCCCTGACCCTTCATTGTATGCAGATCACAAGCCAGCGGATGCTTGGCTTCGATGAAGATGCTAAGACAAAGCCCCTTGCCTATCGACTCTTGACGCTTCCTCCCTCTATTTATCAAGTCTCAGGGAAAGGTATCGCAACATCGCTCACCATTAATGGCCCCGCATGCCTCGATATAGATATCCCATCAGGCTATCGGACTCTTCTGATTGACCCGAATTTTACCCTTGATTCTCCCCTTTCATTCTCTCTCCATTTCAAACGTACCGATGCACCAACTGAATGTATATACTCGCAAAATCGCTTTCCCTCTCTCGAAGAGCGACTCAACATACGAAGTGAGGTTGCACTTCCTGGAGACGGGAAGCTTTCGATCCATGTACCCGCTGGCAGGATGCTATTTAGAACGTTAATGGTTCTTCCCTGAAATCCTTCGTTCTAGGAACACTGATTGCGTAAGCGCTCGCTGACTGCGTGCGCACATTTCATTCACTACCTGATAACGTGCAGGGGCTTTGGACTTTAGTTGAGGTGAATAGGAGTCGCCAGAGGTGATGCTTTTTAAAAAAAGAACAAAACCTCCGGTAACTCCGATGCGTTTAGCCTCACATAAAGGCTACAACAGCAGATTCTTTAGCCTGATTCGACCCAAAGTCGAATCTAGAACTCAGCAGCAACTACCCCTGTGGAGAGTAGATAGGAATAACCTGCGCTGGCTGAGATCCGCCACCATACGTAAATCCGTTGTTGTCACACGGAATATGGCGGCCGGTTGAAGGATCAACACCCCAATTCATAGCTCTAGTCCTCACTTAAAAAACTCTGCCTCACATTATGAAAACCATTTTCAACATCCCTCTGTGCGACGGAGCAGAGTTCGCTTTGAACCTATCTCCTCCGTGACACGAAGTTAATCTCCTTCTACCCAAGCCTGCGATTTGAATCACGCTCGTACGGTTTACGTGATGACCGCAGTGTAAACACTTTCAATCGGACGACAAGGCTTATCGCTGGATTCGGTGACCTCATCTGAATCGAAACGATAATCGAAGCTTCTTGGAGATCAGCGCACTCGCCGGACTCTGAATGCTTGTCTGATACATCTTCAGGAGACACATTGGGCGAGTACGATCCATACTTTCGCCGAGAAAATGAACCATGAGGTCGGTATGAGAAATGATCCTTCTCACTTTTCAAATGATCCAGATTCGGCGATGAGCTCGATGCAAATCACCTCAGCGGAGGTATCGATGCCTCTCAGAGAGCAAACTCTCCTCGAGAGCCTGCTCGACCCGAAGCTGGAGTGGCGTATCGAAACGCGCGAGGACAACAAAAATTGGCACTGTAGTGAGCGCGATCCCTTCCTTCCTGATCCGGATCCGTTTGGTGGAATGGGGTTCAATCATTCAATGAGTTTCGGAGCACTCCTCCCCAGATATAGCTGGCCTGGAATACCCCTGGAGTCACTTACTGGATGGGATTGGCACAAACACAGGACAGACACGTTACGCGGCTCGAGCGACGAGCACGAAATCACTATCACCAAGACACACGAAGATTGGTACAGACACCATTTACGACGAGGAGAGAATACTGTGTCGTATCAGGTTTCATTCACCGATCGGGAAGATTCTTCGCAGAGATTCTTCATCTCAGGAGAGCAATCCAGCCAACTAGCTCAGATATTCGAGCAGATTGCTCGCCGTATCCAGTAGAATTATCGCGGTCTCGAACTCGGAGATAGCTGGTCATAACCGCAATACAGCGCCTCGCTGCTGCTACTAGAACCAGCCATTCTTCAGGTCTTACAAGTGCTCTCAGTTCCTGCACTTTTGAGCTGTTTGGATTTTATTCTCCGAATCTCCTATAGTAGCGATTCGGGTCACCGCTTGGTTATCATTCGGAAACTACTGACTCGATTGTACGACAGGTATGGCTAAGCTCTATTTTCGATACGGCACTGTTGGGAGTGCTAAGACGCTGAATCTTCTCGCCGTAGCACACTCGTACGGACAGCAGAACAAGCGTGTCCTCGTGATGAAACCGGCACTCGACGACAGGTTCGGGGAGGGTACGGTCAAATCTCGTGCGGGGCTCGAGCGGGACGCTGACCTGCTCCTCAAACAAAACACCACCTTTGAGGTGGGTCAGTTCGAGGGGGTCAACTGTGTACTGGTCGATGAGGCACAGTTTCTCTCGCCGCATGTAATCAATCAGCTCCGCGCCCTCGCTATAGACCTCGATATTCCGGTCATTTGTTACGGTTTACGCTCGGATTTCAGAACCGATCTCTTCGAAGGTTCACGTCGTTTGTTCGAACTCGCCGACGAAATCTCAGAGATTAAGACGACGTGCTTTTTTTGTAATCGGCGCGCCCTTTTCAATCTGAAGCTCCTTAATGGAGAGGCAACCATCGAAGGCCCTTCGATTGAGCTCGGTGCCGAAGAAAAGTATCTCCCTGCGTGCGCCGGGTGCTATTCCAAGCAACTCGCGGGCACACACGCTGAATTTTTGGCGACTGCTGCGACGAGCTAGCACCAGGTCTTTTCATAATATAAACCCAGCCTCATTTATTTTTTGAAAGGTTCATCGCGTTTTCGAGTGGGTGATAACGAGCATAGAGATCACGTAAGCCCTCGTTTTGACCCATAAATCACGTCTTTTCACGTGAACATGCTCGTGCACGTCATTATCACACCGATTTCTACCCACTCGATTCCGCGAAGACCCTTTTTAAAAATGAACGAGAAAGCTGGACGACCGCAGGTATTAGCTAGCTCTGGTATCACTCACCAAAGGCGCTCGAGCAACCCCTGCTGCTGCTCTCGAATCGCATCTCCTAGACGATTTGCATTGATTCTATCGAGATTCTTACGGCGAGCGCTCGCATTGAGTGCTGGCCGTAGCAGCCCCGGTTCGAGGATGGGGAGACCGAGCAGCTTACTGGCGATCTGGAGATTATTGATGAATCCGTACTTGCCACGCTTCAGATGGAGGGCATCCCCTGGGCGCGAATACTCCTGAGGCTCCAAGAGGTGGAGTTTGCGATTATAGTATGCCTCGTGCAGTAAACGAGGGATGGATTGAGCCTCCGCGGTGTATCCTCCTGCAACCAGCGCCTCTGCAATGATGAAGCGGCCATTGGGATACAAGATGCTGGCTGGCTCGAGGCATGCAGAGCTGAACTCCGGGTGACCACAATGATCAACCTGGTACGATGCCAAATCCAGCAGTCGTCGTACCTCATCCTGATCGGGAAACGTTGGTCTTGATACCAGCAAGGTCGGAGGATATTCCAAGCAATCACGCCAGCCGAGGATCTGCTCCTGCATGAACCTGATGACCGAGGATACGACCCTTTCCGCGCGGGTAAAGCGTAACTGTCCCGATGTATCGCCCTCCGAACTCGCCAGCTGAGTTGGTAAAGCAGCTCCCATCGTCACATCTCTGTCGTGAAGAATGAGTGCCGCGTCCCGTATGCACTGCAACTGTGTGTGCAGCGCCCTCTCTTCGTCGTTCAGCTCTATACCCGCACTGCTCAGCTCTTCGGCGCTGGGCAACTCAAACATGACCTTACTAGCACGACCTACATCACAAGCCCTATCGTTACGAGCCTCGACCAAGAGCACCTCGCTCTCCCCGATCGGACCGATTCCCGGTGCCAGAAGAGCTTGCACCCCTATGACAGGCAAGGTTACTCCCGGGGTAAGCGCTTCGAACTCAGGAAGACGCAAGGGAGTCCCTACCCGGAGAGCCATCAAACCTTCGAGCGGACAGTCTACAGAGGAGACCGGAGATGCCGACATCATGTCTTCGATGAGGCGGGTAATCGAGCCATCGATACTCGTGAAGAGATATCCTCGCCAATCACGGACACCTTCGGGGAGTGGCAGATTCAAAGGCCGCCCTACTCTGAACCCTCGATGCAGACTCACGCCATGATCGGAGAACTCTGCTGTTTCATTTGGGATAGATCCATCGGGCGTTCGAGTAAACAGGGATGTCTGCGAGTGTTTTCGCTCTGGAGCAACGACCAATCGGAGCAGCACTCCGAAGCGCTTTTTGAGATCCTCTCTGAGCTGCCGACACGCTAGCTCGGCACAACGTGGCCCCCGGGAATACATAAGAGAGAGGAAAGCCCACCTCTCTGCACCCAAACCAACCTCGAAGAGGGTGATCGTGTGCGGAGAGAACTTCAACGAGGTGAGGCTCTCAGCAAGGAAATCATCGAGCTGTTTTACATCGATACCGAGACTCGGCCGTCTGAGTGACCCGACTCTCTCACCACCCGCTGGCTCGATATCGATTGATGCGACCAGGGCCGATGAAGACCACGGAGCCTTGGTCAACTCATGCGTCAACGCCTTGGCTATCCGATTGGCTGTAACCCTGTAATTGGCGGGCATCAGCGGCCCTACGTCAACTACCAGCCTGGGAGGTCCATTGTGCTGTTCTTCGGCCCTTACGCCGGTAATAAGGTTGAGGAACCTGTATCCTTTATCGCCAGTGAGGTTCTCAACGTTCGATACGAGTTCTTTCGATGCTGGCTGCGAACTGATTATTGGCATAGGCTATACGACAGAGGATAGCAACCTATACCATCGTTTGCTCAGATAGTGTAGAGATTCTTACTGTCCCGCCTAGTTTACACTCCACACCTTACCGTCCTTCGTCAGGAACATTCGCCGCATCTCCTCGAGGTTGAATGGACGGGAGCCGATACGGCCCAGGACACTCACCTGATGACCCGTTTCGTCAACGGCACGGTCTCTGTCCAAAGGCTTGGTTATTCCCATCGCAGTTCCAGCCACACGCTTCGTGGCGATTATTGCCGGCTTTACGGGGGGGGAGAAGCCGTAGAATCCTGGGACCCTTTCGGGATCTGTAAGCTGCAGCACAACCAGTCCATTGACACCATCGGCGACATATCCGATTAGGCTTGCGTTGGTCGTCGCAACCTTGACATCAAAGGTGTCGTTGAGAACCCCACCTGCATCGTACTTCATATAGACGTGCGGCTGCTCAGGTCTCTCTATATCGATAATGACTACACCTTCCTTCCCGCCGGCTACGTAGGCGTAGGTACGTGCCACGTATACATTTCGCGCATCGGGAAGCGCTATCGACGCTGACGAAACGACCTGAGGCTTTTCAGGATGAGTCAAATCGATCACGTGGAATCCATCACTGTCCGTCATGAAAGCATATCGGAACTGAACTGCTATCCCCGACGGCTTATTCGCTAGCCACGTAGCTTCAACTTTCGGTGCCAGAGGATCTTCGAGATTCAACACCACAACCCGGTCCTCAGTGCCAACGAAAGCACGTGCTCCTGCGAGAGTAATGGTACGCGCTCCCGTCAAGATTCCGTTTTCGTTCCAAGTTAGCGCACGCTCCAAGAAGTTGTTGCGCGGCTCCCCGTCTTGCAAGGTATCCACGTTTACTACGATCAAACCCTCCACACGATCCGAGATGAATGCATAGTGGTAGATCGGGTGCATCGGGGTCTCGAGATTTTCCGGTAGCTGCTTCTTGAAAGGTGCTATCGGCATGTTCGTCGGTAGAGCCAACCCTGTAGCATCCGTCGTCGCGACGTGAGTATTCTGTCCGAGTGGTGATACCGGGCTCGTTACTATTCGCTCCGAGAAACCCTTATTGGCGATGTTGGCAACATCGTAGACCCTGAAACCACCAGAGCCCGCAACGGTATAGAGGTACTCACCTCGCAGCTGTACCACGCTGGTAGTTCCTCCGACTCCGTGATGTCGATGGCTTTCTTCGAGCTCTCCTCCCCGGGATTGGTGTGCTGCGTAAAAATCCGGATAGGCATATCTATGAAGGTAACTTCCAATTACAGCCTGCGGTTCACTCCATTCCGTGACCTGTACCCCTTCAAGTCCTGCCTCGCCGGTTGCTACCCAGGTGTAGTACCCCATGAAGTTGACGAAATTCGTACCGAGGAGCAGAAGCTGGGCCATGATAGCGTTGTTGTCGTTCTCCTTGGATAGGTGGCAATCTTTGCAACCCTTCGTCTCCTTCGTGCGTACTGTGTGCGGAAAGTGAGGGGCAAAGGCTTGAGAGCTGTATCCTGCGGCCGAGGTTGGCGGCTGTTGGAAATAGATCTTTTGACGATTGACGTCGGTGGAACTCAGTATCAGGGCACTCGAGGAACGGATCGGAACTATCTTACCGTTCTTTGCTGGACCGTGCCTCCCGAGCTGATACATATCGTCTCGAGCGACTTGTGGATTGTAGCTCGCCCAATTCCGGGTCTCCTTACCCTCATAATGATTTGACGTTTTCTTCCAATTCGCTTGAATCGGAAGGTGGCACCCCGCGCATGCGGTGGTCCACGAGCTGTGGCAGGCAAAGCACGACATATCAGAATTGGGATGCGCTAAGGCTGCCTCTCCCTCTGGGTCCGCAACATCTGCAGGCTTGGCTACCGAATACTCAGTTGCTCCACCTTCGAGCTTTTTTACTAACTTAGCCTTGGCTGACTTCGCATTGTAATCTGGACTCTTGGGATCCAGGGAATCCCGGACCTGCTTGACGCGCCATTCGAGATCCTTGGTAACCAGAGAACGTTGATACAGGCCGTCGTCCTTCCAGATAAATTGGCGCTCCCCCCACGGCGTACGCTTTAGAGAGAGATCGTGTCCACCTTCCGGCGCTGCAGGCCCGGAGGTCTTCAGTTTCGCACGCTCCGACACCGTTCCGTGGCAGTCTTCGCACATAATTTCGACCGCCTGCGCTACCTCCCCGTACAGATTACCGTCGCCATGCGAGTCCTGTCCAAAGTGGCAGTCGACACACTGCATACCGAAATCAACGTGGATATCCTGTAGATGTACGGCTTTTTTGAATTTGTGCGGATCCTCGAAGGAAACGACCTTATCGTCTTTGTCGAGAAGATTTCCCTTTCTGTCACGCTTGTACACCGCTCGAAAATTCCACCCATGGCCGTGGTAATCAGCGAACTGGGTAGTATTGAGCTGTGGATTGAGTTCGGAAACTCGCTTCAGGAAGTCCACATCCGACCACTTGCCACGTACAGCCGCTTCCTCCGGGTTGTGCTCCAAGGACTTATAGTACTCATCCGTCGTTGGATACTTCTGTTTCTCGGGCCACATTGCAGGGGCATCTGCTTCGTAATCCCACATCGTGTACCCCAGGAATGTATTCACGAACATGTTAGGCTGATGCATGTGACATACCATGCATTGGCTGGTGGGAATCGCTCGTGTGAACACATGCTGCAAGGGGTGTCCCTCTTCGTTTTTGGGGATAGTTGGATCTTGGGTAATCGACTTTCCTTCGTTCCCGTGCTTCGCATACGGTCCGGAATGTGCGGGGTCGCGATCGTTGGCGTAGATGGTGTGACAGGAGGTACATCCGCTACTACGGTAATCGCCTGGATGATCGTTGGTTCCGAGCATGCTCAGGTGCGGATCATTGAGGCGCGTCTTGTGTATGTTTATGACCGGTACAGCGATACGACTACCAGTTCCCGGGCCACGGTTGCCGGCCTTGACGTCGGGCTTTCCAGAATCCTCCAGTGGATTGGGATTACCCACCTCGGCGAACTGAGTTTTGATGAAGAGCCCCCCACGTTCGAAGATACGAAAGACATCGGCGGGAGGAAGCACTTCCCAGGTTGGCATCGGTAGCAGCTTCTCGAGTACCCCCCGAGCAGCCATCGCAGCAGTGATCGGTCTGTCCTTGTCGTGAACGATGTTCGCAGGCTCCCCGTCGGTCGTGTAACTCTCGCCCAGCAGGTAACGCTTGAACGGAAGTATACCGTTGTTGTATGCAGCTCCTCCCCACAACATAGCTGAGGTCGTCATGATGCTTCTCTTGGTGGCATCAACTATCTCAGAGTGACATCCCCCGCAGGCAGAGGGCGCTGCCCTAAGGTCACCTGGATTGATGAAGCGCACGAACTCAACCGACTCTTTTATCAAGTCCGAGTAAGAGTGCTTCGGATTTGCCGACGACGGCCAGTTCTCGGGATATTTGGGAAGCACATGTGCTTTCCTCTTCGCGCTCTCGTAATCAGAGCTACCCGCCGTAACCCCAAGCGCCCGTACCTCCGCATTTCCACCGTGACACTCGGCACAACCAATATGCACCCCCGGATTGGTATGCATCGTGGGGGCATCGGTCTTTGTGTGACAATCGATGCAGCCGCGACTGGTCTCTTCCATTTTCTGCGGAGAGCCACCCGACTTCACAATCGAATCGTAGTGCTCATCCGCATGCACGTGAAGGGCAAGCGCTATTCCATAAGCCGTTATGAGGAGTAAGAGATATCTCACGAGACTCCGCGGCGGGAGTAAGCGATCGTGAATTCTGTGTCGCAGCGTCATCCTTAGCACCATTAATACTGCAAGATCAGATTCGTAAACACATCGTAGTTCACCCTATCTCCGAACAGATTCTTGTAACCACCGCCCGGCAAAAGACACGCTACACCGGCTCTAATCTGCACGTTGTTGTTGAGGAATGGGCGATATATGACACCCGCAGAGAGATCAACCCCGATGTCTTGACTGATTGAGCCGTCCTGCCTCGCAACCTCGAGCGGACCTACTTGATCGAACTGTAGATAGCTCGCGTTGGTAACGAGCTTGAGTTCCGGCAGAATCTCGACATCCATACCGAGGTTATACAGGCGTAGGCCTGGATTGACGAAATTGGACTGCCCCAATTCCTTTCCCGGTCTGAAATTAGGCAGCAAGCTGTTTCGACTGACGAGGTTTGTTGCGCCACCACCGATGAACGGAATAGCTTGGCGCTGCCAGAAAGAGAGATCTCCACCGGCGAAATTCGGATTGTCGAAGATCGCATCGAATCCCTGTGCCGTACCATCATAGGGATCCTTGTCGCCAGACGCCCAAAAGAACGAGGTTCGAAAGCGCACAAAGTCGACATCGTAAGAGAACTCCTGTGCAAACATCTCTGCACTGATGTCCACCTGACGGTTCGAAATCGCATTATGACTCTCGGATCCGAATACATAATAGAATTGGGTGGTCGTATTCACGCGGCCAAAGTGACCATCTCCACCGACTCCAAGATAGGTCGAGTAAATGTTCTTCGGACGCTGATCTCCGATAGCGCTGGGTCGCACGAGGAAGTTGTTGTCATCGTAGCGGTAACCTTCGTTCCCTGCTGTATCTTCGCGGTGTACGATACTTGCCGTCACGGTGTGTCCGAGTGCCAGGAGATCCTGTCGATAGGCATTTGCAACCCATACATCTTCGTGGCGATCCCTAAAGGTATTCACACCTGAGTTCGTGTCCTTGTCGAGGCGCGAAAACCACGCCAGATTGAACTGTGTCTTGTTGTCATCGTAATTACCGAAGAGGCGTACCCCCGGTTCGTTGTCGTTGAACAGGAAACCACGAAAGTCACTGTTGAACTGCTGAATACCCAAACGACTCGAAACGAAATCATAACGATCCGAGAGATTGGCGATGTGGATGTCAGCGAGGAGTTCCTGAAATCCGAAGGCGCTATCAGTTCGAGTATTTCCGTAGGCAGGATCAGCCTTGAGCACTCCATTCTCCTCTGCTCTGACGTGATTGAGATTGAATACTGGAGCGACCCTTAGTTCGAGCTCAGGAGGCATGAAGGTCGTATTCCCTCGGATCAAAGATATCGAAGTCACGACGTTCTCTACGAACGCTGTCTGGTCTCCACCTCCAAACACATCGTTACTACCACCTCGATTCGTAGACGCAAATCCCACCGGGATAGGAAGCCGACGAGCTTCGAATAACGAATCCGAGATAACGGAGACCTCGAGAAACCATTCATGGCCGGGCGAACCAAAAACTGGGATATCGCCCTTGAGCACATTCTGATTGTACGGATCGTACCACTTGCCGGCGTAAAACATCCTCCATCGGTCCGGCAGAGGCACGAAATCGGATGCTGAGTTCTCAATCGGAGGGATCGATTCGTAGATATACCCAGGAAAGTTTCGCTGCTCTTCCCCAGGCGCCTGACGTTGAAACTCTTCGCTATCTACCTGCGCTGACGACGCCTGCTCGTCAGAAGATGACTCTTCGGCATATCCAACGCTGGGTGAAGCGATGCTCGTACCGAGCGTCACACTCACGAACAGAGATGTACACAGTGCCGCTCCCGCGCGTCGGATCATCTTCGCCTATCCTCTTAGAGCCCTTCGCACACGTTCTGGTCGTTCTCACCCCGGAAAGGAGCTTCAGGGCAATTCACATAGCGCACTCGCGAATCTGGCTGGGGAAACTCGATCGTATCCGCTCGAATCTCGCGGGGTGCATTGAAGCCGAGCACGCCATCACCTATACCCGTATGCCCCGCATAGTCCAAACCACTCCTGCTCGCCCCATAAAAAGCGATTATATCGTCCTGATCGATACCATCACCACTCACTCCGATGGCGCCGATGAGCACTCCGTTCCGGTATAGAGGCACAGCTCCCGGGAATATTTGAATGCCGTTGCGTCCGAGCTGCCCAAATACCGAGGAGTTTGCGCAGCTGTTGGGAACCGAGGCGGGATTGAGAATCGGTGTGACTATGCCACCGAAAATAAGGTCAAGTTGAAGACCCGTGTTGAAAGGGCTCCACGAACGTCCTGGGGCCGTTCCAGGGAAAGGCAGAGAGAAGGGGCCGTTTGGTCGATTTTCGATACCATCGATAAAGAAAGGGCGCGCAAGATTTCCCACCGAACGCGAAGCAAACGCAGACGAACCATCCAAAGCACGCCCACCCGTGAAAACGCTGTATGCAGCCGCGTAGTCGACAGCAAAGCCTCCCCCAGAGGAGACAAATGCCTGCGTGAGTTTTACCCCAGCATCGGGTGCGCTGAAGAGTGCAGCGCTACGCGCCTTCTGCAGCGCCACGTCGATGCTGAACACCGGAGCATCCTGCGAACGGATGAAACCGAGTGCGGTGCCCTTGTCATCGACGATGAAAATTGAATTTCTCGAAGCTGTATCTCTCGGCGTGCGAATCGCAGCTCGTAGCCGGTATGCGGTGAGGAGCGTTGCATCTAAGAGCGCCTCAACCTCCGAGGACTTGAGCTCCACACCCCCTGGCAGCGAGCGCCCACTACGGCTCGGAAATCGGGGACCTCCACCACTATTAACGAGGATTGCAGCCGGCTGTCCGGCTCGCACGGTGTTGGCGATCCCCGAAGCAGCCGTTCCAAAGGGGACACCTGCTCGAATCTCTGCTCGCGCATAAAGCGGCTCTGCCTTCAATCCAGCAGCATCCAGCGGCTCCAGGACTTCCTCGGAGAGACCCACATCACCGTACCCCACATCAGCGAATCGCAGTGAGCGACCAGCAACGAAAACATTATCTCCAGTCCTCTCTGCAGGAGCTTCGAATCCGACACTCGCTGATAGCGCTATCTCCTCCTCTGCATCGGTATCGAAATCAAATACGTCACGATCAACCGTGTAGATACCATTGAATTCAACCCCTATTCCTCCGACGAGGTCACCGCTCTTGTAGATTGGCAGCCCTCCCGGATCACCGGACAATCCCAACGGCATCGGTCGAGGTCCGAGAGAGCCTCCTGCTTTCTCCTTACCACCGAGCCCGCCTGCTGCAAGCGACGGGTTGTGTACGACCACATCTCCACACGGCAGAGACGAGAACTGCACTCCGAAAAGGGGACCTCCCGGTTGATTCTTCTGTCCTGGGAGGAAATGCTCCTGGATAATCTGGCTTGCCGTTCTCGACGAAAAAGCGTTTCCCTGAGAGCTCAGATAAGCTCCTGTGCCGGCTTTGGAGATCGCCGCTAGCGTAGCTGGAACAGCTACTCCTTCGAGCCCCCCTTGGGCCCCGATCCTCCCCTGAATCGTCGTCGTGCCCGCTGCTCCAGGCATCTGATAGAGCGCGAGCACGTTACCCACTCGATCTACGACCGCGATCGTACTTGCTACACCCCTCGCCTTTGAAGCAGCGACTCCCTGCCGGAGGATTTGCTCGACCTCCCCGGCCGATAGTGCTTGACTTGGGCAATTACCGTCGCATCCGAAATTGGCCCCTGCAGATCCACCACTTTGCGATCCTCCGGAGCCTGTGCCTCCGCCCCCACAGCCGATCACGAACGCCACGAGGGCTGATGCTACTACACTCCAGAGTATCCCTCTCTTCATAAGACTCCTCAGTTCTACCTCGTCAGCCTACTCAGATAATCGGCGATATTCTTCTTGTCACCGCGCGGAACACTCTCGGAGGCGTGGTACGAGTGGCACAACACACAATCCGATGTGACGAAACCCGGCTTGTCGTGTTGGACGTGACACCCCCTGCAATTGGAGATCTCAGGAAGCAGAAGGTCGCTTGTCTTGGTAGATTTACGTGTACCCTCGTGACACGACTCACATGAAAAGGGCTCGTGTGCACCGTGACTGAAACGAGCACTAGAATACCACACGTTCGGAATGTGCGGTGGAATAACCCGATAGTGAGCGTTACTATCGCTCTGCTCCGATACCGGCTTCTGAGTCACATTGTGACACTCAAAGCATGCCGTTTTCGTAAAAAGCTGCCGCTCTGCCTCTCTCGCGCTTGCTACTACCGCAGAGGTATCGACCGCTGGCGAGGCTACTTGAGCGCCTCCCGTTCCCTTGGGCATTCTCCTCTCCTTCGGTAACTGAACCGTGAGAGGCCCTGTCTTGAGCAGGAAGAGCTTGGTGTATTCCGTGAACAGCGCCGCATACACACCCTCGGCGTCTCCATGTGGCACCTGTGCATTCGGCAGTCGCTCATCGAATCCGAGGGTATGACAATCCGCGCAGTGCTGTTCGTAGCGAATCGGCTTGAGCACGCGAAAATCGCTGTCGAGCTCGTGACACGAATTACAATCCAAGGTGACCGGACCGTTTTTTCCCCTGAGTCCTCGTTTCAGGTGCACTGCATGATTGAGCTTTATCGGGGTAGCATCCTTGGCTCGCGCATGATCATCGATAGACACTCGACCGAGCTGGCCCGATGAATCGGATATCGGTATGCGAAACTGCGGGTGCTCGTCGAAGCTTGCTACATTCTGCACCTTCGAATCCGACTTGAAGGTGCCAATCGAGGAGTGGCATTCGACGCAAAACCGGGCATCCCGTGATATCAGAGCTCCGTCACCGTTGTGCTCCATGTGACACTGCCCGCATCGAAATGTCATGTCCGGATGCTGTGAGGCTAACTGCACCATGTCTTTGGTATGCTCACTCATCGAGTGACACGACTGACACTCTGCATCGCGCACGTGCGTGAAAGGTAGCGCGTGGCATTGAGTGCAATTCGCGGCGAAAAGCTTGTGACTATTTGAGATCGGGCCACTACTCCAAGACAGGCTGTGCTTCGTGATCATCGGCCTCACAAAGAAGAGGCCCACGATTATCACGAGTGCCGTGTAGCTCAGCGCTCGCATCGACGGAAGATATGTATCGATACGTAAGCCCCGGATAGCCTCAGCTACCTGTACCTCCGACTTTCCTCGAGACGCGCCTGATTCTCCCCCTAGCCGCTGTACGAGGGAGACGACCCCATCTGCACTTTCGACACGAAACTCTACGTCTCCGACCTGAATCCTGTCGCCAGAACTCAACACCACACGCGAGACTCTCGCGCCATTTACCCTCACCCCATTCAAGGAATCAAGGTCAGCAACCGAAAGAACTCCATTCTCTACCTTGAACGAAGCATGCTCGAGCGAGACCTCCCTACTCGAAAGGATGATGCTCGACCGACCACCGCGACCGACTACGAGCTCTGGCCCGGAAAAGTCCGTGTAGAGCTGCTCCATCGAGCCGTTTCGTGAGATCCTCTCTTGTACGTGACGAAACATGCCGACCTACCACATGAAAAAGACAGAGAAGATATGAATCGCCACCGCACCGCAGAGGGCAACGGATGCCGGCACGTGAACAAACAACCACACGCGTAAAAGCATCTTGATGTGGCTTTCCCGAACTACGATCTTCGAGAGATCGCTCTTCTGATCGATGAGCCCCAATACACTCAAGGCATCGCTCCTCTCTACCTCGGGCAAGGAGAGGATCAGGTCTGTGGCCTGCTTCGTATCCACACCAACAACGGCGCGAGGCTGAAGTAAGAGCCTCAGACTCGGCTCCAGAGAAAAATCAAACCGTTTCACGAAGCGCAGAAATGCATCGCTCTTGGTCGCTATCAAGGCCTCAATCTCACCATCCAGCGCCCGAATCTGCTCCAGAATTCTATCCGTTTTCAAACCACCTCGGTGAGATTCAATCTTCGAAGAGAGCCGCGCGTAATTCATGGCTCCCCAGATTCCGGTGACGATCGTGATGACCATGAGAACGTACGCCAGCGTGTGCACGTTCCAGCCATAGCTGAAACCCGCATGTAGCGGCACGAGAAGTAACAAACCAATGCCGATCCAGACATGCGCTGCTAGCCAACCTTCGAGCGTTCCGAAGCTGGACGCATATGCGCGCTTGCGTAACCCAAATGCCATGAGCCACACGATACCGAGGGTCGCCAAGACGCCAAAGGTGTATCCCACCACGGTGCCGCCGTTTCTACCACCAATAGGCTCGTTGATGAGGTAGACGGCCATACACACGAGGACCGCACCCAGAGTAATCCAGAGCCATCGAAAACGCCGGTAACTTATGAAGGTATCACCATCCACCGATTACACCCTCTTTGACGTGGCGATCTCTATCAAGCGTGCGGAGTTCACACGCATCGCAGCTCCGGTCGGACATGCTCGCACACACGCCGGTCCACCCTTCAAGTCGTGACACTGATCGCATTTCGCAGCCTTAGCCGGCCCTTCCTCTAAGGACCCCCATCCGAGCCACGCGAACAGCGACTTCACCTTGCCAACTTTCTCGTGCACAATTTTGATGACACCGTACGGACAGTTGCCAACACAGTTTCCACACCCGATACACGAATCACGGATAACGACCTCTCCATTCGGCATGCGCGTGAGCGCATCAGGCGGGCAGTCGGTCATACACAACGGGTTCTCGCAGTGTCGGCATGAAATCGGAATCTGGATCGTTGCCAGACTCTTTCCTCCCTTACGATCGAGGCGGGAATAACCATCGTGAGTGGCAGCACAGGCTGCCTCGCAGTTGTCGCACGCTATGCATCGATCCGAATCGATCAGAAGTACGTTATCAGCATCAGACAGGCCCTCTTTGAACATAAAGTCGAGCAGAGTTCCCGACGCCTCTCCCAGATCGGCCGTCACATTCTCGATCTTTCGCTCTTCGACGAGCCGCTCGATACGTGCACGCTCGCGCGGGAACTCGCGTACTATCTCGAGAAAATCACCCTTTTCGATCACGATCGTCTCGCACGCTACGGCTGCTGTAACGGTTGCAGATCGAGGGGTGTCGCGTTCACTCAGGAGGGCCATCTCCCCTACGTATCGGCCAGCCGGAATGTAGGTCTGTGCTACATCGAGACCTGATTTGTTGCGACGCGAGATCTTCACCGATCCCTTACGAATTACATACAACTTGTCGCCGATTTCTCCCTCGGAGAAAAGAACATCACCTTTCTTGAAGTTCTGCATCTTCAGGCGCTTTGCCAACGCCTCGAGGAAAGACTGCTCCACCTCGGGAAAGATACTCGACTGGAGGACGCGTAAAATAAAGACCTCGTCGAGCGCTCGACGAACGGCGTTGACGGAAGCGATGAGCTTGAGCATCTGCTTGCGTGGCGTTTCGAGCAGCAGCGTATCAGCAGTTGCCGCACGTACCGTAGCAACACGTCGCCTTCCGGATATGAGGCCCATCTCGCCAAAAAACTGCCCCTGCCCCAGGACTACTTTCTTGTGCTCGTCGATCTCGACCTCGACCGCTCCCGATACGACACTCCAAAAGGTATCGGTAAAATCGTTCTTCTCGAATACTACGCCACCGGGCTGAAACAGATGCACGTTGGAATCGATCAGCATCTCTCTCAGTTGCGGCGAGCTGAGGTTCGCGAAAAGTGGTACGTTCTTGGTTATTTTTGGAAAGTTTTCGGCCCACGCACCGGGTAGATGCGCAAAGCGCTCCTCGAGCAGAGGCTGGTCGGCTGGTTGAATCGGATTACCTCTTATGTGCTCGACAACCTCGTAGCCTTGATTAATTGCCTGCTTGATCAGCGGATAGCCGATAAGCGCCCCTACGATGAAGAGCCCCGGGATATTCGACTCGTATTTCTCGCTGACCACCGGCACTGCTGTCGGCTCGGAGTTGGGAAACTGAATCCCCATCGACTCGATGAACTTCCGCGGTAACACACATCCCAGCCGCGCGATGATGTGGTCGCATGCTACCGACACCTCCCCTTCCGGCGTATTGACGTACGTAACCTGCGCTTCTACACGTGCAACTGTCGCATTGAAAAAGCACCTGAGAGCACCCGATTGAATGGCATTTTGAACCAGCTTGACGTTGGCATCCTTCGCTCGTGCGAACTCACCACCACGATTGACCAAGAACACAGTGTTGGATTCCATGAGCGCTAGGGCATTCTCAATCGCGGCGTCACCCGCCCCAACGACGATTATGTTACGACCGTTGAATGCCCCTGGGTCTGCCAGGGTATAGGCCACGTGCGGGAGCTCCTCACCAGCCACTCCGAGCTTTCTCGGAGACCCCTGCACACCGGAGGCTAGGACCACGTAGCGGGCCGTGCAGGTTCCACCGGAATGGTTGATCTCGAATCCATTATCGGTCTTTACAACCTTGTGCACCTCTCCCTTGATGAGGTTTGTGCTCGACGTTTTCAGGTCCTCGGCAAAAGCTTGCAGGATCTCCTCTCGACTTCCCTCGTCGAACCGACAGCGTGCACGCAGCGGCAACCGACCCGGCTCCGCCATGACGTGCTTGCGAAGCTGATAATCGTAAATGGTGTTTGCTACCTGCCCCTTCTCGAAGAGTACGTGGGACATCTTGTAGTGTGCTGCATTGGTTGCAGCCCCTATTCCCCCCGGACCGGCGCCGATTATGGCTATCTCGTAATGTTCTGGCATGCTCCCGTACAGAAGAACGGCTCAAAACTCCCTCGATTCTCTCGTGAGAAAACATTAGAGTCGCCGGTGACAGGCCCTGAATATAAATTTCAGTGCGAGGTGAATCAATTTGTTTCTTTGAAAAACCTGCACAAGCATTCACAATTCGTGTACACACTTAACCCACGGGTCCTCATTTCGAGAGGCCTCACGGTCATGAGCAGCGAACAGAGTACTATGCCGGACACAGTCAAACATCTTTATAATTTTCGCACCGCCCTCGTCGCATGTATCTCATTCCTGACGACTATCGCTTCGGCGGAACCACCACACACCACATCACGCTTCATGGGGGTGGGCTCCTGCTCGGCGTCCAACTGTCACGGGAGCGTAAAACCGCTCGCGGGATCTCCGGTCTTGCAGAACGAGTACTACACCTGGCTGAAACACGATAAGCATTCCCGAGCCTACTCGGTTCTACGCAGCGAAGATGGAAAACGGATGGCTAGCCTGCTCGGTATCGCCGATGCAACCCAGGATCGATTATGCCTGGAATGTCATGCTAGCTACGTGCCTGACCAAGCAGCTCGCGGGGAGAAGTTTCAGATCGAAGACGGGGTATCGTGCGAGTCTTGTCACGGTGCCGCCGAGCGCTGGCTCTCGACCCACACGGACTGGGATGCGACGCACAAGCAGAATGTGGCAAACGGTTTGGCCGATATAGTCCCACTTCCCGAGCGCGCCACGATGTGCCTCTCATGTCACCAGGGTGACGGCAACAAGTGGGTCAGCCACGATCTTTATGGGGCCGGACACCCTAGGCTGACCTTTGAGCTCGATACCTTCGGCGCCCTCCAACCTAAACACTGGGTGGTGGACAAGGATTACGTACAGCGCAAAGAGGCGTATATACCCGTGCGTGCTTGGCTCGTTGGACAGGTTACACACGCCCGAGAGACATTACGAATCCTGCGCACCCCCACGCGCACCGAGAAGGGTCAGTTCCCGGAGTTGAGCGTCTTTGACTGCTTCTCCTGCCATCACAGCCTCACCGAGAGGCAGTGGAAACACAGAACCTATGGGGGCAAACCGGGACAACTGAAGTTGAATCTCCCTTCACTCGTCATTCTCCAGCAGACGCTTGGAGCGCTCGACCCCTCGTTGGCCTCTAGCATCGAGAAGCAGATGAAGATCGTTCATGACTCGTACCAGCAAGATGGTGCCCCTGCGGCCCTAGAGACACTCTCTCAGCTCGTCGATGGCGAGGTCACAGCCATCTCCACCCGCGTGTCCGCCGACGAGGCTACGTGTACCGCTCTCCTAAAACGCTTGGTTTCGTTTTCGACTCGCAGCCCATCTCCCACGTACGAGATAGCGGAACAGATCACTATGGGCATTCAAGCAGTGCTCGCCTCCTCATCAAAGCTCGGGAAACGGCACAAGGCAGCTCTCGACAAGCTGTTTGCTACTCTGGCGAGCTCAGAGCGGTTTGATCCAGCGCCGTTCACCCGCGCTATGAAGGCGTTTGGGGATACATCTTCATAGAGATCTGCCAGGCCGCAAATATAATCAACACAAAACCTACCAGTAGGTCGAGAATAAACGCGTGCGATGCTGTCGCCTGCTCCTCGGAATTCGATTTCTTGTCCACAATTTCTAGGATCTTCGTGAGAAGATACCGCTTTGAGGCCGGAGAGATCGTGAGTTGCCCCTCCTCCATGCCCTTCAAATACTTGACCCTCACCTGGGCGTTTTCATCCAGGAGATCATAACTGGGATACGTACCACGATAGCGGACATTGAGTTCGGAAAATGCATGCTGCAGGTCGTCCTCGATCGTTTCAGGCCTGGTCCCCGTAATTCCGACCGATGCCACGATGAAGGGATGGATCGTCTCGTAGATGACCCACAGGAGTAGCGGGATGATCACAGCATAGGTAATCGGTACCCCCAGGGTCATCATGAGAAAATCGTGGAGAAGCAATCCTCCGACCAGGATGTATATAGCCGGGCGATGAAATACGATCGGACTCTGGTGAACCCAGCGGGCACCCGTAATTATGCCAGCGCCACCCGCTATGATGAGATAGAATCCCAGCCACAAGACCAGCTGAATGAACACTACATCAGATACTGTCATACGATAGAAATTCATCCGCTTGGCAAGTAGCCTTCTTCCTTAGGCGATCTCTTTAGACCTGCTCTCCAGATAGTCGAAATGACAGGTAACATAGGTCTGCGTGCGACCCACACCCTGTAGGCAGGGTGAGATTCAGGTCTTATTGATTTAACGCATCAAACTCAAAGGCTTTTTTATCCGAGCAGGGTCAGCATGCGAAGGCCCAGACACGAAACAGGTGGGTTAGCGTCTGAATCCATGCCAGAATTCGAGGAGTGTTAGTTTTCAACTGCGGCCTCTGGGAGCGGGTACTACATCTCTCCTTCGGGCATTATGGGTAGGTCATCGTGACAGACACAGTAACAAGCGCAAGATCTGGTCCGACAGAGGGGGTCCACCTATCGAGTTCGAATGCCCCGTTTCGGATAACTAAAATCAACCCGAGTGAAGCGGTAATAAAACTCTCAGACAAGAATATTGCCCACGAGGAGCTCAATCATCAGGTGACCCTATTAAAACCGGAAGTCGTGAAGTTCATTTTCGACATGACACAGGTGAGCCAATATGCTGCGCTCTTTCAAAAAGTCATAGCTCCGCTCGTGAGAGAGCACACCGTAGAGCTCGTGACAACTCCTGAGCAGTATCAAAAGCTTCTGCAGTTGAATATTCACAAACTGCCCGGATCTATTCAGCTGACACAAGCCTCGACCGAAGACGTTGGTGCGCAAGACCACAAGGAGCGTCGCCCGAAAGCCTACAACTGGGCTTCATCACTCATAGGTCCCACTGTCCCGCAAGAAACGCAGGTGAAGCCAGAGCACCTACCCGCCCCGCCAAGTACCGCACGGGGTACTACTGAGGTACGCAAATTCGAGGGTTACGTAGAGATAATTCCTCCTAGCGATATATTGCTGAACGAGAAATCGAGACTGGCGCTCGCAGAATACGTCAAATCCTTGGAGACCAATCAGGAGGGGGATAAGCTCAATCTCTTGAAAGCACAAACTGAGTCTCTTTTTCAGGTAACAACTGTACTCCTTGATATTTCTGCACACCGGCAACGGTTGAAGGCGCCGCCACTCAAAGTCAGTCTGCCGGAAGCCGTCAAACAGCAAGTTATGAATCAGTGTAGGGACGTCCAGGGCCTCTCATTTTCCTAGGGAAGCGAGGCAAAACCCCTCCCTGCCGCGAAAGTCGGGTTGTGGTCGGCAAACAGCACATTATCCCACCAAGTCCGCATAACCCTCCAGAGTCGATATGGCTAAACCTCCCAGCAGCAAGAGAGGTGTTACTTACCTAGCGGGAGCATCATCGACCACTTTGCGACAACACTCGAAAACGTAGAGGACCTATGTCACAACAACCGAGCAACCTCCTCGAGCAGCTCAAGGAGCTCAAAGAATACGGTAACATTCGTCACGGCGAGAACGTTACCCTCGCAACCGCTATCGTACTCCTCGAGATCGCCGCATCTGATCAGGTCGTAGATCGTTCTGAACGTGGCGTTATCCACAATGGCTTGAAACAGCTCTTCGAGATCTCTGATGAACAGGCCTCTGCATCGTTAGCCGAAGCACAGAACTACCTGCGCAATATGCGCAGTAGCTCCACTGAGGCATCCATGCTCAAAGATACCCTCGACCCGATCACGAAACGGGCGGTCATGCAGCTCATCGACAAGCTCATCCACCTGGATGGAGCAGCCACTGGCATGGAGGTGTATCTTCGCAACCGCTTCATGATGCTACTTGGACTCGGCGATCAAGCCAGTTAACAGGTGGCAACTGGAGCGCGGAATTTCGAATCTGCTCGCTGCTTGGAGCGTGGTTCTGATGGCAAGCGGAGCAGAAGCTCCGCGTTCCAATCTCTTTCTCTCCTTTATTTGTGTCAGAGAGACTACGAGCTGCGTAAACCTGACTTACATGTAAAGCTGTTTCGGAAATGTATTGGGATAGCTCCGCATGAAAGCCCTGTTGCTCTGTTTAAGCGTGCCTGTCGTAGTCGGCTGCAGCAGTGATACCGCGCCGCCCGGCCAGATTAAGGTCAAGAACGACTCACGTGACCGTGAGTATAACGTCATCTCCGTATCGGGTGGCGGAGCCTCGGCCTCCCTCAAGCCGGATCAATCGTTGGTATTGCCGAAGGGAACGCGCTCATTCTCGGTTGAGAGGCGCTACGAGAAATTCACAAGATACTACTCCGTCTCCTGTCCCACCTTGAAGAATGAAGGGATAATAGTGAAGCTCATCGACATCCATGTGAATAGGATCCGAGGGGGATGCAAAACTACAAGCGCTTCAATGCGTTAGGTATTTTTGCAGCCCGGCGCACTTTTCGCTCCAGAACGTAAACATTTCACGGCAGTGGCCGACCTTCTGAGCGTAGGGAGACGTTCTGCCTACGGAATTGACCGGAAGTCCGGCCATCGGAGGTTCTCGCATGGCAAGTTCGAGTTTCAGCTTCTCAAACCTACTGGGTGGAAACAACAGTACGGTGAATCAGACCCTCAACAAACTCTCGGAATCTTTCACCAAACTGACCACTGGCTCACGGATAAACAAGGCCTCCTCTGATCCAGCCGGCCAAGCTATTGCGAGCGCCTTGGAGAGCGTAATTGTGCAGGTAGGGCAGGCCTCCCGTAACGTTGGGGATGCTGTTTCACTCGTCTCGATAGCAGACGGGGCCGCAGAGCAGGTGCAAAACCTCAATACACGCCTTCAAGAGCTTGCAACGCAATCTGCAAACGGCACGCTCTCAGACGGTGACCGAGCAGCCTTGCAGGCTGAGTACAGTTCTACGGTTCAAGAGATTCAACGTATTGCAGAAACAACTCAATTCAACGGCATTAACCTTTTGAATGGAGGATCGGCCTCAATCCAAGTAGGAGTGGACAGCTCTGCAAACTCTTCCCTGAGCGTTGCAGGGTTGAACATCAAAGAGTTGGCATCGTCGCTCGCATCCCAGAACATTAGCACCCAAGGTGCTGCCCAAGCAGCGCTGGATGCTACCCAGAATTTTGCAGATACACTCTCCAGTCAACGCAGCTCTGCATTCGGAGCTACTCAATCGCGACTCGATTCGATCGATAGCTCTCTGAGCGCCAAACGACAAACGGATCAGGAAGCTCTCTCTCGGATTCAGGATGCAGACTATGCCGAGGAGGTAGCGCAAGCGACAGCTCTGATGATTCGAGCTCAGACTGGGACCGCTCTTCAAGCCCAGACGTATAATTTGAACGCAAACGTCATCAAGACCCTGCTCTCCTGAGTAAGAGTGCGTAACAAAAATGAACCTCGTAGCGAGGATGAGCGGAATCGGCAGCGACGAGGATGCAGGCTAAAAAGGCGCGGAGACGTGCCCTCAGCGGCACGTTGAGCACCTTTTTTGCCGAAGACGAAGTAGCTGCCGATTGCAGCCATCCGAAGCAGAGGAGCATTTTTGTTACGCACTCTACGTAAAGCCCTCGATAGGCCCACTATTCCGGCGGGTGCAGTTCACCGCGCAACTTCTGCGTGCTCCACCCGAATATACCTGCATGGGCAGGGGGGCTTCCTTAATCGAAACTATGCTGGTCCTCGCGATATCAGCCACCATCATCGGGGGTATGGTAGCGGGCGCTCATTACATACGGAGCTCACTCGTACTGCGCCTCGAATCGGACCGCTTACGACTACTGTTCGAACAAGCGTACGCTCTCGCGCTCATGAGTGACTGCGCAATTCGCATCTCTGTGGGGCAGGACCGTGCATCGATGCTGAAAGGAAACCAATTGATTATGACTTATCGTACCGCACGTGGAGTAACCCTCGAATCCCCTGCTCACCTCGGTGGCACGCTACGTTTTTATCCCTCTCATACGACATCTCCAGCAACAATTTCCCTTCGCTCCAGTTCCAAGAGCTGTGCGATTACAATTTCACTGCGAGGAAGGATCCGAACAACATGCTAGCGCTACGTTCCCTTTTTTGTGAAGAAACACGTCACGAACGTGGGACCATACTACCCGAGGTGTTGATCAGTCTCGGAATTCTCATGTCGTGTACCTCTGCGATGTTTTCCCACTTGGCGAGAACCGCTCGAGCTCTTGATTCGCTCGAGAAAACACATCGAGCACGCTTCGAAGTGACGATGTGCTCCACCCTACGAACACACGTGGCATGCCAGCTCGGCACCACCTCGATCACGATTGTACGCTGAGGGCTCGAGATGCAGAAAGGAGCTTCGCTCATAGAGATGCTCGTCACCCTTGCTCTCGGCGCCATGGTGTTGGCCAGCACCTCTACCGGAATAATTGCCGGCTCACGACTCTTCACCACTCTTTCCGGTACTACCGAGGCCACAATCACGAGGCAGAAAACGACCGCTGTCGTAGGTGCTTCGTTACGGGCGCTCGATAGACACCGCATGAACAGAGGTTGGAGAGTCACTTCAGGAGCAAACATCGTAGGTACGGTTCATCCCCTTGCAAGATTGAGGGGAACCTCAGCACCTCGAGAGACCTCTGACATACTCTCCATCATCGAAACATCACCGATTCATCGCGGTCGGATCGTCTCATCTCTCGTGAATGATACTGTCGCAGAGCTTCGTGCGTGTGACTTCCCTGAGCCACCGACTCCATCAAATACAAAGAGCCTCTTGGTTCTCGGATTGAGCGGCATCTTACATGTTTCGGCTGAGATTCCGCGGAGCACTAACGGATGCATCGACCTACGTGCCTCGCGCCTTCACAGCATCTTTTCCACGTATACTCCCCCAACGGGTAGCTTTCACACTCTGCTGCCGATCGAGCGCGAATATTCAGTGTTCGTAGACCGGTCGAGTCAATTGAGGCTTGTTTCTCACCTCGGTAGCCAACTCGTGGAGAACCAACCGATCGCTCGTGGAGTCTCATTCATTCGTCTAGCGCAATATGAGGATCCCTCCGGAGCAACCATCTTCTCCGTGACGGTTAAACCTATCGGCGGGCCAGCATCGACGACCTCAATTGTCATAGCGACTACTCGTCGAGCTCTATGGAACGAGATCTTGCTATGAGAGCGCCTGCGCACGAGGCTGGATGGGTCTTCCCCACTGTCGTTTTGAGTGTCGTTTTCCTAGCCACCTTGAGTGCTCTTTTAACTGCAAAAACTCACTCTCTCGGTCGTCTCTACCACGATAATGTCACGAGTTCCGCCCTCCACGAGGCGCTACGTGCAAAGCTGGTTCCCAGTAACACGTTACCTCGAGGGTGCTCCGTGCAGAGCGCCACTGCTCTTGGGCTCACAGGTGCGTGGTGGGTATGCTCGGAGAGCGACCCATCCTTCGATACTATCCCCCCGTTATCCACCTCTGTGCCATTTCCCGACTTTGAGCGCATACTGTCTGACTCGCTACCATGTAGCGGGTCCCGAATGGGTACCGAAAATGCTCGCTTCACATCTCCGGTATCGCCCTTTACCTGCACTCTGAGCGGGACACTTACTACAAGCGTCACAGTGACCGATAATCTTGTTTTCGACTCAGCTGTCTTCGAAAGGAAAGAGGATCGCACCACCGCAGCGATCGTATCACCAGGTTATCTGACCGTACGAAATGACATCACTACTGCCACCGACCTGATAGTGGTCGTTGGCGGTAGCGCTCGCATCGAAAACATACGCGCGATCGGCCGGACTCCGGTCCGAGTAACGGTGCTGTCGAGTCGGGGGGACATCGAGGTTGGGCGCGTATCTGGCCCACTCTCACTACTGGTCATCGGACGAGCCGTACTGCGTGTTCCTCCAACTCCGTTTCTTCCCCCCTTTCCCCTTCCGCCCGAGAGGCTGCCGACGATCCTTGGGCTCGGCCCTTACAGACCGGGGTGGGACTAAACCAAAGAGGGTTGGGGAGCGCCATATCGCATGCAGATACTGATCGAAATGTGCTGGAGTCAGGGTCACCCCTAATGCAGCCGTTTCTGCTTTACGAAGCAGGGCGCAGAATGAACCGGCACCTTGCCCTTGGAAGGGCCACAATCGATAACACGAGACCTCACTCAGATGTGATTGGTGCTCCTTGAGAGATGCTACGGGCACAGCAGAAAACTCCGGAAACTTCTCCAGAAACCAACACAGATTGTCCTCGTTCTCCTCACGCGAAAAAGTGCACGTGGAATAGAGCAGATAACCTTCAGGGGCGACCAACATCGCTGCGTGAGCCAAGATCCTTCTCTGACGACGCTCGTTCATCGAGACCGTTGCCGGATGAAAAGCACCAGGTGCTTGTTGGTCCTTCAAGACCAGTGACTGTCCTGAGCATGGAGCATCAACGATAACCAGGTCCGCGCTACCCGGGATAGATTTTGCCAAAACTGCAGGATCACACGACGTGACGAGCGCCGGATCGAGAGCACACCGCTTGTAATTGGAGATGAGCTGAGCTGTTCGCTTGCGGATTACTTCGTTACCAACCAGCATAGTAGGCGAGAGGTATCGTCGAGCAACGATCCCCTTTCCCCCAGGGGCTGCACATACATCCACGATGATCGATATCGGTGGACGGACTTCAGAGAGCGCTGCACATGTAAACGCAGACGAAAGGTCAAAACAGTAGAACTGACCCTCCTGATGAGCAGTAAGGCTCCCCGGCCGCTCGCCTTCGGCTGCAACATCGATCCAGGAGGGCAACCATGCTGGACGTTCTCCCGCGCGGAACAGGTCATGTAGCGGCTCGCTGTGTAACCAAGCAACCGCACTAGCTCTGCCGTCTCCCCGGGTCAAAGCATCAAGAAAGCGCTCCTGATCAGCGGCCTCAGAAAACAAGGTAGCGGTGACCTTTCGAACATTACGACTCGAATGCAGAGCGACTTTGAACATTAGACGATAGTCGCATATTCCTCGCCGTGAAGGGAGGGTACGCTGTCACTGAAATTGTGAGCACTCTCACCCCAAAAGGTCGAGCTTTTCACGAAACTGCCTCGCTTGCACATAGAGTCCATTGCGGTCATACACGTCGATGGCAACTTCGTAGAGACTGCGAATGAGGGACTCATCAGAGTCGCCTACCGAGTAGCTCTGGTAAAGCTTCAGCGCCTCACGTATAGCTTCGACTCCTGCCTCTGAACCTTCCTCATCCAAGGAACATTCGATGGATGCAAAGGTTCTCAGGAGGCTGATTTGCGCGATTTGGTAGCTACTACGTTCGTTGTCCTCGAGCTCCTCTGCTTCTAGTGTCGCAACCAAAGGCCCCCACAGTCGCTCCAATCCAGCTCTCTGAGCAGCTTTTATGTCGGGGTCATCGAACAATGCCCCGATCTCTGCCAGGAATATCCTACACGTAACGCGCGCGTACAGGACACCTTCCGTGCAATACGTCTCCGCCTCGTCGAGGAGCCTTGAGGCGCGTGCCCACAACTCGAATGCCTGTTCACGCGATTCATCGATACACCCTTGCTCAAGAAACACAGCCGCTATGTCGAGTAAGCTCTCCACTACCAAAAAGACGCCCTTTGCCGAATTGTGCTCGACCAAAGACGCCAAAAGATCTACCTCTTTGCATGCATCGGACAACAACTCCTCAGCCTGGCCGTAGCCTTCCGACTCCTGCACCTCTGCGAGCCGCAACGAGATGGCCAGGTGTGCGACCGTCATCGCCTCAAAAGATAAATCGTGCTTTGCTTCCGGTTCGAGCTTACTGAAACTCTCGCGGAAGGTGGCGATAGCCTGCCCAGCCTTTGCCAGATCAGCGCGACTTAAGTCACTCTTGATCCGACGAGCTTTGAAACGCAGCGCATCGACTGCTAGCGAATCACCAGCACTATCAGCAAGCTCTTCGAGCCTGTTCCACATCTTCTGCGCGATTTCGAATTCCCCCTGCCTGTGAGCCTGCCTACAAGTAATTGAATAATCAGTCATCCACATACGAAGTTGAGATGCGTCGAGTCGAGCGATGAAGGGTGTAACGAACTCCGAAACCCCCTGCGCGCGCAGGATTACCCCTTGATCACGCGCCGTTGCAGTCGCAATTCGGACACTATGTATCAAAAGCTCCGAGGCTACCTGGAATGCTTCGGTCGCCCTATCCGTCTGATCGGTCTCGTTCAACCGAGTGAGCACCTCTGGAGGAGACCCTGCAAGTTTTCGCGCCGCATCTGCTTTGTTGTACGAACACAGCAGCGCATTCGAGAGATGCTGTGGTGTGCGTGTCTCGTTTGCCATCATACCGAAGTAAGCTTGCGCTACGCCCCATAATCCGTAACTACCGAGAGCACTCAAGTTCGCGGCCTCCTGGATGTTTCGCGGCAGATTATCGATGTTCGTGAGCTTAGTGAGCCCGAAAATAGCGCAAAGATCCTTTGCGATGGCGAGCACCTCCGGCTCAGCGTCGGTAGCAACGAACGTTTGACTCCATATCGATGCCAACTTATCTCCGAGAAGAGCGCCAAGCTGTAAAGGACCGCCCTGTTCATTTTCCGGCCATGCTCTGAGATCAAAGAGTACTTTTCGAGCTTTTGCACACAGCGTCTCGAGCAGAGTCTGTGCTGCGCGGATACCCTTTCCGCTGAGCCTCTCACATGAACGAAACTGCTGCTCCGCTTCATTGAGCGCCTTGAAACTCAGAACGATACGGTCGATACAGAAGGTACCTCCGTTCATGTCAGAGATCTCGAGCTCCTGTAAGAGCTTTAAGGCTCCGCGCACACCCCCCGGAACCGTATTTTCGGGGAACGCTTCATGCTCTTTGTATTTGCCTGGTCTCTTGAGACCGTCGTCCGTAGGACCGGCACCGTGCATACTCATACTGACTCGAATTGCAGCAAAAGGGCGTTAAAGAGAGTAACACGCTCACAAACGCTAGGGTATACCAGCTCTGCTAGCTCTGCGGCTGAGGTGAGTATGAATCGGTCTCAATCAGCGGTTTTGAGCAGCAAGCAAGAGCACAAACGAAATAATTGCTCGAGAACAAGGCGCCTTGCTCAGGAAGTGCTCTTGCTTCGTGCTCGCTTACCGGTCACCTGATTCTTCGCTTGAAAACGCTCGAGTTGAGCACGGAGATCCTGGAGGGCCTTGATACGCATACTGAAAGGTTCACGCTCTGTAGCTCCCATCTCGCCCATGGTCTTGTCACTTCCATCCGGTTGAAAGATCGCATCCCATCCGAAATCACGCCCACGCGGAGGTACCACCATTCCAGTAACTACCCCTTCACCGTAGATGAAGCTTTGGGCACCCAGGGCCAAACCGAAGACCGTCCGAACCTCTGCCCGAAACTCCTCCTTTGATGCAGCCAGCGAGTAGAGCCCCTCGACCCCAAGCGCCTTCAAGAACCACTTTATCAGAGGACCAGGCAAGCCGTTGAGTGCAGACATCGCAAGAGAGGTGTCCTCGATGAGGACCGGAGAATACCCCTGCGCAATTGCAGCCTGTGCCTTGGCTATGACCACCTTGCGCGGCTCGAGCTCCTGTACTTCGGGCAGATCGAGATGCACATGTCTCATCGTACCGAGAACGGACTCCACCTCCTGTAGTTTGAAGCGATTTCCAGTGACGAAAAATACATCCTGGAGAACCTTGTCGATCTTGTCCCAGCGGCCCGTCATATGATGCTGATACTCGATTCTCCGTCCGCGCATGCTCTCGAGGAATCAGCGCGGTGTTTTGATTGCCCCATTTTCGAAAAGAACGGAAACCTTACTCTACCTTCGCCAAAGTTGGGGAATTCCTGAAGAAAAGCCTCTAAAAAACCGCCTGTCTCGAGTTAACTATCCGCTATCCTACATGAACTACGACCTCGCGCGTATGGGGTCTTTTTCGGTGTTCCCACACGTAGATCCCTTGCCATGTTCCCAAGACCAAAGTTCCCTGCATGACCGGAATAGACAGCGAGACGTCGGTCAAGATGGCCTTGATGTGTGCAGGCATGTCATCTGCACCCTCGCTCGTGTGCGTGTAGAGCGCGTCATTCTCCGGTACAAGCCGGTTGAGCCATCGTTCGAGGTCTGCACGAGCCGAGGGATCGGCGTTCTCCTGAATAGTCAAACTCGCCGACGTGTGACGAATGAACACCGTGCATAGCCCTTCCGAGCAATCACATTGGTGAACAATCGATGCCACTTCATCGGTAATCTCGTAGAGCCCCTGTCCGCGGGTCTGAACACGAAAGACGTTACCCATGAGACAGCTTGGCAACTCCTTGCGCCCACGCTGCAAGCGAAGGAATTGCAACTTGCTCCTTGGTGACGAGATCCTTCACTTGAACCTCTCGCGTCGCAGAATCTACGAAGAGCACGTATCGGATCCCTTTCGCATCTGCATAGTCGATCTGCTTACCTAATTTCGGTGAACGATAAAACACCTCGGTCGCTACACCTGCGTTTCGCAGCTCCTGCGCGACCCCGTTCGAGATCACACGATCGCTCTCAGAGAGCACCGTCACGAGCGCCTGCGTAGGGCTCTTTCGAGTCATATCGACCAGTTTCTCGCTCGCAGCCAGCTCCATGAGGCGGCTCAAACCGAGGGAAACACCCACACCAGGCAGCTTCTGATCGCAAAACTCTCCGGCGAGATTCTCATACCGTCCCCCAGCGACCAGGGTCCCAAACTCAGGAAAACGAGCCATCCCGAGCTCCATAATGAGCCCGGTGTAGTAATCCAGGCCGCGAGCCAAGCTGAGATCGATCATAACCTTGGAGCTCACTACGGCTGGTAGAAGCTCGCACACCGTGAACAGCTCTTGTACCCCCTCTTGCATCAATTCACTCTGTACGTTGAGCCCCTGCACCCTTTCGGCGAGCTGCTCGACCGGACATTGCACCGTCGTTGAGTTCAGGATCAACTCGATCGCCAGCTCCGAAATACCCTCGATCTTCCCCAACTCAGCCCTCACTCCGTCCCGGCCTATCTTGAGGATCTTGTCGACAGCGATGATGGCCGCCTTACGTGCCTGCTCGTCCAGCCCAACAGCTTGATACAGACCCTGCAACAGCTTTCGGTTGTTGATGCGGATTGAGTAGGGACCGAAGTCTAGCGTCTCCATCACGAGACCAATCACCGTGACCACCTCGGCATCACACGACAATGGCAGCTCGTTACGAGCTATGATATCGATATCGAACTGATAGAACTCTCGAAAACGCCCTTTTTGTGGACGGTCACCACGCCACACTTTCTGAAGCTGGTAGCGCTTGAAGGGGAAGACGAGGTCGTTGTTGTGTTGAGCCACATAGCGGGCAAACGGCACCGTGAGGTCAAAATGTAGCCCCATCTCCGCTTCGTCGGTATCGTCAGCTTTGAGTCGCTTCACGACGAAGATCTCCTTGTCGATCACCCCCTTGGAGCCCAAGGTGCTCAACAGCTCGACCGCCGGCGTCTCTATCGGAGTAAAACCAAAGCTCTCGTAGATACCGCGTATCGTCGAGATGACCCGCTCTTCCGCCAATTTCTGCTCAGGGAGCCACTCAGGAAACCCCGATATTTTTGAGATCTTTGCCATAATACGCCCTCCCGGGAGACCCCGAGTATACCACCCGATCCCCCCTTTGGTCACTCTCTGCTCCCCTCTTCGAGCACTTAATCCTTCCCTAAGAATCCGAATCACTGTACATTCCTATGGTACTGAGTGGCCCCTTGGGTAAGCGCGGCAAAACGTACCTGTCGCGATAAACCTGCCCCAGCCTCCGAGAAGTGGCTACTCTCTTGCTTTAATTCAGAGGGCACATGGCAAAGATTCCTTGGAGTCACATTCGAGAAGCGTTCGCTGGTGAATGGGTAGAGCTCGTGGAGTACTCCTGGAAGGGAGAGTCTTTGTACCCACAAGCCGCTATCGTTCGGCATCGCAGTGCAAATCGCAGCGAACTGCTACGCAAGATTGCAAAGTCGGGGCGGATTGAGGGTGCTGTGGTCCTCTTTGTGGGACCATCATTCCCGACCTTCCTGACAAGCGCCGCAACGAGCGTGCACGGCAGCTCTGTCTAGGTTCGGGCGACCTGTACCCATCGCATCGAGACCCTCCATGCTAGACGTTACCCCGCTCCTCCGGCTTTACGCTCGTTGGCGTAATCAACAGCTGCGATGCATGGACCCTGCCGAAACTCAACGGCAGCAGCTCATGAAGCTCATCAGAGCTGCCGCCCACACCGGCTTTGGCGTGGACCACGGTTTCGGTTCGATAACCTCGGTAGAGGAGTATCAGCGCAAGGTTCCCCTGAGAACTTACGAAAACTTCTGGAACGAGTACTGGAAGGACGCCTTTCCTCGACTCGAGAACCGCACCTGGCCTGGACTCATCCGCTACTTCCCGGTGAGCTCCGGAACCTCTTCCGGCACCACCAAATACATCCCCTGCTCAAACGAGATGCTGCGCTCGAACACCAAAGCCGGCGTTGATCTCTTGGTGCATCACGTCACCAACAAACCGAACTCCAAACTCATGGGCGGCAAGAGCTTCATGCTAGGAGGCAGCACCGACCTAACGTCGCCTGCGCCTGAGGTCTTTCTGGGAGACCTGAGCGGAATAGCGGTCAAAACGCTGCCGTGGTGGGCGCGACAACGCTACTTTCCTCCCGCCGAGCTGGCCCTACTCAAAAACTGGGAAGAGAAGATCAACACCCTGGCGACCCTCTCACTCAAAGAGGATATCCGCATGATATCTGGCGTACCTGCCTGGATGCTCATCTTCTTCGAAAAACTCCATGAGCTGTGCCCACAAGCTGAATCTATCGCGCACATCTATCGGAACCTCGAGATGGTCGTTCATGGAGGCGTAAACTTTGCTCCCTACATCGACAGATTTCGAGAAATCCTCGGATCGAGCCCCGCCGAGCTCCGGGAGGTATACCCCGCCAGCGAAGGGTTCATCGCTATCGCAGACAGAGGCTACGGAGACGGTCTACGTATGAACCTCGACATCGGGATCTTCTACGAGTTCGTTCCGCTCGAGGAACTTGGCAACTCTCAGCCCACACGGCATTGGATAGGAAACGTCGAGCCGGATGTGAACTATGCAGTCATCATGACAACCTGTGCAGGCCTCTGGTCCTACATCATCGGAGACACCGTACGCTTCGTCGACACCGCGACACCGCGTGTACTCGTAACGGGTAGAACCTCCTACTACCTCTCGGCATTCGGCGAGCACCTCATAGCTGAAGAGATTGAGGACGGAGTTGTCACAGCAGCCCGGGCGATCCACGCCGAACTATCGGACTTCACCGTCGGCCCCATCTTTCCAGAGAAAGCTGGAGAGCTCGGCGGACATATCTTCGTCGTCGAGTTTGCTCATACCCCCCCTACCACCGAACAGATCACGACCTTTTCGGCCGCACTCGACAAACGACTGTGTGAACGGAACGAAGACTACGAGGCACACCGCTCCCAGGGCTTTGGCCTCCGCCCTCCGACCATTCTAGCCGTTCAGGCTGGCTGCTTCGCAGCGTGGATGAAGAGTCGCGGAAAGCTGGGCGGTCAGAATAAAGTGCCGCGCATTATTACCAACCGCGACATACTCTCTGAACTAATTGAATTCACAAAGGGTTTTAATACCCAGCGCAAGACTGCCTAGCCCCCAAGAACCGTCATCAAGCTGGCGCACCCAATCGCCACTTAGTTGCAAAAGGACCATACAGGGCCTACACTATCGCGATGGCTTTAGTGTCGTTCCTCTCTGTCACCGCGCTGTACACGCTCTCCCTCGTTGGAGACGGTTGTATCGTTGTAGCCATAGCGTTGGCCGCAACCGTTGGCGGACGACCGTGGCTGTGGGGGCTCTCCTTTGCCACCTTTCACGCCGTCTACGCATGTATCGGCATGCTTATCGCGGGCGAGCTTACTCAGTACTCCAACGTTCTGGGCGACCTCCTCGTTTTAGTTGGGAGTCTGGTACTTCTCAGACACTTTGTGCACCACCGAGTACACCACATCGTACAGAAGGACTGTAGCTGCGAGCATCACCACCAGGCTCAGATGAGTGCTGGCGGTATCATCTCTACCGCCGCTGCCCTCTCACTTCACTCCTTAGCAGCCGGAGCAATCGTTCGCGAGATGGTTGGCCCTGTCCCTTCCAGCATCGTGGTCTCGATACTCCTGGTGAGTTCAGCAGTAGTCGGTGCCTTGATAGCTTTCATCGTATTGATCGGCGAGACTGAGGGCGCCCCAATCCTAAAGAAACTCGACAAGATCCCGGGTATCTTTGCATCCGTTCTCGCTGGTATCTGCTGCTGGGCTCTCTACCACACTCTCCATGAGTTCTTCGCCCCTTCGACAGGATTTCTACTCGTATATGCCATCGCCTCGGTACTCGTATCTCTCGCTTTGGGCTACGTGACCCACGAACGGGGGAACTCGAGCTTGGTTCAGCTCCCATCCCGGAGAGTTTGACGCGCATGTTAGAGAGTATCATCGAAACCCTGCGCTCGAAGGGCTTCCGTATCACCAAGGTACGTCGCAGTATCATTGAGACACTCGCTGATGCCCCTCAACCGCTCTCGGCCCTTGAGCTCCTTCAACTCCTTAAGACCACCCATGCAAAGCTCAACAAAACCACCATTTACCGCGAACTCGACTTTCTCGTCTCTAACTCACTCGTTTCCCAGATCGACATCTTGGAAGGTATGAAAAGATACGAACTCGTTACATCCTCGCATCACCACCATCACCTCGTGTGCACTGACTGTAACGTCATTCAATGCGTAGAGATGGAGAACGATCTCGATGTTCTGGAACAAAAGATACAGAGCCGCCACAAATTCACAGTAAAGTCGCACATTCTCGAATTTTTCGGGCGTTGCTCGCAGTGCGAGGCGAAAGGAACATAGGATATGTCAAACCACCGCATCTGCCCACCTTGCTATCAGTCTAGATTGGTTTACAATTCGCCCCGGAAATACTGAACTTCGTGAATACATGAGCGCCCAAAACAACCCTCTTAACCCCATGAATATTCTCAAACAACTCCTCTTCTGGGGTATTCACCTCGGCTGCATCGGAGTTCTCTGGGTAGGCTTTAGCTGGACAGCTCTGGCAGTATGTGGGGCGCTGTACGTAGCGCGCATGTTCGCGATCACCGGCGTTTATCATCGATATTTTTCTCACCGTAGCTACCAAACGAGCCGGTGGTTCCAATTTGTGCTGGGTTTCCTCGGGACCACCTCGGCACAGAAGGGCCCCATCTGGTGGGCATCTCACCATAGGCACCACCATCAACATTCCGATACCGAAGAGGATATCCACCCGCCGAGATTGTACGGATTGTGGTGGGCCCACGTCGGCTGGGTACTGAGCACCCAGTTCATCGATACGCGCAGCGAGCTCGTCAAAGATCTGTTGAAGTTTCCCGAGCTACGCCTCCTTGACCGCCTTCATTTTGCACCACCTCTCATGTTAGCTGGGATGCTCCTGGGATTAGGCTCGCTCCTGCACACCTACTACCCCCAACTTGGAACCTCCGCAGCACAACTCTTCGTGTGGGGATTCTGTATCAGCACTACCTTGTTGTATCACGGTACGTTCTGCATCAACTCGCTCGCTCACCTGATCGGGAAGCCACGCTTTGAGACCGGGGATGATAGTAAGAATAGCTTCATTCTTGCACTTATTACCCTCGGTGAAGGTTGGCACAACAACCACCACCGTTACCCCGGCTCGGAGCGCCAGGGCTTTTACTGGTGGGAGATCGATATATCGCACTATATCCTCAAGGCTCTCTCATGGTGTGGCCTCGTATGGGACCTACGCGTTCCGCCCGAAAGGATCTACCGCGAAGCTGAGCAGAAACACACCCTTTCGCACGTTGCTTAGAGTGCGTAACAAAAATGAACCTCGTAGCGAGGATGAGCGAAATCGGCA
>JBBAUR010000015.1:0-58679 GCA_040398075.1 Bdellovibrionota bacterium | reverse complement strand
GTCGCTGCCGATTTCGCTCATCCTCGCTACGAGGTTCATTTTTGTTACGCACTCTCAGAGTGCGTAACAAAAATGCTCCTCTGCTTCGGATGGCTGCAATCGGCAGCTACTTCGTCTTCGGCAAAAAAGGTGCTCAACGTGCCGCTGAGGGCACGTCTCCGCGCCTTTTTAGCCTGCATCCTCGTCGCTGCCGATTTCGCTCATCCTCGCTACGAGGTTCATTTTTGTTGCGCACTCTAAGGTATTGTTTTTGTTGAGTTGCCGAGCGGGGGTAGGCTTGGAATTTCGGCATGGGACAAAAAGCACATAAACGTCTCAAGCGTTTGTGCTAGTCGTGCCGACTCCTCACATCGATAGGGGGCGTTCGCACCCCGGGAGGAGCTGTCCAACAGCAGCAGATTACCTGGTTACAGAGAGCCGCGGCAAAGAGAAGACCCAATCTTCACAAAGTCTGGAAGCAAAGAGGGAATATGGGGAGCAAAAGGATACTTGTAAACGATTTTAGAGTTGTTTCCGATCTGAGGCTTTTCACGGCATTCGCCGCTTTCATTCTCTTCATGGTACCGTCGTTGACGGTTGCGCAAACTGCGAACCCAAACGCCAACAGTCAAACGAAAGCCATCCTTACTTACTTTGAGGGCCTCAAGGGCAGAACAACCAACAGAGTTCTCTCAGGCCAGCACATCTCTCACGATGGATGGGATGCGGCGAGCGGGTATGGCAGTTTCATAGAAAGTCTTAAAAACACTACCGGAAAATATCCAGCAATCGTGGGGATCGGTATGACCGCTCCTGATTTGACCAACGCCATTTTAGCCGCGAAGACACACTGGGATAACGGCGGACTGGTTCAGGTCGATGCACACTTTGATAACCCTTTTACCGGTACACACAGCTGGGTAGAGAATGCCGCCGCGGCGAAGGGCAATCTGTATTCCCTAATCCCCAATCATCCTCAATTTAATCAGACTGCTTACACGAGATGGAAGGCGATGCTCGACAGAACCGCTGGGGCTCTCAAGCAATTGCAGGATGCAGGTGTTACGGTGCTCTGGAGGCCGCTCCATGAGAATAACGGAAACTGGTTCTGGTGGGGCGTTGATTCGACGAATCCATCAAACACCGAACCCTTTAAGGCGCTGTGGAGAAGCATGTTCGACTACTACACCAACACGTGGAAGCTCAATAACCTCCTGTGGGTTTATGCGGCCTCCCCTTCCTGGGATCTCCCGGTTCAAGCTCGGTATCCAGGTTCCGCGTTTGTCGACATAGTAGGATTAGACCTGTATGACGACAATCTTACTTTGTTTCGGCCAAGTGACTACACCGAACTAACAGCGCTCAATAAACCTCTCGGCTTTGCAGAAAGCGGGCCCATTCGGCAAGACGGTTTGTGGAATAATCTAACGCTGAGCGATGCTTTGCGGACGAGATATCCGGCCTTTGTGTACCTCCTTCAGTGGCATAGTTGGAAGAATTCGAACGGTACGACAGCAAAGGTTGCGCTTATCGACAACCAAAATGCGAGCGGGCTGTTGCAGGATCAGCTTATAGTGACCAGGGATGAAGTGAACAGAAGCGCGCCAACCTCTCCGCCACCGACCCCAACAAGCACGCCACGACCGGTCGCGACAAACGCTCCGCCACCGACCCCGACCGCGACTGCGTCGTCGACTCAAAACCTCTGTCCGCCGAGCGTCAGCGGGTCATCGGGGAGCGTGGTTCGAAACGGTGCAACCCTCACTGAGGTAGTGCGAACCGGAGGCTTGGCGTACCTCCCTCACGGGGACTTTAGCCAGCGCTTCGTTAGCCTCTCAGCAACCGGTTCTACCACGCTTTTAAACGGCACTTCGGTCCAAACGTATCGGGTGAACAACAGGACGAATGCCTCAATCACGGTCAGCCTTCAGGCTGACTCGTCAGGGCTTGGCTATCCTACTGTTAGAACGGTAACAGTACCGCCAGGTACCTGGGCTTTTGTGGCTACTCCACACACTACGGCTCCCCACAAGCTAATCAATCTGAGATCGAGCAATGCGCGGGCCTACCTGCGTGATTCCTGGAAAGCCCCAGTATCGTGGCCACTGAACTGGACAACGTTAGTGGACTGCAGGATTCCGTAATTATCGCGGACCCTGAGGATTTTTTCCCATCGTGAAATTTGAAGAGCAGCCCAAGATCCCCTTTCGCAGCAGGGAGGGGGTTTGCCTCGCTTCCCTAAGGTGTCAGGCGTGTACCGGCAGCGTCAACTTCGCCCACCAGCTACGTATGCACAGCTCCTGGAACGTGCGCTCAGCAAAAAGAGGCAAAGCTAAGGATTCGTCGGCTTCCTGCTCTACAGGAACACTCCCTCCTCACGCCCTAGCTTCTCCCGTTTCGGTTCAAATTGACTTACGTCTGGCGCATAGCGCAATACGAACGTCGGTGAGAAACCTTCGGTTAGCTTTTTGCCGATATCCTCGAGGCTCGATGCTGCCACCTCCTTCGCCTTTATGAAGGCCTCAATCGTTTGAGGACCGTCACCGCCAGGGCATTGAACGAGTGGCGAAAGGTGAGCAGAAAGCAGGGCTGTATTCTTTATGAAACTTGCCACAGTAACGGGCAGGGCGCTGATACTCTCTATCGCTATCAAATGTTCTATGTCTCCGGCCCATCCATCTGACCATAACTCCCGCAGGTCGGGTATGTGGCGATTGAGCTCGGTTAGGGAGGCGTGTAACTGCTTGCCAACCGAAGAGATGTGGCCAAGTAAGTCTCGAGCTGATTGTTCGGGGAGCACCTCAGTTGATAACGCAAAATCAGCTACTCGATCCTGAACACCCTGCATGGATGATCGTAGTTGCAGGCAAAAATCCGTGATTGCGCCGACTACCTCCGTAGCCTGAATAAACCTGTCGGTTGTGCCTGCAGGGGCGTGCTTCTCAAAAGCCCCCTTAAGATCCAGTGTGATGCTGGGGGAATTGGGGTTGGTTGTTGCTTGACCGACAGGGGAGCGCTGGCTAGGACAGCTCAGTGCGTTTAGGTCTTGGTTCTGTGTCCCTTGAGCAAATCCTATTCCCATTCGAAAAATCTCCTACAATAGCGTTGCTGTTGAATGCCCTTGTTATGGCAAACGCAGCTACCCTTGTGCTGTTTCCATGGAGGACTTAACAGGCTGCGGAAAAATGCTCTTCTGCTGCGAAATCCGCTCTTTCGGCGCTGGCCGAAGATGAGAGCGCAAAAAAAATCCTCAATGTATCGCAGACTTCGGCGAGCTGTAGTCGAGTCGCGGATACACCTGCGGTTTTTTCGCGCTCTCATCCTCACCCATCACCAAAACCTCGAATTTCTCGCTACGAAGCCATTTTTCCGCAGCCTGTTAAAAGTGGCTCTTCGTGAAATCGAGTGGTTAGGAGGACTCGGTGTTATCCCGACGTGAACGTATGCGAATCAGGCGTCATGCGGGCTGAAGGCATAGCTTGGAAAGCATCGCTGGATTCCTTGTAAGCATTCGATCTATCGGCCAAATCAACGAGTTACGCTATTCCCGACCTGGCTGCCACCCACTCGATTCGACGATGAGCCCGAAAAAGGCTCTGCTTCTTCTTATCGATTATCTCGCCGCATCTTAGGCCACCAGCTTGCTCGCCTTAACGTGAGCGAGGACGTACTCCATAATACTCTTTACGTCGTAGCCGTTCATAGCATGCTGCTCGGTTTGACTTCCGTGAGGTACGAACTCGTCACGCACGCCCATGCGTTTTATCGGGGCTTGTAACTCTATGCCCTGTTCGTTTGCAAAATCCACTACCGCTGAGCCGAAGCCTCCTTCGAGCGCATGGTCCTCGAGCGTGCAGACGACTGGGTAGTTCGGTAATTCGGTTGAGAGTAGCTCGGTATCGAGCGGTTTTGCGAAGCGTGCGTTGATGACGGTACACGTAATGCCTCGTTCCGCCTCGAGCTTCGTCGCAGCAGCGATCGCATTTTGTATGATCGGTCCGAAGCATACCAGCAGCGCGCTCGTTCCCCGACACACAACCTCACCCCGACCTATCGGTAGGAGTTTGAGAATCGGATCCATCTCTGCGCCAACCCCGTTTCCACGCGGATAGCGTAGCGCGATCGGAGCACCGTGATGCACCGCGGTGTACAGCATGTGACGAAGCTCGTTCTCGTCCTTCGGCGACATGAGCGTCATATTAGGTATGGTGCGCAGGAAGGCGATATCGAACACCCCTTGATGGGTCTCTCCGTCATTACCGACGACCCCACCTCGATCGATTGCAAAGGTGACGGGCAGATTCTGGATACAGACGTCGTGGATGACCTGATCATAGGCGCGCTGCAAGAAGGTCGAATAGATCGCAGCAACGGGACGCAGCCCCTCGCACGCCAGTCCAGCCGCGTAGGTCACCGCGTGTTGCTCACAGATACCAACATCGAACACCTGCTCAGGAAGTTCGGCCGCCATCTTATCGAGGCCTGTGCCGCTCGGCATCGCCGCAGTTATGGCGACGATCCTTTTGTCATCTCGAGCCAATGTCGTGAGAGTTTCGGAAAAAACCGCTGTGTAGCTCGGGAGCTTCTTTGGAGGCGTGGGGGTGATGGTTGCTTTGAACTGTCCGTTTGAACGGTCGAAGGGGGTCACTCCGTGCCAGGCGATCGGATCCTCCTCAGCGGGCTCGTATCCTTTGCCTTTTGTAGTACGGCAGTGAACGATGACCGGGATGTCTTGACGTTTGGCATTCTCCAGGGCCTGTACGAGTGCCGGGAGATCGTGGCCATCGAGGGGGCCGATGTAGCGGAATCCGAAAGCCTCGAAGAGCATCGCCGGGGAAGAGAAGAAGCTCTGAGTGGCCTCCTCGGCTCTATCGATCGCCTTGTAGAGCAGCTCTGGGACGTATCCGCGACGGTACAGATCCTTGAACTTTGTGCGGGCTCTCGAGCTTGTCTCACCCGTCATGGTTCGCGAGAACAACCAACTGAGCGCACCTACGTTTTCAGAGATAGACATCTCGTTGTCATTGAGGACAACGATGAAGCGTTTCAGGTTGAGATCGCCTGCATGGTTCAGAGCTTCAAAGGCCATTCCCGAGGTAAGTGAGCCATCGCCTATGATCGGTACGACAAAACGTTCCGGAGCGATCCGATCCAGCGCTACCCGCATACCTACCCCCGCTGAGACGCTCGTTCCGGCGTGACCGGCTCCGAAGGCGTCGTACGGACTTTCAGCACGTTTCAAGAATCCCGACAGGCCGCTACGCGTGCGTATGCTACCCATCTGGGCTCGACGACCCGTGAGCATCTTGTGAATGTAGGCCTGATGTCCGACATCCCAGATGAGGCGGTCGTTGGGGGTGTCAAAGACGTGATGCAAGGCTACCGTTATCTCGGTAGCTCCCAGGCTCGAGGCGAAATGTCCGCCGGATGCACTGACCGTGTCGATCAGCTCGTCGCGCAGTTCTGCCGCAACTTGTTCGAGAGCTACCAGCTCCAAGCCACGCAAGCCATCGGGTAACTTTAAAGTATCTATGAGCTTATCTGCCATCGTGAGCCCTCGCACCGTGAACGAGAGCATACATGCATCGATGCGTCTCAATCAAATGAGAGTATTAGAGCATGGAGGCCTTCGGCGCTAGTAGGCTAACTAGCTGATGTTTCTCACTGACCTGTTCCTGCTCGAGGTGCCGTACGTGACAAGAGGTTGGTCTATCCTTTGAGCTGTAAGGGCCGTAGGCCTAAAAAACCAAAGAGCAGCAGAGTAGGGGTTCCGCTTCTCATACTCGGGCTAGGCTACCCGCTTACCACCGCCCCCGTCAAAGCGTCGTTCTGCGCGGCCGTTTGCGTAGGCCGGCAGCTCTATCAAGCCTTTGAACCGCGCTCCCAGGAGGTTTTCCATCTGCTCCCACAGCCCTCCGCCACTGATAATGAAACGGATCGCGTTATTGATCGCTGGTAGAGCATCCGCCCAATCGGGGCGTACAGCGAACGCATTGTCGCACATGTCGATGAGCGTTTCTGGCGAAGCGAAGACGAGCTTCAGGTGATCCCGGTGCTCTGCATGTACGTAGTGCGCGAGCACGGAATTGCACAGGAAGATGTGCGCTGGTCTAGCTACGCCTTTGAGAGTGATACGGTCGATCGCCTCTTCGTCGCTCGTACACAGCAGTAATTCGCCGTCTGCACGTCTCAAGTGAGTGTTTGCAACCAAGTGCGCTCGCGAATCGCGCATCACGGCTATTCGATACTCATTGTTCATGAGATCGTCGATACTGGTCGGTGGTGCGAGCTGGGGAAGCCCTTGGCACGGTCGTTCGCGGAACAGCACCGACATACCCAGCCTGTGCACCGGTAGTGAGAAAAGGATGTTCGAGCGCGCATGTGGGCTCGACATCATCGGCCCATAAATATCTATCTCGCCCGTTGAGAGCTTGTCGATGTAGCGCGGGAAGGGGATGATGAGCGTCTCTACCTCACACTGCAGCGACGACTGCAGCATACGGTACAGGTCGGCTGCGATCCCCTGTGTCAAGCAGAGCTCTCCAGATGCGGTTCGGTCAAAGAGCCACGGCTGTGTGGGGTTTACCCCGATCTTGAGGGGGCGTCCTGCCAGTAACGTGTGCAGGGTACGTGGTTTCAATTCGGTGCGCACAACGCTGCGGATCGCATCTACGAATCCCCCCATGTCCATCTTGACACTTAAGAATCCCTCGCCCCGGTCTTCTTTCTGGCTCAGTGAGAGTGCCCCCTCAAATGGCCATGAATCTTTTACCCCTGCGGCGCGAAAGAGTGTCTCCGGGGCGGCCATCTCGAAGTTGAGTGCTAAAAGGATGAGTACGGGCTTACTCGGTATCCGGCCGTAGCGCCCGATGTGTGCGAGGTATGATTGAGAGACCCCGCAGCGCCGGCTCAGGGCATCGAGTGACAGCCGGTGCTTCCTGCGCCAACCCTCTAGCTCGGCATTGAAAATCCGCTTGAGTTCCGGGGATGTCTCGAATTCCACGGTCTTTGGCATACGTTCCTCCCGGGTACTAAAGTATCTTCTGTATGTGCTGGGGTGACCTTATAAGCTGCCAGCAGACTCAGCCGTGTAACATAGGGAATTCTGCATCACACACTGCGTGTAACAAAACGAAATATGCTGTCCTCGAAACGGCATACTTTAGGCAGTATTTTTGAAAGCTTGCGAGAACAGATGAGGTATCAAGGAGCGCACCGCTCGCGCGATTCAAACATCTTTAAACGCTGAGAGGTACAGGTACCGATTCCTGGCCCTCTCGAGTTCAAAGAGCCAGGGGAGCGCTCAGGTACTGATACTGGTGGATGCGGCCCGGTGCAGCCGGCGCCTCATGACCATCCGGTTTTGCTCGCATTTTTGGGGAGAGCCTTATGAGGTTAGTGCGTTTTGCATTGATCTTCGCAGCAGGGATGTACCTCGGGTTTCAGATAGGGGGAAAGGGTCTCGAGCAGACTCTTGACGGCGTGAAGCGTTTTGTCGAGAGCCTCGAGGGATCTGGGTGAACCCGTCTCGGTTTTGCACACGGTGCGGTGAGCGAATTCCCCTGGCCGGTTTTAGGGCCTTGAGGTCCGTTTTGATCGGAGGGCGGCCACGTTACGGCTGCCCTCCAGCGGCCCTGTCAATCAGTAACGGGTTGAGCTCCCGGCCTCAAGAGCTGCTTGCGGAGCATCCTGGCCGGCTGAGAAGTGAGCTCGACGATTGCGCGCGTATGCGCTCTCGGTGTGGCCGGGATCAAGCGGGATCTCCTCACCGTAACTGATAGTGTTTATACGCGAAGAAGGAACGCCAAGGGCTACGAGCGCATTCTTGGTAGTGCGGGCACGTTCGGCACCGAGCGCCATGTTGTACTCGACCGTGCCCCGCTCGTCGCAATGCCCCTCGATGGTGATCTTCATGTCGGGGGTATCCTTGAGGGTTTGTGCATTCGCTTCTATGGCGGCACGCGCGTCATCCTCTATAGCGTAGGAGTCGTACCCGAAGGGTACGTCCCGAAAGAGGCCGTTACCCTCCGCCGAGGGGATCGAGCCCGAACCGAAGCGACCATCACGCTGTGCTGCCAGATCCGACTCAGACAGCTCACTGCCATCGCTGTCCCCACTCCCCTTCTTGAACCAAGAGCAACCACTGAGTGTCAGAGAGGACACGAGCGAGAGGGTGATGATCGATGAAAGGAAGCTTTTTCGCAGAGTGTTCATAGCGGTACTCTTGTCAAATAACGTTGTTGATGTGCCCAAATATTTACATCCGAAGCTGGAGAGCGCAACGGTGAGATTGAGCGCGAGTGAGAAAAATATCCCCGAACAGCAACGGCGCCCTCAGAGCGTCTATCGCTGCGGATACCTCACACTGGCTCGGGTGGTTTAAGCGCCCTCCTGAAAAGGCGCTTACGCTTTTTCGATTTCCTCTTTTCAGTCATCTGAGGCAAAGTATCGGAAGGGCTGATTGCAAACGCCCGCATAGGATAAACAGACTCACCATGGATACCTTCAGAGCCTATTTCAACACACACCGGGAACGATTCCTCGACGAATGGAAGGCCCTCCTGCGCTTTCAGAGCATCAGTGCCGACCCCAACTACAAGCCTCAGTGTGTCGAATGCGCGCAGTGGCTTGTCTCGCACCTGAGCGCTCTAGGCTTCTCTGCGCAGCTACTCCCTACAGCAACGAAACCCCTGGTGTACGGGGTGCTCCCGGGAGATTCGAGCAAGCCGGTAGTGCTCTTTTACGGGCACTACGATGTTCAACCGGTGGACCCACTGGATCAGTGGGAAACGCCACCATTTGATCCGACCCTCCGTAGTGGGCGTCTGTATGCCCGCGGTGCCGAGGACAACAAGGGACAGCTTTTTTATTTTTTGAAAGCAGTAGAGGCTCTGCGTGCCTCTGGTGGGGAGCTACCGACGATAAAGATCCTGCTCGAGGGCGAGGAGGAGTGTGGGAGCGAGGCTCTGCACATGGAGCTGCGTGAATTGTCAGAGAGGCTTCGAGCCGACGTGCTGATGGTGTGCGATACTGGGATGCTTGCGCCTGAGTCTCCGACGGTCACGATGGGATTGCGCGGGATCGCGCACTTTGAGCTCCGAGTGCATGGGCCGCGTGTTGATCTCCATTCTGGGATGTATGGTGGTGTCGTACTCAATCCGCTCCAGGCTCTCGCCTCGCTCGTAGCCTGCTTGCACGTACCGGATGGGTCTGTGGCAGTTCCGGGCTTCTACGAGGGTGTCGCTGAGATACCGGCCGAAGATAAGGATTTGGCGAATGCGGCGCCTGTAGACGTGGAAGCGATGTCGAGGGTGGTCGGAACTGAGCTGAGGGGAGGGGAGAGAGGGCTGTCGGTTGTGGAGCGGCGTGGATTCAGGCCAACTTTGGAGATAAATGGCGTTGGTGGTGGATACCAAGGCTCTGGGAGTAAGACCGTGATCCCAACGTATGGATTCGCAAAGCTCTCTATGAGGTTGGTCGCGGGGCAGGACCCGCGAAAAACCCTCGACAAAGTCGTCGCATATTTGAAACAACTTGCGCCCGAAGGGGTGCGAGTGGAGACGTGTGACGAGAGGATCGGCGGCCCAGCGGTACGGGTTTCCACGCGCTCGGCGGTAATTCAGAAAGCACGCGAGGCGCTCACGCGCACATTCGGACGAGACCCGATCTTCCTTTGGGAAGGGGCCAGTATTCCGATCATCCCGCTCTTGTGCGAGGTCTCTGGTGCAGAGCCGTTACTGGTCGGATTCGGATTGGACGAGGACCGGATTCATGCGCCAAACGAATCCTTCTCGCTGCAACAGTTCGAAGATGGCTTCCGTTACGTTACATCCTTTCTCAGTTGCATATGAGCCAAGTACCACTCGCGGAACGGCTCCGCCCAACCTCTCTCGAGGAGTTTTTCGGAATCGAACAGCTTGACCCTTCGTTCGTGGTACAGCTACGCGCAGGTAAGGGGCGCATCCCTTCGGCGATTCTATGGGGCCCTCCAGGATCGGGTAAGACGACCCTGGCGAAGTTGATTGGCCGTTCGTATGACTGCGAGTTTGTGGAGCTCTCTGCGGTGCTCTCGGGGGTAAAAGATGTTCGTGAAGTGGTTGGGCGTGCCAGGCAGCTCGATCGACCTACTGTGCTCTTCGTCGACGAGATTCACCGTTTCAACAAGGGGCAACAGGACGCATTTCTGCCACACGTCGAGGCTGGGACGATAGCGTTGGTCGGAGCAACAACGGAGAACCCCTCATTCTACCTCACCTCGGCGCTCCTCTCTCGGGCGCGCGTGGTGGTCCTCAAACCGCTGGGACCTGAGGCGTTGGCCAAGGTGTGCTTGCGTGGTGAGCGCGCGCTCGGTCTCGCGCTCAACGAAGAGTCGCGCACCCTTTTCCAGGAGGCGAGTACAGGTGACGGTCGGCGACTCCTGAATCTGCTTGAATCGTTTTCATACGCAAGCGAGGACGGGTCACGCCATAGTCACGATGATGTGCGCGCCTTTCTGGCGCAGGCAGGCCATGCCATCTACGACCGTGACGGGGAGGAGCACTACAACATTGCATCGGCGTTCATCAAGAGTTTAAGGGGCTCCGATGCTGATGCCGCCCTGTACTGGGGCTTTCGCATGATCGATTCCGGAGAGGACCCGCGCTTTGTCATACGCCGCCTCGTCATCTTTGCCAGTGAGGACATCGGGAATGCCGATCCGCGTGCATTGCAGGTAGCAACCGCTACCTTTCAGGCGTATGAGTTGGTAGGTCTTCCAGAGGGTAGGATTCCGATCGCTCAGTGTATCACCTATCTGGCCACAGCTCCGAAATCGAATAGAAGCTATGTAGCCTTGAACCGCGCACTTGCATCAATCAAGAGCGCACCTCAGGCGGCGGTACCGATGCACCTGCGAAATGCTCCCACCGGGTTGATGGAGGGTTTAGGTTATGGTGATGGATACGTCTATCCGCACGAGCAGCCGTACGGGTATGCGCCGGACGTGGAATATCTGCCGAAGGGGATACCTGGACGGCCGTTTTACGAGCCGAGCGACCGCGGGAACGAGAAGACCATCCGGGAGCGTCTTGAATGGTTGAGAGAGGTCTCGCGCAGAATTTCAGAGAGGTAGCGTGGTGGACCGGCGCAGCACTTCATGAGCCGGCGGTTGCGGTATCGAGAGAAAAAGGAGTGGTATCCAGCGGCCGCAAGGGTTACATCTGAAATGTACTGATACTCGCAAGCGTGTAGTGATAGACCAGACAGCCCAGCGTGAACACTTCGACACAGCGGAGCATCAGTATGCTGCGAGTCGCAGCACGAGCACAGAGCTGCACACTCACCTTGAGTTGGAGAGCCTTGTTGAGGCGATAGCCTGTGTCCCGCGCGACAAACGGATCGTAGACTTCGGCGCCGGTAGTGGGCGGTGTTGCTTGTATCTGTTGAGAAAAGGTTTTCGTGTCGAAGCCGTCGACCTGAGCGAGGCGTCGCTCGCAGCGCTGAGGCTGAATGCAGAGCATCTTGGGCTGCCGCAAATCCAAACCAGGACGACCCTACCTCGGGAGCCGTATGCGGATGCTATTGTCGGGACCGATGTGCTCCACCACGTACACCTGGATGAGACCTTGGAGCACTTCTCCTGCGCCCTCGTAGGAGGTGGTCGCCTGTCCTTCTCCGAACCGGGTGCTGGTAATCTGTTTTGGTATCTCTATCTCGGGCTGTATCGCCGAGAGTGGGAGGTGGAGAAGGGCATCGTGCAGTGTTCATATCGGAATCTCACGCGAGCTCTTCGAGATGCCGGATTTGTGAACGTGCGAGTTCGCGGATTCGGAATCCTTCCTAATCCGCTGTTCAATTGGAATCGAGCGCTGTGTCGTTTGAACCTCTGGTTAGGCAACGCACCACTATTACGGCACTTTGCGTATCGGTACCTCATCACGGCCGAAAAGCCCGTTCAAGAGGACGTGTCGGCTGATGTACCTGCCTAAAGAGCCTCCCCGTGCCCTCTTTAATCCGGCTCGTGTGGTAATATGTCGTTCATCGGGAAAGCCCCACCTGAGTGTGGCCCGAAGTAGAATCGCACCATAGTGCTCGCGGTCCACGCCTCTTGCCCGCTCATGTTGGCGTACTCGATGCCGGTCATGAGCTTCAAGCGGTGCTTGGCGATATAGTAGTTCAATCCAAGGTACCCCGCTTGGTAGAGGTCTCCCGCAGCAAAACCTGCCTTACGCTCGTAGCGCCTTTGGGCTTGCAAGCCATCGTCGCTGTTGGAGGCCGCGAGCTGGTATCTCGTGGCGAGTTGTAGGTAATGGTTGAGGAAGTACGTCGGCTGAAGATTAAGGCCCGTGGCGTTCCCTGTATCGCTACCGACCCCACCGGTCACCTCAGCAATCAAGGATGTATGGCCGTGGCTCAAGATGATCGCGCCCGAGATGCCGTCGTCGAAGCGGTCCATGTTGGTTGCGTTGTCGTTGGCATCGCTGTGTAGGTACGAACCGTAGAGCGTTACGCTCTCGATGCCCAGAGCACTCCCAAGCTCGTGATACACTTGAGTGAGAAACGAATAGCCGGAGTTGAAATCGGTGAAGGCATCGCCCATGTTCTGGCCGGTCGCATTGGTGAAAAAGCCGGTGTAGTACGAGGTTCCACCGACCTTGCCCTGCAAGGTTACAGCTGGAGTGTAATCCACCCCGAACATGTTGGTGAGCATCGCCCGTTCCAGGTAATTAAGGTAACGGCTCGACACGTTTCGATCGTGGGTAAAGCGGTTCTTCTGTTGGCCGACGGTGAGCGCTATCTCGGGGCTAAAGGCCCACTGAGCCCACAGCTCCGTGAAGCCGTTGTAAAACGGACTGACATCGCTACCGCTCACCATCTGTGCGTGCAGTGTGGCTTTCTTGAACACCTTAGCTTGAGCACCCAAGCGGAAGCGACGGGTCTCGAAGCCGTCGTCCTCCCCCGTCGATGCCTCGGTCCAGTGGTATTGACCGTGATAACGGCCCAAAAGCCAAAGCTCCTGCAGGTACTCGTTCTTATCATCTTTGTATAGCCGTCCGAGATTCTCGAGGGCGTCGCCGAGTGTGAAGGGTTTGGTCTCAGTCGATGTGCCGGGGCTTGATGCTGTAAGGAAAGGGGGCTCGGCAGATGCGTTCGTGTGGGTGTACGACACCGTCACGTAGGTAAGTAGCGAGAGTGCTAACATGCGAAGACACCGCGCTGGATAGGCCGGTGTTAGGTTGCTTTTTGTGGTATGCATGCCTAAAGCATCGGACATGGTTACTGTGCCTCCCCGTACCTTCACGTTATCTTTCGAGACGTTCCGCCGTGCTTGGCGTGTGTGGCGGATATTGTCAGAATTCGAAGGAGTAACAAGTACCTAACGCTCACTGCATGTAGCTCTAACGGAATATTAACAGTAAGCCCCGAAAAGCCTAACTGTTTGCTAACAAATGAGATACGAGATGGGCTGTGTTACGCCAACATAGGGTGTCGGGCACGTTCTTATAGCGGTGCGGGAGCAGCTGTGAGGATCAGTATAACGTCCTGCAGCGCGCGTGAGTCGTTTATCCTGTTCCTCACCGATTGATAGTTGGAGACTCTTCCCCCGTTGCTCGCAGAGCTGCTCGAATAACAGCGCCCATCTTGTGCCGGGCCGTTGACTCACCCAGTCCTAGAGCGGGTACTGGCGCTGCCCGAGTACCGATGTCCATGGTTATGCCCTGTCCGGCAGCTTCAGGTACCAGCGCATCGCCGAGGATACCGAGAGCGCCATTCGCTTTGTCCTGAAAAGCGGTCAGTATTTCGTCTTTCACCCGGTAGGCACGGATGTTTTGTGCACGCTGTGCGATGAAATTTTCATAGCGCTCCACGGTGCGCCGGTTTAGTCCTGCTGCGTTAAAGGTGATGGCCGGAGAGTTCGTGACCAGGGCTTGACTCGATGCGAGCCCGCCGCCGAGCGAGTGCCCGTTAAAGACCACACCGATCGAGGGGCCGTATTTCTCTGTAACAGCCGCTTTCAACGCGATCGCTGCTTCGATCGCCATCGAATACTGTTGTGCCTTAAAGCCCGACGCCTGCTGGACGTTGTTGATCCAATCGGAGAGATTCTCAGAGCCTCGGTTCGCTAGGATAAAGACGAACGATTCGCGGTCGAGATAAACGGCGCCGAAATAGCCGGTCTTGTCATTATCCAACATCTTTTCTTTGAGCGCGGAGCCAACAACAGCCTCAAGCGCCTCTCCGCGCAGTCTACTGATATGCGCCGGCAGTACCGCAGATGTGCTACCTTCGGAGTATACGTCGTTGGCGATTAAGCAGTGTGTCAGGAGATCTCGGCGCTGCTGTAGCTCTCCAAATTGAGGCGAACTCCGGTCTGTTTGCCGCATCTGTTCAGACAACCGGTCAGCCGCCGCACACGCCTCTTGAGCAGAGTGCAGAGTCTTGTTTGTGGTAGTCTCTCGCTCTGGGGCTATGTGCCGTTGCAGCTTGACCGCCTCTGTTCGGAAATCACGTAAGGCGCTCATGTTCCCGAGCTCGGTGGCCGCTTCGACCCGACTAGAACTAGAGGGTCTCTCTCGCTCTTGTCCATTTTGCAGGCGCGGAAGTGTGTCCGTCTGTGGCATCGTGGAAAACCTTTTATCGGGTGCGTGCCTCGCTTCCCTAGGAGTTATGGCCGACGAATCAGCACAGATGCACTAACGGACTAGGCTCTGGTAAGTTTCTGGTATCTCTTCAGAATGCTGCCGGTGTTTTGACCCGCTGCGGTTAGTTAAAGGGGTGTCTACCGTAGCTTTGAAGATTAACGGGTTTCGCCGCGCTCTGCCTGACTATTACCCACAACTCTGCATAAACTGACTTAATGGGGGCAGATATGCCTCAAAGGAGTGAATGGTATTGCGATTAAGAGGTGAAATTAAACAGAGGGATCAGCGAGAAACGGCTTTTAATTCTCTCCGTCCTCGCTGCTCTCGTTGTCTATTTTAAAGTTTTTGGGGCTCTTCGTGGAATCGAGTGGGTACCAATGACTGCTGATGGGCCATAACCCATTGTTTTCAGTGATAAATAACTTATTTCTGCGTGAACGTGCACGTCATTATCACACCGATTTTTACCGACTCGATTCCGCGAAGACCCAGTTTTTGGATTGCTTAATACAGATAAGATTCTAGATAGATGTGGGCACTAGTCAGGCGCTCTGGCCCCCCACGTCATTACTCGAGAGTGATCGTAACGGGGCCATCGTTTACCAACTCTACCTGCATCAAGGCCCCGAAACGTCCGGAAGCTACCTTTGCCGGGGCGGCGCTGCGCAGAGTTTCGAGAAACTCCTCGAAGAGTTTCTCGGCAGATACCGGGTCCAGGGCGCTAAAGAACTCCGGGCGCCTCCCTTTCGAGGTGTCTGCGTACAGAGTGAATTGCGAGACAGCCAGCACCTCGCCATGAATGTCGATGAGGGAGCGATCAAAGCGCCCCTGTTCGTTGGAGAAGATGCGAAGGTTGAGGATCTTCTCGACGATCGGGCGGATACCTTGGGAGGAGTCCTCCTTACCGAAGCCAACCAAGAGTAGAAGACCGGCCGATATCTCTCCAACTATCTCGGAATCAACCGTGACCCGCGCCCGTTGGACTCTTTGCATGACTATCTTCATGTCGCAAGGATAACCTGCCCAGGATATGTTGGTAAACGCCCAATAATATGCAGCTTTTGGGGGGATTGCTTGTGTACGCGCCCAGCATTCACTAGCATAGGGGGGGGTATGCGGTGAGCCAACTCGCCGCAATGAATATACGCTATGCTCAAACAGAATTGGCGATTGATATCACGCCTCGAGCGCCTGGGTGACAACCTCATCATCGTGGCGGCCTTCTTCGCTGCGTATTACGGACGCACCTTTCTCATCAAGGCCAATACAGATCTGCACCTCGGTGTCCCCTTCGAGGGTACTCAGCTCGCGCCGATCAAGGATTATTTCATGGTGTTGGTGGCCTCGGTGTTGGGCTACGGGGTGACCTTAAATCTGTTGGGAGCCTACGGCAGTATGCGTCTGAGCTCCGTGTGGCGACTCATCCGTGTCGCGATGCTGAGCAGCATCGGGGTCTTTGTGCTTCTGGCAGCAACGCTGTTCCTGCTCAAGATAGACATCAGCCGTTCGTTCGTCGGACTGTTTGTAATGATGTGCGGAATTGGGATCGCGGTAGAGCGATACGTGGTGCTCAAGTTCTTACGGTACTGGAGGAGACACGGGAGAAACTTTCGTAACGTAATAATCTGCGGGGTAGGGGAGCAAGCAGTCAAGCTTGCGCTGGAGATAGCGTCACGGCCCGAGCTCGGGATCCACATACGTGGCTTTGCCGACCTTGGTTCTGTTGATGCCCGCCAGGAGCACAACATACGTCAGTTTAGGGAGGATCTAGAGGGGGTTGCTCGCGTTGGTCGCGTGATTCTCGGACCAGATGCTCTGTGTGCTGCGCTCGAAGACTACGCCATCGACGAGGTCATATTCACCGATGTTGTAGACGTCATGCCGCAGGTTGAGGAGATGGTGCTGGTGTGCGCCGAACAGGGTGTACGTACCACGATCGCCGCTGATCTGTTCAGTATAGGGCTCATCAAATCCGGTATCAGTTACTTCGGTGGTATGCCGCTCATTCATTTTCAGACACCACCAGGTGATACGTGGGAGCTGGTCTTCAAGCGCTTCATCGATGTCGTGGTGAGTGGGGCGCTCCTGTTCATTCTGTCACCACTGTTTATGTTGATTGCGCTCGGAGTCAAAACTACGCCTGGCCCTATCGTCTTCCGCCAGACCAGGGTTGGGCTCAACGGACGGCTCTTCGACATGCTCAAATTTCGCTCGATGATCGATGGGGCAGAGGGTGCTTTGAACGGTCTCAAGGATATCAACGAGATGCGGGGCCCAGCGTTCAAACTCAGGAGCGACCCGCGCGTTACGACTTTTGGGCGTTTCCTTAGACGCTTTAGCTTGGATGAACTTCCGCAGTTGTGGAACGTGTTCGTGGGAGACATGAGCTTGGTAGGCCCGCGTCCGCCGATCCCGGGTGAGGTAAGCCTTTACGAACGTCGCTCGCGACGCAGGCTCTCGATGCGCCCGGGCCTCACCTGTACGTGGCAGGTGAGTGGCCGAAACAACATCACTGATTTCGATGCCTGGGTAAAGCTGGACCTCGACTACATCGACAATTGGTCGTTGTCGGGGGACTTCGTGTTGCTCGTACGGACGATTCCAGCGGTTCTATTCGGTACGGGCGCTCGCTAGCTCAGGGCAGCGTAAATACGGCGCACCCCCGCGCTCGACGCCTCCTCGCGTTTGATGGTGAACTTCCCAAGAGCACTCGTACGCTCGACGTGCGGGCCTCCGCAGATCTCCTTGGAGTAGTCGCCTATGTCGTACACCTTTACCCTCTCAGGATAACGCTCGCCGAAGAAAGCGAGTGCTCCCTCCTTGATCGCATCGTCATACGTCGTGAGTCGGAACGAGACCGCGAGGTCGCGTTGGATCTGCTCGTTGACCATCTGCTCGACCTGCGCGAGCTCCTCGGGTGTTACTTTCTGTGCATGCGAGAAGTCAAAGCGTAAGCGTTCATTGGTAATGTTACTGCCTTTCTGTTGGACATGCGTGCCGAGGACGGTCCGCAGCGCTTGGTGCAAGAGGTGGGTCGCGGTGTGTAGTTTGACTACTGCCTCACCGTGGTCTGCAAGGCCACCTTTGAACATCCCTTTGGCCGAGGTGCGCGAGAGGTCCTGATGCCGTTTGAACTCTGCCTCGAACTCGGCACGGTCTACCTGTTGGCCGCGCTCTCTAGCGATCTCCTCACTCATCTCCCACGGAAATCCATAGGTCTCGAATAGTTTGAACGCGAGCGCTCCGGTGAGGTCCGGAATCTTCTCGATTTCTTTGAGTCCCTTCCCCAACATGGCGTTGAACTTACTCTCCTCGAGGGTGAGCGCAGCAATGATCTCGGCACGACGCTCGGCGGTGAGTGGATATGCATCGGCGTAAGAATCGAGAACGGAGGCTCCGATCTCAGCGATAAATCCTGAGGAGAGGTTCATTATGCGTCCGAATCGGATGGCTCGGCGAATCAGGCGACGTACGACATAGCCCTGTTGTTTGTTGGACGGCATTGCACCATCAGACATCAACATCGTTGCTGCGCGACCGTGATCGCAGATAATGCGCATGCAGCGAGTAGTCTCTGCATCTTGACCGTATTTGCGCCCGCATTTGGCTTCCAACAGCTGAATCAGCGGACGAAAGATGTCTATCTTGAAAACATCGGACTCGTTTTCCGTTGCGGCTACTATCCGTTCGAGGCCACCGCCGAAATCGACGTTGCGCTGCGAAAGCTCACGTAGCGAGCCGTCCTCTTCCTTTTTGTACTGCATGAAGACGGAGTTGCCGATTTCGACGAATCGCCCGCAGTCGCAGTTGGGGTGGCAGGTGTCCCCGAAAGCGGAGTCGTGTTCGATCTCTGGAAATTCGAAGAAGATCTCACTGTCTGGGCCCCCAGGTTCCCCAGGTGGCATGTTCTCGGGCTCTCCGGCACGCGACCACCAATTCTTGCGAGCAGGATACGCAAAGATCCTTTCCCCCTCGCGGGCCTCAATACCTACCCTCTTGAAGATCTCCGTCCACAGCTGTATGGCTTCGTTGTCTTTGGCGATAGACCCTTGGCCTTCAAAGACCGAAACGTAGAGACGCTTGGGATCAAGCCCTGCCTCCTTGGTCATGAACTCGAACACCCACGGGAGCTGCTCTTGCTTGAAGTAGTCGCCGAGAGACCAGTTTCCGAGCATCTCGAAAAAGGTGGTGTGCCGATTGTCTCCGACCTCTTCGATGTCCTGCGCGCGGAAGGACTTTTGGCTATTTACGAGGCGCGTACCCTCGGGATGAACCTGACCGAGCAGGTATGGAACCAGCGGTTGCATGCCGGATGAGGTGAACAGGGTCGTTGGATCATTATCGGGAACCAGCGAGACTGAAGGGATGACTGCGTGTCCACGCTCCTTGAAAAATTCGATGAAGCGGCGCCGAAGTTCAGAGGTTTTCATACACTTTGACCGTATTCCGTCGTTTGTTGTCCTGAGTAGTGTAGCAGACCTTCGAGGGCCCTTAAAGGTGTGTGGTTTGGGGAGATGGCCCGCATAGCAGTGCGTTGATGTGACAGGGGGTAGCGTCCCGTTTTGGCCAGGTGTCTTAGCGACTTGTACCTCGCGCGTTGTTGCTGTAGTTGAGGAGGTCTGAGAGTAGCAGGCAGAGGGGGTTCGTACGTGGGTCCAGAGGACGTAGAGCAGGTCTTAGGCAAGGTACGGGTCGCCCTGGAGGGCGGGCGTATCGATGATGCCATACAGGCGCTCACGACGCTGCATCCGGTAGATCAAGCGGAGGCGTTTCTCGACCTCGACCAACCGACTCAGAAAGAGCTGCTCACCAAACTTGATACCCAGGCTCGCGCAGATATCCTCGAAGAGATGCGAGAGGCGGATGCAGCTGAGATCGCATCGGAGCTTCCACCCCAGGAGCTAGCCGAAGTTCTCGATGAGATGAACCCGGAGGTAGCAGCTGATATCCTGTCGGGCTTGAGTGACGAGCAGGCGGCCTCCACCCTGGAACGCATGGAGGAGGCACTCGAGGTAAAGCCGCTACTCGAATATCGCGAAGACACTGCCGGCGGCTTGATGAGTCCCGACTTCATCGCTCTGCAGGGAAGTATGACGGCCGAGCAAGTGATCGCTTTACTGCGGGCAGAGCGGCCGCCAGAGGATATTCCTTACTACCTCTACGTCGTCGGTCTACGCCGAGAACTCCTCGGGGTGGTTCCTCTGCGAGAGCTGATAGCAGCCGCGCCTGCAACTCCGATCGCCGATGTTATGAACGGTGATGTGCGGTCGGTTCCCGTGTACATGGACCAAGAGGAGCTGGCCCAAATCTCCAAAAGGTACCGACTACTCCTGTTACCAGTAGTAGACGAGGTGGGACGTTTGGTTGGAGTGGTCAAAAGCTCCGATCTCGTCGAGGTCATCGAAGAGGAGGCTACCGAGGATATATTCCGACTCGGAGGTGTGAGCGATGGACAGATCCAGGTGTGGAGTCCGGTATCGAAGAGCATAGGTCGTAGACTTCCGTGGTTGATGATAAATCTCGGCACGGCTTTCTTGGCAGCATGGGTGGTAAATCTCTTTCACGACACCTTGGCGAAACTGGCAGTATTGGCCGTCTTTCAGGGGATTATCGCCGGCCAGGGAGGCAATGCGGGTACACAAACGCTGACCCTCATCGTGCGCGGTTTGGCCCTCGGGGAGATTGAATTTCGCGACACCTTACGTGCCTTGAGTCGCGAGCTCTTTATCGGCCTTATTCATGGCATAGTGGTTGGTGCTGCCGTGGGTATCGGCGCTTACCTGTGGATGGATATGCCCTTTCTCGGGGTCATAGCCGCCGTTTCAATGGTAGGCACCATGGTGGCAGCGGCTTGTGCAGGCACCTTGATTCCCCTGGTTTTACGAGCCTGTCGTCTCGATCCGGCGCTTGCTTCCGGAGTTTTAGTGACGACCGTTACCGATTGTATCGGGTTTGGATTGTTTCTCTTTCTCGCCTCGGTCTACATCGGTAGCTTGGTTGCATGACCTTGGAGCAACGGCCTTTTTCTCAGGAGTCGAGCTTCTTGTTCAAGCGCTCGAAGTCGAGCAAGTTGATGATGTCGGTCATGATGTGGGATTGTTCGCAATGCTGTACCGATAGGTTGACGATCCCCAGCCTTGCTACCTTTATGAGGATAGAGCACTGGCCCCCCGTGGTTCTGTAATACATCCCGGTGACCTGTCTAAAATTGAGTTGCTCTTGAGCGACCGTTTCGAGGGTCGGTGGTTCAAAGGCGTTCAAAGCCTTGAGAGTTTTGAAGTGCACCATGGTGTGATAGGTGGGGTGAGGAACGAGTACCTCGAGGGTCACCCGCTGCCTCTCGCGATTCTTCAGGATCGTCTTTGCCTGCACCAGCTCTCGTGAACGGCGGCTATCGGTTCCTGACAGGGCATAATTCGGAAGATTGACCCCGAGCCAGTTGAGGAGTAGCTCGGGACCCTTTGCTGTCTGCCACACACGAGCAAATTCGGAGTTCGGATCAATACCGATGAGGAAGTTTTGTTCGTTGCTGCGGCCGCGATTGGTTCGTCGATTCATTGCGTTGGTCTGGTCGGTCATGCGACGGAGTTCGTCTGACGAAAGCACCTCGCGAAGGGTTTCAGATTGCACAGCGGGAGTCGAAAAACACACGCTAGCGACTACAGCCAGCAGAGCCGTAGGTAAGGAAATACCCCTGGCGTGTGCTTTTGGTGGGATGTTGAGTTTACGTAGCTGCATGTCCCTTATTATGGTCTGTTTTACCGAGGATGTGCCACTGGCAAATGTTTTCTACAGCCTAAGGGGTAGTATGACCAGCTCAAAAGGTGTGACCGATAAGGCACACGGATGCTCACAGCCCCTTACGAGGGCTCGGCGATATCCGTCACGCGTGTGTTCGAGAGGCGCTTGCGGAGCCGCCCGAGGCGGGTCGCTGGACCCTTGCTCCGTTCGATACAGAAGCGCTCGAGCGCCTCGATCAAACCGTCCTCGCCGCCTTTGGCGAACGTGTGCGCGAGATCAGAGCAGCGTTTGAGCATGGCGAGTGCTCGCGGGAGCTCTCGTTTCGCAGTTTCAAACTGGAGTGACTGTCGATAGGTGGTAGCGAGCTTGTCCAAGCTCGACATCATAATCGCTACGAGAGCTTCGTTGCGGTCTCGGGCCTGTAGCACTGCATCTGCAATCGGTTCGCCTTTGGTGGCCATGACTACCGCCTGATCAACGGTGTCGATCGTGAAGGGCTTCACCAGGTAGCCTTTGGCACCTATGACTAATAGATCAAAAACATCGTCGACGCTCGGATTAGAGGACGAAGGGAGAGCGATGACGGTCGCATCGTATTCGAAGACTTTTGTCATCCACTCCTTCATCGGATAATTGGTCTTCTTAGCGTCGAAGATAACGTGACTGAATTTGCGGTCGTTAAATTTATCGAGGGCTGCAACGTGCGTGGGAGCCTCAGTGACGGTGCCAAACCCGAGGGTCCGGAGCGCCGTGCGTAGGTTATTCCTGTCAAGAGCGTCAGGTTCAACGACCAAAATGGATGCTCGTGCCCGCTCGGCCGGGCTCATCTGCATGGAATTATCTTTCATAGTTCGCTAACGGCTTCCCTTAAATCCCCATGTGCACAGAGTAATCCTACAGTTCCTCGCTCAGAACGCCGGTCCACCCTGCTCACTCATGATTAGTCGGCAGCTTGTTCCGCGAGCTTGAGGTAATAGCCGCCCTCTGTACGGCTCATGATTAAGGTCATAGAGGTGAGAGATGTCGACAAGGATTTCAAGAGCTTATGCTGGCTCAACAGGCCTTTGCCCGCAGCATTCACAGTGTTTCAGAACAGCGCCCGATCGAGCGTAGAAACTTCAGCATCCTCTGCAAACAGGCGCGCTAGTGTGAAGGGACGGATTGAGCTTCGATGATAGATCTGATGCGGTGTGAGGAGCGGTGGCGTGTTGCACGCCGCGCCCTGGTTAACCTGCAAGGCCTTTAGGCGTGGACCAAAGCTTTCGAGGGAAGCGGCATAGGGTGCGCCGAGCCGCGCCAGAACAACCAGGCTTGCGCACGGGTCAAATCCCGCGCGCTGAACGAGGGTCAGAGCAAGACGATCTGCGTGCAGCTCGTTGGTGGGGTCTCCGGGGCGCCGGTGTCTGAGCGCTACATGGGCCAATTCATGAGCCAGGATAAAGGCCAGCTCCGATGAATTCTCCACAATCTCGAGAGCTGGTACGGTGATAACCACCACGCTCGAATCACGCACGAATGCATTTGGACGGGCGCTCGATTCGATTGAAATCCTCGGTGTCTGCGAGTCGATGAGAAAAGCCTCGACGTTGATCAGTCGAGCAAAGACCTCCTTGGCGCGGTTACTGGCGTGTTCCAATTGTTGGGTATGGGGCTTCAGGTGCTGTGAAGTGCTACACGAGAGGAAATCGTGGGCTCGAGCTTGCGGAGTGGTAGTCGCTATCAATAAGAGAGCGATGTAGCACCAGACGAAAAGCACGGGTCGAAAGAGCACCATACTAACCTCACCGCTTGAACTCACCGGGCAATAACTCACCGGGTAGCGGCGCCGAGGAAGGCCACTTCGGTGTCACCGGGGCCGCGCCTTTCGCTTTGGCGGCGGACGCCCTATAGTCCCTGCTCGTGTTCTTATAGATATAGATGCCGGGAGGTGCTGGGTGAGCCCGAAAAATCTCACCCCACCGATTGAAAGAATGCATCGAATGAGGGTGTATAAGCTCGAAATTGACGACATTCATTAGATTCGAGTCGCTCGAAGTTGCTAGTGATGGTTTCGTCATTGCACCTCCTGTAGTGTACCATCGAGGTCAGAGGCGCCTCAACGGAAGTTTTGATTATGGTTCAACAACGTAAAACAGAGACCCGTCGAGAGATGCGCACGGTACTCGCAAATCTCGATAAACGGTGGGAGATGGCCGCTCACGGGGAGCTGTGTGCGCACTTGGGGCGTCTAATCAAAGTTTGCTCCAGCGAGCCGATTCAACACGTGTTGGCGTGGGTGCCCTGCTTCCCAGGAGAGGTAGATCTTGCGGGATTCATCGGAGATATGCTCAGAAGTCGAGCCGTATACCTACCACGGGTCGAGGAGGCAGGAGTCATGCGGTTCCACCGTGTTGATGACGAGTGGGCCGCTCGGCTAGAGACGGCACCTAGGGGAATCCTGCAGCCGGAACCGGGCTATGGTGAACAGTTTGAGCCGGATTCGGGGGAGGGTGTAGCTATCATCGCCCCTGGGTTAGCTTTCGATAGGAATGGGCGGAGGCTTGGAAGGGGGCAGGGGTACTACGATCGCTATCTCGCGGATCCGCGCCTCTCGGGCGCCGTGCGAATAGGTGTTTGTTGGTCGATGCAGCTGCTGCGAGAGATACCGGTCGACCAGCACGATATCCCCATGAATTGGATCTGTCATGAGCGTGGGGTCGTGGCTGTTGGAGGCGAGGGAACCGTATGAGTGGTCTTTCAGCACCGGCGAAGGGAGCGCACATGCGCGTACTCTTTTTGGGAGACATAGTTGGGAAGCCGGGGAGGCAAGCAGTCGAGAGGTGTCTCCAAGCACTCAGGTGTTCTCTGGAGATCGACCTTGTAGTCGCAAACGGAGAGAACGCCGCGGGGGGCGCAGGGATAGACGCCGGCACCGCGCTTGAACTTCGAACTCATGGGGTCGATGTAATTACCCTGGGCGACCACGCCTTCCAGCGCAAGGGGGTCTTAGAATTCCTTGCGAAGAATTCGAGCTGGTGTATCCGTCCCTTCAATCTCCCGGAGGAGACCACACCGGGTAAGGGATGGTGCCGCTGGACCTCACCCAGCGGTCTCGAGGTGTTCGTGTGTAATGTCATCGGCAGGGTGTTCATGAATGGCGGGTATGACTGCCCCTTTCGGGGGCTCGATCGAGCTCTACAGGAGATGCAGGTCGATGCGCGAGCGATAGTGTTGTGCGACGTACACGCGGAGGCCACTTCGGAAAAGTGGTCAATGGCCCGCTACGTTGATGGGCGGATATCGCTCCTGGTAGGAACTCATACACACGTGCAAACCTCTGATGCACAGATCCTTGCAGGTGGAACCGGATACATCACCGACCTCGGAATGACCGGTTGTCCAGACGGGGTGATCGGTATGGCATCTCACGTTGCGTTGAAGCGTTTCCTCTCTCCCACACCGGCCCCTTACGAGATAGCAGAGGGTCAAGGGACGCTCAACGGTATCCTTGCCGACATCGACCCTACAACCGGTAAGGCTTGTTGGGTTCAGCAGGTGTCGCAAGTCGCGTAGCTATCAGTTGCTAGATTGCCTTTGTCGATTCAACGGCCGCCAGAAGCGCCTGCATCTGAAAAGGCTTTTCGAGGTATGCGTTTGCAGGCACGCTCGACATCTGCTGCGCCTCACCGGCGTTTGCCGAAAGCATGAGCACCGGTAGGTTGACAGTGCTCGGATTCGCACGAAGATGTTGGAGCACTTCGATGCCGTTCATGTGTGGCATTTGTAGATCGAGAACCACGAGGTTCGGTGAGAGTGAGGGCAGGGCATCGAGTGCCTCCTGGCCACTGCCGAACGCCTCTACGACGAAGCCGGCCGCTTTCAGATACTCTTGCACTAGAAAGCGAATCATCGGGTCATCGTCTACGATTATGATCTGTCCCTGGCTCATGCTTGCTTGTCCTCTGATGAAGTAGATATCGGTGTGGCGTCTTGAGAGCCCTCGGCCTTGCTTCCGCTACTCCCCTCGGTCTTGGAATCCTGTACCCGTAGGGGGAAGTACAGGCTAACACACGAACCCTTACCGAGCTTCGATTCGAGCGTCATGAATCCCTCATGGTCACGCATGATAGCGAAGACCGTTGGAAGCCCCAGCCCTTTGTGCTGCGAGCTGTCCTTGGTAGAAAAGTGGGGGTCAGCGGCGTGAGCGAGCACCTCAGGCGGCATTCCCTGCCCGGAATCCATAACCCGCAGCCGTGCGAATCGACCCGGACGCGTCCCGGGATGGATATTCGAAAGCGCCTCGTCGATCTCTTCTTCCGCCACCTGAAGAGTGATCGTTCCGGCTTCCGTTCCGTATGATTCCGCCGAGTTCAGGATCAGCTGACCTACAGCGTGAGCCACGAGGGCGGTGTTAACCTCAACGGGTGTCTGCCCTGAGGTGAGGTCTAGCACGACAGGGGTGGCTTGGTCAGGGATCTTCTGCAAGAGGGGAGCGCGGTCCCGGATCATGGATCCCAGGTCTACCCGAACGCGCCCACCAGCACAAAACGCAGCGCTCAGCTCTCTCAGGTGATTTGAGATGCTCTGTCCTCGAACGACATCCTTTACGATGCTTGCGCACAGATTTTGTGCACCCTCGGGTGCCTTGGGGGCGAGCTCCTTAGCACTCTGAGAGATCGACTCGAGGAGCTCAGAAAAACTTTCCGAGGCTCCGCGCGCGAAGGCTTCCAGCGATTCCAGTCGTTTCTCGTTCAAGAGGGCCTGATCGATAGTACGGCGCTCGGTGATATCTCGCAGGGTCACCACTCGGGGCGAGGGCCGAGCACCGTTGACTACTTCGGCGTCCCGATCCTCGGCGAGGTGCGGTCGTAGCGATACTTCCAAAAAGCGTACGCGGCCGTTCGCACTAACGGTCCGCATCTCCTCTACGATTTCACGCTCGGGATCCGAGGTTCGTAGAAGATCGGTGATGAGGTGCACAAGATCCGAATCAGGGGCGATATTCGAGAGCGCGTAGCCCTCGACACCCGGGATGACGATGTCGGTGAGTGCACGGAAGTGGTTGTTCATGAAGAGTACGGTTCCGTCCCCATCCAAAGCGCAGACACCTCTTAAGAGCCCCTCACGCCGCTCTTCCCGCTCGTCATCGGCAGAGTCGAGAGCCGAGGTGAAATCTCCTTCCCTCGTCATCTCAGAAAAGAGAGACTCCTTTATCTCGGTTGAGTGCCGGAGCGCGTGTTCGCTCGAAAGGCCCGAGGGGTGGACACTCAGGAACTCTCGAGTCGCAAGCAGGGAGAGTCTGTACCCAACGAGGGTGGGGACTAGAACTAATGCCGCAAAAAGTGCAAGGGCAGCGTTAATGTTGGAGGGATCGAGGTTGGCGGAGGTGAACACATTGAGTCGGTTGAGCGTGGCCAGAACCGTGAAGAGCGTGACCAGAGCACACAAGGCGGTGACGTGTACTAGCATCTCACTCAATCGATTGCGCCGTGGCTTTTGCGTGAGGAATACCGAGATGTTTTGATTGAGCATCAAGGCGCCAGCTACGAGCGAAAACACCACGTCCTGCAAGCATGTAAAGAAGAAGATCTCCTCGGACCAGGCGCCGTTCTGAAAGGCAGAGCCCCCAAACGCTCGGGCAAGCGGTACTACCACCACGCCCCACATCGCCAGAACTATAAGGTAGCCGGGCACCATCGGAAGAGCCTGCCGCACCGCTCCTATTGCGAGCAGCTCTGCACCAACTCGGAGAAATTCGTTGAACTCCCAGCGCAGAAGTGCGCTGGGAAGGAGCCCCAAGGTGAGCGCTACGATGATGCCCCGCATACCGTAGGCAAGCGGGATCACGAACAGAAAGATGTTCCAAACTTCCGGTACCCACCCGCTTCCCAAACTGTGTGCGACCGAGGCAGCGGCGCTCGCAAGTACAGCGAGCCCCGCTGAACTCCAGAGATCCTTGCTCGTTGTATTCCGTCTAAACACGCAGCGTTCCTCTCTCCAAGGGGGTATTAAAGTTCCTCATACTTGGATGCAAGGTAGCTGTTGGCAGAATCAATCTTCGATTTCCAGGGCCCTTAGGGGAGGAAATTCAGCCTGGAGCTACGGATCCTGTTGAGATTTTCCCTGTATCGCTCGATAGTGCTTTTGGGCGCACAGATTAAACATTGTGGGTTGTCGTAAAACAGCTGTTTATTTGTAGTGGTTTTAGTACTAGCCGATAATAAAATGATCCTAGGTGGGTTCATCGGTGCATCCTAGGTTTTTAGGATGACCTACGCGGTGGCAACGTAACCGCTGGGGCGTGTCAGTGCAGTTGGATTCGAGGCGCTCGGACGAAACGGGCGTTCGTTGATTTTACAGGATAGGTAGAGGCTCCCATGAGCATGATGAGATTTGCTGCTATCGCATTGTTCGTGATCAGTTCATACACCGTTCAACCGTCTGACTGTTACGCACAGGATCATCTGCCGGTTGACAACGGTCTGGTGACGTATCACACCGGTCCCCGTTACAGAGAATCGGAATCCCACCCATTGCGCGTTTTAGCGTATGTGGTTCATCCGATCGGGTGGGTGGCTCGTGAGGTCATCTTCCGACCATTGAGCTACTTTGCGTCATCGACCGAGGTTACGCGTAGCGTGATGGGCTACCGCGAACCGTTCGATTACCGTCAGCCCGAGTGTTTCTCGGCGGATGACAGCACACCGGATTGCCGTACTTTGATGCCTTTCAATTACGATTCCATCGGCGGAAACGGCGGAGCCGGGGAGGGTGCATCAGTTGGCTCGGAGCGCGCCGTTTACTTTCCGGATGTTAATTTTGATTTTGATTCGCGCTCCCTCAACGGGCTTGGTAGAGCCAAGGCCGCTCAGGTCGGGCAGATGCTTGCCAAAGATCAGTCGGTCAAGATCGTCCTTCAAGGGCATACCGACTACAAGGGTAGTGACCAGTACAACATGAAGCTCGGTATGGATCGCGCAGAGGCGGTGCGCGCAGAATTAGTGGCTTTGGGCGTGTCAGCCGAGAGGCTCTCAACGGTGAGCTTCGGTGAGTCACAACCCCTGTTCGCCGAGCAGGAGGATTGGGCTCGTGCGGCGAACCGACGTGTAGAGGTTCACCCGGATGGAGGACAAGCGGTCGAAGAGCCAAAGCTCAAAGCGGTTGAGTAAGATTCGGCGATACTGCTCGAGTAGTAGGCTCATAGGAGCGGAGCCAGAGGGAGAGGGTGTGACGATCGTGAGGTCGTCACACCTTTTTCACATGCTTTCGCTTGGGCATAGCGGCGCTTCTTGAACCAGACTGCTCATACGCACGGCTCGAGAACGGAGACGACAGGCAGACAGGTACTCGGACTAGCCGTTGGCGGCCTCGCGAACCTCTATAGCTGCCTCGCTTTTACTGTAGCTCTGCTGAGTACCGATTTGGGGGATCTGTTTTGCAGGTGTAAGGCCGAGCCACTCTAGCACCTGTCTCACCGTTGAACGTTTGTTCTCTTGCATGGTGACCAGACGGCGTATGGTCTGCGTCTCTGAGAGTAGTAGGATCTGGTCTCGGTCGCCCTTTTCCTCGAGCTTCTCCACCCGGCGCTGCAACCAATCGCGTTGAGAACGTAGATCTGCAACCTCGCTCTCCTTCATGTCGAGAATACGCTCCTGAAGGTTGACCAGATTGCGCAAACGCGCAACCTCCTGGTGCAGGTCGGAGAGCTTCGCGTGTTCAGGCTCTGATGCATACGGGGTTTCGGTCGAGATTGGAGAATAGTACGAGGTCATCGACCCTATCGATTCAGCCTTGTCGCTGTTCGAGGGCGAGGCGAGCTCTGGCGTCTCAAACACGGCAGTTGGCTCACTGTGCGTGGGTTCTTCCTGAGGCACCTTAGCGCCGGTCTGCCCGTCGAGGGGGGAAGCAATCTTGCCCTGATGAATACCAAAGATCTCGTTGATCTCGCTGCGCGAATACAGCCGCAGCCCATCCGGCTCAATTTCTACATGCAGATATCCGGCGTCTGAGAACCGCTGCAGCGTCTTCGCTGATACCCCTGCAATTCCGGTCGCTTCGGTCTCCGAGATGAAGTCTTGATATCCCATACAACTCCTATCGATAATTCATTTCCCGAACCTCGACCACCGAAGTGGCCCCGGGTGTCTGAGTGGCACGCCCCCCGGTCACAACGGCGCGCGACCCGTTTGGGAGCTCCTCCCGTTCTTGAACGGCACGCAGCGCCACATCGATCTCGTCGATATGCGTGTCTGCTGACTCAAACGAGATCGGACGAACTCCCCAATACAGCGCTAGTTGGCGCAAGGTGGCCGGTCGTCGCGAGAGGCCATAGAGCGGTTGCTGCGGACGATACTTGGCTACCAGCCGGGCAGACGTGCCGGTCTCGGTGCAGGCGATGATGGCGGCTGCGGAGACCTTGACGCCGGCCGCGCAGGCGGCGTACGCAATTGCGTCAGGTACGGTCGCCGAGTCGGAGTTTCTCAAGCGCAGCTTGTACTCCTCGAAAGCAAAGGTCTGCTCGGCTGCCAAAGCGATACGACTGAGGTACTTCACGCACTCCTGAGGGTGCTCACCGATAGCTGTCTCGTCGGAGAGCATCACCGCATCGGCACCACCCATGACGGCTGCAGCGATATCAGATACCTCGGCACGAGTTGGGCGAACGGAGGTGATCATTGAATGCATCATCTGCGTCGCCACTATTACGGGAACTCCTCTGAAGTTTGCTTCCTCGATGAGGCGACGTTGCAGCATCGGGAGCTGCTCGAGCGGAACTTCTAGGCCGAGATCCCCGCGCGCAACCATCAAGCCGTCCGAGGCTTGAATGATCTCTTCGATGTTTTCGAGCGCCGCGCGACGCTCTATCTTTGCGATGATCCCTGCCGTGGAGCCCTTGTCGTTGATGATGTGTCGGAGTTTGATGATATCCTCCGCCGATCGGACGAACGAGATCGCCACGAAGTCCACTCCGTTCTTGATCCCCCATTCGAGATCGTGGAGGTCCTTTTTGGTGGTGGCTGGGAGATCAACGTGGCTATCTGGGAAGGCGATACCAACTCGCGAGCGGATGCGCCCGCCCTTAACTACGCGACACACGACGTGGTCGCTCTTGACCTCCTCAGCAGCGAGTTCGAGCAGGCCATCGGCGAGCAGGATATGGTGACCTGGCTTGAGAACCTGCAGCGGATTGACGGTTTCTACGTAGATCGTTTGCGCGTTCGAGAGGGCTCCGTCGGCGCAGCGAAGGTGGATTTTGTCGTTGTCAGAGATCGGACAGAAATCCCCTTCGACGTTGGATATACGGATCTTTGGCCCGGAGAGGTCTTGCAAGATCGCGATCCAGGCACCCATTTCGGCGGAGATGCGGCGAACATCATTGAGCACTGCGAGGTGCTCCTCGTGGCTGCCGTGGGAGAAGTTGAGCCGGAACACGTTCGCACCCGCCTCGATTAGCCCGCGAATACGCTCGGGGGAGCGCGAAGAGGGGCCCAGGGTGGCAACGATCTTGGTTCTGCGATGGTTGAGAGTGGTCTGATCAGGCGGCGATTTTCGGGTCCATAACTGGGAGGTAAAAACATCAAAATTCATCGTATATCCTTAAAGTGAATCGGAATCAGAGTAAGCCAGCGGCTGGCTCTGTTACAAGATGAAGATCTCTGTTTTCGAGCTTAGTGGCTGCGCCGCGCGGTGGCGTTCATATACCGGCAGCGTTGGTTCCCTGAGCTCGGCAATCACTGGGTCATAATCTCAAGGACCTGCACCCTCTGGTTTTGGAGGTTTAAAGCTGCCCGAATCGGTTCGATGGAGTCGGATCCTCGAACATCTGGCGGCCGTGCAGCCTTTGGCCGGAAATTTCTCAAACTCGACCTATCCAGAGCATCCTCTGGACCTCCTTGAGACATCTAATGTTTCGAGCTCTGAATTGTATGCCCTCAGTTTCCAGATGGTCTGGAGAGGTGCCGGAGCAAAGCAAGGTTTAACTAGTGTTTGAAAGCGAGCCAGCGCGTGTCATGAGTGTCCAAGATTCATCCAGCGGAGACGGTAGGCAGGATTACCTCAGCAAAAAGGTCTTCATCAACGGGCAGACGGTAACCCTGTACAGTAGCAACGGACAAACATGGTTCTCCTCGCCCGAGGAGATCCCCGAGGTCATGGCTCGTCTGGATAATACACGCATCCTTTTGAACGACCCCAAGGGGGAGGCGCCCGCGTTACCACCCAAAGCCACTGCTGCAAAATACCGCATGCGTGGACCAAAGCCGCGCCCCATCCTGCAGCAAGAGGGAGGGCCGATCACCGGCACTCCGGTGCAACCGATCTCCTCCTCTGCGCTCGAAGTGAAGGTTAGCCAAGACGCCTGCGAAGTAGTCACACGACCAACGAAAGCAGGGGAACAGCCGGCTGTAGGTGCTCGCAAGACCCAGCCTGCCAAGCAGTACAAAAAGCTGGTTGCCCCTGTTTCGACAGGACCCAAGCCGCTCAAGACGCCCAAGGTAGCCGCGGGCAAGGCTGCAGCAGAGCCCGCAAAAGCAAAGGAGAGCGATACCAAGAAAGCAGCCCCGAGCAAGGCTACCCCAGAGGTCAAGGCCCAGAAATCCAAGCCGCTGCCCAAGAAGCAAGCCATCAAGAAAGCCTCCGCTCCCAAAGCGGCCCCGAAGAAGGCGAGCGCGAAGAAGGCGCCTGCCAAGAAGAAAGTAGGTAGCGTCAGAAAGAAACGTTCGTAGCGCGTAACCTAGCGCGCTCGCTCAAGCTCAGCGAAAGGCCGGCGTCGCTGGTTCTGCTGGTGATGCCGCGGACGGCGGCCAGATCCTCAAGCGTACCCGGAATGACCGCGTTGAGTACTACGAGCGCATCAGCCGTGCTTTGGTCCGGATTCATTCGCAGCGTGATATCGGTCTGCGCAGGAATCCGGCTGATCTCGCCATCGTGTTCGATGAAGAGGTAGGTGACCAAGCGGCCCTCCCACAACCCCGGCTCGCTCGAGTGTAGTAAGATTGTGTCGCTCTCGGCCCTCCGGAGTTGAGGAGCACTCGCGGTTTGCTCGGGAGCCCCCTGCTTATCGAGGGGGGTGACGACCAGCACCCGAGCGGACAACGATTCCTCGTGCATACGCGCGGAGATCGTCAGCACGTGCCCGCTCCGAGAAACGGTACCCTCGTAGTGCCTGGAGCCCGCTCCCGAGGTGACAGCGTCGCGCTCCTCGGGGGCACGGAGTCCCCAACTTACCCCGAAGGTGGAGTTGGGTGACGGGCTTGAAAGTTGAGGTTTACCGATGAAGGCTCGGTTGATTCCGATTAGGCAAGCTAGTCCTACGATGAGCATCCCAATCATCTGTATTCCGGTCAGCCCTGTCTGACGTCGTCCGTAGGTGCGCAGTCTAATCGAGCGACTGCGGCGATGTCGCATACCTGGAGCGAAAGGAAGCGAAATGCTGCCGTGATGATGGAGCGGATAATCTTGCGTCATGCTGGGACCGTGTTGTTCCCTGTCCCCGTTGGGTACAGCGGTTCTGGAGAGTGTCGCACCACTTGTGTTTCGTATCCGTGAGTGGCGCTGGAGCGATAGAGCGTACTCGCCGGGTGCGGAGGCTGACTGAATCATGCGCAGTGTGCGTGCCTCCAGCAGCTCTTCGAGGTGCGAGGAGACCTCAGCCAGTTCGCCTGGCAGCTGAAGATCCGCAAGCGGGGGGCTGTCACAGAGATCCGCTATACTGACCCGCACTCCTAGCCCCTCAAATGCATCAGCCAGAGATTCTAGGTCATCGAGGGAATCTCGTTTGCATATTACTGCGCTTCCTGGATGCGCCAGAATCCGGTCTGTTTCTTCGTCCGTCAGTTGAAGGTCGGTGGTGCAGAAGGTCGTAAACCGTTTGACCGCATGCGGGCACTCATCGACAAAACCGTGAAAACGGAGCGCAAACGGCTGCTCTTCGGAGGGAAGCGGAGTTGTGTCTGACATATGCTCGAGAAAGGTAGTTCGGCTGAAAGAGCGATTCAGTTGAGTAATGCCGTCAGTTATCGGTAACGAAAAATGCATCTCGAACGAGCTGGCGCTGTTGGAGCTTGAGCCTCTCATAGGAGATTCCCGGAGCGCTCGAAAACAGCGAAAGGGTTTTAAGGAGCCTCTATCGCCGTTCTGGACGGCGATGCCGCGAATTATTGTTGCCAAGCTTCGGGCGGACCTGTAACTTCTTGATGTTTATGTGTTATTGCCCATGGGCCTGTGCAGTGCCGATTGAGTACCAGCGCTGTTCGGGGTATACAGAACCAAGCGCGAAACACGGGGGTCGAGACGCTCATGGGATACATAGAAGAAAACCTCATGTCAGATGAGGAGTTGATACGCGTGACCCGACTGCATCCGATCGTGTTGATCGTACCAGCAATGCTGACCTCATTTTTGGCCGGAACGGTCTCAATGGTTCGAGATGTCCCGTGGGCTTTCGCGGTAGTTTCTCTCTTACTGCTTTTCTCTGCGTATCGGCTTGCAAACAAGCTGCTTTTCTTCCTGACATCTGAGTTCGGTATTACATCGAAACGCGTGCTCGGAAAGACCGGTTTTATCAAGCGACGTTCGCTCGACATAGTGTTGGTAAAGGTCGAGGCGATCCGTCTCAACCAGGATCTACTCGGGCGCCTCTTCAATTTCGGAAGTATCGAGGTTACCGGCACTGGTGGGACAGAAGAGATCCTCGATTTCATTCCGGAGCCCTTGGCCTTCAGGAACGCGATCCAGGAGCAGCTTTGGCGGCTCAACAAGGACAAAACAGACGGTGAGCGTATGATGGACATGTAGGGAGTACTACCCGATCCGCATGTCGCATCCTTAACAGGCAGGGGAAAACGTTTTTCTTCTGCTAAAACCGCTCCTCTTTCATCGCCACAACGGCGAATTTCTCGCCACTAAGCCATTCTTCCGCAGCCGATTAAAAGGGGTAAATGCCCCGCTGGTCACGAAACTTTTCCCTTCTGCGCGCGAACTAGATCCTCGAGGAAGCAAGGCAAACCCCCTCCCTGCCGCGAAAGCGGAACTTGGCTTGCTTCCTCAGAGTATCTTGAAGCGGGAGTTGGCCGTGAGCCTATCTGTATCTTTGGACCTCGAACGTGAGCGTGTGCTTGCGCTCCAGTGTGGTGCGCTTTCGCGCGGCGACAAGCAGGAGGTCGTACGCCGTGTTGCCGAGGGGAGCTCCTTCGTCGAACTTTTTGCGAATCTCGAGGACCGTCGGGGTGAGCGTCTCATGCTTCCGGATGTGGAGCCGATCCTCGAGATGTGTCGACGCTACGCGCTCGAGGTTCTGCCGTTGAGCTTCCCGAGCTACCCTGAGCTTCTGCGAGCCACGAGCTCTCCGCCTCTTGTCCTGTTCGTCCGCTCGAAGGCTTCCGTTGAGGTTTTTCCGCGTGACACGATTGCGGTGGTGGGCTCTCGGGGGGCGTGTGTTGAGGTGTGTCATGCGGCATCACGATTGGCGCACGACCTGGTGAGTGCAGGATGTACGGTCGCCAGTGGACTGGCCCTGGGTGTTGATGGCGCTGCACATCGAGGTGCTCTTGCTGGGTCGTCTGCGTGTCCAACGATCGCCGTCATGGCGCACGGCCTGGACACGATTTATCCGCGCTCTCACGAGTTTCTGGCGCGCTCTATCGTGGAGTGCGGAGGCATGCTCGTGTCCGAATACCCACCCGGTGTCAAAGCCTTCAAGCACCATTTTCTCGAACGTAACCGAATCGTGGCCGGCTTGGCGCGAGGAATCGTGGTTGTTCAGGCTGGTGAGCGCAGCGGCTCTCTCGTTACCGCGAACTACGCCGCTGATTTCGGAAGGGATGTCTTCGTGCTGGAAGGCTCAGGCGATGACTCGCGCTATAACGGTTCGCAGCGCTTGTGTGACGAGGGTGCAATCCCGATAAGCGCTGCGGAGCAGGTACTCTCTGAATATGGGATGTGTGCGGCTGGGCAGGGTGGCACATGGACGACGATCTCGCTTGAAGAGCTCTCCGTGCACACTGGCGGGTCGATGGAGCGCGCGCTCGCATTGGAGCTCGAGGGGGGGGTGGTGCGCTTGTCAGGGAACCGTTTCTCGCTTCGCAAGAGGGGTGGGGAGTAGGGGCCGTCATATTGACTTGTCTCAGGGCGTTGACTACTCTCGTTGCCGGTTTAGTGCGTCCGTTTGATAGACGAGGTCGGTATAAGGCGTCGGTTTTATTACGGACTTGTACCTTGATGGTGGCTGTAGCTCAGTCGGTAGAGCACCGGATTGTGGTTCCGGGTGTCGTGGGTTCGATCCCCTCCAGCCACCCCATCTCACCCCCTTCAGGGGGCGGACTGTTCGCCCTTCCTAAACTTTCGAAGAAACTTTCTTCAATATTTCTCGATTACTTTTAGGTATGTTCTACGTGTACATTCTGAAAAGCGAGAAAGACTCAGAGCACTTTTACATGGGCTTAACATCTAGTCTGATGCGCCGTTTCGCAGAACACAATCGCGGAGATTCCACCCACAGCGCGCAATATCGCCCATGGCGGCTAATCAATTACGTTGCATTCACAAATAAAGATAAAGCCGAAGCCTTCGAGCACTACCTTAACAGGCTGCGGAAAAATGCTCTTCTGCTACGAAATCCGATCTTTCGGCGCTGGCCGAGGGTGAGAGCGCGACAAAATCCTCAATGTATCGCAGAGGATACACCTGCGGTTTTTTCGCGCTCTCACCCTCGGCCATCACCAAAACCTCGAATTTCTCGCTACGAAGCCATTTTTCCGCAGCCTGTTAAATCTGGCGCTGGGCGCCGCTTTCAGCTGCGTCATTTCGGTGAATAAGCATCAATGTACCGAACTTTGTGTCATGACTCTCCAGGTCGTAACCAATTCCTTCGCGCCCATCTGACGCTTAAACCGATCAAGATCCGCGGTCTTCGAACCTCCTCAATCAACAGTCCGCCTATCCAAACTTGGGCTACGCCAAGATTTGGATGACGGGTTAGGCGTGAGCCCCTAACGACCCCGTGCTCCCCGCTCGGCGCTCTCGCCAAGGGGCTGTGCCCCCGCTTGCTCTACGACGCAGGCTTCGATGCGGTTTGTGCCGAGTCCTCCAATACTTTTGCGAGTTCCTCTCGAGCCGTATCCTCAGCTGTGAAGAGAATAGTTCTCCAGCCGCACTCTTTCGCTGCGTTAAGGTAGGATTGCTGATCATCGAGGAAGATGATCTGTTGGGGGGCTACGCCGAGCTCGCTCGTGACCGAGTGAAAATACTCCCGCTGCGGCTTCATATGACCAAGCTCGCTCGAAATAAAGCACCTATCAAAGAGCTCCTCAAAACCCATCTCAGTTCTTAGGTATTCAGCTCGGCGTGATTCCTGATTTGTCGCGGCACCGACAAAGTAGCCGCGCTTACGCAGGTCACTGATAATCTCGATTACAGGGGCTCGTACCTCCCTCTCGGAAGAAAGCCACATATCCAAAAATTCCTCCGTCGATTTCTTCCAGCCCCACTGTTTCAAATACGGAGGTAGCAGAGTTATGACATCAACTCTACCAAGAAGTGCTGGAAGGAACGCGACTTTGAAGAAATTCGCCGTCATATCCCTGGTAATTTTATACTCGCGCTCCAATAGATCAGCGAATCGCATCGGTGGACAAAGAACGCCATCGCAATCGAATAAAATCGCCCTAATGCTCGAGACTGCGGGAGAGACGAATCGAGTTGGACTGACTCGCTTCATTTCGATGCCATGCCGGCGCTCTTGGTGTGGGTAGCTTGGGGCGCATGGGAGCGCTCTCTTTTGAATTCTTTCATGTCTAGGCTCGTTTGCACATACGCTCTCGAACGATCTCTCGGATGGGCTTTTTTGCCAAGAGGTGTCAGGCAAACGGCAGCCCGCTCCGCATGGACCGCGGAGCTTTGCTCCGCTTGCTGGCAGCAGCATGACCCTAGCAGCTTCTGCAAGAAGCTGACCTTTGGTGGGCGGCCGAATGCCCAGCTCTGAGAGCGCTTAGCTGAGGGTCCAAGGGCGCCGCCGGAAATTCCAGAGGGTTAAACTCGTGAGCGGCTGCGTCCGTAAATGGTGTAGGTGATGATGTCGTCTTGTATCGAAGAGCTTCTGAAAAAGTTAAAGCGCCCGTTCGATGTAGCGAACGACGAAGGATTGTGTTGGAGGTAGGAAGGGGTGCGGATAGGGGGACAGATGAAGCTTCAGTCGAGAAGTTTCGAGGGGGGTGAATGGTATTGGGTGTAATCTATCCCTCTCGAGCTGCTTGCCACCGCTATTGATGGCCCAACACCCGCTTCAGAGCGGTCCGAACATCTCTTTTCGCGAAAATTTCAAAACCGGTCGTTTCGAGCTGCTCCCGCTCAGAATCCCTTTGCAACAAAAATTGAACGGTTTCGGCGAGATTGTCGATCGAAGCTCTCTTGACCGCGTTCTGAATATCCTCTTCGAAGTAGGTGTCTGGCTCATCAATCGTAATTACTGCCTTCCTGTTCGCCAACAAATAAGAGGTTCTGACGATTTCGAAAATTCTGCCGAAATCGTAGAGATTGACATTCAAAATCAGTTTAGAACGAGCGATGAGAGCATCCCGAGCTTGGCCGTAAAGGCCACTCACGAAAACTGTCGTAAAACCAGCCTGAGACAACGTATGGAACGCTACAGCTCTTTTATCACCTGAGAGACCGTACATGAGAACATCAATATCCTGAACCTGAGCCTTTGGTATCTGAGAGATATTCGGTGAATAGCTCACCGGGAATAAAAGCGGATGTGCTCCCAGGAGCGTCCATGTATCAAGATTTGCTTTCGAATACTCCCAGACGGTGAAGTTCTTCGCCATATAGTGAGCTTCCGGTCTGATCTGCTCGACGCGCAAGCCTCTCATCTGCTCGAAGTTGTAAACGATGGTGTTTCGTGGCAATCCCTCCATAAAAGAGATCGGGAGGACCTGTGCTCCGAAGATAATGTTGACGGCGTGGGGATTGAATGTGTTCTTTGACCTGCTTACCGTGAGGCCTAACGACTGCATGCCCCAAAATACGGACTCGATAACCTCGGAATATCCGTTCAATCCGTGCATACGGGGATGTGGAATGCAGTGCATCAAATGGTAAGTAGCCATGACAATTCTCTTGATTCGTACGATTACAGGGATTACGCAACCTGCTTTGTGTTAATTCCCCCTTTTTTGTAAACACTTCCTATTCAATCAACAGTAGTGGCGGTTCCTCTGGCTCGAAGAGCAGGTGGGGTGGGGGAGACTGGTAACTTGAGTTCTCCTAGAGGCCCCCTTCTATTCCGTTACGGTCAAAGTCGACAGCAACTAGAAGTGGGTACTAGTCAGAGCCTTGGTAACTCCGCGACCTACGTGCTTTCCTTCTAACTTCCTGGGCGTAGATACCGGGTTACTCTTTAGAAGTTGCCGGTCAGCCCAGGCCTCAGTAAGGTCCTGTGGTGTAGAAGGCAGCCAAGGCAACCCGCACCAGTGGTAGACAACCATGATAAAGACCATCATACGCGCTGTAACACTAAGCATCCTCTCAGCAGCAGTCGTGGCATCGGCCGAGACTAGGACTAAGGTTGGAGTGCTTCTGCCTCTGTCTGGAAATCTGGTCACATTTGGCACGACTATGCTCGCGAGCCTCAAGCGAGCAGACCTCGCCAATATCGAGCTGGTGGTGGAGGATGACGAATGCCTACCAGCAAAGACGATCTCTGCGTTCAAGAAGCTACGAAACGTCGATCGTGTGTCGTTTTTTCTGGGACCTGTTTGCGGGTCTCCGCAGCAGAGTGTTGCACCGCTCCTGAAGCAGAGCGACTCAATCGCGATGTTGGTTAGCTCAGGGGCCGAGAACCTCTACGAACTATCAGGAGGTAAGGTGTTCTCCCCCCAGTACTCAAATGAAGACGAGGCTAAACACAACGCGCTCGTAATGGAGCAGCTCGGACTGAAACGGGTTGCCATGATTTTCTACGACGACGTGTTTTGCAGAGCGCACGAAAAGGCGTTCCGAGCGCATTTCAAAGGCGAGGTGGTCGAGGCCTTCGCTTTTTCGAGTTTCGACCCCTCAGTGCTCAAGCCGTTTGTTACGAAACTTCAAAGCCTCCAGGTCGACGGCATCTACGTTCCGGACGTGAGCCCCTTTATGTTGGGATTACGGAGAGAGCTCGCCAAGTTGGGCCTTGGAGACGTTCCGGTCGTGTCGATATTCTCGGCGCAGACACAGGATGTGCTGACCTCCGAGGGGTCCAATGCCAACGGCATCATGTATTCATACCCGGAGGTTGATACTACCGATGCTGTCGGCTACTTTGCACAACTGGGGGCTGATATCGTTTTCAACGCTATCCGTGAGTGCACCGGGGATCCCAGTTGTGTGAGGCGGGTCCTGACTGAAAAGCACGGGTTCAACAGCAAAGGAGTTCGCTCTGGGAAGATCGAGACTCGTATCATCGAAGATGGGAAGTTCGTCAAGACGAGCGTAGACCAGATACGCGCGGCGAAGTTAGGTAAAAATCAGCCAGGACCAACTAAGCATTAGAAGCACTACAAAGATGGGCGAGAGCTTCAAACAACCTGAGCTGTTCTGGAGGCCTCTTCCTATTCCGTTGGAGTGGGGGAGAAAGACCAGGGGTCGGTTTAAAAGGAGAATGTAACGGGAAGTGTGTATGGCGCGAGACCGTCCATACGAGCAGGATCCCAATCCTTACCTTGACCACATGGTCGAGTTTGACTACCTCTTCAGCCGCAAAGTGATGTTTGCAAAGCTCGAAGTCCTCATTATCGATGAGTGGCTCTGGGAATCCTTGCCTCAGATCCATGCCAATGAAATTCTGGACCTCGTTGACGCTCGGTTCTGAAACGCCTCCACTATCTTCGTCTCCGAGCTCCCCGTCCCTGACTGGCACGCCGCCATACCCAATCCGACCCTCGCTGACGCTATCCTCGACAGGATCGTTCACGACTCAGAACGGATAGAAATCAAGGGGGAAACACTGCGAAGAGTCACTTCTACATCGAAACGACAATCCAACTCATGATACCTCCACAACGTCGCTGCGCTCCGATCGGCTCATATCGGAACCGGTGATCGGAATCGTCGGACTGCGACCCGCACCAGCGCTGCCACGGCTCGTGCCACGGCGACACCGTTTAGGACACCCACGCGCAGACCGAGTCCTACTTGCCCCTATCCGACGGAGTAGTGTTGTAGCCGCCATTTAGACTGAAGTGGTGCCAAGATAAAACTCCCCCCTACCGCGGAGGCGGATAGCGAGAGTGGGTGCCCCTCTCGGCTTGCACGACCGTCTCGTGTGCGCGCACTCCTACGAAGAAGCGGACTCATAGCGTCGAATACCCAAACGCCACACAAAGCTTGCCAAACACCAGAATACGACTGCCGCGCCGAGCATAGACCCGACCAAATCCAAACGTGACGTGTTGAATAGAAAGCCAACTGCGAAGCTCCCCGACAACAGCACCGGTAGAAAAGCCGTAAAAATCATACGAGTGCGAGGGGGGTATAGAAAATCAGGCCAGCGTTGAATCTGTTGGCACTGCATCCGTACGAAATTTGCGCTATCTCCACCCTTGGTCCAGAACGATAAAAAGGCGAGATTCAGCTCGATTAGACACATGACCAGAAAAGCCAGACAAAAGATACATGGCATCGTAAGCCAAGCCATTGGAGAGAGACCGATCTGAAGCCCGTAGTGGATGAGTAAACCAACAGAGACCGGCAACAGGAGTAGCGAGGCCGGTCGGTTCACCGCAGTCATCACGTCAAACACGCTACCAAGCGGCCTAAGGAGCCGAAAATCGAGCGCGCCTGTCCTGATCTCGGTGGAAAAAATCCAGAAATTGGGGGCTATCATTGCGTTATGACAACAGAACATAGACTGGATCCAGAACGCGAAGAACATGAATTGATCGCGATTCCAGGGGCCAAGGCGCTCTACATGTTCAAAGAGAAAGTTGACTGGAAGGAATATGGTGAGGATCGCCGCCACTTCGACCAACAAGAGGAGAAAAAAGCTCACTCGAAAAGCCATGAGCTTTGCGGTCGAATTCAAGAGCTGTTGGTGGATTACAGCGAGGTATGGTCGCAGCGAACTCATATGTCACATACCTGCTGCTGTATACTGACGTAGCCCGCGTCGCCATACGCACTGAGCACAGAGAACCATGACCGATGTCCATACGATGACTCGAATTAAAATCGGTAACAACGGCTCACGCTCCGTACCCATGAAGATATGAACTGGGATCGAGGTGAGAAGGGGAAAGGGGGTGTATTCGAGCGTCGTCTGCAACCACTGCGGAAACAGCTCTATCGGGATGAATCCCCCCGACAGTGTCGTTGTCAACAGGAAGAAGACGAGCCTCAGAATCCAACTCTCATCGATCCAGAAAGCTATCGAACCGAATGTGAATTCGAAGGTAAACCACAGGAAGCCTACGGCAAGGGATATACATACGCCGGCAAGCAGCGCAACGATTGAAACGGGTGGTATAAGCCCAGCTGCAATCATTACACTCAGTGCGAGTGCTGCTATGCACAGCTGAATCGCCTGGAAAGCGATAAATTCGGCGGTATATACGCCCCATACACTGAATGGATAGAGTAAGAAGGCGGTGATGCGTCCGAAACGAATATCCTCGGAGAGATTCCAGCTCTTGTGAGAGCGAGCCAGTAGCGTAGCTATGAAGGTCCAGCACTGGTAACGCAGCATCTCATCTCGCGTAAAGGGCCCTATGGACTGTATGTGATGGCGATCGAATATCTGTACCCAGAGGGCATAGCTAACAAGGACCAGAACGAGTGGGGGTAGGGTGAGGGTAATGAAGAAATCGAGTTTGTAGATCATCGTCCGAGAGAGGGCCATCGAGAACGTTTTGGTCCATTTTTTCACCTCGACAGTAAACACGAGCTACTCCGGCAGTAAGTGAGGATTGGTGAGGAGTGTCTTGAGCACCCGTTCGATCGGCAGCTTCTCTGTCGAGTAATCAACAACGGGGAACTGTGACAGGATTCGGATTGATACCTGACGTAGGTCAGCTTCCTCTATCTCCAACTCCACACTCTGGTTCGATGGCCCCCACTGCGGTCGTAAGCCCTGCCAGAGCGGGTCGTCGGGGTTAACCGGCTCGGAAAAAACGAGTGAGACGAACTTCTCTCTTCCTAGAATACGCTCGAATTCACGAATTGATCCGTCGAAGCGTTTTCGGCCGCCGAGCACGAGTACGATGCGCGGACAGAGCGCATCGATGTCTGCCATGTAATGCGAAGTCAAGATAATAGTCGTCCCGTGAGCCCTCTGGTACTCGCGGAAAAAATCCCGAATCTGTTTCTGCGCAACAACATCGAGTCCAATCGTCGGCTCATCCAGAAAGATGATATCAGGTTTGTGGAGCAGGCACGCCATCAACTCCATTTTCATTCGTTCCCCGAGCGACAACTTCCGCAGATGTACATGAAACAACGAAGTAACTCCCAGTAGAGACCCTAAAGTATCCACACGATCCTTGAAGTCTCGGTCCGATATCTCATAATAACGCTGAAGGAGCTGAAAGGAATCGAAGGCCGGGATATCCCACCAAAGCTGACTTTTTTGACCCATTACCAGAGCAATGCGCCTGCGTAGGTCACGTGACCGTTTGCTCGGTTCGTAATCCAGCACACGGGCGTAGCCTGAAGTTGGTTCGATGATCCCGGTGAGCATCTTCATGAGGGTCGTTTTGCCAGCCCCGTTTGGGCCAAGAAGCCCGACGATCTCGCCGGGATGCACCTCGAGGTCAAAGCTCCGTACAGCCGATACCGTAACAAGATTGGGGGCTACGAAGGCTTTGAGCGTTCCGCGCAGACCTGGGTCCTTCTTGGATGATGTATAGCTCTTGCATAGTTGCTGACATACGATCGTTGCAGCCGGGGGGCGAGACGGGGAGTTTGAGGCGAATGTCATTGAGCGGTTATATCATATGAGAGCCTGCAATCCGAGAAGGAAACTTTTCATGAAGAGGGTGCAGCCGGGTAGTACTCGAATCGAATACCATTGGTTTCCGTGAGGCGCGTGCGGGACTGCGGAGTTTTGCGGTCGCAGGTCGCAGTCCTTTGAGGTACGCTGTCTAGCATGCACAAAACTGTTACACCCGAGTACGACGCTGTAGTCATAGGCCTTGGAGCTGTCGGTGCAGCGACGGTGTATCAACTCGCCAAGGCAGGCAAACGTGTGTTGGGGATAGACCGTTTCTCGCCGCCGCACACACTCGGGTCTTCACACGGTGCTACGCGTATTACCCGGCAAGCCATCGGTGAAGGTGAGATCTATGCACCGTTGGCGATCCGCTCGCACGAGATATGGAGAGACCTCGAAGCTCGTAGTGGGAGTACGCTACTTTTTCCTGTGGGCTGCTTGGTGATGGCCGAGGACGATGCGCACGTGCGGATGCACAACAAGCTCGGATTTGTGGCTACCACGATACGAGCAGCAGAAAAGTTCGGAATTACTCACGAAGTTCTCGATGCGGCGGCTATTCGCCGCCGCTTTCCGCAGTTTCTCGTGCGTGAGGAGACGCTCGGATGTTTCGAACCGGGGGCCGGATACCTGCGACCCGAAGAGTGCATTCGGGTACAGATTGAACTCGCCGAGTCCCTTGGGGCGACCGTCGTGCGACACGAGCGGGTGAGGGCGTATACACCGACGATGTGTGGTGGTGCTGTCGTGGTCAAAACTGATCGAGCCGCATACCGAGGCGCTCAGGTCGTTGTTTCGGTTGGTCCATGGATCCGGGATCTTCTGTCTACAGAGCAGGAGTACTTTACGATCACTCGCCAGGTGCTTGCCTGGTTTGCACCCTCAGGGATGCTGGAGGACTTCACGGCTCCGAGCTTTACGACCTTTATCTGGGGCTTTGATTCCTGTGATGGGAGCGGGGTGTACGGATTCCCAGCGCTCGATGGTTCAGATGGTGGCGTAAAGGTCGCAGGCCTGGGGTACGGTCGGGCGGTTGACCCTGATGAGCCACGAGCTGAGGTGGATGAACAGGAGCTTTCACAGATCTACGACAGCTGTATCGAAGGTAGGATCAAGGGGCTCTCGCGTCGGTGTGTGAGGAGCGCAAGCTGCCTCTACACCCTCACACCTGACTCTGATTTCGTTGTGCAGCGGCACCCGCGACACGAGCAGGTGCTGCTGGCATCGCCGTGCTCCGGTCACGGCTTCAAGCATTCTGCGGCGCTGGGAGAGGCACTTGCTCAGCTCATTTCGTGCGGCCGATCTGATATCGAACTAACACCCTTCGCCATGAAAAATCGCGGCACGATGCACGCGCTATCGTAGCCCCTTTGAACGGGGCTGTGTGCTCACACTGCTGCGTGCGACTCCGAAGCGATGCTGCGGATGAGCTTTCCAACCGTCAGTCCCTGAACGATGATTGAGAACGCCACTGCGTAGAAAACCGTAGATGTGATCAACGCTTTGTCGGGTGTCGTCTCGGGGAGTCCGAGTACAAGGGCTAGAGCTAGGGCACCTCTGAGCCCGCCCCACACCAAGAGGTGTTGCACCCGGCGCGGAACAGCGAGTTTGGAACGTTGAAAAGGTAGGCAGCCGAGGTATACGGCACATGCTCGACCCAACAGGCTTGCGACAACCGTCCACAGCGCAAGCTGCGCCACGACACCCTGTCGCCAGAAGAATACATCCATCCCTATGAGTAGGAAGATGAGCGAGTTGGAGATGAAGCCCGCGAATTCCCAAAAGGTGTGCGCTGCGTCGCGCCCTGCTTCAGAGATCGCCCCACGATGACCAAGATTACCTAGTACCATGCCAGCGGTAAGGGTAGACAACACTCCAGAAAAGTGAAGCTCTTCCGCCAGTAGGAAGGAGGCGTAAGCAACCACTATTGTCACCGTTATCTCAACGAGATAATCCTCAGTGCCTCGACTCAAGCCGAGTGAGAGCAGGCCAACAGCAGCACCGATAGCCACACCCCCTGCGATGGCCAGAGCTGTGCCGCCGATTATGTGACCAACGGATGCGCCCCCTGCAATGATGGCGGGTGCAAGGGTGAACAGTACAGCCGCAGTACCGTCGTTAAAGAGGCTTTCGGATTCGATTAATCGGTGAATTCGAGAGGGCAGAGCTGCCTCTTTCAGGAGTGCCAAGACCGAGACCGGATCGGTGGCTGACAGGATAACTCCGATAATGATGGCTGTCTGCCAAGATTGGCCGCCGAGGTATACGAGTGCTAGGGTAGTAACGAGGCCCGCCAGAAATACCCCCCCGGTTGCGAGCGTGGTTACCAGCGCAAGGTCGGGCTTGAGCTTGCTCCACGGGATCTGAAAAGCAGCTTCGAAGATGAGCGGCGGAAGCAGGGCGGTGAAGATCAGATCCTTGGAGAGATGAGCCTCTGGAGCTATGCCGAGCGAAGCGAGGAGTATACCCGTCACTACCAATCCCACCGTGTATGGAAGCCTTAGTCTGCGCGCAACGATAGCAACAAGGCACGCTACTACGAGCAAAACCTCAACACGCTGAAAAATAAGTTCCATCTCAAGCTCCGAGCATCTTCATTTCCTTCGACGACGATATCTGATGGCAGAGCCCAGACACAATCCGTCTTTGGACGGCGTTTTGGGTGGTCAAAAATGCGTTGTAAACGACGGCCGTGTGATGCCGCTGACTGCGACGGCCAAGCTTTGTGAACCGCTCTGCATATGATACCGGTCACGGCAGGCTGCGGTATCGACACGCCTTGTACGGAAGGTGAAGATACTCACAAAGGAGGGAAGCGGAGCAAAACCTACCCGTAGCAGAAAGCGGTTTTGCCTCGCTCCGTTGGGTAGTTAGTACGACTAATTAACGGTACATTCGGTATTTGCCGACTCAAGAGGGCACGAGGCGGCTGGTACCCCGTTGACACGCGCGCTGGAGTGATAAAGGATGCAGGGGTCGCTGTGGGCAGTAGGTTGCTTTTGGCATGCAAGCAGTGCCTCGGTAAGGCGGACTCTGATGGATATCTCTCGATACGGTATGAATTACATGAATCGCTTCAATCTTCGTTATCTCTTTGTGCTCTGTTCATCGGTTGTTGTGGTTGCCTTTTCAGGGTGCCAGCCCCGTGGAGAGTCGCACACCGTCGAGCAGATCCTTTCTGATGCCCGTAGCGGATTCAGCGCTGTGCGTGTTGAACCTGCGGCTCAAGTAGGGGCGATTCTGAATCAACTCAAGACTGACCTCGACAAATTAGCCGGTCTTGGCGGGGGCGGAGATGCTCGCGAGCTTGCTGGCGACGTGTCGGGTATTTTGGGAGAGCTGGTGCAGAAGTCTGGGTTTACGGTCCGGCCGGCCATGACCGAACTGATGAATCAGTACAAGGCTATCGCTGATCAAACCGGTGCCCCGGTAAGCATCGGCGCGCCGAACCTCCAACTGCTGGTGGCTCGGACGTTTTCGTTGCTGACAGCAGAGCTTTCGACCAGCAAGTTCGCGCTGTAGTTCAGCGAGGCCAGGGGGGGCGAGCAGCCTCTACTCCCCAGAAGTCCCGATTAACGCGCGTTGAACGAAATTAACCTTGTTCTCAATATGCTCGCGCACCCAGGTTTGGTCCCACCACTCATTCGGAGAAACAGGTACCCCCTGCACCCGCATCTCGAAGTACACCTCCTCGGATGTGGCAAATCCGGTGTTACCAGTTCGGCCTATCGCTTGACCACTGGCAACCTCTAGACCCTGTGACACGATGGCCTCAGACAGGTGAGCGTATACAGTTGAAAGTCCGCATCCGTGGTCTATGACCACAGTTGTGCCTAGTAGGCCCAAGTTTGCAACGAGCGTGATGCGACCGGCTTGCGCTGCGGTAACGCTTGTTCGATTAGGTGCTGCAAAACGTACGCCCTGAGCCGTGCTTGTCACGATCTCTCGGTCGTCCAGGAAGACAGAGCGCCTGTCGCCAGCGGAGTTACCTGGATATCCAGCCACCGGTTTACCAAATGGGCCGTTCCACCAACGCTTGCTCTCCGAGGTGCTGAGCGCCTCCTGGAGTGTTGCCTCATCCCGTCGCGCTAGGTCGCGCAGAAGCGTCTTGAGGTCTGTTGCCAGGTCGCCTGAGAGAGCTACTGGTAGTGAGGATGCACGTGCGTACGCGGTGAAGCGCTCCTTGAAGGTCGAGGCGGATGCCCCGTTCAGATTGATCTTGAAGGTTGCCCAACGCTTCTGACGTACCCTGTACCTGAACGGTGCCGATGCTGAGTTCCCGATCAGGTCGCGCACGACGATCTTGAGGGGCGGGCTGTGGTCGTTGAACGCTGGTGAGATGGGGAAGAAAGCAAAATACACGCGGTCATAGCTCTTGAAGGAATCGCTCCAGGCCGTGGCAGGAAATCCCGGATAGAGGTTGTCACCGGAGTCTACACCTTGGAGATGTATCGATTTGCCCAATGCTTTGTAGAAAACCATCTCCGTTCCACCAGCCACGCCGTTCTGCTCGGGGGTAATAACCTCGATACGCGGCTTGAGGAAATCTACCTGCACGGTTTTGGGCAGATCGCTCCCATTGTTCCAGAGCGTGCGGTCGAAGGCGACGATCTGTAGCTCTGCGTTGCCTTCGCGCAGGTCGAGCGCTTTCGGGTCTATCTTTACCTCAATCTCCTGTTCATGAAGATTACCATCACGAATTTGACGCTTGAGCAGCTCTTTAGGTTGGTCTTTTTGAGAGATGCGAACCAGGATTTCGTCGAGGCCCGCACCTGAATCCGCTATGCGCGCTCTGAGCGTAACAGGATCAGCCCCGATACCGAGCGGTTCCTCAATCCAGGCTATCTCCGGAGGATCCTTTTCGAGGAACGCCGGGCTCAACGGATTGGCCGGGGTCAGCCGCATGAAGGCAATGAGACCCAGGGTGATCACAGAAACAAACAGCACGAGGTTGAAGATACCGAATACTCCGAGGCCACGTTCGTTACTCGCTAGGGGCATTTTCATAGCGCTCAGGAATGTGCGAGCCTCTGTCGGACGACCTCAATTGCTCCATCGACGCTGATCCGATCCTGCTTGGTGGTATCACGGTCCCGAATGGTGACGGTGTTGTCTTGCAGGGTTTGGTGGTCGATCGTCAAGCAGTAGGGCGTTCCGATCTCGTCGTGGCGAGCATAGCGCTTCCCGATTGATTGGACCTCATCGAAGCTGGAGTTGATCCCAGCTTTGTAGAAATCCGTTGCGATCTTTCGAGCAACATCCGGCATGCCCTCCTTCTTCATGAGGGGTAAAACAGCCACCTTGTAGGGGGCCAGACGCGGGTTGAGCTTCAAAAGAACTCGTGTCTTGTTTTCGCCCTCCGCATCGACACCTTCTTCCTCGCTGTATGCGTCGCACAGGTAAGCGAGGCAGGCGCGCGTAAGGCCGGCCGCTGGTTCGATAACGTATGGCGTGTAGCGTACCCCCGGTTTCCCAGTCGCCGGGTCGCTCTTCTGCTGATCAAAGTAGCTGAGCTTTACTCCCGACTCCTCGGAGTGTTTGCCGAGGTCGTAGTCAGTTCGCGAGGCGATTCCTTCCAACTCGTCCCATCCCCACGGATAGTGGAACTCGATATCGTAGCAGTTGTCGGCGTAGTGCGCGAGTTCATCCTGTTCGTGCTGACGCAGGCGAAAGGCATCCTTGTTGTTGGCATATCGCTGCCACCAGCGCATGCGGTTCTCTGTCCAATAGGAGAGCCATTCACCCTGTGTGCCGGGCTCACAGAAGTACTCCATCTCCATCTGCTCGAACTCACACGTTCTGAAGATGAACTTCTCAGTGGTGACCTCGTTGCGAAAGGATTTTCCCTGTTGAGCGATACCAAAGGGGATCTTCATCGACATCGTTTGCTGCACATTCATGAACTGCACGAACATCGCCTGCGCTGTCTCGGGGCGGAGGTAAATCGCCGTGGAGCGTATTGCTTCATCGAGCTTCTCCTTGAGTTCGGTACGCGAGAGCTCCTTCCCGTGGATCTCATCGAGTAGCCCTTCAACCGGATCCACGGGCCCTATGGAGGTGCGGAACATGAGGTTGAATTGACGCTCGGCGGAGAGGTCTGAGCTTCCGCAATGTGGACAGACGTAGCCACCGTCACCGACGATTCCCTTTATCTTCTCGCCGCCCGATTTGCCTCCCTTAATCCACATTATCTCGTGACCTGGTTGGAGCTTGGGCGCTTTATCGGCACGGAAACGCTCCTTGCAGTTGTGGCAGTCAACAAGCGGATCTGAGAAGCCAGCGAGGTGCCCACTGGCTTTCCACACCCGTGGGTGCATCATGATAGAGGCATCGATGCCTACCACGTCTTCGCGCTCATGTACGATCGTGCGCCACCACTCAGCGGCGATGTTTCGTTTTAATTCGACACCGAGTGGACCGTAATCGTAGGCGCTCTTGAGCCCACCGTATATCTCACTGCTCTGAAAGATGAATCCGCGTCTCTTGGTGAGCGACACGAGGCGGTTGAGCAGGTCACTTGCATTCATCAGATACTCCCATCCAAGCCGAAAAGTAGTTGTAAGTTAGCCTGTTAAGCGCGAGCTCTCAAGTGCCGGACTGGACGTGCAAGCGTATTTGAGGCATACACCCTGATGAAGCGAGGGAAAACCCTCCCTTCTGCGAGGCTAGATCGCAGTTAGGGAGAGGTGCACACTCGAACCTGAGGGAGATCATATATGAGCATCGAAGTGTACAAGATCATCCACATCCTCGGCATAACGCTGGTCGTTCTCTCGCTCGGCGGTATCTGCATGCACGTCATGAATGGGGGTACCAAAGCATCCAACGCCTTCCGCAAGGGTGCCGTGATAACCCACGGCATTGGGCTCGTGCTCGTGCTGGTAGCGGGCGTGGGCATGCTCCACAAGATGCACCTCAACATGGGAGCGATGTGGGTAGTTGGAAAGCTCGTCATTTGGCTGCTCCTCGGGGCTTTCGTAGCGGTGGCATACCGCAAGCCCAACCTTGCATCAAAGCTGTGGTTTGGGGTGCCTATCCTGGTGACCCTTGCAGCGGTGCTGGCGGTATTCAAGCAAGGAGCCTAGCCCGCATATTTCATGAAACTGCGCAGCGAAAAGGGCGGGACTGGTGAATCTTCGGGCCGGAATTGTATCGAGATACCTTCCGGTCCGAGAATCGGTTTTTGGACCGAGAAATCGCCATTATCGACACTCGCAGTAGCAGGCTTCATGAAGTGCGCGGGCTAGGGAAGCGAGGCAGAACCTACCCACTGCGAAAATTTAAAGGCTCTTCGTGAAATCGAGTGGGTAGTGTGTCCCAACCCCTAGGCGGATTATGCAAACAAGAGGGGGGGAATACAAAGAGAGCGGGAGCGCAGCGAGGGGGAGAGACATAGGAAACCCTATATGATACCCCCTCGGCTACCGCTCTATCCCCTTTGTTCACTTCCAACGCTTGAGCCAAGCCCAACTCCCGGCTAAAAGGCCCGATCACCAGGCTCCTTGTGAAAAACATCGCATGTCACCCACTCGATTCCACGATGAACCAATCTAAAGAGCAACCCAACCTCCACTTTCTCGCTACGGATAGGTTTTGCCTCGCTTCCCTAGGTGACTAAGACTATCTTCCCGAACTGCTGACCATCTTCGAGTCGCTTGATCATCTTGATACCATCGGATAGCGGCGCAACGGTGTCGATCGGCACTTTGATCTCCCTCTGCCACACGAACTCCATCGCCTCGATGAAGTCCTGACGGCTCCCCATGGTTGAGCCGATCAGCGCGATCTGTTTGGTGAACAGAAGTCGATTGTCGAAGGAGATCTCATAGCCCTTGGTGTTACCAACCGTCACGATCCGCCCTCCGCGAGCAACAGCCCGAAGGCTCTTTCCGAATGTTTTGGCCCCTACGTTGTCGACCACTACGTCGACTCCACGCCCCTTGGTTAGTTTGAGCACCTCTGTATGCCAATCCGGGTGAGTGGTGTAATCGATCACACAAGAGGCCCCCAAGCTTAAGGCTTTCTCCAGCTTGGCCGCACCAGATGTGAGCGCTAGGACGGTTGCACCTGCAGCGCGAGCTAAAAGTATCGAGAGCGAATTCACACCGCCACCAGCACCGACGACCAAAACCGTCTCGCCTGCACGGATACACGCACGCTTGAAGAGCATGCGCCAACACGTGACGCCAACAAGCAGTGGGGCAGCTGCCTCTTCGAAGCTGACGGTGTCTGGCAGGCGCACCAGATTACTCAACGGCACACACACGTATTCAGCCAAGCCGCCCCGTAACTGCTCACCCAGGATACGGTATCCCGGACTCAAGCTGTCTTCGCCCTTACGGGTCCACTCATCATCGCAGGTGATGATACCGGGATTGACGATCACGCGCATGCCCGCGGACCAGGTGGGTATAGGGGAGTTTATTGCGACTATCTCTCCTGCAACATCTGAGCCTGTTATGTGGGGCATGTCGAGGCGCAGCCCTTGCCATCCCCGGCGAACCCAGATGTCGAGGTGGTTCAAGGCGACGGCTCGTACCTTCAGGAGCGCTTCGCCCGGTTTTGGTTCCGGCATAGGAAGATCGTCGTACTCGAGGACGTCTATTTCGCCGTGGCGTTCGAAGAATATCGCTTTCATGAGGGCACACAGGTGCTTTGTTATCGTCTGATGACGCCTCCATAGTGTAGGCGGCAAATGGTCGCCAAGGCAACGTATTCCGAGATTCCTTTATAGACGCGAGAAGCTGTGAGAACTGGGGCGCGATAGGGAACGCGCGCTTCGTCGAGGTGCGCATGACGGGCGGTAGTCCGATCGATGCGCCTGTTTTACGGAATTAATGGGATGACTAGACTCAGGCAGCTTCCCGGCGAGCACTCTCCAGGTGCAGGCACACCCAACCGTCCTCAACGTACTCCTCCACTATCGTCCAACGCTCATCCTGAGTGTACGCTTCGACTACGAGGTTTCGCACCAGATCGGTGATACCCGAGAGGATTACGGTACAGTCACGAGCTGCAAGGCGGGAGATATCGGGCACCATATGAATGAGCACTTCGCCGTACAGGTTACCGATGATAAGGTCGAAAGGCCCAACCAGCTCTTCAATCGGCGTAGTCGAGAGGTGCACTGTGTCGAGCGTGAAGTTGAGTTCGCAGTTGTCTCGCGCGTTGTCAAGCGCAGCAGCGTCGATATCGATAGCCTGTACTTTGATCGAAAAGAGCCGTGTGGCAGCGATGGCGAGGATGCCGCTGCCGGTGCCGATATCGAGGGCGCTTCTCGGGCGGTAACGCCCGCTCGTGGAAAGCTGGCTCAGTACGGTAAGGATCATACGGGTAGTGGGGTGGTGTCCGGTACCGAACCCGAGACCAGGTATGATTTTGAGGGTATCAGGCGCTACCTCTTGGAGGTCCTCCGGTGATTGCACCGGGAGGACCTTGATATGGCCGGCCTGAATCGGAACCCACAGCTCGGTGCACTGTTGGCTCCAGTTCTGTTGCAGCACCTCCTGCCGATCCTGCAACGTGAGCCCGAGGCTCTCTGCAAACCGAACGAGGCGGCTTACCGCGAGCTCGTTGGACTCCACAAAGCAGCTTAAAAGGGGGGGCGTTTCTACGCTGGTTCCCAAGGCCCCGTGCTCCATAAGTTCGTAACAGGCACCGTCGAGAAGGTCGCCTTCGAGGGCAGCATAGGGGCTCATGAAGGTGAGTTTGGTGCATCTGGTCACGGTAAATTCTCCCGGAACGCGGCATGGAGCCCGGTTTCGGGCTATAGAATCGCAGGTATGGCACGAATTGGGCAACTGATTCTGCTCTACAAAGTGAGTAGTTGAGGTGCACCAGAGCGAATTTTCACCAATGGTCTAGGGCCACCGACAAGAACTCCCGAGGCAGCTCAAGCGGCTGCAACTCTTGTTCTGGAGATCCCTGCGAACAAAATCTTGCTTCCCTAGGAGCTCTTCGGAGGGGTGGTAGGTGCCATCTTTCCCACCTCAGCACTGATCTTTTCGGTCATCCTTTGACGCACACGGGTACTCGCGCCGCCGTATTTCTTACGCTGAAGAAGAGCGGCTGGTATCGGTGCTGCTTCGAACATGTCCACGGCTGTCTTGTACCAGATGTCGACAGAATCTGCGTCGATGGTCGATACGACAGCACAAGCTTGGCGAAAATTCCGCATGGCTGGACCGATCTCGTAACCGCATGATTTCGAGTAGGCGATCACGTCGATCTGTTGAATGAGGTCGTTGAGCAGAAACCTGAATGCTGCTTCGTCGCGTGCCGCACGACGCTCTTTACGCACCTTTGCAGCGAGCAGTGTGATTTCGACCAAGATATCCACGGAGTAAGGCTCAAACAGAACCCCGTCGGCTCCGATCATCATGGCTTGAGCAACGTCACCACTAGCCTGCTCCTTGGTAGGAAGTACGAGGATGTATGCTGTATCCTGACCCCCCGGCGTCAATTTGGCATCCTTGATGAACGGCGGTATCTGCTCTTGCGGGATGTGATGCGATATGAACACCACATCGTAGCGCGCATCGCCGCGGATCTGCTCCATTGTTTCGAAGCATGACCCGATTGGGACTACCCTCCCGAAGTTGACTACCGAAGCGCACACCTGTTTGAGGCGTGAGCGTGTGGTCATATCGGGGTCGATAATCAGAGCGTCGTATTTCTTGAGACTTTGCTGTGCCATTATTAAATTGCTTCCCGTGGGGCATGTAAGTATGGACAACCCCTCCAAGAGTTTATCGGCGCTGGGGTAGTTGTACTAAATACCTACCTTCCTAAAACAGGGAGCTACTAATCCCTTTTTTATCTGCGCCGTTAACTAGCTGAATATAGGATGCCTAACGAGGTGCATTTGAACAGCACCGCTTGCTCGCGATGGGCTCAACATCGGTTAGTCCTGGGCGAAAAACGGGTACGCCCACGCGGGCGTGACCTGCGCGGCAGGGATGCCCCTAGCCTCGTTCTCTCTCTGAAAGAATAATTTTACAAAGAGAGCAGCGACAGAGAGGGAGAAGGAAATAGGCGTTTGATGCCGTCTCTCGGAGCTTCGGCGAGTTTCATGTAGGCGATACTTGGGCTTGGTGAATTGGTAAAAGTTGCTCGACTGCCTTTAGTTCAACGACGAGGTAACTGACGACCCGTTGGGTAAGAGGGTCTTATTCCCCCTCTCCGTTCTCGCCGCTTTCTTTGTTAAAATCCATGTACATCTTACCGGCAAACTACCGCATAAGTTGCTTACGACACATACCCGGGGCTATCATAGAGAGAACAAGTGGCTCGTTGTGATGCTCGCTTTGCTCGCACAAAGCAACCAAGCGTTCATTTCTGAAAAATAGGCGCCTTTGACCTTAGGGTGGGGAGCTACGACCACGGAGAGAGTGTAACTTGTCGTTTTGAACTGTTATTCACTCGAAAACGCGATGAACCAACAACATGCGTGCAACTAGCCAGGCGAACGCAATCTTGCTTTAACCAAGTTGCGCTCGCCTACCTATCGCGAGTGAATCACTCGCGATAGGGTTTATTATCCCCGCGCGCAGGAGTGCTCAGCCGTTTAGAGGCTTAGAGCGCCTTCTTGATTGTCGAGACCAGCTGATCCTTCGGAACCGCACCAACGACTCGCTCTATCTCTGAACCGCCCTTGAAGATGATCAGGTTGGGTATAGCCCGCACGTTGTACTGGGCCGGGCTCTTCGGATTATCGTCGACATTAACCTTGTAAATCGCTACCTGGCCGTCCAGCTCCTTGGCGATCTCCTCGAGCACAGGGGCGATACTCTTACATGGACCACACCAGGGGGCCCAAAAGTCGACCACTACCGGTGTTGCCGCCTTCAATACCTTATCGGCAAAATCTGCGTCGCCGATCTCTCCAACGTGTCCGCCCATAGCTTAACTCCTCAAAAACAAAAGCTTGACCGATTATTCAACAAGCTTCTCCCAGAAGTAAATCCCCGAAACGTTCATATCCTTCTGCCGATACTACCCGTTGAGCTTTAAGTTGTTTGAACCTCGAGAGGTGCTTCCGGCTTCTAAAGTTTAAGAAGGTTAAACTCAGGGTTTCAGATTTAGGAGGTTATCTGCCATTTCTCGAGTGCAAAACGGCCCGAGAGGGGTACATCGAGGTAGGGAAGCCCGGGGAGGTTAAGCTTCGTCACACGCAGTATCGGAAAACCCGTGCTCCCGGGGATGACGTGCGTAGTGGAACAGTAGGGACGGGATTAACCCGGCCCGAACGAGGGGAAAAACCGTATGCAAGATGCTAGTATGCCACGATCTTCGCGCAGTAAGAGTACTTATCCAGTTCTGATCGTCGACTCCTATGCCCGAGGTATCTCAATCGGTCGTATAGAGCCCGGTGGGGTCGGACTCGAGCTCGGCTTGGAAGAGGGGAGACACTCGCCGATACCTCTTCGAAGTCGCTACGTGATGAAGTCAGGGGAACCCTTGGGGGACCTAGAGCGTCACCTCCAGCGCCTCTCTGAGCGAGGCGAGCTCCGTCGAGCAACGATCATCTTCGGCGCAACAACGGACCCGTTTCACCCCTTTGACGAAAAATTCGCCACGAGCATGAGGTTTCTCGAGATCTTCGAGCGCTATGCTCCGGGGCGTCTCGTGATTCAGACGCGCTCGCCCCTGGTGGTGATAGGTCTACCGGTGTTGAAGAAGCTTCGCCACGCAACCTTCGTCTCTATAGGCATAGAGACTCCGCTCGAGGAGGTTCGACAGCGTTACACGCCTGACCTCCCCTCGGTGGCCGAGAGGTGGAAGACTGTGCGTGCCCTGAAGCGCTTTGGCCTGAAAGTAGGTGTTCAGGTAGCACCGATCCTACCCTATGGAGATTGGCGCACGGATGCCCCAGCCTTTGCTCAGGAGCTCGAGCAGCACGCCGACTTTATCGTCGTCAGGTCGGTTATCCAGGCGGCTGGTGTCCCAAGACCCACTACCCGTATCGCGCGCATGTTAGCACAGGACCGGCAGTTCTTCTGGCTGCGGCAGGATTCGCACAAGCCACTTGTTGATGCGATCTCTGCACGGGCGGAGAATAAGCTCTACCACCCGGCCGGGCTCGAGCCAGAGGACCCTCAGCTGAAGCTCTTTGGACGGGCGTAAGTTAGGCGGTGCTCGGAGCTCTGAGTCCCTGTTAGTTGTTCGCATTGCGTGACCCCTGCAGGTCTACTAGCCTGATGGTTGTGTAGCATGGTGGTATACGATGAAGGGGGTTTAGAAGATGCGCGTTGCAATCGTTGGGGGTGTTCGAACCCCGTTTGTAAGAGCGGCTGGTGTTTTTTCGGGTTTTTCCGCGCTCGATATGGGGAAACATGTCGTAGTAGAGTGTGTTAAACGGCTCGGAATCGATGCTGCACTGATTGATGATCTGTATTTCGGTACGGTGCTTCTCGACCCGCGTATCCCGAACCTTGCGCGCGAGATCGTGCTGCGGTCCGGTCTTCCGAAAACGATTAACGGTCATTTTGTCGCGAACAATTGCATCACCGGACTGGTCGCTGCGCAGGTGGCCTCGGAGGCGATCGCGGGGGGGCGCATACGCTGCGCGCTGGCAGGCGGAGTTGAGTCGATGTCTCAACCGACCCTGACGTTTCCTCGCAAGGCTGAACACTTCTTTCTGTCCCTGGCCAAGTCACGCAAGCTACCCCAGAAGCTTAGGCTGATGACCCGTTTCCGCCCGGGGTTTTTGATTCCGCAGGCGCCAAGCCCCAAGGAGCCATCGACGGGATTGACGATGGGTCAGCACTGCGAGCTCATGGCACAGGAGTTTCGTATCGGACGTGAGGCTCAGGATGAGCTTGCGCTGAGGAGTCACGTTCAGGCTACGTTAGCTCGAAAAGAGGGGGTCCTGCAGGAGCAGATCGTGCCCCTAGGGGGGATCTCTGAGGACAATCTTTTGAGAGCAGACACCTCACTCGAGAAGCTTCGAGCGCTACCTGCGGTGTTTGATCGCGGCTCCGCTGGGACGATTACTGCCGGTAACGCGAGCGCCTTGACCGATGGGGCGTCGGTGGTGTGTCTGATGTCGGAGGAGTTGGCGCGCAGCTCTGGGATGAAGATCCATGGATACCTGGAGGGTATCGAGTACGCAGCCGTTCCTCCGGGAGATGGCTTGTTGATGGCTCCCGCCTTGGCCTTACCACGTTTGTTGCAACGGCATGCTCTGCAGGTGCCAGAGATCGACCTGTTCGAAATTCACGAGGCGTTTGCAGCACAGGTCTTGTGCAATATGTCGGCGTGGGAGCGCGGGTGGGTTCGTTACCCGCATCTGGAGGCGATCGGAGACATCCCGCGTGAGCGGATAAACGTGTTTGGTGGTTCGATAGCGTTGGGGCATCCCTTTGCGGCTACGGGCGGGCGCATGCTGATCAACCTGTGCCAGGCCCTGGAGCGGAAAGGGATGCGGCGTGGAATCATAAGTGTGTGCGCCGCAGGCGGCGGTGCTGCAGCAGCCCTGGTTTCTCGGGCTTAATCGACTGATGGGTGCAGCTCGTCGGTCGCCCCACCTGGGTATTGCTCCCCTAGGTGGGTTTTCTATGCTCCTCACCCTCGCGGCACTCCCGCTCTCCTTGTATTCCCCCTTCTTGATTGCATAACCCCGCTCACGCGTCGGAAAAGGCAATCTGTCTCTTAGTGGACGGACATCTTTGAAATCAGCCGATCACTCGCGTAGGGTTCAGTAACGGTCCCTGTATTGGTCACGCGGGGTGTCGTAATACGGATCGTTTCGGCGATCCTCGTATCGATAGTCATCCCTGCGGTCAGGTGGCGGTGGATACCGAGAATCGCGGTCGTAGGAGCCACCACGACGTAGCTCGTCGAGCTCTCGGCGTTGTCGAGCCAACTCCTCCTCCTGCCGGCGCAATCTCTCGTCCTGTTCGCGCCTTCTGTTGTCCTGTCGATCGCTCTGTCCGCCTATGAGAGCGCCCCCGATGGCTCCAGAGGCAGCTCCGATAGCGATTCCTCCGCCAGTATTCCCCGTTTGATTCCCGATAATCGCTCCCAGTCCAGCACCTAGGGCCGAACCAGTGAGAGCTCCGGTCTCAGCGCCGGTCAACTGCGGACCGCCGTTTGAGCATCCGGAAAAGATGATGGAGGAGATTAAGATGGAAACGGCAAAGAGCGGGTTGATTTTCATACAAGACATTATGACTCCTAAGCCTCTGAAACGGTTACGAGCCCAGGTCAACCAGACGTGGGCTCGGCCGATAATATTCATCCCTCTATTATAGCCGATTGGAGTGCTTACGCCACTGGGTGGTGGTCGCCGGGAGCAGGGGCCCTAAAAAACCGGCTCATCGGTGAATCAAGTGGGTAGAATTGACGTTTCCGGACGTGAACATGCACGTGCACGTAAACGTGAATGTACCCGAAGAAGT
>JBBAUR010000014.1:0-74719 GCA_040398075.1 Bdellovibrionota bacterium | reverse complement strand
GTATGACATCACTCGGAAATCTTAGATACCCCCTATTTATGAGATGGCTTCTAGTTATCGATGGCGCCTATCGCTTTCCTGAGGGCTCGGTGTGTTGAAGAACGGATCCTAGCAAGTGCTTTGCTGGGGAGTGGCCGCGATGCTAACACGAGCTGCGGAGGTACATTCCCAACGAGTTCCGGGCCCACACAGAGTTCCCCTCAGGGAGCTGTCCGCCGCTATTCGCGAACGCAACGTTCGGTCGTGATTCCGCCTCCCTGACACCACATAACCTCGGTCAACTCTGTGGCAGCCGATGATCCAAACTGCACCGAATAGCATAGTCTCCTGAACTTCTACGGGATTTGATTGACATTCGCGTCTTTTCTATAGCTCATCGCGTTTTCGAGTGGGTGATAACGAGCATAGAGATCACGTAAGCCCTCGTTTTGATCCATACATCACGTCTTTTCACGTGCTCGTGCATGTTCACGTCATTATCACACCGATTTCTACCCACTCGATTCCGCGAGGACCCTTTTTATGAATCTGCGGAAGCCGCTTCGAATCTAAAAGGGGTGTCCCATTGGCAGGCGTCTTAGCAGGCTGCGGGAAAATGGCTTCGTAGCGAGAAATTCGAGGTTTTGGTGATGGGTGAGGATGAGAGCGCGAAAAAACCGCAGGTGTATCCACGGCGATACATTGAGGATTTTTTCGCGCTCTCATCTTCGACCAGCGCCGAAAGATCGGATTTCGCGGCAGAGGACCATTTTTCCGCAGCCTGCTAAGTGATCCCTGGAGAATCGACCATTTTGTGGGCCAGGCACGTGAGTACTGTCGTGAACGTTTCGTCCACTCGAAGAATATATGAAAAACTCGGTCTTTTCATACTTTGAGCGACTATGCGCTGGGATGGCGACATACCTGAACTTAGTTTGCTCCTTAGTTTGCACGTTTTTTCGCAAACATAAACGTGCGAAGTATCCTCTACACCTTAATGAAGGACACAGAGAGTACCTACAGGTAATCGCTAGAACGATGAACATGTGTCGATCTCTGGCTATCGAGATCCGCGAGAAAGGCGAGAAACACCTCGCAGATTTTTCCGATTCCCCTCGCTCCCGGATCTTAAATATCCTGGACGCTCTTCCATCAATCGATGTGCTCACATCCGAACAGTCTGTATCGTCGGATACCCTCCAAGCGAGGCTACACCAACGAAGGAGACACCTTACTGCTTCAGCTATTTCACTCGATCTGGCCGCATGGCGCGATACTCTTCTTAATCAATACGACGGCCTGCTGCGGCTGCAACGCTATGTAGCAGTCGCAATCTCGAAACTCCCGGTAGAACCTAAGCTCAATGTGGGCCCGATGCTTTCCCGGGATGAGCTTACGCGAGCACGACACCTTAACATGGAAATAGTGGCGTGTGAGCTGCTTCTTGGGCAATCAGAGGTAACATCCGTGCCACCTAACGTACAAATTGAGCCCACCGATCGGTGTAATGCCCGTTGTCGATCGTGCGCTCATCGCTCGACAGCAGGATGGAGCTACCATGATATCGAGGCAGGATCGCTCGATAAGTTGCATCACGTCCTGTCGATCGCTCAGTTTGTGGAGATTTTTGGTCTCGGGGAACCGACGATATCTCCAAGCTTCGGCCACATAGCACGTCTGTGCGAGAGTGGAGCAAGTGAAGCCCACGTAATCACGAACGGAACGATGCTTGCAGAGCATCCCGATATTGCGCGACTTCAGAAGATCGGGATCAGTTTCGATGGCGCCACGAAGGAAACCTTCGAGACGATTCGCGTCGGGATTGATTTTGAGAAGCTCATCACCTCTATCAGAACGTTCCGAGAGCGGAACCCGTCGATATTCGTCTATCTGACAGCTACAATCAATCGTGCCAACGTGAACGAAATTCCAGGGATCGCTGTCTGGGCTCGCACACTCGGGCTTCAGGCCGTGTGTTATCATCGCATGTATATGAACGAGCCGGCACTGGTCAGTACGGCGCTCTGCCGAGAGGATATTCCCCTCTACAAGGAAAGGATCCGGGAGGCCGAGCAAGCCCTCAAAGGAAGCGATGTCAAACTATTTGACTACCTCCTGGTCGAGCAACTCCAAGCATCGAGCGAGCCTCTCAACTCTGATGAGAGCCTGGTTGTAATCCGCTCGTTCAAGCCGAAAAAAGAGCACTTTTCTGGAGATCTTCCACGGGTGATCAGTGGCCTGAAGGGGCAAAAGATACCCGTACCGCTCGATAGCGAACTGCTGTGTTTCTCGGGTGAGACCTCCGAAGAGTGTCTGCCGAAAACCACGGGCACGCCTGCATTACGCGGCAGGTCTGATTCAACGAATAGATCACTTGCTGCCCTTGAGGACCGCGCAGCTATGTTAAGGTCTAAGGTCCTACAGCGCCCTACTGAAGAGCTTCGAATCCCGTATTGCTTAGCACCCTGGTACCGTCTGTGCGTCAAGGCTACCGGGGGTTTAATTCCGTGCTCTCGATGGAGCCGTGTATATGGCAATTTGAACACAATCGAATTTTTCAATGATGCTTGGAACGGTGGTTTTCACCAGAAGCTTCGGCGTGCATTCCACGGACAAGACGAACGAGCTACCACATGTGTTACGTGTACCTGTATCGATCGCTATCAAGGTATGACTGAGCTGTTGGGCTATCTACGCTCGCTCGGGATATCGTACGACCATCTGCCGAAACAGGAAGGCTTCAATCCTCCAGAGGGCAAACTACAACTTTAGATGGGGATCACATCCTCCCCCTGAGGAGAAGAGGCAAAGCCCCGTTATCGCACGCTTTTGCTGGTAGAGGAGATGGAGCTTGCAGTACTGCGGAAGGAGCTGATGGAGCTTATCGTCCCTGGGATGGAAGATACCCTGTATGACAGTGAGTCAGTCAGACAGTTTTGCTTGGGTAAAGCTGCTGTGACTGAGGAGCCCGACATTACGATGATTCAGGCGTTGTTGCACGGAGAGGAGGTTGAAGTCCTCGGAGACCGGGGTACTGCTCGAAAGTCGATTGAGAAGAGCTTGAAGAGCAAGGCGTTCGTCTTCTAACCCCGAAGAAAAAACCTACGAGAGGCGAACTGACGCAAGCCGAGCAGGAGCATAATCGTAGAATCTCCAGCCGTAGAGCGGTCAGAGAGCACCCCTGTCACGTAATCAAGAATATCTTCCGGTATACGAGGGTGCGTTACACAGGGATTTTAAAGAATTCACTACACCCGAAGACGCTCCGCATGTTGGCGAGCATTTACCTAAAAAGCAGAGTTATTGCCGCTGCACCGGGGTAGTGTGACTGCCCGGCTCCTTTCTGGAGGCCTCCCGGAGAAATTTGGGATAAATAGGCCCGATCCCCTCATCTTTGGAACAAAAATTAGCGTCGCCCTTGGCGAAACAACGCGAATGCGTTGTTTCGCCTCTCTAGGTATCGATATTAATCGAAAGGAGTCTGGAACGCAGCTGCGTTGAAAAATCTGCACTCGGCCAACGAACAACATCGAGAAGCCCACCGCCGAACGTTGCTGGCATAACAAGCGATTCACCGGGATGCAAGAGGATCATACCCGGTGTACGGGAAGATGCCAGTAGAGTCGGGATCACGGTATCTTCTAACGAAGATTCCCACCGATGAGCAAAGACCACAACCTTGTACGCAGCCCTCTCCCTCCGTAACAGCTTCGCAAGGCCGGTATAGCTCTGCACCCGAACCGGTGGACCTTTGACTTGGTAAGGACTCATAGCGGTCATGACGTGGCCCTCAGATATCGGGGAACAGATACAGGTCGTCGAGAGATCCAACATCGCAATCTCGCGCATGAGTGCGTGCAACAGCGCAGGCTCAGGTGTTGTGTGTAGGGGTGTGACCACTACAAGATCTGAGTCCAGCCGAGCGTGTGGCCCACTGTCATCCGAGCTGCTCGCCCGACCCACCGCACACCGCGGCTCAGGAAGCTTCATCTCTCCCTGAACTACACCCCCTCTGGGTAGCTCGTAACTAAACTGTAGCGAGGAAAGATTGGCGCCGAGGGTGTCCAGGTACAACAAGGCTGTAAAGCTCCCCTCGAGCGCGTGTCTCGTTCGACTTAGAGGGCGCATACCACCCGATCTGTCGATAGGATACACGACCGACCTAACTGCGCCGCTTGCTGTTGAGAGTTTAAGGTTCAACGCCCGCACAAAACGGTCAAAAACCCACCCGCGCACGAACAGGACGGGGCGACCATCGACATCGAGCTCTAAGCAAAGCTCGACTCCACACGAGGTCCTCTGCACCTGACCAGCCTCGCTACCATCGTCCTCCGAGTGTGCAAGGAGGGCCTGTGATGGGGATGACGACATACCTTCGTTCCTACTCCGAAAACACCACCTCTGGGGAAGGAAGGCCAGCACCGCACATCCCTTTCGACGACAACAGGACTATACTACAGTACATAGGTACGGGTTTGAAGCTCGTATCTTTTGACCACCTAACAGGTGCCCTCAATGAAGTGCTCCTATATCCTTATCCACCACTCCGCAACCGAGCCCGATGCATCTGTCGCAGATATCCGAGCGGCGCATCGTGCGCGAGGATTTATCGACATCGGATATCACTACCTTATCCACCCAGATGGAACCGTAGCCCCAGGCAGACCGGAGCATCAGCAAGGTGCCCATGCTCGCGGACTGAATGCCCGCAGCCTGGGGATCTGCTGTATCGGTAATTTTGAGACAACTCAACCGGACCCGAGACAGATCCAGGCACTCACTGAACTTGTTATACTCCTCACTCGCCGATATGCAGTCGCCCCACATCGTATCATCGGGCATCGAGATGTCATGCGGATCTCCCCTGCTGCAACTGTTACCGTGTGCCCTGGGACACACCTTGCATGCCACATCCCTCAGATCCGTTCTAAGGCCCTCTCGTGCTTGCTAGCCGATAACGGCTACGAAAATTCACTTGTGCTGGACATACCTGAAGACCAACAAGCGCTCACACGATCTCGATCGAGCACCACTACGGGTGACCAAGCAACCTTGCTATACCTCGTACGATCCCTCTCAAATCTCGAGCACCGAGATAGCGAAGGAATACACCCGCTCGATCTCTTTGAGATCCTCCGGTCCTGTAATGTCAACGTCACAGTCCTCGTTGAACAGCTTGAAGATCCCTCACACGACCAGGCGATCGTCGCTCACCTTGAATCGCTCGGTGTAACTCACCGAGCACTAGCCACTAACGGTGCGCTAAAGGCGTTGAGCGGGGACACCCTCTGTCTGATTCAAGGCTATGAGCTTGCTCTGCATACGATCAATCGGATACGCGAGCTACTTCCGCCCGCCCGCATAGCGATCCATGCGAGCACGCTCCGTTGGCTCACATGGCGAGAGGTATGCATCGTTGGCACATCTCATGCTACCGACTCGAAGGCTGCTGCACAGAGAGCGCTCGAACTATCGGCCTACATCCTCGCTGATGAGGTGTGGGTCTCCTCCAGCTACGAGCAGGTAAGCCTCCACGCAGAGCTCCCTCAGGTAAAGACCCGTACGATTGGCCGTCTCTGTCACCTGTCCAACTCTGCCGAACACCTCCTCGGCGATAGAATCCTCTGTCTAGCCAACTTTACCCTGCAGAACCGAGGAGAGGACGCAGGCTGGCTCGAGGATCTCCTCACGGCACTTCGTGTGCGGAGCCCTCATACGCTACCCCTCGATATAGCTGGCGACGATCCTCCTGAATCAATACGGCGACTCGCCAAGGCTGCCGGCGTATCACTCACGCCTCGCTATGTACCGGGTCAACCTCTACCACGTCTTGTCCTGGCTCCCCTCTGGCCCGGTATTCCTCACGTGCTATCTCTGCGAAGCCTGATCGAGCAGGGCATCCCGCTTATGACGAATACTCACGGCAACGCACGCCTAGGTTTGCGCCACGGCCGCGAGCTCCTCGTGGCCGATACTACAGACGAGGCGCTCGAACTTTTGACCCAGGTACAATCTGGAGTACACGATCTCGATGAGATGCGACGGTGTGCACTCAGGCAGCTATCTCTACAGTGCAGCCAACAGACGATCTCCCAACTCCTGCTCGCCTCCTTGATAGCGCCCCGTGCAGTCATCGCCGTGCACTCGCGCGGAGATGGCAGATATCTTGAGCAGTGTCTTGGCTCCTTGTGCACAAACACCCGCAATCCCTATCCTCCGATCGTCATCTTTAATCAGGCAGCGAGAATACCGGACCTACAGCCTCTGCAAGTGACGGGTGCAGAGATCTCATTCGCAGGAACGATATCCGACACCACACCTCTTGGAATATGTCGCGCCGTAACTGAGCGATATCCGAGGCACGACATCGTTCTTATACACGACGATCTCGTGGTACAGCACAGCGGGTGGCTTAACTCCCTGGCCAATTGTGCTTACTCGGCAGCACAGGTAGTCGCATCGTGCGGTATGATTATAAACACCAAGAGGGAGATCGTGGAGGCCGGCGCTGAGATGAATCTCGCGGGATATAGCCACACCCTTGCTCAGAGTAAGCCCGTATACTTCCCTGAGGCATTATCCCATCGAGTTGTCGGATTCGGATCCTCGTCGTTACTCTATCTGCGACGCGACGCACTCGATTTGTTCGCTCATTTTGAGCCCTCCTCTTCTGTACCCCTACATCAGATAGCGGAATTGCAGTATCGAGCACACGCACACGGGTGGTCGACTCGCTATACCCCGCTGTGTGTCGCTACCACATTGGCAGCGGAGTTTTCAATTGTGGAAACCCCTAAAGAAACGCTCGATGCAGGCGGCTTCCGTTTATTGACTGCGGACACATCATTCGAGGAATACAATGGCTAGCATAACACTTATCGTCCTAATAGTGCTGCCACTCTGCCTCGTCTCGTTAGCGCTCGGCTTCGTATGCTGGTCATACTACCGCGCCCCGATCGCCCAGCTCCGCGACCGTTACACATTTCGACCGCCGTACGCGCCGCAAAATATAACCAAAACGACGGGATTAATGTCACCCGACCTCATTCCTTTCGAACAGCTACCTGGTAGCCTCGTAGTGTCGCTATTACTCCACGAAGACGATCTTTTTTTCTGTCATCAGGGTTTTAATTGGCGTGAGATCACGCATCGCATACGCGCATTTTTCCACACAGGGGTGTTAGCAGGTGGTAGCGGAATCACGCAACAGCTCGCTAAAAATCTCCAATACGGCTCTAGTCCTGATTTAAAGCTGCTGCGGGCGATATACAAACTGCGCGAGACCGGTTGGACCCTGGCCCTAGAACGCAACTTTACCAAGTTTGAGATCCTCTCCCTGTACCTTGACTGCGTTCGCCTGGGACCACGCGCGGTGTTCGGATTTCGAGAGGCTGCTCGACGTTACTTTGATTGCACGATCTCATCGCTTTCCCTTGAGCAGATCTTCTTACTGGTCGGAATACTACCACGCCCGATGGCGATAATCCGCAGTTTATACTCAAGCGACCTTCCTCAAGAGGTACGATACAGACAAGCATGGATTAAATTTTGCGATCTCTATCGCCTCACTATTGCTCGCAGAGGTTGGAGATATCTTGACACTATCGATCGCCTGCCGCTCAGTGAGGCGGTTGAGTGGATGCGTTCGTACGATTCCTTCACCGCACAGGGAATGTCATATAGTCTCGAGGTTGCCGTTGAGGCTCGCGCTACTGAGGCAACCGAGCGTCTTCGTCACGTTGTGACGGAGCTATCACTCAAACTTCGAGCCTTTGAGAGTGCTGCCAGGCAGGCTTGAACCTTTGGGATGTTTGCCTCAAAGGAGAATTCACGGCGCGCGTGTTCGAATCCCGCTTCTGAGAGCGCCGCCCACACACACCGATCCGTGTAAACACGTACTATCTGTCGCGCTATATCGGTAGGCCCTGAAGCAGCGATAACCTCTCGCCCAACTTCGAGATCCATACCCTCGAACGCCAAGGGCGTGCCAACGACCGGCACCCCTGCTGCCATACTCAAACACACCTTACCCTTTATACCCGCGCCGTACCGCAGAGGAGCAACCGTCAATCGCACGGCCGCCAGTAGTAAGGCCAGATCCTCAACAAACCCGAGAACTTCAACCGTATCAGACGCTAACGCGTGAACCTCTTTGGGTGTGTCTGCGCCGATAATTTTGAACCTAACCCCGGGGAGCTGCTGTGACACCAGTGGCCAGATCTCTTTGACGAAGAACTGCACCGCATCAACATTAGGTCGATGTCTAAATCCTCCTATAAAACACAGATGCTCTCGCTGCTCATACTCTGCAGCGCTGCCATGTATAGGGACAGCGATCGGAACGATACAGACGGGGACCGAGGGAAGCTCTTTTTGAAGTAGATCGCGCTCAAATGTACTGTGAACACAGACCAAGTCGCTCTGAGCTACCGCCTTGAGCTCTCTGTATTTCGTTTTGATGCTGGATATCTTCCGTTCCAGCAGCCCCTCGATCTCCGCTTCCCGCTCCTCCCGCACATAGTGCAGATCTATCGGTATGAAGAGGCACGGGATCTGTAGGCCAACTCGCTTCAGCGCATCATAGACAACCGCCGCGCAGGCATGGCGATTGACGACTATGTGATCGAACTCGTGAGCGTGCTGCAACACAAAATTATAGGCCGAGCTCTCAAAGGGTGGTACCGGGCAACACACCCCTAGCCGCTGGAACCTCTCCACGTGGCTCGTATCTCGCACGAATTGATCCACTGCGACGAACGTCACATGATATCCGAGCTGAAGCAAGGTCCGCAGCCAAGCATCTGTCACGAGAGAGCCAGCATCTCTGTCAGGCGTCGGAAAGCAAGCATCCACAAGTAGTATGCGCCCGCATGCCCCCCTATCTCGCTCCCGATTCAGATCACAACCCGGTACACCGTGTAGCGTAAGCTTCTCAGTCCATCTTTCGCGAAGCTTCTTGAGATTACTATCTTGCCACGATTTAAACCCCTCCGAGCTTTCACGTCCGCACGTAGCACCTTGGAAATGAATCACCTTGGAGTAAGGTTGATACAACACATCATACCCGCGCGAGCGCGCTCGAAAAGCCAAATCAACGTCCTCTGCGTATGCCGGGGAGAATTCCTCATCGAAGCCCCCTAATTCCTCAAAATAGGCGCGCACAACCATCAGCGATGCGGCCGAGCAATAGTCAACGCTTCGACGATACGAATACTCCGGCGCGTGCGGATCTCCTCCGACCCCATAATTGAACGCGCTGCCATCTCTCAAGATGATTCCGCCCCCCTCTTGAAGCACTCCGTTCGGGTAGATCAACTGCGATCCCACCATCGCAGTACGCCTATTCACCTCGATGGTCACTACGAGCTCATCCATCCAGTCGTCGAGTACATGCGTGTCGTTGTTCAAGAAGAGTAGATACTCCCCACGAGCCTCCTGCGCTCCTGCATTGCATGCCCGACTGAACCCTTGATTGATCCCCTGCGTGACAACTCTCACCTGGGGTAAGGCTGCTAGACAATCCCGCGTCTCATCAGTTGAGGCGTCGTCGACGATGATGATCTCAAAGGTCACACAAGTACGTGCTCTCGATACTGCTTCGAGACATTGAAGGGTGTAGCGCAGGTTGTTGAAGACAGGCACCACCACAGAAACCCGAGGTGTAGGACCCCGTGGCCCACTCAAAGCAGGGCACTGCGCTAAGCTTCGCTTGAGAGCACGCTTAAGCGAGGGAAGCTCTTCCGAGCCTATGCGGAGGTCTGCATACCTCAGGAACGCTGCCAATTCCTGAGCCACACAAGTAGGAATAAGCGGCGAGAGCGCCACTGTTGGGAGAGCCGTTGCTCGTTCCTGACTCGGTTGCTGGAGTCCCCTCTCCCGCGGTGACAACATCCATGCCGATGTTGGACGCTGTTGGGCCGCCCCCCACTTACAATAGTGCACAAGCGGCTGTACTCCTGCGCTTCGCGCATCAGGGTAGCGCTCAAGGTACCAACGAGAATCAAAAACGGCACTTGTGCAACCCGCTCCGTGCCAGCTACCACTAAGGTAGTGGTCAAGCGAATTCTCATGGTGCTCCACCCCTGTCATGTTGTGCTTGCGGTAGTAGCTAGGACTGAAGAAGGGATGTGGCATGACATCGTCTCTATCGCCTCGAAATATGAAATGCCAGAGGGGGTCTCCTATCTCACCGGCCTGCGCTGATAGTAGCTGCTCCTGGTAAAATGCAGCATCGAACACTGATGAAGCGTGTATTCGAGCTCGCAACGCGAAGAGGCTTGCAACCTTAGCCACGAGATCATCCTCGTAGGCAACCTCTGGAAGTATGAAGCCACCCAGAATCCGTCGAACAAATTCAGGTCCAGGGCCTCCTTCGTCTATGTACGGATCGTGTATCCTCGCTCGGAACTGGCTCAGGTCGAGCCAAGCAGCCGTCACACGACGCTCTGCCCATCCATGCTCAATATAATGCTGTAACGGATTAATAGCGGCCTGTGTGATATCAGCGTACTGCTCGAGATACCATCGCGAGTCGAACAGCGGGCTCGTTATCCCTCGTCCCTTCCACCGGTTCGACAAGTAGTGAGCGAGCGCACTGTCTCGGTTCTCAGTAGCTGACATATTAAAAGAACGGTAGAGGTCCGGATAGAAAAGAGGGTGCGGTGAGAGCCCCTCCCTCTCCCCTGTGGTCAGGTAATGCAGGAGCAGATGTCCCCGACCACCGTGCTGCTCGACGGAACATTGCGTACGGTAGAAATGATCATCAAAGAGCGGGCTACCGATCAGCACATTCCATGCCTCGGCTACCTTTTGCATGCAATCAAGCAGCTCGTTCTCATTCAATATGCCGAGGTTCGACCAATCGAGCCGAAACTCCCGTACAAAGTGCTCCGCTGGATCCTGCTCGAGCGACAGCTGCGGATTGAGTTCACGATACCAAACGGTATTGAGCCATCTGCACGGATGGCGCTGTTCACTTATTCCCCATTGCGTGTAGTGCATCAGCGGATTAGTGCCGCTATCTCGAATGTCTTGATAGGTATCGAGATACCACGCAGAATCAAAAGCCACGCTGGTCATTCCTCGCCCTCTCCATGCACCGCGCAGGTAGTGCGCCAGCGCGTTCTGGCGATCCTCCTCCTCAGGAGTCATGTTGAAGAGACGATATAATCTCGGATCAAAAAGCGGATGAGGTGTGAGGCCCATCTGCTCGCCACACTCGACGTAATGCGCGATCAGATCTGCTGTCTCTTGCGATTCCTGAGTAACGAGCTGTGCGCGGTAGTGTTGAGTATCGAAGAGCTGGGACTCTCTGATGACAGAGATGGTGTCGGATTCGAGCCGGGGATCCACGCTCCTTCCGAGACTCTCCTCCGGAGGCGCCGCGTATGAGATATCCTCTTGATTAGGTCTGTCAGAATCAAAGCTAGACATCACTCACACGTAGGGGCGCCGTATAAAGAGGTACTACCAAGGGCGGGCCCTGCCGTCATAGTATTCAAACCATGTCAGCTCAACAACTCGAAAATGAGAGGTTAAGCTGTGGCTGAGCCGTTTGAACCCTACCAACTGCTCATGTCAAAAACGATTCCTATGCCGTCCTCTAACGCGCTGTCGGAGACCACCAGGGGCGGGACCAGCCTCAACACCGAATCCGATGAGCTGAGGCTCTTATTACCCTAACGCCCGAAGAATCGGTTCAGTTAGAGCACGTACTCCCTGCGGCACTACTCGAATCCGGATTAGCCGGGAAGCTTGTGGAGTCACGCACTGCTCTCCTGACTATCCAGCACCCACTGACGGTCGAAGTAATCTTTGCGATGTGGGGCGAGCACAATCGTCTTCGGCCCAAAAGCGCCGAAAAGCCGATGCGAGCCTCCGAGAGGCGCTAGAGTTAGCTCACGGGCGAATGAAAATAGACGACCTTCGAGTGGATTTGGCTTCGGGAGCGCGGCTTTGCGAATTCCGCGGTGTATCCTGGAACTACCCTCGTACGAATGGCGGCTCCGCTCAGTCATTACGCAATGCGGTGGCTCTCCTTAATGTAGAGGTCCTACCAACCATAAACCTCCTCTCTCACTGACTTTATTATTTTTGTTACGCGCTCTTACAATTCAGCGGCTTTATCAATCACTATCTCGTCTCCGCAGATAGTTCAGATAGTCAATCTTTGTGATGAGCCCGAGAAAGCGGCCATTGTCGACTATGATCGGAACGCGCTCTCGCTCGAAGAGCGAGAGCAGCTCCGAGGGCTGCGCACCCGGTGGCAGGGTCTCGAGGTTCGTCGTCATGAAGTCCTGCACGTGACGAGTAAACTGCTTGCGGTCCGGAGTCACCGCCTGCATGAGATCCCACTCATCAATGAGTCCGATAATTCTCTCTCCATTGAGCACCGGAAGCTGCGAAACTCCATACATCCGCATGCGGCTATAGGCGATATGTAGGGTATCGGTTGGTTCTACCGTGACGGGAACTTTGTTGGTGATATAATCTCGCAAGTCACCGTAAAGCTCCCCTGTAAGCAGTCCTTGATCGCGCATCCACACGTCATCGAACATCTTGTTGATATAACGTGCTCCCGTATCGCAGATGAAGGTGAGAACTCGCTTGGGTGTTGTTTGCTCGCAACAGTAGCGCAGCGCTGCGGCAACCAGGAGACCAGCGGATGTGCCAGCAAGAATACCCTCTTTTTGGAAGAGTTCGCGCGCAGTCTCAAAGCTCTCTGCATCGCTAATCGAGTAGCTCTTCTTGACACGGGAGAGGTCGGCGACTGGTGGTATGAAATCCTCGCCCATTCCCTCGACGAGCCACGAGCCTGCTTCCTGCAGCACCTCTCCCGTTTTTATGTAGTGATCGAGGATACTGCCAATCGGATCCGCAAGCACCATCTCTGTATCCGGTGAAACCTGAGCAAAATAGCGTGAAAGACCGGTCATAGTCCCGCCAGAGCCCACTCCAGCGATGATCGCATCGACTCTATGCCCCATCTGCTCCCACACCTCAGGACCTGTCGTGGCTTGATGCGCCGCAGGGTTTGACTCATTTCCAAACTGATTGGTGTAAAAAGAGTTCGGTATCTCACCGGCGAGTCGTTCAGCGATATCCTGATAGTATGCGGGGTGTCCCTTGCCCACATCAGAGCGAGTAATAATAACCTCTGCCCCGAGCGCTCGTACCGTGCGGACCTTCTCCTGGCTCATCTTGTCAGGGATGACCAATATCAGTCTGTACCCCTTGAGAGCAGCGACCAGTGCGAGCCCAAGGCCAGTGTTGCCCGCAGTGGCCTCGATAATCGTTCCACCTGGTTTCAGAAGGCCGTCTTGCTCGCCTTTTTCGACCATCGCAAGCGCAATACGGTCCTTTATTGAGCCGGTTGGGTTTTGACTCTCTAGTTTGACAAATAGCTCGCATTGCCCCGTTTCGAACTGGGTAATTTTTACGAGCGGAGTATTACCGATGAGGTCGAGAATCGAGTAATCCATACCGATGGGCCAATAGTCACGACTTAACAGGCTTCGGGAAAATGGCCTCGTAGCAGGAAATTCGAGATTTTGGTGCTGGCCGAAAGATCGGATTTCGCAGCAGAAGAACATTTCTCCGCAGCCTGTTACGGTATACCGCGTATTAGCCCTTAGAAGTAACCCCTTTCTTGGTGTCTAGCGCTCGTAACAAGTTAGCTCACACCTCATGCGAATGTTTCTCTATCGCTACAGAAAGCTGAGCTGTTTGCCTGACTAGCTCCTCGATTCGCTCGCGATATTCCTCACCGACAAGGACTCCGTTTTGAAACGCTTCCCGGCTGGCATATACGAAACGAGGGACTATGATCGATCTGAAATCGAGCATGATGCTATTAAGGAACTGAAGCGGAGCCATATACGAGCGCTGCCCTCCAGCAGCACCAATGAAGCCAACCACTTTGTCAGTCAGCTCGCTCCCAACGTGCTCGATCAGATTCTTGAGCGCTGACGACACATCGTAGTTGTAGATAGGAGCAGCGATGATAAAAGCGCGCGAGCCTCGCAGGATCGAAGTGAGCGCATCAACATTAGGGTGACCAAAGCTCTCCTCTCCGTCACACACAGTCAGTGGAAAGTCGCGCAAATCAACGATGTTCGCCTGAATACCTAGAAGCTGCGCAGCCAAGAGTGCCTCCTTTGCCAGGATTCTCGAGTTACTTGAAGTGTTTAGACTACTGGAAATGATCGTTAGCATAGAACTCCTTTTCGAAAGTATTAGCTTTCTAAATATCGACCTCAAGCTGATTTGTAAAGCTAAATCTTTCGTAATCTTCTTGATTGGGATAACTTATCGAAAAGTAGAGATTTATCGCCTCGTCTTTAACGAAACATGGAGAGCCCCGCATGAGTACAAGAAGCGAGATACTCGCTCTTTTGAAGACCGCTGGAGCTACCTCCTCTCAGAATCTCGCAAAGCGCCTTGGTATCACCCCAATGGCCGTGAAACTGCAGCTCTATGACTTGGAAGCTGAGAGGCTGGTTTGTGCTGAGCTAGGGCCTCGCTCGCGAGGCCGCCCCAGTAAGCTTTGGAAGTTGACAGAGGCAGCCGATCAATTCTTTCCGAACTCACACGCGGCGCTCAGTCGTGACATCCTGGTGGGCATACGCAAGACATTAGGTGAGCAAGCCCTTGATAGAGTGCTCGAAGCTCGTGCTGCCGAACAGTACACGCGATATGCGAGTGAGTTGAACTCCTGTGACACCTTAGCCGAAAAATTGACTCGCCTCGCAGAACTGCGCTCTGAAGAGGGCTACATGGCATGCGTTGAGACTACCGACAACAAATTAGTGCTCGTAGAAAATCACTGCCCGATATGCGCAGCAGCAAAAGAGTGCGTGAAACTGTGCAACGGAGAGCTTGAGCTTTTTCAGAGGACTCTCGGCACCGAGTTCGTAGTCGAACGAACTGAACATATCGTGTCAGGCGATCGGCGGTGCGTTTATACCGTTCGACCGAATCAACGCGGTGGGAAGGCATAGGGAATGTTGGGGGTATGTAAATCACTAGAAGTCAAGAGAACTGACCCCATAGCCGTGAGCCACGTCGAAAGCGCGGTCGGCACTGCTCCTGGCTCCCCGGCTAGCTGTTTTGCCCCGCTTCCCTCGGTATTTTCTCAGCGGCTCATGTGCCCCATCTCCATAGATACGTCGGATTCCCAGTCAGGCGGGATCGGTCGGCGCTTTTTTATCCTTGGCCTCACGGGCTCGATGCCGCGCTTCGAACAGGAGGGCACGCACCACGCAAACGGTAAGGTAGATCCACAACCCCACCCCAAGTACCGGGAGGAAGAATCCGAAGATTATGACTTGCTCTGTCGAGGTGGACCTTGCCACAAAGGGCAACTCACCAATCACGATTGCCATACAGGTGCTAGCGGCCAAGCCTGCCGCAGTTATCAAGCTAAGTGCAATCAACCTCAGCTTCTGGCCTAAGCTGAGCTTTGGTGGATCTTGATGGTTTCCCGGTAAATCGTCCATAACACTTCAATTGCAAGCAGGATAGCGACCCACTGATACAGGCTCAAGCAGCCGATCGTACGGGGGTGTGGTCGCCACCATTCACTAACGAATCGAAACACTCCATACCCGACAACATATATCCGAAGTCGCTGTCCCGGTAAGTACCCACATGAGGTTAACCCAAGGGAGATCGCGAAAAATGCTGCGTGAAACACGATCTCCGCCAGCGCAATCGGTGCATAGCCTTGTCCATCGTGCTCCAACGCCCACGAACTATCGGAAGGTATCCCCAAGCAACAATGACCAAAGAGACATCCGGCACGACCAATGCCAGCCGCAAGCGGTAGGCCTATCGCATAACCATCCCCGGTTGAACCTTTAATACCGAGGTGGCCTTTGAGAATCTCCGCTACACACCAGGCCACGAGCACGCCCGCCAAAAGTGATCTGCCACCCTCACGGTCATAGTTAAGGACGGAAGCTACCCATGGGACTGCATACGCCCCGAACATCCCTGCCGAAACGACCACCACTGTAAAGTGTAATCGAGCTGTCGAGTGTAGGGGCGAAGCAATCCGACCCGCGGTAGAGGCGAGATATCCCAGAAGTACCCCCACGATGACGAACAGGGGGTAGAAGCTCGGTATGTGAGGTACCGCTATCACGACACTCAATCTCGCGTATTCACATTCCAACCCATTTGGTCACGGAACACGTTGTATTCACAAAATGACATTCGCTCTCCACCTGGGCCGATTACATGGGTACAACATTGAGCAGTGCGGTCTCGATTCAGATTGAAACGGTCCATGAACGGCTTAATAACGACCCGAAATGAATTATCAGCCGACAGCTCTGCGGAGCGCACATACTGGCCTAGCTCCGTATTTTCACAACCACATGCCTTGAGGTCCTCCAGGTTGTAGTTAATTCTCCGTCGGATACTCTGTAGAGGCACCATATCTCCTGCCAACGGCCACACCTGACCTTGATGTCGGAAGAAATAGGCAACAATCGAACAATTAGGGTGCGAACACGGCAGATTGACGAAGGCCGACTTCGGGAACTTTTCTGGCCTAGCTTCGTTGATGAGGCGCACGACATCGGGAACCGTCAGCCGCTCATTCGGATCGAAACGAGGTTGGTGTCGACCACTAGCAAAAGCCGGTTGGAATGTAATCCCCCGAACCGACGGGGTAGCGAGCGCGAGATCGAGGATCTCCCCGAGATGAGAGCTCCTTGTATCAGCCGGTAATGTGACCGCAAACGTAACAGCGAAGCCTTGGCTAGCAAACCAATTCAATGCTGCCATCTTATCGGCGAGTAGGTCCGCCACTCCCCTGAGTTCGATGTTCCGCGACTCCTCGAGCGAGTCGAATTGGAGATATACCTCCAGTTTTGCCCAAGCAGCGCGAAGCGCCTGCTGCACTCGCTCTGAACGCGATACAAGAAGTCCATTCGTGTTGAGCATAACGTGGCCAATGTTCGGATTATTCACCGCAATCGCGAGAATCTCCGGAAACTCAGGATGGATCGTCGGCTCTCCCCCCGAGAGCATGAGGATGTCTATCTTGCCCCGTTCAGCGATCAGACACGCTAATCTCTGACTAAACTCGGCAGGTTTCATGAAGTAGCGGTTACCAGGACGAGACGCGGCAAAACATACCGGGCACTCGAGATTACACCCATCCGTTATCTCTAGAAGAGCGACGCAGGTAGGTCCGAGTGGGCTCACGAGCGCTGACCCACTGCGACGCAGCGCCGCGCGTGCTTCTGCCGACAGAGGAGCATCGAAAAAAAGCTCCGTGGATGAACTCTCGAGTACCTGCTCTTGTCCGTGCTCCGGGCAGGTTTTCAGAAGATATCGGGCACCGTCGAGCTCGATCGCTTGAGCCTCGACCGGACGGAGACACGTACTGCAAACAGACTCTAGCTTGTGCATTAATTAGGCTCCTCGCTCAACCGGCAAACGCCTCACTCGCGACTGAAAAGCTCTCCCAAGGTCACGGCGCGCTCCCTTAGCCACTGGACAACAAGCTCATGCTCCTCGTGAGAGAGCTTTCTATAGTCGTCACGATATACCCGATCGAAGCTATCGTGATAATCTGCCAGCTTCTTACATGCCCACTCGGGTAGCATAGTGAAGGGTACCTGATAAGTCTTGATCGTAAATAGTATCGCCTGGGTTTCAGGAAGCTTAGTTATCGTCTCGCGTTCATTTCTCAAGAAGAGGCGATCCCCGATCGACGACTTTTCGAGGGTTGCATGCGGATAGGGTCGTGATTGTATGACAGCTGGGAACTGAGACCAGCGTGGATCAAAGTTGACCAACATATTGATACGACCGACGGGTCTCATGGCCGGTAGGTTACTCATCAACTGGTCAAGCTGGTCTCCTATATTCAGATTGAGGTTTGGTACCGGTTTGTGTACATCTTTGAGGGTCTTGCCCAACTTCTGATGAATTGACCAGTGAGACGGACAGCACGCACACGCCGCAGAGACTCGATATGTTCCCGCTTTATCGAGCTCCATCACAACGAGATCCTCATCGACAAGGGATGCGAGGCTCAAGAGAGGGTCTTTGACTTCACCTGCTACCCTTACCTTTCTGTGTGTCCGCAGATCGATAAGTTCGTCCTGTTCCATCGAAAATCGCGCCGGGTATCTGTCTGCCAGATAACCTCCGGCTAGCTTGAGGGCTTCTCGAGCGCCCTCCCCGGCCTGTGGCGTAACAGCATATACAAGGTCACGATAACGACTAATCAGATCGAGCTTGTGACTCAGGATCTGCTCATAGGTATCCTCAACCCGAAACCAATCAAGATCCTTGACCGCAAGGACATCCATCTTTTGCTGCCCGTCTGCCCCTACCCGCTTCGTAGCAAAGTCCTCGACAGGAAATCGTGTACAAAGAGAGAACTCGTGCTCTGGAACACAGGCTGGAGCCTCGGCCGACAACTGGCCACAATCCTGTTCACTGACATTATGATACTTCACGATATATGGCTCCCTGCGAGAGAACCCGGCGGTGTAGGTTCCAAACAGCACCCAGATTCACCAGGGCCCATCGATAGCGCTACACAGATTACCCCGTTTCCCTGCTGAATAGAAAGCATAGCTTCAGCGCAATTGACCTGCCCCCTTAATTAGTGCCAGCAGTAGTTAGAGCGAAGAACCTTGTGGCCTTACCCCTTTCTTTGGACAGCCATCAGATAGAAAATCTGGGGTCGGCACCCCGTGGATTATCTGTTGGCCTCTGTAGCTTGGTAGGACTTCTTCCAGTGACCTGTGGGGTCTGCCCTGGTTGTAGCCGTACAACCAGTGACGCATAGTCTCCTCCACCTACGTAAGGGTTAAGAAGTGAGCCCCATTCGCTGCGCCTGCACATGCCCCGAGTCCTCCGAAATCGCTGTTCAAATCGGTTCGTTTGAGAAGAGAGCTGGCAGGGTGAGCGCGTTAGAGCCCCGTTATCTCGACCTGATTAAATTAACCAGAGCTGCCACTGGATTCTCCTCGTCTGAAAAGCCATTCCAGATAAACCCGCTCTTCACCGGTGTCTTGTCGTGCCAAAATCTAACTATCAGATCTGCTAACTCTTCACAGTTTCCCAGCTCCGCGAGCTCTCCCGTTGCTCCCTCCTGAACGATTTCGTCAATGCTTGCGCCGTTTGAGCCAATGACCGGAACACCGAGCTGAAGACTTTCAATCACCGCATTCGGAAGATTGTCGACAAGAGACGGTAGTATCGCGGCCCGCGCCCGCTTTAGTAGGCTGTAGAGCTCGTTTTTTGGAAGAGGGTGAAGAACGAGCACATTTCGCCGAAACTCCCCCAGCATCGCAAGCCGATCGGCGAGTTCATTTGACGAATCCTCGCCGACCATGATCACAAGAATCGAAGGGTCGACTTTAAGGGCTAACTTAAGCGCGTCAATCAACCAGAATGTTCCCTTCCGAAGTCCCAGCGCGCCAAAGTGAATGAAGTATCGTGAAGGGAGCCCAAACGGACTATCTCCTAATGCTAGATCACTCGGATCAAGTGGCGAGCGTACAACCTGCATGGTAATGCCGTGTCGTTTTGAATAAAAATCCGCCACATAACGGCTTGGAGCATAGCGAACATCTGCTCGTCGTATCGAACATACTTCGAGCCATTCGTTGATGCGATTGAAGAATCCCTTCCGGCCGCCAAGTTCGGTGTAAAGCTCAACAGCACGACAGCAGCGGAGGATGTTTTTCCGACCCGGCCTTCTCTTCATGAAAAAACCCAAAGCAAAAAGATCAGTATACTGAACTGCATCGAATGGATAGGCTGCATGTCGCAATTCAAGCGCTCTACACAACTTCCACGACTGAAGCATGGATTTCAAGGCGCGGTACATGCCAAACAAAGAGGCGATCTTCGCCGAAAGCTTGTACAGGAACGATTCAGAGACAACCCTAACTCGATGTACCTTTACCCCCTGGAAGTCAAGCTCGCCGGCCTGATGTGAACTTGCCGTGAAAATCTCTACGTCGTGGCCCGCAGCTTTCATTAAATGGGTAATTCGAGCCAAATAATTGGACGGACCGCTCATCGGGAGGTAGTCCGTGACAAAAACCGGGGTCACAAACGCTATACGTACCATTCTTAGTTCAAGCTCTTAAGGGTTGGATACTCTCCGTCCTTGAAACAAAACAGATCTATGCGAAGGTCTTTCTCATTCAGATTTAGCAGCTCGACGAATGGAGACGGAGAGGGTAATCCGACATGAGCGTGGACCCTAAATCCAGCACTCTCCAGATGCCCTATAAAGCTCGCCAATGACTGCCGCTTGAAAAAAAACGAGTGATACTCCCAGGACATCAAGCGAGCCCGGCGTAGTACGTCCTTGCAATCATTGATGACGTCAACCTCAGCCCCCTCTATGTCTACCTTTAGAAAATCGCAACCCTTCTCAAGATAGTCTCTTAACCTGATAGTATCTACAGTACATACACTCTTGCCATCTTTCCGTTCGTCGCGTTCGACCAGACGACCGCCCTCGCCGCCTATTGAGGCGAACGGCATCTTGTCGTGGCAAACCCAGACAGCCTTATTGTACAAAGTCACTCCGTCTAAGCCAGCGCAATTTCTCTTGAGGACCTCAAATATCGCGGGATCGGCCTCAAATGCGATGATTTCAGCCTTGGGGTATATAGATTTCCACCACAGTACGCTAACACCTATATTCGCGCCGCAATCGATGATTCTCGGCGACTCGGTACGGGAATTAAAACCATACGTTTTCCTGATAAAGAATCGCTTGTATTGATTGACAAAGGATCGAGCATCTATGAACTCGAAACGCCTTCTAAATATCTTCGTGTGACCGCCGCAATGTGGTTGAAGTCTAACTAGACGTGCGAGCTCCGCCTCAATGCGTGCATCCGCAGGCCTACTCGTCCTGCGATACAGAGAGCGTGCAAGCGACCACAGAAACGGGGGGACCAGCTGTGATACGAAATAGCGAGCGTTAGTCATATCTCTTCGGGCACGTTTTGCCTCGGCTCCTTAGGTAAGCGACACTTTCATTGAGTACCCATGCTTTCTGATGATCAAGAAATAGCAACGGCCACGTTTAGATCTATATTCGACGATATTCGTTACGAAAAAATCGCCCTTGCCCCACCACGTAATTAAAAAAAGCAGCGTTTGTAGGGGCGCTCCAAAGGGATCGAGTTCGCTTGTCGACGGGGAGTCGTGATGATCGCTGTAATCAAGAATGCAGACTCCATCTTTGTGAAGACAAGCGATCCACCGCTCCAAGCAAAGCCTTGGATCATAGCTATGGTCCAGGGAATTGCTATAAATGAAGTCAGTATTGTCGATCCACTCTTCCTTCACTTCGTGAAAATCCCACTGGATAGTGTCCTGAAATTGAGCCGCAGTGTCAGATATCTCTGTCCCAATAACTTCGCACTGCAAAAATTGCTTAAACCACTTTTGTTCAAGCCCTTGGCGTGTGCCGTGACAAAGACCAAAGCGGGGTGTTACACAACTCTTAATAATTCGAGCAGCAGTGGCTATCGTATCCTCGCACACCCAAGATTGCCCCAACTTGTCATGATTCCCTCTTATCTGAATCTGTTTATACCGCGCATAGTCAAAGGAGCCATCGGGCCTCGTGTAGGTTTTGAGCACATACGATGCGTCCACACGCAAATCGAAATTGCCGGTCTTGCGAATGTCATATCCTAATGAACGTGCCAACGTTCGAATAAGCCTCTTCATATCCTTTTGAACGGCCTCTTGTGAATAAAGTGCTATCTAGATTTAAGTGCCATTCAGCGCTCTTCATTTCAGAATCAATTATTGGCCTCTTGCTGAAATATATTGCTCGCTACCAATTCAAAACTTCGCTGCACAAAAATAGGAGAAGGGGACTGGTCGGAATTCTATGGTAGCCCTACGATACAAGGCAATCGCTCAATTGTAATACTCCAGCTGGAAACGAATACCTAAGTCGATTTGCAACCTACAACTCCCGTAGCCATGGATATCGTAATCATATCTCCGAAGTGAGGTCGGATGAACTGGGGCGTTTTTCCTCACCCAATCGACGCTTCGACAGACGCATGAGGAGAATATCAGGCCAGACCTTCAGAAAAACACAGATTATTAGCATTATCCGGACTGAATCGGAGCATCCTCAACAAACTAGCGAGACTTCCTACAAAGCGTTGGATTGCGCGCGGCAGTCGAGGAATAGGAAAAAGGGATATTCGCGAAACCTCCAACGCGCCACCACAACTTCGGGCATGGCTGCATCTGCTAAACGCCTTGTCAAAGAGCTGGTTTCTATGAACCGTTTTATTCGGTGGTTCAGTCCGTTCAACTCATGCATTACCGCACTACGATTCTCAGATGCGTTTGCATCTCCGAGGCGCGACAGCAAAGTATGCCGCTCAGCGGCTAAGTTCTCGAGCACTCGCTCTTCATCCGAAGTAAAGAGACCGCGACCCAAAAATGTATCTGTGTGCGATACAATCTTCCTGTACTCCGACTCGAGCGCTATTGCCTCCTCTATCTGCGCCACCCGTTCCGGGAATGCATATAGGGTACTACTTGCTACCACGAATTGGGGAAGTGCCACTCCGAGGTATGATTCGGAGAAACGGTCCACGAACCGATCGTATTTACTACCACCTTTTCCGTGTACAAAAAGGTCCGAACAAAATCCGCGCAAGAAGAGTGTCACGATACTTCCTCTCGGCGCGATATCGTGTTCACACCCCCAATCAGGCAAGCTGGCCCTGTGCACTGTAAGCGGACTCCTGCCTTGCTCTCCAACCCGCCAAAACGGGAGCTCTACCGACGAACTCTCAATATGCATGTTCGGGAAGGGATTTGCCGGATTTTTGATTTTGTGGGCCAGTCGATACGATTCGAGAGTAGCGTTGTAGGTCGCTGCCAAACGCTCGTAGTCGTTTACCCAAGAGAGCAGAACATCACGCACCGCACCTATACGGAGCAGTTGCGAGAGTGGTAGCTCCAGATAAGCTCTATCCTCGAAGCACCAGCGTATAACAGAATTTGCCAGGGAAATGGGCTGACCGGCAAGCCTCTGGTACAGAGAAGATACCACCGTGGCCGATGCAGCAGCTCCCTCTAACCCACTCGTCGCTAGGTCAGCGCCAATTAACTCGAATAATTCACCAGTACGTTCAGCTAATAGGACCTGCTGTGAGGCAAATATTCCGTCAGAGGTACTTATCGTAGCGGTCTTTACAGAAAGAGACTCCCCCTGACGGAGCGGCCACGCGAGTTTCCCTCCATCTCCTTCGTCCGTATCGATTATCACATTAATCGCAAGCGCATTCGTATCCCTTGCAAGACGCGAGAGGTGCTCGTTCTTGAAAAGCAAGCCGGGGTGATAAATGATCGGTTGATGTCCCGCCATGAGTATAGGCTGCGTCTCGTCGAACGTGCCCATATTCGGAACGGCCACAGACACCCCCACGGAGCCAGCTACAGCTGCGAGATTCCTCGAATACGATATAGCTGCAGCATAGACCGCTTCTCGAATCTCTCGTAGACGTTTATTGCCCAACCTTTCTGCACGGCTTGTGAGCCCCTCACGATTTCTTTCGAGGATATCTCTCCACTCTTGGTAGCCAGGTTCGAGGGTTGTTAACATATACCGAGGTCACATAGCGAAGAGGGCTGACGCTGTCGCACACTTTATAGACTCTTTGCACACGAATGGCTCACCTGCTTGAGCGCCTACCTGACTACCCCAATAAAGTGCTTCATGCCGAATCTCGTCGAGTCTTCCCGAGTTTCCAGGATGAACAACGAACTGTGATTCGTATGCCGCAATCGCTGCTAGTTTTCCGTCAAGATGCGGAGAGATGTCATACACAAAACTCGGCGAAAATCTGACCCGAATATGAGTCGAGAAGAAGTGAAGATGCTTACGGGGATACCAAGGCGCATGAGGGAGATCACCTTTGACGAACTTAGCGTAAAATCGCGCAGATTCCACAAGTGCCGCAGCCTGGACGTGGTCGGGATGAACATCCTCCCAATAAGGTCCGAACAAGAGAGTAGGCTTTATTTCGCGTACGATCGCAGCGAGCTTCTTACGATTATCTACCGTGTCGAACAACTCTCTGTTTTTGAGCCCAAGCTGACGACGCTCAGTTATTCCGAGGACCCTCGAGGCCGCAGCTGTTTCGCGCGCCCGTATCTCTGGTGAACCGTACGGTGTCGGCTCACCATCCGTGAGTTCGATTACCACGACCCTGGCCCCTTGATTGACCAGTGAGAGAATCGTTCCTCCCATGGCTATCTCTGCATCATCCGGGTGCGGTGCTACGATAAGTGCTACAGGCTCCATCTATCCCGCTCAGTTTGTATACGCTCCATGTAGTATCGCAGACGCACCGTTGGGTCGTCGAGATCTCCTCCGAAGCGTCGATTCGGATCGTCATAAATCCTCGAAACGGGGAGTTCGGTAAGAGAGAGCTCAAAATGCTTGGCCTGAATCCAAAATTGGAGCGGCATGGCATAGCCGGTGTCGCTGAGCTGAAGCCTTGCCAGAGCCGAAACTCGGTAGGCTTTAAACCCACAAAATGCATCGGTGATAGAAAACCCGGTTATACGATTGATTATTTCAGTGATTGTGGTGTTGATGGCACGTCGATCAGGAGGAGCATCTCCATTTCCATCAATCTCGGTACGATACCGACTTCCCGATACTACATCCCACTTTTCGACCTCCTCAAAGAACTGGGGGATCCAATCTGGCCTGTGCTGACCATCAGAATCCATCGTGATGACGAATTCGTACCCGCGAGCAACAACTTCCCGGAAGCCGCGTAAAAGCGTAGCGCCATATCCCTGATTTTGGGGCTGCATGATTGCAAAGGTACGAGCTCCCTCGAGCCGCTTGAGAACCTGAGGGGAAGAGTCGAGTGAACCATCATCTACGAATAAAACGTCCTCATCATACAGCTCCCGGAGACGCGTAAGAAGCCCCTCGAGATGTGTCTCCTCATTATAGACCGGAATCAAAACTACTTTTTTGGGCATGACCTCACATCCCATTTACTAATCGTTGTGACGCGCGCGCAGCATTGATGAGAGTCTTAGTAAAAGCTGCTGGCGCTCAAAGTGCGCAACCCACTCAGCGACTTCGATACGCACTTCATCAATACCCGCGGGCACAATGCCCGCTTCGCATGCCGGCCCGAGTTCGTGCTCCGCCTTACGCTTGTACACCGATAGAGTTCTGTCACCTGATCTGCCTACCTCGAAGAAATCCTCCGAGAGGGTCACCACTACAGGCACGCGTGAGGCTCCGTGAATTCGAAGCTCGTCCCTGACTTCTGGGAGCGCCTGATTATCGAGAAACCGTACGTCCATAGCCGGAGAAGCAGCACCAATCGTCCCCACTATGGGTCCTTGTCGAGCACAGTCACCACACCAGATACCCGAGAGCACGAGCACATTCATACGACGACGAAAGGACGCGAACAACTCACTCTGTGCGACGCTCAGGGCGATTCGTGCCTCATAGCCACGCCACCTCTCCTTCTGCCCATCGCTACCACTCTCGAGATACTGCTCGTATGGCACCGCCGCGTTGAAAGCCCTCCGCCACAGCTCGCCCCGAATATCGAACAGATCTGATTGAGCCATAATACTCTACCTAACTCAGCTTAAAGGATGCATGCCTCTGATACGAAGACCCACACGGGCTCGGTCGAGACTCGAAGAGATAGATGCTCTCTACCGTGTGCAGCTCCGTACCAATCCTCATGTCGTCGAGTTTTCGTCGAATCCCCTCGATGCTGTGAGGATTCTTCACCCGTCCAACAGTGATATGGGGCACAGAATTCCCTTTATTACACCGAATGTCAAAACGCTCTAGCAAGATATCTACCTGTGAGCAGAGATATTTCCAGGCATCTCCTTCGACCTCGACACCTGCCCATAGGACGCGCTCCGGTCCATACTCTGGGAAGCAGCCCCATGTAGAGAGGCGCATGGAGATTGATGGAACTCGGATCTCTTCACGGCTCCAAGCAGCAACTAGTCGGTTTATTTCACTCTCGGGTACTTGGCCGATGAATCTGATTGTTATGTGAAACAACTCAGGTGAGACCCATCGAACCGCGTCGCCATAGCGCTTACGAAGTTCTCTCTGCCCCTCTTCGAGTATATTGACCCACATTGACGGGACCTGAATGGCCGCGAAAAATCTCATATTATTCGAAAGGTGCGACATGCAGTGGACTAGACTCTGTGCCTCACCGTCGACCATTCACCGAATAGTAGTGCTGATTGGGATTGGGCCTTATATCACTCACGGAGCTTTAGAGTGGTTACTACTACGAACTCAGATTTCAAATATAGTCCAAAATCGACATTCGTAATACCTTTGCGGTCACGGTATATGATGCCTCTAGAGCGCTCTGTGCTCTTGCCAAATTCGCCGCCGATTCGGTTTCGTCGATATTCTGAATTCTACCCAAGACATCCTCTGCCGAATTCCTGGTCAGTCCCAGTAAAGACTCAGCTGTCTCGATCCGACGCAACCTCCCTCCCAAGCTGACGCGCTCGGGTATAATCTCATTTTCCCGCGCTCTATTGAGCAGATCTATAGAATTTTTAATTGCTGCCGTCTGAGCCGGATAATCCGTCGGCATAGTGTATGCCGCACCTGTTCCATCCGGCGATCCCGTTGCTGGTAAGGTAGCATATCCGCCCAAGGCCCTACCCAACCTCTCCATCGCCTCGAGCGTGGTGCCGAACAGTCTGTTTGCAGGAGTGTTGAGATTTATACTCAGATTTTCGGTCAGATCCACCACCTTGGTTACTGCTGTTCCGAGCTCTGCATCGAAGACGTAGCGGGTGGCTGCTGTACCCGTGGCTGGTTCGCTATAGGTCGTCGAATCATATGGAGGATCATCATCATCGGATCCACCGAAGATGTAGCGCCCTTGATAGGTAGAATTGGCGAGGCTCGCAACGTGATCTCTAATCTGATAGATCTCCTCCGCAAGATGTGCACGTGCCGATACACTCAGGGTTTCATTGGCTCCCTGTGTTGCAACTTCTTTGGCACGGATAATCAACTCGTTCATCTGCTCCATGATTGTGTCTTGAAACTGGAGGATACTCTTGGTCTGCGCCACGGTAGTCGTGTAGCTGTCGATCTTTTGAAGAGTTTGCTGGTATCGAGAGACGGTGCCTGAGTCCGACGAATCACCGGGCAATGCAACCTTCAAGCCACTGGATACCTCGCGCGAGTACTTATCTAATCGCTCCTTGTTCAGGAGCGTGTTCGTCACGAGGGTACGCTGAGTTCGGTTCTCGGAAATACGTGTCATATCAAGCTCACAATCTGATCGAAAAGGTCCCCGGCTGTTTTGATCATTCGCGCTGACGCTTGAAACGCCTTCTGGTATTTGATCAGGTTGGCAAATTCCTCGTCTAGACTGACTCCTGACATCTCATCTCTGCGGTTAGCCGCAGAAGTGTAGTTCTGCTCGGCAACGCGCGCGTTGACTTCAGCGCTACTTTTGGCGTTCCCAACGTACGTGACCGTGGAATTGTACAGCTCGTCGAAAGTGCCTCTGAAGGAGAATGCCCCGACCGAAAAGTCTATAGAGCTGTTGAGCATTCGGGCGAGCGCCTGTGCGTTCTGCCCATCTCCCGGTCGAAATACTGTCGTTGCAGCTGCTGGATCGACATCTCTGGCTGCCGCGAAAGCTGCCGGGTCGGTTACTCCGAATTTCAAGAGACTGGAGAAGTTATCTATCCCCAGCGCAGGATTGGTGAGGTCCGAATACTCCGGAATTCCGTCGCCGTCATCCTTGACCCCCGAATACGTGAAGTCGAATAGGCCAAAGGGCCCTGGCGAGTTGCCATTTAGGTCTCCCGCATTTCCCGGAGTTCCACCGAGATACGTCTGATTCACGTCGACAAGCAGAGCTCGGGTAAGAGCCTCGACCCGTGAGGCTATCGCTACCAGTGCTCCGTCAGCTTGAAAGGATGACGTATTCGTTACAGCAGCGTAGCCGCGTAGCTGCAGAAGTCCTCCCAAACTACCAGAACCCGCCTTGATTGCCTGTGTCAGGTCGAGGTGCGAAGGCTGCCCACTCCCGCCGTAGTCATAGACGATATAGTTCAGAGACTCGCCAGACAACGAGGGGGGAAGAGTTGCTCCTCCGAACGTGGGAGCTACGGTTACAGAGAGGTCTCTCGAAGTCGTAGCACTGACAAGAGGGAATCCATTGTCGAGGAACACGCTATACGTGCCATTTTTGTTGTCGACCAACTTGTATTGGACCTTCTCTGCAAGTCGCTGGAAGAGCAATTCCCGCTGATCCTGCTCGTCAAGAGCAGGCTGACCTGCTGCTTCTCGTTGAGCGATTACTCCATTGAGCTTGGCAATTTGCGCGGTATACGTGTTGATATTATCTACCTCGGAGGGTATCCGGTCGTTGAGTTCCTTTTGAGTATCAGCGAGAGTATTGAAAACGTTTCGTATGCTCCCTACAAGATCTTCGCCGCGTTGCATGACGTTGAGACGGAGGTCTATGTTCGCTGGGCTCAAGCTCAACTGGTTGACGGACGAAAAGAAATCGTTGAGAGCCGAGCCTATGGTCACATCTGTCCCATCGAGGCTGAAAAGCTCTTGCACGCGATTGAGATAGTCGTTCTTGAGGTTTGCTTGCGACAGTGTACCTGAGGCCGTCCGCAAGAGGTCATCGAGGAACGTATCGGCGATACGTTTTACCTGTGAGACCTCTACACCACTACCGATCTGAATTCCATTGCTTGCAGTCCCGCCACCACTTCGCGTCTGAAGTTCGATCTGTCTTCGCGTGTATCCGGGGGTGTTGACATTTGCGATGTTGTTGGCCGAATTGGAGATAAGCGCCTGTTGGGCGGACAGAGAGCTGATCGAGTTGCTGAGAATCTTTACGCCGTAATTGGACATGGCTCGTCGTGGTCCTCGAGCGGCAATTCTTGCCGCATACTGAGACTATGAGAGATAGGGAGCAAGGCTGATGCCAGCGTAGAGAGGAACCCTCCTGATGAGGCGTTAGTGCCCGTTCAACTGAAGCGGGAGTGTTTTCTGTTCCAGAGTGTCGTATCCCCTGGGATACGGGCGGGAAAAGCGGCTGCTCGAGCGTGCTCAAGCTGGGTTTTTGAGACCCAGAGCGGCACTTGTAGGCAAGTTATGCCCTGCCCAAGGAAGAACCGGCACGGGGAACAGCTTGCTGTACACTCTCGGTCACAGCCCCGAAGGCGTTGTAACTCTTCGTGACCGGCTGAGTGGCAGACCAGAGAATCGACATCGAGCCATTGACCAACCCGAGCGAGAAGTTGAGGACTTGATTGAATTCACGACTCTTCTCTTCGACATGAGTGATGCGCTGCTTGAGCTTTTGCACGAGAGGTAAGAGACGTTTCTTTTCCTGAGGGGAGCAGTAGTTCTGGATGAGGTCGGATGCTTTTACAGATTCGCTCCCTGTTACAGCCGCTATAAGTTTGACCCGCTGATTTCGAAGCTCGGATAGCTTCTCCACTGCGGCTGCTCTTTTCACACCAAGTTCACTGACCTGGCCCGGTTTGAGAGCTACGACAGACTTTTGCTCTTCAAACAGAAGCGCGATGTAGAGGTCGCACTGAGCGATCTCCTCAACGAGTACCTTTTCAAGAGACCGAACTACTCCCGCGTCGAGTTTCATGCAACCGCCCTTGTATTACCGGTTATCAGTACCTCCAAACGCCACTTCGAGAGAGAGCTCTTCGCCGATTGCCCGCGCTACCGCGTCCGCAGGCGGTGAGTAGGTGCCGTTTTTGAGCTGCTCTTTGAGCGTGGCGAGTTTCTGCCGCCTCTCCTCTGCCATCTTGGCCGGGTCGAGCTCCTCACGGAAGAAGGCGCCAAGTGCCGAGAGCTTGACGGAGTCGGTATCCGCATTCACAGATTGATCAGTAGCAGATGCGTCGGCCGCTTGTAGCATACCGCGCATTGCGTTCCGTCGCACCGCCGACGGGTCCGCTGCCAAATCATCCTGAACCTTCCTTGATGCGCTGTCGTTACCACCTGATCCAGGTATCTTCATATCTCCGTCCCTTAGAAGAAACTACCGTCCGTCCTACGCCACCTGATGTAAGATGCCCGAAGTATACAAAAGGTTACCTACCTTTTGCTAATCGGTTGATATCTTTGAGTATTACCTCTTTGATTCCGATACCTCGGCCTTCTGCTATGGAATTTGCGAGAGCTTCATTGAACATATCCCTATACGTCTGCTCCTCACTACTACCCGAGATGAGTTCCCCTTTAGGCACCGAATTCCACATCGATTTCAACATCTCCTGTACCAATAGAGCCTCGAACTGCTCTGCCGCTTTCACCGGATCCTTGGTTTCCGGCACTTTTGCCGGTCCCAGTCCGATACCAGTTACTGCGCCACTATCCAACGGATTCAGCTTGTCCATAAATCCTACATAATCTCGAGATCTGCATGCAGTGCACCTGAGCGCTTCAAGGCTGAGAATATCGAGATCAGATCTCGTGGTGTTGCTCCGAGCGCATTGAGCCCCTTCACCAGGTCTCCAAGCGTAACCTCTCCTCCTACAATTCGCAGCGAATTGACATCCTCCCCAACATTGATATCCGAATTCGTGACGGTAGTCGTCTCTCCCGCAGCGAGAGCATTCGGCTGTGAAACCTCAGACTCAGATCTGATGGAGATGTTGAGGTTACCATGCGCCAGCGCAACTCTACTGATCGTGACATGCTCACCGACAATGATCGTTCCTGTCCGCTCGTTGACGACGATCCGCGCACCGATATCCTGCTCCACTGATAGCTGCTCGAGAGTGGCCATGAGGGTCACAGGATCCCCCACGTGACCGGAATCGAGGGGCACCTCGACCGAAGCAGAGTCGATCGCGAGCGCTGCTGGCCGGCCGATGTGGGTGTTAATCGCACTGACAACTCTCGTCATGGTCGTAAAATCCGGCTGCCGGAGAACAATCCTAACCTTGCTAGCCTGGAATAAATCGAATGGAATCGCTCGTTCTACCAAGGCTCCAGCCGATATCGTACCTACAGTCGGATGATTCTTCTGCGCGGAATCACCACCCTCTGAAACGGCGAATCCTCCCAGGTTAACGCTTCCCTGAGCTACTGCGTAGATATTTCCGTCTGCACCCTTGAGCGGCGTGAAAAGTAGGGTACCACCCTGAAGGCTCTTGGCATCTCCCATTGAAGATATCTGTACATCGATCTTGCTGCCGGGTCTGATGAATGGAGGAAGGGTAGCCGTTACCATTACAGCTGCAATGTTCTTGACCTTGATCTCCTGGGGTAAGCTTCTTACTCCCATCTTCTCCATCATATTAGCGACACTCTTGAGGGTAAAATCCACCTTACCATCACCAGTGCCATTGAGGCCGACGACCAAGCCATACCCCAGCAGTTGGTTACCGCGGACTCCTTCCACGTCAGCGATATCCTTGAGGCGCGCAGCAAATACATCCTGGGCCACAATCACCACTGATAGTACGAACACAACGATGCGTAAAATTAGAATGGCCACAGAATCCTCAACAATCTCGACAGCCAACCACCATACTGCGCCTCACCCACTGTTCCCTTTCCATAGTAATCAATGCGAACCTGTGCGATTTGAGATGCATTTACCTCATTGTTGGAATTGATATCTCGCTGCCGCACCAAACCTGAGATGATCAGCACCTGCTCCTCATTATTAACGGAGATGATCTTTTCACCCTCAATTCGGAGCAATCCTGACGGGAGCACCTCTGCTACGACCGCTGAGATCCTCGCGTTCAATTGAGCTTGCCGGAGTGTGCGCCCCTCTCCACGGAAATCGTTCTTCGTCTGCGCCTGAATGAGGCTCGTCAAATCAGGAGGATTTGTCCAATTCTGGGTCTGCTGCTCCAACCCGAAGAAGTTCTCAATAGCTGCCAAATACTCGCTCTTGGCTTTCACCTCCGTGTTTGCTAGCTGCTGTCCGAGTGACTGCTCAGTGACCACTATCGTCACCAAGTCCAGGGGCTGCCACGCTCTAAAGTCGCGGAAGACCTCATTTCCCGCCCGACTCTCACGCCACAATGAAGAGGTCACTCCCGGGTCTCCCAGAGCCAATGGACCGCTATAGCTTCGTTGGAGCGGATCGGTAGCTCTGACAATCTGAATATCCCCCCTGCTGCGCTCGACTTCGAGCCCCGTGGATACCTGTCTCAACGTAGGTCCATTAAGATTCGCCTGTGCACGCAGCTGATTGGATGGATCTAGTTTGTCTACCTGAGCTGTACGGAGTTGGGCTTGGCCTTCAGCGGACTTGTGTCTCATGACTCCGTCCATCCAAGCCATGGTCTCCTCGGCTGCGCCAGGGGCTTTGGAGTAACGCACCGAAGGTACGTACGGGTTGGTTGGTAGCGTTGGAGCACAGCCGATTCCGCATACTACGATACCTGCCAACAGCGGGGCAGACCCGCGAGCGAAACCTCGCGAAATATCCCTTTTGCCTCTGTTCCTCATGAACCTCATCCCCCTACCGCAACCAAGCCTTCTTCGACTACTTTTCCACTCACGATCCTCTTGGAATTCTCATTGCGCACCTTTATCTCGGCACCCCTTACCCCGTTCTCGAGAGCTACACCGCTAGCAGTAACCTCCAGGCGTCCTTGTTTGAAAAGAAGGGTAACGCGAGCACCTGCCTTTATGACCGGAGGAATCATGAGCATCGCATCCGACAACATCTCTCCTTGCCCAACATCCCGCGTTAGTTGATATCCGACGAGCTGCCCGAGATTGTCGATGGCATCACGGGAAACTTTATTCTTACTCACTCGATTCAACTCTATGTCTTCGGCGGAGATAGTCGCTCCCCGCTTGAGCGGCCGAGATGCCACCGGAATGGTCCGCCATTCCTCGGCGAACGCCTTGAGCTGAAAACGGCTTTCATCGCTCCTCGAAAGCGCTCGGTAATCGACACCGAAGTGTCCTGAATGAGTCGCCCGTAATCCGACCACCTCTACACCGTTACTATCGGTGGCTATCCTAATTGGTTTGTCGACTACCAATCTTTTCAGTTCTATCTGCCGGTCGCTTTTGTCGAGAAAGGACAGAAGAGCTTTTTCCAATTCATCTGATCCGACCTCACGAAAAGCTCTCGTGATGCGTATCTGACGAGGAAGAGTGTATCGAATATTTTCTAGTCGAATCCCTTCGTCGCGCAGACGTTCGAGCACTTTGGTACCCTCTATGGATATGCTTTCACCCGCCTTAGGGCTCGCGGCGATAGCTATCTTGCGTAAAGCAACCATCGCTTCATCATCCTGAACACGCGGTGATTCAACGTGTGCGACATCTGCTAGTCGAATCGATGGCTCAGTGACTACAACTTCGCTTTTTCCCTGTATATTGATGGATGAACCTTCCTGCACTATCTCGGAAAGCGCCATATCTGGTGCAACGAGACTCAGTATAAAAACGGCTATCATCGAAGCGATTCGATTCATCGTATTACCTCTTCAAATTAATGGCTTGAGACAGCATTTCGTCCGCTGTCGTAATTCCCTTCGAGGAAGCCTCATATGCTCGCTGGGCAGTGATCATATTTACCACCTGTTCGACGACACTGACGTTACTGCTCTCCAGAAATCCCTGGCTGAGGTTTCCGAATCCTTGCTGGCTGAAGATACCTATGACCGGTGCTCCAGAGGCTTGAGTCTCTTCGTACAGGTTGTAACCCATAGCTCGCAGGCCACCGTTATTGGGGAATCGTACCGGCGTGATCTGTCCAACTTGAGTCGGAACCGCCGTGCCCGGCTGTTTGACACTCACAATTCCATCTTTACCTACCGTTATCCCCTGCGAATCGGCAGGAACAGTGATACCCGGGGAGATCAGGTATCCATCGGAAGTCACCAACTCGCCGTTTTGGTTGAGCTGCAGAGCTCCTGCGCGGCTATAGGCAAGTGTGCCGTCAGGACGCGTAACTTGAAAAAATCCATCGCCTTCAATCGCCAAGTCTAATTGGTTTCCGGTCGAGACAAGGTCGCCTTGAGTAAAAACTTTTTGCACTGCAGCAGTCTTCACACCGAGACCGACCTGAATACCGCTCGGATTGACTGTCGACTGCGATGTCGGCGCGCCCGGTTCTACGACGTATTGATACATCAGATCCTGGAAGTCAGCCCGACTCTTCTTGAAGCCGGTTGTATTGACGTTTGCCAAGTTATTGGAGATGACGTCAATGTTGGTCTCTTGAGCATTCATCCCAGTCGCCGAAGTATACAGAGCTCTAATCATAGTGGTGCCTCTCTAAAACCGTTTATGACGACCTTCGACCGATTTGAGTAATCGCAAGGGTGTTCAATGAATCGATCGCTGTTGCTGCCTTCGTATACGCCTCGAAAGCCCGACTCGTAGTTATTAGGTCCGCCATCCCGACTATGGCCGATACATTCGACATTTCGAGCGCGGCTGGCTCGACCATCGGCTCCACCTGGGCTGGCTGGGATCCACCACTCGTCAATTTGAAGCGCGTTCCTTCGATGTGCTCCAGACTACTCGGGTCCTCGAATCGAACAATCTGAAGGCGCCCAACGGTTTGCCCCTGAACACGGATACTTCCATCGGAAGTAATTGCAGCACCGGGACCGTTGATTTGAATAGCACCACCGTCACCCTGCACCTGAAAGCCATCCTGTGTAACCAGCTCACCATTGGCGTTTCTCGTGAAATTTCCCGCACGCGTGTATGCCGGACCTTGAGGAGTATTGATTACGAAAAAGTCCTTGGCATTCTTCAGAGCTGCATCGAGAGGATTGCCGGTATTTTTAATTGGTCCAGCAGAAAAGTCTGTGCGGGCCTTTACACCAGTTACGTTTGGCACCTGAACCTGGTCTGCTGCGGCATACGGGTCATCGGAGGCCACGGTGGCGGCGAGAGTTTGGTCGAACTTCTCCTGATCTGCCGTGAGTATCTGACGCTTGAATCCGACCGTGTTTATATTGGCCAGATTATTATTTTGAATTTCTAACTTCTGCATGTGATAAACTCCTGCAGAAGCTGCCGCGTACCACCCGATGTCCATCGTTTACGCTCCTAAATTACCGTTGTCTGACGACGAATATTTCCCAAGACTCCAAGTCGCGAATCAGCGGCTGGCCCTGCAGGACCTGTGGCTTTCTTTCGTTGCTCCTCGTCGCGCTCGATCTCGATCATCTGCGACAGCATCCGCACCTCCTCGACTGGAAGCCTGGTTTGAGCCGAGACCTGCTCGAGCTGTCTTCCTTGCTTGAGTAGCACCTCTGCAGCAGCATAAATTTTCTGCATATTTCTCTGATCAGCAGCGCTACTAGCTTGATACACATCTGGCTTTCGAGATTGCTCTCGGGTCTCCGTCTGTACGATTCTCTCTCTGCTGGGGCTTGTGGACTGCGGCCTTCGTTCCTCGTCGACGACTAGCTCTGAATGGCGTCGCATCTCAATCTCACGAGTTGGGGAGGCCACGGACCGTGAGGACCTGCGATTGTAACCAGTTTCTTCGAATGAAGGAGGCTCTGGTTCTTGTAGAGACTCGCGTGATACTGGTCGAGATAATTGAGCCTGAGTGTCCTGGCTCCTGAACGAGCGCTGGTGAGTATGCAGCTCCTGCTGTTGACGCCGAAGCGCGTTCTGCTCCTCCTTGAAGCTCTCCTTCAACTCATTGATGAGATCCCGGGCATTTTCCAGCGCGATGTGGATCTCCTTGCTGCGCTCTTCACCTCCGGTAATCGACCGATTGAGTCGCCCCTCGGCTTCCGTTACGTCGGCTAGAAGTTTTTGCAGGTTTTGCTCGCGCCTCAGAAGCTGCTCATTCAGGTGTCGCCCGGCTGCATCTGCATCACTGATTAAGCTGCGGAGGCTCGCTTCTAGCTCCAGTGTCCGCGGTAGCATCGCCTGTGCCCGTGAGGCTTTCAGCCATCGAAAAGCCATTACGAGAATTGCCGTCACGAGGGAGAGATCGACTGCTAGCCGCCATATGATCATCTGGTTGACCATGATTCCTCACATACCCAATACTTCACCCGCTCCGTCAAAAACCCGACTACAGCGCATCTGGCTCCGTCAGATGATTGACCCTTTGAGCTTTCTTGCTCCCGCTAACCAGTTGAATTAACATCGTACCAACTCCAAACTGTTGCTAGTCAGGGGCTCTCGGGTAATACCAAGGCAAGACCCTTGCCAGACGCTGGCGGAGAGCTGTTACAACCTCTTGATCTGGTGAACCGATGTTCAAAGAACGACTCCTTACCCCCGGACCTACGACAATCCCCTTGGAGGTCCTGCAGGCGATGAACGTGCCCATGCTTCACCATCGTAGCGAGGTGTTTAAGCGGGAATTGAAAAAGGCGAGTGAGGGGATCCGCTGGCTTCTCGGGTGGGATAGCGATCCGATATTCTTAGCTTGTTCGGGCACTGGTGCTATGGAGGCCTCAGTCCTCAACACCTGTAGTCCAGGTGATTCGATTATCGCTGTCAACGGAGGGGCCTTCGGGAGCCGTTGGGCGAAAATCGCTCAACGTCTAGGGGTCATAGCGCACGAGATCCATGTCGAGTGGGGCTCGGCTGTAAGACCTGAGCAGGTACGGGAAGCACTAGCTGCTCACCCCGAGGCTCGTGCATTTTGTGTGCAGCACAGCGAGACCTCCACGACAGTACTTCATCCACTCGAGGAGATACTGAAAATAGTCAAGGAGACCTGTCCATCAATGTTGACAATCGTGGATGGAATCTCCTCGTGTGCAACCACACCCATGCCTGGAAACACCTCCATTTTGGATATATACATTGCAGGGTCGCAAAAAGCGTTGATGCTCCCTCCAGCCTTGGCGATTGTAGCCCTATCTAAACATGCATGGACTACGGTCGAAGCTACACCGAAACGCACGCTCTACTTCGACCTCTCCCTCGAACGACAAGCGCTAGCCAATGGCGAGACTTCGTGGACCCCGGCGGCTACCCTCATACTCGGACTCAATGCCGCCGTAGAGATCTTTCGAAGGGAGGGCCTGGAATCGACATACGCCCGGCACAGCAAGCTCTCGAGGATGGCGCTATCAGGTTTGAAGCATCTGGGGTGTACAATCATGGCGCCCGATGCACCTTGTCCGAGTGTAACCGGGTTCTTTCCGCCAGACGGCATCGATGCTGACAAGCTACGCACTGAGGTAAGGACATCCTTCGGTATTCGGTGTGCCGGTGGACAAGGGCCCTTCAAGGGTAAAGTTGTCCGGGTTGGTCATATGGGTTACGTAGACCCCTTCGACTTAATAGCTGCTATATCGGCAATCGGGCTCTCCCTGAGGAACTTCGGGAAGGGCGTCGACTGTAGCGGCGCTGTTGCCGCAGCTCTCCACGAAATGTCGGTATGAAGGATACTTCCATGCAAGAGCGGGCTTCAGAGCTTTTCAAGCGGATACAGAACCACATTTGCGACGCTCTGGAGCGGTTTGAAGGAGTTTCTCGCTTTAAAACCGACGAATGGTCGCGAACGGACATCGACGGCGGACACGGTGGGGGTGGAATAACGCGGGTTCTAGCGGAGGGCGCTGTTTTCGAGAAAGCGGGGGTTAACTTCAGTGCCGTACACGGTCATATGCCAGCGGACTTTGCGGTAAAGCTCGGAGGGGCAAGAGAAGCTACCCCCTTCTTCGCCACCGGTGTTTCGTTGGTCATCCATCCGAAATCTCCGATGGTACCGACGACGCATGCGAATTGGCGGTATATCGAGCTCGGAAACCGCTCTTGGTTTGGAGGGGGCTCGGACCTTACCCCTTACTACCTCTTCGAGGAGGATGCGGTGCATTTTCACACCGTTCTCCGAGACGCATGTGCCAAACATAACTCAGACTACTATCCACGCTTCAAGAAATGGTGCGATGAGTATTTTTACCTTCCGCATCGGGGAGAGACTCGCGGAATAGGGGGTGTTTTTTTTGACTACCTTGGTCGTGACGACGGAGCCGACCACGAAGCCCTGTACCGTTTCTGTCACGATCTCGGCTTTGCCTTCACCGACCAGTACATCCCGATCGTGGAGCGTCGCAAGGACCTGGCCTACGGCGAACACGAGCGTCAGTTCCAACTGCTCCGTCGAGGCCGTTACGTGGAATTCAATCTACTCTATGATCGCGGCACCCATTTCGGACTGCAGACCGCGGGGCGCATCGAATCTATCTTAATGTCACTGCCTCCTCTGGTCCGGTGGGAATATTGTCCAGCGATTGAACCAGGCTCTCGTGAAGAGGCCCTGCTCACCACCCTTCAAAGCCCGCAAAACTGGCTGAGGTTGAGCTCGGGGGAGCAGAACGCAAGTATTTCGGGATAATTAAACCCAGCTTCAAGGTAAGGCTGACAAATCATCACCAAGAAGACGACCGCTATCTCCCCCATGCAACACCACTGAACGCCTAAGCATTTTTTTCTGGCTCATCGTGGAATCGAGTGGGTGGCAGCGAGGTCAGGAATAACGTAAGTCGTTGTTTTGGCCGATAGTTCGCTCCTTTCCACGTGAACGTGCTCGTGCGCGTAAACGTGAGCGTACCCGAACGAGCAACTGTATCCCTTCGCTTTTGAAATAGAGCAGTATGCTCGACTATAGAAAAACTAGACGTCTATCGAACTGCCTCCCTCGAGTTCGTCATCACTACGATTGAGATTCGTGATCGTCTGCGGGGAACTTGTTGGTCAGTTCAAGCGCGCATCTTTCTCGATAGTGCTCAACATTGCTGAAGGTGCTGGCCAAGTTAAAACAGGCAGAAAAACAGCGATATCTCTCAATAGCTCAGAGGACCAATCATGGAGTGTGGCGCCCTCTTTGCTCTGTTAAACGCTCTAAGCTATGTCGTCCCCCGACGAGTCTGGCGCTGGGAAGTAGTTGCTTACAAGGATTAAAAGCGATGCTTTCCAAGCTATGCCTTCAGTCCGCTTGACGCCTGTTTCGGGTACGCTCACGTCGGGATAACACCGAGTCATACCCACTCGATTTCACGAAGAGCCTTTTTTTCTTAAGCACGTGTTTGACGGCCATTAGCCCACGAGTATCAGATGGCACGACACGTCTTGCGAGCTCGAGTTTGGTAGTTACAAGACGGGGTCGAATAGCATTCGGTCATGCTCTCTATCATTTCATGGTATGGCATGCGAGTTACACTCAAAACTGGTGTATTTTTGTGTTTCTATGGCGAGTATTCCCATGCCAATTAGGGTAACTTCAAAGACTAAGGTCACAAAAACTCATCACCCTATACCCTCATCCTCGGCAAACTATTAGCTAACTCTGAAAAGAACCCCTGATTGTGCCAAAGTGAAAGATCTCCTATCACATAAAGGCGATGCCGCGCCCTTGTTACAGCCACATTAACTAAATTCGGACGCTCACCTGCCCACCGCGCGGCACCACGCGTTGATTCATCACACCCAAGCACAAACGCAACGATACTAGCCTCCTTGCCCTGGAATGTATGCACGGTTCCTACACGGCGTCGCAGCGATGCGATCCGCTCCCTTGAATAGCCAAGCGCTTTAGCACACTCCGCTACCACCTTTGCAAGAGGCTCTCGCACAGAACGAAAGGGTGTAATCAGAAAAAAGTCCGGCTCTTGCTCAAACGCTTGTTGTTTCAGTATCTGCTCTAGTAAACGGTAGGCAACCGCGCCCTGCTGCGGCACCCAGTGGCGCCCTACACACGGACCACCGGTATCAAACCATGCACTATCGGGTAATACTGAGATCTGCTGTAACTGCCTCTCTGACTCGCGAGTCCCGTACGTCATTAACCCGCTGTAGGCGATCGTATTAGCAATTGAGAACATCGGCTCAATACACCGCCTGTGAACTCTCAGTGGCGCCCCTACCCACGTACTAGCTACACTGTGATCGAGATACGTGCCCAATTCATTCGATTCGTCAGCAAGCGCCTGTGCTGAGCTCGCCAGTGGAGAGAAGAGCGGGTTAGTTACTTTATGTCGCTTACAAAAGTGCCGTACCAACACTTCAGGAGCCGAAACTACCGGCTGAATTTGCATCGGATCCCCGATGACCAAGGCTCGCTTTGCGCGCCACATAAGCCCGGCGACTGATTGTGGAGTTGCTTGGCCAGCTTCCTCGAGAACAACGGTACCAAAAGCACCTTCTCGCACATTGCAACACATCCGCTCAACTGATGCCAGCGTCGTCGATATCGCTGGAACTACCATAAAGAGCGTCTGCCAGAGGTATACAGCGATACTCTCCTCGAAAGCATCCGGCCGTCCGAGCATTTTGCCAAGCGCGACTAGATTAGGACCAAGTGAAGAGGCCTCACGCGTCCAGGCCTGATGAAGCCCGAGCGCTGCAAGGAACAGCTTTGAGTGCGCCTCATTCAATCGCTCAGTCAACCACGGTGCACGCTCTTGAACCCGGAGCGAATCAAAGTCTTGATCGGAAGGTTGTCTAAAGTGCTCGCTTGAGTCAGTGTGCGCTTCCTGCTGGTTTAATAAGGCTCGACCCTCAAGTTGATCAAGTAACTCCTCGACCTGTTTATGCGCCGCTAAAAAATCTAACCGTGCTTTGGCGAAGCTAATCGTTCCAGGGGGTGGTATCTGCTTACGCCATTCGTGTAAGGTGAGTCGCTCACCTCTTTTTTGCCTCTTACTTTTCTCATCCTTCTCCTCGCGCGGACCATACAGTAGCGCATCACAGAACACCTCACGATTCTTGCGATTGCCCAGAGGAACGCTGATTAACCCCCAGCGTTCTCTCGCCGCGCCTTCTTCGGCTGAGCTATCTCGCCCCGTTCGAATGTCTTCATACAACCGGGCGACCTCAGATAGGTATGTGCTGTCTTGAAAGCCCTTCCCCAAGCCGGAACGTTTCGGTAGTTGGCGGGTTATGTTCTCAACGGCGTTATTGTTACTCGAAGCTATCACCACCTCAAAGCCAACAAGGTCTCGTTTCAACTTGCGCACTACGAATCGAGATCGATCAACTTCGCATGAAACACTCTTTTTCTCGAATGCGTCATCTGCGGAACGGTACCGCACAAGTTTTAGCGCTCGAGCCACTACCGCTGCCGCCACTACATCCTTCACCAGTGTAGTCTTACCGGTTCCTGGGGGGCCATTGACGGCAAATAATGCGTGCTTTCCACTTGCGTATTCGTTTACGGCCAACTGCTGCATAAGTGCATTGAAGTGCGTTGGATCATGCGGCCAGCGGCCAAGTGGTAAAGACTTGGGTGCAACACTGGCCCATAGCTCTGGCGATGGTTTCGCTACGTCGGTACGGTGGCCGAGTGGAGCAGCGGAGAGATACCGTGAGAGGCTTGAGTTTTTATTTAGCTTGCTGATGTGTTGGGCAACCCTTTGAAGGTCCCTCAGAAAAAACGAATTTAAGATCTCACAACGTCGCTTAATTCGGGGCTGCGCGACAGGGCCCGCACGGACCTCCGAAATTGAAGCTTCGTGGGTAAAAGGAGCACTCTCCAGGTTCTGAGAGGTAACATCGGCCTGTGTCGCGGCAGCATCTACTCGCGGGCCCTCTGGCTGCGGAGCTGTTGTAGAGAGGGGCCGCTTCTTCCCGAGTCTATGAGCGACAATCACCACACGGTCCTCAAAGTCACGCCATTCAAGCTTTAAGTCTCTACGAGCCTCTCGATTTATCGCACGCACCGCATCCCACGAGAGTAGCTCAAAATCATCGCCATCAATCCCCTCTCTTGCTTCACCAGATCGCGCTACCCCACACGAGGAGATGCGCATCAGTAGGTCGCGTCCGTACGCATCAAACGCATCGAGCGACAGCTCCTGATTACGACGAATTGCAGTGAGCGCCCACGGATGGGTCGATATCCGACAATCCTCAATCAGTGGCTCGCCACGCGAGCTAACTCCTAATCGTGCAACACACGTGGTGCCTTCGGGCTCACGTGCATCATCAAACCCCTCGGCGAAGTCTGCCTGGCCGTAGAGTTCGCGCACCACTGAGTGCGAAACCTCCTTTTCAAAGATCCCGATAAAGAGATCAAAGGCATAGTTGTACTCTGGATTTAGCCCCCACATATCGGAGTCAATCCATGGCACCTGCGGATAGAGTGGCTCGCGCAGTGAGACGTGCCACGAGTTGTCTTCCACTACCAAAACCTCGTCCAGGTCAAACGCCTGAAACATCTCCACGTCGCGCCAAAGTTGCAAGGGTGCAGAGACTGTCATAGTGCCATGAATGATAGACTGTCACCTCAAGACAATACCTTTGGATTGAGCATCGGGTAAAGCGGAAACGCTCACTTTGGCCTCTCTCTGTTAACTTAAGGAGATCCTAACGACACGAGGAGGACACCCTACGCTCAAGTCTCAGAGGACAAGCGGAAATCGTAGGGAAGCGACGTAAAACCCCTCCCTGCTGGGAAAGTAGTCCTTGAGTTGCTCTCCAATTTTCGCAACGGGGAAACCCCTCAATGTATCGCAGCGGATACATCTGCCGTTTTTCTCCGTCACGAAAATCGAAGATCAACCCAATCTCTACTTTCTCACTACGGGTAGATTTTGCCTCGCCTCCTTAGGGATGCACGCAACTTTTTTCTTAATTCTCCGATTACTTTGATCACAGACATAGATCTAGCAGAGGAGATTCGAACATGGATGTTACGAAACTACATTCAGGCGATGCTGTTGAGTTACTGGTGGATGCTAACGCGATACCCGCCGGTTGTTATCGCTTTCTCGAGGTCCACGGAGAGGTGAGCGTCTTTACGGTGGGACACGAAGTTATCATCGGGCTCACAACAGCTTTCTGGTCTAAGTTCATGCGGCCAGCTGCGGACTCTGGCGCTCCCCTCTCGAGCGAGCGTGAGTTTGCCGAGCGTTACGGCGAATTGTATTCACAGCTAAAAACCAGGCGAGTGACAGCCGACCCAAGTCGCCGAACTTTTTGTATGCTGAGTCCTCGAGTACACTTTAAGTGTGGCTTGGGCTTAAACAGCAACTCAAGATCTCGCTGCGGCTTTTAAATTGATTGACACCCTCTGGAGAGCACACTCCCTCGGCGAGTCGTAGGTGAGGTCTCGCAAGAAAGGTAGTAGAGGCGGTTTCCAAGCAGTTCAGAAAGATTGTGTCCAGCTACATGCAATAAACCCGGCCTGGGTCAACTACTTGCAAAAAGTGAATTGAACTTACTATCCGTTTCACTGGTCTCACTGTTAAGGGTCTTCGCGGAATCGAGTGGGTAGAAATCGGTCTGATACTGACGTGAACATGCTCGTGCACGTTCACGTGAAAAGACTTGATTTATGGGTCAAAAGGAGGGCTCACGTGATCTCTATGCTCGTTATCACCCACTCGAAAACGCGATGAACCATTGTTAAAAACAACTGCAAATCGTCTATCACTCTCTCGAGGAGCTACAGTACGTCTGGGAATCCAAGTTCCAACACGGTAGGTCCAATAAGTAAACAGACCACTGAGAATGCGTATGAAGTCTAAGTGGTGCCTTTACTTATTGGATCTCCCCTACTAGGGGGCTGCCCTGCTAATAGCCTGGATGCACCATTTTTCCACGGTCCTCCAGCTTGCAACGAGCCGCTCCTTGTTGTGAGGCAGCATCGTGGTCATTGGCAGCCGAAATACTTCCTGACATAAGTCCAGGTGAGCCAACAAGGTCTTTACGGCCTGGGGATTATTCTCGATGAAAAGGTCTTTGTACAACTGACCGAATCGCTCATCTAGTGTGTGTGCGGCTTCAAAGTCCCCCTTGAGAGCAGCATCGACAGATTCTTTCACCTGACCGGGAATGACATTTGATGCTACGGAGATCGTGCCTTTACCACCGAGCTTTATAATTTCCACGTTCTGGTCATCATTTCCTGAAATCACGGAGAACGAGTCGGGCACGCCTTGAATAATCTCTTGCACCTGGCTCAAACTTCCAGATGCCTCTTTTATGCCGACTATGTTGGGGATTCGCGACAGCTCGATGACAGTTGCTGGTTCGATGTTCGCCGCTGCACGCGCCGGAACATTGTACAGTACGACGGGTAGGTCCGTCGACTCGGCCAAACACGTAAAATGTTCGAGGATCCCTTTCTGCGTCGGTTTGTTATAATAGGGGGTCGCCGACAGGATAGCTGAAGGCTGCAAGGGATTTATCTTCGAAACGTATTTCAGAAGCGTCTTGGTACTGTTCGACGCGAGGCCGAAGATCAACTGGAGCTTGTTCTCCACGACTTCCCGAGCCAGAGCGAAAATATCGATAGCCTCCTCGATGTCCACAGTTGGAGCTTCGCCTGTTGTCCCGACCACGACAACGCCCTCGACCCCAGCATCTAGCTGACGCATCAGAAGCTTCTCGAAGGCAGCCGCATCGAAACTTTGATCGGCTTTGAAGGGAGATATGATAGCTGTGTATGTACCTCTGAGCTTCATATGTAGGAGCCTCTCGATAACTTTAACGCTAGGTATTATGACAATCTTTCTCGTCGAATCAACGACCAAGGTGCCGTTTGAGCAACGGCTCTAGATTAGCGCTCTCCGATCAATTTGCAACTCTATTGCAACGTACTTACTCTCACCTGTGAGACGTGCACACACTGCACCCCACGAATATTTTAACCAGAAAGACCGCCACCTTGCGTGGTTTGACCCTCCGCTCGCTTCTTCCTACTGCATTAGTTTGACGCCAAAAGCTCAACCTGTTCTACGAACAATCCGTATACCTCCTCAGAGCGGGGGTAGGTAGCCCGTGTACGGCACGTTTTGAGGGGAGCGTTATGAGCAGCCAAATCAACGAAACAGAACATTCCTGTATCAAGCTTTTTCTAGTGGATGACCATCTGGTCCTGAGACAAGCTTTATCGGAAGCATTTGCTCACCGGGGAAATTTTCAAGTAGTTGCAGAGGCCTCAGATGGATCTGAGTTGTTGTCGCGACTCTCCGATACAACTGCGGATATCATCCTCTTGGACCTGGCGATGCCCAACGTCAACGGTATCTCTACGATCGAGGAGCTCAAGCGGCGCGGGATCGACATCCCCGTACTCGTCCTATCAGCCGATGAATCCGAGCGCAGCATCCGTTCCGCGCTTGGCGCAGGCGCACGCGGATTTCTTCCGAAGCAGGCGGACATGCGGGAGGTAGAATTTGCTATTCATTCCGTCCTCGACGGCAAGACGTATCTTAGCCCATCGGTTACAGAGCGCTTCATGTCGGCTAATGGAGGTGACAACAAACACTCTACGCTCATATCCTCCCTTTCTCCTCGGGAACGGGAGATCTTCATCCTACTTGCGAATGGTTGCCCTAACCGTGAGATCAGCAAACAACTGCACATCAGTACTCGTACGGTAGACACACATCGATCGAACATTCTCAAAAAATTGGAGGCAAAGACCAACGCCGAATTGGTAAAGATGGCGATCGCCGAAGGCCTTGTCTCTGTGTAGAGCCCCTATCAGGGTACCTCATCACGCATACTGCCGCTTACATGGTCATCGGAAAGCGCTCTGTCGATACAATCCCATGCGAGCAGAGCGCACTTGATGCGTGCGGAGTGGCGCTTTACCCCCTCCAACGCGAGGGCGTCGCCCAAATCATCCAAGGTATCGCCGGAGGTCTCACTTTTGATCATGGATCTGAACAGCTTGGACAAGCGAGAAGCCTCGACTTTTGATTTGCCCCTCAACAGCTCCGCCATTATCGATGCCGTCGCTTGACTAATCGAACATCCGTGCCCAGCGAACGCAATTTCTCCGATCGTATCTCCCGAAAATTTCACCGTAAGAGAGATCTGGTCCCCACACAGCGGATTATGCAGGTCCACTTTCCTGTCGGGGTTGATGAGAACACCCTGACAGCGCGGAGTCTTGTAATGGTCCAGGATTACCTCCTGGTAAACTTCATCTAATGACACGAGCTATCCTGACGAAAACGATTTATATCGGTCTCCGTGACCAACGCGTTAGTATACCTCTCTCGAGCTCAATTGCCCAGTGCCGTGCTAGTCCGCTCGAAAACAAAGGCCAACCGTAGTAAGCTCTGGGGATCTCCAGTCATTTCGAGCTCTCCACTCCGATATGCCTTCTGGAGGGTAGTTTGACCGCTCACCAGCCGCTCGAACACATCATCCTCCCCATAGAGGCGACAAGAAGCCTGCGTTCCATCGGCAGGCACACCGCGGGCCAAATCGAGACCAAGCGTCTGTCCATCCACCACAAACGAAACCGTGAAGCCGGCCAACTCTGATAGCTCCGGCGCCGACGCAACGACTGCAACGAGATCAGAAAACCATCTTCGGGGAGCGCGGGAATTCATGCGATCATCATGCCTCGAACAAGGGCTGATGTCAGCTACTCGGATCATAAAGCCTACGTAACTGATTTTTGAATGAAATAAGTCCCAATAGCTGGATTTATTACCAATCGGAGGAAAGCTTCGATGTCCTGAAACCAGCTCCACCTCGCGGCGACTGGGACCGCAACATTATCAACCACCCCCCCGCGAAGGCCCCCGTCACTGCCCCGCACACTCCGATCAGTTTACACGGCAGGAGCATGCCCGGCGCGTATTCCGCAATCGTGAGGCTGACGACAAATGAAATGAAAACACCCCACAATGAGAGAAGCAGCGCCCAGGCCAAAGTTTCCCGAAGAGAACACCCGAGCGAGAGCTTTAGAATACGGTCGAGCGTTGACATCCTATCGACCCCTCCCATTCCCACTACACTTCGGAGCTGAGAGCTCTGGGCGGTAACTCTACTTTTTGGATCGTTTGCCTGCTGTCTCATGCCTGCGTCCCTACAGAGAGTCGTTGAATCAATTTATCGAGATGTTTGGCATCTCGGTAAGAGCCGAGAAGGCGTCCACCCGTCTCCTTAGCCTTAGTGGCGATCAGGAGCGCTGACATCTTATCTCCACTCAAGGCATACGCTTCAGCTAACGTGTGCATCTCGTGAATTCCCTTCCAGGCCGTGCATTGACAAGCCAAAGTAGCCAGCTGAACTGCATATTCAGGCTCGAAGAACACTCCCTCCTTCAGGTAACTGACTGCCAGGAGCCTCAGCACGCGCGGATTTTCGGAGGAAACGATCAGCGCTCTGTGAAGATGGTGCCTGGCATACGCCGTCTTACCTTCGTCCAGGAGCACCTGAGCATAAGAGACTACAGCATCAAACGGCCCACGATCGAGGGACGCCAGCCGCGCGAGATCATCACGGGCACATTCGGATATCCCCGCGAGCAGTTCGAGACGCACCCGCGCGACCTCCAAGCGTGGGTACGCTTCCACCTCATAGTGTAAGAGCTGCAGAGCCTCTTGAGCCTCTTCCACCAGATAAGATACTCCGCCACTTTCTACCACAGCAGTGATAAAGATCGTCACCAACTCAGGATCAGCCGCTACTTTCGCGAGGCAGGCACGCATGGTCCATGCTGCCTCGGTTGCATATCCCAGCCAGAGCTGCAATCGCGCCAGTCGTACGTACGTTTCACGCTCACGCGGCTTGCACGCTATTGCCTGCCGCAGAGCGGCCTCAGCATCCTCGAAATTCCTGAGCCTGAAGGCACAGTGTGAAAGGTCGAGCAGTGCGCTCACACGGGCGGGACTAGCTGGGTTCTGAGCCAAACCTCTCTTGTATAACTCCTGAGCCCGCTCGTATCGGGCCGCGCGATAGTGCTGCGCCGCCTCAATCCATTCCTTGACAGGCCAACATCGCCAACGCCGAATCCACTCCTTGTAGAGAGAAAGGCGAGTGTGGAATCTTGACAGAGTACGCATGGATTACTAACTGGTTCCTACACGATTTCGAGTGAGCGAGCGCACCAACAGCGGTTGGGTTTTTAGCTCACCCACGTATCGTTGAAAGCCGCCCGCATGCTTCAGGAAAAATAAATGAATAGTATCGATATCTTAGCCGCCATTCTCCGAGAACAGATACCGGCTAACCTCATTCTGACCGATCCCGACTCGTGTGCTTTCTACGGGCGTGATTGGCTCAAAGACTTCGAACCACGCGCATCCATGGTGGTATTCCCCGAATCTGTAGAGCACATTCAAGCCGTTGTTCGGGGCTGCATCCACGCCAAAGTCAGTATCGTCCCTTCGGGAGGGAGAACGGGCTTAAGTGGCGGCGCGACCGCCACAAATGGCGAGATTATCGTCTCTCTCGAGCGTATGCGACGGATCCTCGAGGTGAATCGCGTCGACCGAACTATCCGATGCGAGGCTGGTGTAGCGCTCGAGCGTATACAGGCGAGCGCCTGCGAGCAGGGTCTTTATTTTCCGGTTGATTTCTCTAGCCGCGGATCGGCTCAGATCGGTGGTAACATCGCGACAAACGCCGGAGGTATCAGGGTAATAAGGTATGGGAATATGCGGGATTGGGTGGTAGGGCTGAAGGTCGTTACCGGTGCCGCGGAGATTTTGGAACTCAACGGGAGTCTGTTCAAGAACAATTCGGGTTATGATCTACGCTCGTTAATTATCGGCTCAGAAGGAACGCTCGGCGTCATCGCGGAAGCTACTTTGCGCCTTGCGAGCCTCCCACTGGATACAACGAGAGTACTGTGTGGTTTGTCTGGAAACGATGCCATCCTTCCCCTTCTCTCTCACTGTCGCGACAATCTACGCGGACTCTCTGCATTCGAGTTCATGGAGCAAAGCGCCCTGGAGGAGGTGATCAATCGCCGCGGATTGCGGAAACCGTTCACCGGCAGCTACCCGACATATATCCTGGTAGAAATCGAGCTCAACGAGCCAGGCGACACCGAAGAGGTCGTGCGCGTTTTCGGCGAAGCCTTCGAGAACGATTTGATTCAGGATGTGGTAGTCAGCGAATCAACAGCTCAATCAAAAGAGCTCATGGACTTGAGGGATCTCGTCGGCGAAACTCTCTCGACGCATTATACCGTCCACAAAAACGACATCTCCGTGCCGGTTTCGGCCATACCTTCCTTTGTGAAGGATCTGCACGCCTCAATCGGAGCAGTGTACCCTGAATTCAAGGTGGTAGTTTTCGGTCACGTCGGTGACGGCAATTTACACGTAAACGTGCTTAAACCCGCGGGAATGGAGGACCACAATTTCTGGAGCCTCTGCCACCAATCAGATCACACTATCTTCTCTGCAGTGCAGCGCTACAAGGGTAGCATCTCGGCCGAACACGGTGTTGGGCTAGTAAAGCGCGACTTCGTTCACTACACTCGCTCTAACGCCGAGATTCAGTTGATGCGCGGCATCAAGAGTGTATTTGATCCACACGGCATCATGAACCCCGGGAAAATCTTCCCAACCTGACGAGATCCGAAGCAGCTCGTCCCCCGTGCTGCAGGAACGGATCTAGGGTGGCTGTTGGCCTTTCCCGATATGGAAAATCCTCAATATATCGCGGCGGATACCTCCTCAACGCCGGCTTAGCTGTAGCGCACGCGGCCTTGGTGCGCCCGAGAAATCAAATACACGCCTACCTGTTACCTCCTCACCGCGAGGAGTCTTTACCTTTCTTCTTGGACTTTCCCACAAATGATTTCATGTACTTCGACGAGCAAAATTGCTACTCTCCCAGCTCATCTTTTTGAAGTTGTACCCCTGAGCGTTGTTGTCCGACGCTCCTCTCAATGACCGCTGCCTCGCGGGGAAATTGGAATCCGAAAAGAGGTGACAGAATAGGCCGGCTTGCTGCCTCTTGGTTCGTTTCACGGAGCTGAAACAACAGGCTCAGAGAGTCGAACGCACACACACACAGGAGAAAAAATGACTCAATATTTCGACGTTCCTGCTATCAAGTTCGAAGGGCCAGACTCCCGAAATTCCCTCGCTTTCCGCCACTACAATCCGAGCGAAATCATCGAAGGGAAGTCTATGAAAGACCACCTACGCTTCGCTGTGGCGTGGTGGCACTCGTTTTGCGGCACAGGCAGTGATCCTTTCGGCCCCGGGTGTGCTGTTCGTCCTTGGGATGATGGTTCGAATTCCCTCGAAATGGCGCTCAAGAAGGTCGACGTTGCATTCGAGTTCATGGAGAAGCTCGGTGTTCCATTTTACTGCTTTCATGATCGCGACGTAGCTCCCGAAGGCAAGGATTTACGCGAGACCAACAAAAACCTCGATGCAGTGGTTGCGAAGCTCAAGGACGCGCAGGCTCGGACGGGTATCAAGCTTTTGTGGGGCACGGCCAATCTATTCAGCAACAAGCGCTTCGTCCACGGAGCATCGACGAGCTGCAACGCAGACGTGTTCGCCTACGCTGCGGCGCAGGTAAAGAAAGCCATGGAGGTGACCAAGGAGCTTGGTGGCGTCAACTACGTATTCTGGGGTGGACGAGAAGGATACATGAGTCTCCTCAATACTCAGCTCCGGCGTGAACTCGACAACCTCGGTCGTTTCCTCAGTATGGCGGTCGACTACCGTAACAAGATCGGCCTCGATGCGCAGTTTCTGATTGAACCCAAACCAAAGGAGCCTACGACTCATCAGTACGATAGTGACTGTGCCGCATGTATGGCGTTTTTGAGGACGTACGGACTTGAGAAGGAGTTTAAATTCAATATCGAGACTAACCACGCCACACTAGCGGGACATTCGATGGGGCACGAGCTTGCCTATGCCAGCAGCTACGGAATGCTCGGCTCTATCGATGCTAACCGAGGAGATGAACTTCTCGGCTGGGACACCGATCAGTTCCCGACCAACATATACACCACTACACAGGTCATGCTCGCAGTACTCGGACAGGGGGGGCTAGGTCGTGGAGGACTCAACTTCGACGCGAAAGTTAGGCGCGAGAGCTTCGAGCCGATCGATCTGTTCTATGCTCACATTGGAGCGATGGATGCGTTTGCTCAGGGGCTCAAGATCGCCGCGCAGATCCGTAAGGACGGTGTCCTCAAAGAGATGGTGGATCAACGCTACGCCTCCTGGGAAAGTGGAATTGGTCTTCAGATATCCGAAGGGTCGGCAACCTTCGACACGCTCGAGAAGTACATGCTCGACAAGGGCGAAATATCCCCGAACGTGTCAGGACGGCAGGAGCTCTTCGAGATGGTCCTCAACCGATACATCCGTTAGAGCTTGATAAACCCAGCTATTCTCATTGATTGTTAAAAAAAGAATGAGAATAGTTGGGCGAGCGCAATCTTGGCCCCTTCACGATTATCAGAGGCCAAGATTGCGCTCGCCCTGCTCTTGAGAGTGATTTTTTTCAAAAATCACTCGCGCAGGGTTTAGTCTCCAACGGTTACGTCGCGAGAAACGCGGCCAACCTAAAGTACCGCTACCGGAGCATGAACCAGTTCAGCCAAAGGGGTTCCGTATCTGATCTGGCTATCAGCTCCGCAGCGGTCCACATCGACCAGCCGCCGCTCGGTAACGAGAATGACGCTCGAGCCCATCTTGAAGGTCCCAATTTTAGCGCCTCTCGTGACCTCTATCGGCGAAAAATGCTGGAAAGTTCTCGGTTGAGACCTTCTCCACGGTGCTTTATTAGTTTCGACATCGAGATACGATAATTTTATACGACCCACATTCGTTGCACCGACCATCACAACTGCGATTAATCCAAGATCACTTTCGACGAAGGTCACAACACGCTCGTTGACTGCGAAGAGGCCCGGAATCGATCGCAAAGCCCAATCGTTTACTGGCCACAGGGCTCCGGGAAGATGCACAGTCTTGACTATGCGTCCGTCAACAGGGGAGTGAATGTGGTGAGCATCATGTGGCGACAGGTAGAAATTCCAGAGCTGCCCCTGCTGAAATCGCTCTGTGAGGGGGTCTGCGCCGAGCAGATCCGATAGGTTGTACGTTATTCCCTTTACCTGTGTGATATCTCCCGCGCTCTCGAGATTGGCACAGGAGCGTAGCTTCCCATCGACAGGACAGGCAATCGGCCCTCCGATTGGGCGTAGCTCCGGACGCAGATCTCTCACAAAAAAATCTCCGATACATCGATATCCAGAGAGCGGCAAGGTAGCCATCGAGGGGTCGATTGAATAGAGCTCAGCAAAAACCTTGATTGATAGTCGCGCCAGGGGCCCCGGAAGAGGTAGCCGAATGAGGTGCCCGACGAACCAGCTGAGATAAGCTTTGGGAATGTAACGTAGAATCTCCATCGACAGTGCCCTTTTTACAACATGAGAAGTGTACCTCACTAAGGCTGCCAGCACCTACCCAACCAGGTCAGTAGGTTAAAAGCTTCTCAATACCCTCAGTGAAGCGCGCCCGTGCTAGGAACTGCTGTTCCAGCTCGGTGGCGAACGGAACCGGTGTATCGAGGCTAGCTACTCGAGAGATCGGTGCATCGAGATACTCGAACAGATGCTCTCCGATATACGCGGCGATCTCACCCCCTATGCCCCCGAAACACGTATCTTCATGAAACACCAAGACCCGCCCGATACGTTTGATGATCGCATCAATGGCCTCGTAATCCAATGGAACCAGGGTACGAAGGTCAAGTATCGCTACTGACCACTCCGGTCGCGCTGAAAGTAAGCTATCCGCCCAATGAACGCCGGCACCGTAAGTAATTACTACTGCTTGCTCCCCCTCGCGATGTAAACGAGCTCGCCCGAACGGGACGCTGAACAGATCCTTCGGAACAGGGCCCGAGATACTGCGATACAGCCCCTTGTGCTCGAAAAACATGACGGGATTCGGATCAGCCAACGCGGTGAGCATAAGACCCTTCGCATCGGCAGGAGTCGCCGGATAGACGACCTTGAGACCAGGTGTGTGCGCAAACCACGCCTCGTTCGATTGCGAATGAAACGGACCCGCCCCCGTACCTGCACCCGTAGGCATTCGCACTACTACATTAACTGATTGGCCCCAGCGATAGTGTGTCTTAGCGAGGTTATTGACGACCTGAGTAAAGCCGCTCGATACGAAATCAGCGAACTGCATCTCTACTACGGAGCGGTATCCAGCGATACTCATACCAAGTGCGGCTCCCAGAACAGCTGACTCGCACAGTGGAGTATTTCTCACCCTCTCTCGTCCGAACTCCGAGAGGAACCCGGACGTGACCTTGAAAACACCGCCGTACTCGGCGATATCTTGACCCATAATCACAAGGTCGGGATGAATACGCATTCCCTCGCGCAAACCATCAGACAACGCATCTATGAAGCGCATCTGAACCACGTCATGGCCCGTCTCCACAGACTCGGCCGATACGTGGGCTGCGTACACATCAGATAGCTCAAGTACAGTGGATGGCTCAACCTCCGGCTCAGCAAATGCTTTTTCGACCTGAGCCTCTATATCAAGGGTCAACTCCTGACGAAGCGCAGCCATCTGTTTTTTGGAGATGATCTTTTTCCTCAAAAGCTGTCGCTCGAAGCGCGCAACGGGATCCTTCTTTGCCCAATCCGCCAGAAGCTTCTTCGGCACATACTTTACTCCCGAAGCTTCCTCATGACCTCGCATACGAAAGGTCATGCATTCGACCAGGACTGGCCGCGGCTTTTTACGAATCTCACGCGCGAGCTTCGAGATCGTTTCGTAGACCTCGAGAAGGTCGTTTCCATCTATCGTCACGCCTTCGACACCGTACCCGCTTGCACGGTCACGTAAACTTTCACAGCGATACTGCTGTCTAACCGGTGTCGAGAGCGCGAATCCGTTGTTTTCGATCACGAATATCACCGGGAGATCCCATACAGCAGCAAGATTCAATGCTTCGTGAAAATCTCCCTCGCTCGTTCCTCCCTCCCCTGTAAAAACAAGGGTAACCTTGCCACGTCCAGAGAGCTTTGAGGCAAGTGCTATACCATCTGCGACTGCTAGCTGTGGCCCAAGGTGCGAAATCATACCAACTATATGCTGGTCTTGCGTTCCGAAGTGAAAGGAGCGGTCACGACCCTTCGTAAATCCGGTGGCTTTTCCCTGCCACTGAGCAATGAGCTTCCAGAGCGGGATCCCCCGAGAGGTGAAAACTCCGAGATTACGGTGGAGCGGGAGGATGTACTCGTCAGCCTCGAGTGCATGGGTGCACCCTACTGCGATGGCCTCCTGTCCTATGCCAGAGAACCACTTCGATACGCGACCCTGCCGGAGCAGCACGAGCATCTTTTCCTCCACCAACCGAGGATACAGTAGCGCTTTGTAGAGATCTGCAAGCGCGGGCTTCGCCAGGGACTTTGTGCTAGAGACTCGTTTGAGTGGACCTTTCTTCGTTCGGGGAGCTCTTTTTGGGGGCATCAATCCACTCTATATCAACAGTTCGCGAGCAGCCTCATCAGGAGGTAGCTGCTTTCTTCAAGGTGTGCTCTTCCAGAGCCTGGATGAGATTATCGACAGCTGCCGAGCCCTGCCTGACAACACTTTCGTAGGTTCGGCTCCCGATATGCGGCGTCAGATGCACATTATGGAGCCCCAACAGCGGATTTTCAGGCTGAACAGGCTCGGGGTCTAGAACGTCTGCGCCGTAACCTGCTACTTGACCACTTCTCACGGCGTCAGCCATTGCCCGCTGATCCACGAGAGCACCTCGACTCACATTCACGATGAATACCCCTCGTCGGCACATACCCAAGCGACGACGATTGATGAAAAACTGATTGTCGCGGGTCAAACTCATGTGAACCGAGAGGAAATCAACATTCGGAAAGAAATCCTCGTCCTTGAGGGAGTGTTGGACCGAAGGTGGATACTCCGAGAAGAGCGGATCCGCGAACACCTTGCTCAAATGCTCGAGATAGGCTGAATGCTGCGCCGACCATGAGGTGTTGAACACACGCACGTTCATCCCGAACGCCATGGCGCGCTTGGCCACCTCTTTTCCCACTCTCCCGAATCCCAATACACCCAGAGTTTTGCCGGCCAGCTCGCGTCCTGTCTGCCGCTTCCACTCACACCGATGCACGATCGCGTTGTGTTCCGGTATGCAGCGGGTCAAACTCAGCAGCAACCCGAACGTCAACTCTGTTACCGTTGTATGATTTACTCCTGGGGTGTTGGTGACTTTGATCCCAAGCTTACCCGCTTCGGAGAGGTCTATTTTGTCGAGACCTACCCCGTACTTGCTGATTACCTTGGCTCGAGGTGCCGCCGCCTGGAGAACCCGTGCATTGAAATCATCCTCGCCACACAAAAAGGCATCGAATCGGTTTCCATCCCCGATGTGAGACAGAAGCTGGTCCTGATTCAAAGGACCGCGAGCTTTGACTACCTCTATACCAGAGCCTTGGAGCTTCGCTACGTGAGCTCCTGGTGTATCGATGAAGCTCGAGGTTGAGACAAGTACTGTATACGTCATGACTTACTACCCTAACAGGCTACTGAAAATAACTCCGTCTCCACACACTCGAGGGGTGCAGTTGCTGCACGACACGGGGCGCAGATTGGACGCTAGCAGACCACCTGGTGCCAATCAAGATGAGTAACACCAGGCCATTTCCAACGGGAAACTGGGGAAGTTCCTGGGAGCGCTCAAACGTAACTGGGAACGAAGTCGGATAGTTCTCGGACGACCTTCAGACACGGCCAGGTAGGCGCTCATGGTAATCTTACTGCGCAGGCCTTGCTCGCGACGCATCAAGAGCCAAGGCGGCTGCACCGAACACCCCCGAGGACGCACCGAGGCCTGGAGGCACGACAAATGAGTCGGTCTCCTCGCAAATTACACGCTGCTGTACATACCCGTTCAGTACTTGGCGTAGCTTGGACCGGATGAGGGGAAACAGGAATTCGTTCTGCATGACACCTCCCCCCAGCACAATCTTTTGGGGCGAAAGCACGGCGACTGTATTAGCCAAGGCTAATGCTATGTAGTGGCTCTCAAGCTGCCATGCCGGATGATCTGGATCGAGGCGTGAAGGGTCCACGTTCCATCGCTGCTCCAGCGCAGGCCCCGAGGCCAGCCCTTCGAAACAGTCGCCGTGGGATGGACAACACCCTGGGAAGGGATCCTGAATCTTGTCGTGGGGAAGCATCATATGTCCCATTTCAGGATGAGTAAGCCCGTGCATGAGCCTACCACCCACCATACCGCCCCCGCCGATCCCTGTCCCGATGGTGTAGTACACGAAGGTATCGAGGCCCTTTGCTGCCCCGAATCTGTACTCTCCGTAGGCTGCCCCATTTACGTCTGTATCGAAGGCGATCGGGACTTCCAACTGCCCGAGCGGCCCGAGAAGATCTGTATTACGCCACGCAAGCTTCGGGGTGGTAGTGATATACCCGTAGAGCGGCGAAGTAGGATTGAGCTCCACTGGACCGAAACTACTTACGCCGAGAGCGCTGATCGGAGTTTGACTCGCTCGGAAGAATTCGAGTACTTGACTGAGGGTCTCGACAGGCGTTGTAGTTGGTATTCGAGCCTCGCTGACGATACTCAGGTCCAAACCAACAACTGCACAGTTGAATTTCGTGCCTCCTGCCTCGAGCGCTCCCACATAACTGGTCATGGCCGAAATGTATACACGGTTCCCCCCTTGGATGCGAGGCAAAACCGCGGGCACCTATGGGTCAAATCTGATTCCTACCCGATTTTTCCCCTGATACTCTCATTGAACATCAGCTGTAGACAGAAGGGGTAAGATCTCGTGTGGCTTACCACTTCGGGCCACTCGTCCTTGGCGAATCTCTACTATCAGGTCATAGTTTTGCAAGGTGTCGATACGATGGGCGATGGCTATGACTGTGCGATCAGCAAAGGCTCCGTGTAATGCCAGCTGAATTTTCATGTCCGTGATATTGTCTACCGCACTTGTAGGTTCATCGAGAAGGATGATCGGCCTATCATGTACCATGACCCTGGCAAGACACAGGAGTTGCCGTTCACCTACTGAAATATTCCTCCCACCCTCCGATATCGGATGATTCAAGGACATATCGAGCCCCACAGTCCGCAGCACTCCCTCGAGTCGCTCGTCAGAAAACTGCCCATCTCCATCAAAATTACTCCTCAGAGTGCCGGCAAAGAGATACGGGTCCTGTGGAACAACTCCGAATAACGCGCGAACACTTCGAACATCCACGTGGAATAATGATCTGCCATCAAACAGAAGGTCGCCCTTCCTGACATATACCATACGAAAGAGGCTTTGCATGAGAGAGGTCTTTCCCGAACCGGTGCGTCCCACTACACCAACCTTGGAGCCGGCCGGAATAGTGAGTGATATATCCTCGAGAATACATGGTGTATCTGCACGATAGGACATCGAGTAATCGACAAACTGTAGATCTCCTCGAGATGGCAGAACGACGCTATGATCCTGCGATGGACACGATGCGAACTCCTCTTTCTCTTGTGCCGGAAGATCCGCGATCTCGAAAGATCTCTTGATTACACCGATCGATTCGATAAGTAGGCCGACTGACCAAGCCAGCCATCCACATGCGGGTGCCAAGCGGAGAATCACCGTGATAATCGCACCCCCCATCACCAACGAAAGCGATCCACTACGGACTGCAAGAGCAACCAAGAGCAGCGCAAGAAAGCCATAGCTGGCGGTGACGAAGCTCGACAGCAACCGTCCCCATGCTTCTATCTTGACACGCAGGAGATGGACCTGCACATACCGCCCAACAGCCGTTTGCAGCCGTTGCAGGAGCGAAGCTCGTGCGTCGTACAAAAGAAATGTCCGGGCACCCTCGATAATGTCCGTCTCCCGGTGGAGCACTTCTCCAAGCCTAATCGAGCGCACTGCCGAAAGGCGCTGCAACATAGGAGCAACACCCCACTGAATGTAGAGGAAGAATAAGACTGTTGGCGCGATCAATATAGCGCCGAGTGGGTGGGCGAAAAGGACCATTACCGCAACGCTCAGCACTTCGAGAAACGCCTGCATCGAATCCCCCATGCGTACGATGCAGGATGAACGCAGGTTCTCATAATCGTTCACGATCCGATTAATCAGACGACCAGACGGATTTTCGTCGAAGAAAGTGGTGCGAACACCCTGTAGCCCTTTCACCATGCGGTGGTGGAAGCTTTGTAGAGACCACAAACCTCCGATCTCGAAAACCACCCATGATGTGAGTCGAATGACGAAGGAGGCGAATGCTATAACTCCCAACATCCACATCGATACGTTGATGTTTACATCCAACAGAGGCACATCCACAGAACACTCGTGCTTTGAGGCGCACTGAACGAAATACCCCGAAAACCACAAAAAAAGCTGCGGGAGCACTACTGCAACGACACTCAGCACAAGGGTGGGCACGAACAATACGCGCAGAAGCGGTAGCGCCTCGACGAAGCGACGAAGGGTTGCAAACGAGCGACTGATCGAGAACACCGTTTCCCGAGAGGTAAAGGACTTAGCTTCCATGGCCCTCCCCTCTTCTGCGGGCTTTCAAGAAGGTGCGATAGCGTGACGAAGACCTCTCCAGGAGTTCGTGAGGTCTACCATCTTCCATAATCCGACCACCCTCCAGAACGATGATGCGGTCACAAACATCAAGTTCGTCGAGGCGATGCGATACGAGCACGAAGCCACGAGCATCTCTCAAAAAATTCGCAAAAAGTGAGCGTTCGCTGCCAGAGTCAACCGCACTGAGTGGATCATCGAGAAAGAGAAAGGGGCGGGCCGACACAAAGGCTCGCGCGAGGCTGACCCTTTGCTTCTGCCCTCCACTGAGATTGATTCCGGTCTCACCGACCTCCTCATGGAGCTTATGCGGAAACAACTCAATATCGGGAGCAAGGCACGCTCGCTCTGCAGCACCTTCCACCTCTGCTTCATCCCTTCGAGTCGAGAGATCGATATTATCTCGCAAGGAGGCATTCGAGAGGAATGGCTCCTGCGGAGCATACGCCACCGAATTTCGATACGTTGAGTACACTTCGGGGTTCCACAGCGGTGCTCGGACTCCACTCGAAAACTCAACTTCGATCTCTCCTGATAACGGTGCCAACTCTCCGACCAGCAACTTGAGCAGTGTTGTCTTACCGGAGCCGACCTCTCCTACCACTGCGACATGTGCCGCGAGGTCAATTGTCAAAGAGAGCTCCGAGAGAGCATAGCTCGATTGGTAGGCCACTGTGACATTCATCACATGAATACGAACAGGAATGCCCAACGCATCTGCCGTGTACCGACCCGTCTCGGGTCGAAAATGCCGATTGACCTCAGGTAGAGAAAAGAACCGCACTAATCGCGCGACCGCTGCAGAGGCCTCTCCAAGCTGCGTGAGAGAATGAGGTAAAAATTGGATCTGATTCGACAATAAAGATAGAAACCAGACTGTGGGGAAGAACTCTGCCGCAGAGAGTGGCGTATCAGCGTACGAGCTATAGACGAGCATACCTAGGATCGGCATCGCCCACCATGAGTATGATACCCCATAGGCCAGACACACCAGGAAATGAGCTTTACCCGCAGCAATAGAGAAACGCCGGAGCGCGTCTCGTATTCGTTGGGCGATGACCGGCTCCCAGTTCAGGTAACGAACCAACCGTACGTTTCTGACCCATTCACCAACTGTGGTAGCGAGGCGATCCTGTTCGGTTTGACGCAGATCCTTGTAGCGCTCCAATAGTAGTGCGAGTGACAGGGCTATCGGCACCTGCAGTAGCGCGATAGATATCCCGACCATGCCCATGCCCCCAGCAAGCGCGACGATGGGGCCCGTAGTAACCGACAGGATGACAAGTGCAGGAACCCAGCTTCCCAAGGCTGTTGTGATAAAATCCTCTACTGCCTCTACATCCCCAGACAGCAACGTTTTGACATTACCCGTCGAAAACTCCGGATTAGAGTGCACATCGAGGCGCAGGAGTTTTTTGTTGACCTTGTCGAACAAGAAAAGCTGAATGCCCCGCGCGATCTGAGCCCTCCTTTGCAGGTCGAAGAAAAAGACAGTGTGCCGACCACATTCGGCCAGAAGATAGGTAAGGCACAGGGCCACAATCACGGTCGTGGTGAGCTCGGTGGATAAGATGTAGCGAGCTGCGAAGAGCGCCATCACCATACCGACTGCAGATACGCATTGCCATCCGGCACTCCTTATCAGGAGTGGCCCGATGGCCCGAATACTCCCGAGCCAAACATCACGGCGATCGAAGGACTGCTTGCCTTGATTCCCCTCCTCCCCGAGGGAAGTCAAGGTGCGGCGTAACAAAGGATCAATCGCTACGTCGGCATATTCCGAAGCTGCCAGAAGCTCCCGGCGTTGGGCGTGCACAGAACGAAAGAAGCGAAATGAATACATCTGATGGGAAAGTAGATCAGCTTACGTTGCCGATCCTGAAGACGATGTCATCGATGGTATCCCCTTTTTTGAGATATGGGAGCACCTTTTGAATCAAAACTGGTTTCATGAAGGCGAGCTCTTGTGCCCACGTCGAGTGCACTACCTTCACAATCAAACTTCTGTTCAGTATGCATTCCGGTTTGGAGATGCGGGCCAACGACTCTCCCACGATCTCCTCCCAGTGCAAGATGAACTCGTATCTTTCTATCTTTTTGTCCAAGCCCTTGTGCGCCAGAGCCTTGGAAAGGATCCCCTTGATTTTGGTTAGATCCGTTCCAACCCCTAGTCTCCGGCGTCGGGGCTGATGTTGATGGGGCCGATGCTCCGCTTGGTCAGGATGTGATTCGCTGGACTGCTCAGTCTCGTCTACCTGATGATTCGAGCGATTCGCTGCTTGATGTGCTGCGGTTCCAGTTGCTCCACTCGTATTCTTAGTGGATGGAGCACCAGATTGGGTCCGCGCCCCCGTACGAGGCTCGAGGTTAGCGAGCTGTCCGAGGAGATTACCGACTCGCTCCACCAGCAACCTCCTTCTTCTTCTCGAAAATAACGATCATTTCGTCTGGCCTCACCATTCCGAGCTCTGAGCGCGCAGCCTTCTCGACCAATCGCGGGTCGTTCTGCAACCCGTTTACCTCCCGCTTCAACGACTCTATACCCTCAGCGAGCTTGGCATTTGCCCGCTGCTGTTGTTCCACGCTGCGGCGCAAGCTGGCTACTTTTGCGAAACCATCGTCGAGTACGAAGGAGATACCAGCGATGAGCAGGGCGAAGGCTACTATCAGGATCGGGCCAGAGATTCGCATAGACCGTACATTACCGCGCCTGACCGCGCGAGGGAAGCCCGACAACGGGCCTGCTCATAGATATCACAGTAGCATCGAGCGCGCAGGTGTGCCTCCGAAAGCGCCTAAACCCATGTACTTTTTCGAGCGTTGCGGGGTAGACTTCGGGGCCTGCAGTCACTACCCAGACAGCCTGGCACGCAGGAGGTAGGCTGTATATGAAGAATTTTTTTAAGAGGAGCGAACATGAAACCTAGTGCGATATCTTCCGTCACCGCGTACGAGTGCCTCGACTCGCGAGGTTTTCCCACCGTCGCCGCCACTGTCATCCTTCAAAACGGTGCCCGAGGGTCGGCTATGGTGCCATCGGGAGCCTCGACCGGCGAGCACGAGGCCCTCGAATTACGAGATGGCGATGATTCGCGCTACCTCGGTAAGGGCGTTCTCACCGCTGTGGAGAACATAAAGGACAAAATTGCACCCGTGGTAGCTGGCCACGATGTCTTGGAGCAAGCCAGCCTCGACTCAAAGCTGATTGATCTCGACGGAACTGAAACAAAGAGCCGCCTGGGTGCGAATGCGATCCTCGGCGTCAGTTTGGCGGCCGCCCACGCAGCAGCGCAGTACTTGGAAATTCCCCTCTTTCGATACATAGGAGGAGCAAATTCACGACGGCTACCCGTTCCGCTCGTGAATATTATCAATGGCGGTGCCCATGCGGCTAACTCTCTCGACTTCCAAGAGTTCATGATCGTCCCCCACGTCTCTTCGACGTTCTTTGAGAACATCCGTTGCGCTGCCGAGGTGTTCCACGCGCTCAAGAAGAACCTCAAGAAGAAGGGACTCTCCACAGGTATTGGTGACGAGGGTGGATTCGCGCCCGATTTCAAAGGACCAAATGAGGCACTTGATGCCTTGGTCGAGTCGATCACAGACGCAGGGTACGAGCCAGGCAACGACGTTTCCATAGCACTCGATGTCGCGGCCAGCGAGTTCTACAGTAAAGAAAGGGGCACGTATGTCTTCAAGAAGAGCTCCAAGGAGGAGTTCTCCGCAGCCGACCTCGTCGATATGTATGCGGGATGGACCAGTAAGTATCCCCTCGTCAGTATCGAAGACGGGCTCGACGAGAACGACTGGGATGGGTGGCGCCTGATGACGGAGAAGATCGGTGGCATGGTGCAGCTCGTTGGCGACGACCTTTTCGTGACCAACGTAAAGCGTCTCGCCGACGGTATCGAACGTAGGGTTGGAAACGCCATCTTGATCAAGCTCAATCAGATCGGAACGGTGACAGAGACTCTCGAAGCGATCAATCTCGCTCACGAAAACGGATATCGAGCCATAATGTCTCATCGCTCAGGAGAGACCGAGGACACCTCTATCGCCGACCTAGCAGTGGCAACTGGTGCAGGTCAGATCAAGACGGGTTCCGTCTGTCGTAGCGAGAGAACTGCAAAGTACAACCGCCTGCTATGGATTGAAACCTTCTTGGCTGGCTCCTCGATCTGCGAGAATCCATTCGCGTGATTATTTGGATCGTTTCGCTCATAGCCGCGGCCTTGACGGTCGCGGCTTGGTGGATTCCCGGATCGCTCGGCTGCGCCGCTCTCGGATGGTCTGCAATTGGCCTTTGGATCGTTGCGCTCGCGTCCCCCCGAGACAGGCTCAAGCGATTATACTTTAGCGGTCTACTGACCTACCTCGGGGGTTTCTACTGGTTGTACGGCACCATAAAGGATTTTGGTGGCTTCCCAACCGTTGCCGCAGTTGCCATCTTTGCGCTCTTTGTGAGCGGTAGCGCCATAAGCTTCGCAATCTGGGGGTTCGTATGGCAGCACCTGCCAAAGTGGTGCAGCAGATGGGGCGTGAGGACTGCTGTCGCATGGCTGGTAGCAAATCATTTCTGGATACGGATTTTTCCGTGGGACTTCGGCCATACTCAACTGGGTTTTGTGCCCCTCGCCCAGGTGGCAGACCTGACGGGAGTTCCTGGTATAAGCTTCCTGATGATGTGGCTCCTCGAGGTGGCGATTCTATCTAAGGCGGGACCGCTTACCACCAAGCTACCCCCTCTCCTACTCCTGATAGCATCTCTTCTCTACGGAGTCAGTATGGAGCGGCTCGTTCCAACGCTGTACGAGACGCCTCTGAAGACGGTGATGATTCAAGGGAACGTATCGCTCCGCGAGAAGCACGATGTGAAATACTTTTCCGTCAATCGCCAACGCTACCTCGATTTCAGCGCTGGTGTCTCCCAGAAGGACCTCCTCATCATATGGCCTGAAAGCACTATTACCGATTGGATACCTGCTCAAACTTCTGACGCGCGAACCGTTCCCGAACTCCCCTTTCTGGGGGACGGCTCGGTTTTCCTTGTGGGTGGCTTAACGTGGGCATCCCGTGAAGAATTCTTCAACAGCTCCCTACTCGTACGACCTGACGGATCACTCGACACCCCTTATCACAAGATGATCTTGATGCCGTTTGGAGAATACACCCCTTTAAGCTCTCTGCTTCCTTGGCTCAAGGACATCAATGCCACAGCCGGCCAATTTACCCCGGGGTTGCAGCCCTCCGTCCTCTCCTACAAACTTTCGAACGGTTCCACCGTAAAGCTATCCCCGTTGATTTGCTACGAGGATATCATCCCTGATCTGGCAAAACAGGCGGTACGAATGGGAACGCAGTTGCTGGTCAATCAAACTAACGATGCATGGTTCGGCGATACCGTCGCGCCGTACCAACACCACCTTATTGCGAGCTTCCGAGCGATAGAAACACGGCGATTTCTCCTGCGCTCAACGAACACGGGCCTCACTGCAGTTGTTGATCCTCTTGGGAGAACACTTGCATCGCTCTCACCCTTCTCCGAGGCGCTTCTACCGATGGAGGTCAATTTGTTGAGTTCGATGACCTGGTACTCCATCCTACCGATCGACACCTTATGGTTGCTGTGTGCCGCCTCAGGAGCACTTGCAGCAGTGCGATACGCCTTCAGGCGCTCTCCTAATAAGTAGGAGGTTCACAAACGACGTTCGCATAAGCGTGGCTTAGCGAGCTTCTCCCTGAAACTCCAGGCCTGCTTGATAGAGCCGACCTTAGCCTTTCTCTAATTCCTCTTTTGTACTCTATGGAGCTTTCCGATAAGGAGAGTAGGTTCTAGTATGCTGGAGCTGCTGAAATTTAACGACGTACACTCGAGTCCTGTGAGCTCTGATGTAAGTGGGTGCAGACCCGTCACGGCACGATCCGGAGGGGCTGGTCTCGGACTATAACACGCGATAAAGAAGATAATCATGAAGCCTCGTTCGCCACACGTACCGCGCACTTCCGTCCGTCTAGTTCTACTTTTCCCCCTCCTCGTCTGCATATCCTGCTCCAATCCTCAGCCCGGCCCGGATAAGACTATTGCTGGAACTGTGCTCGGGGCAGGTTGGGGGGCAGGTGCCGGGGCGGTCGTAGGCAACCAGGTAGACTCAACTGGTAAGGGGATTGCAGTAGGCGCAGGCTTCGGGGCGATTGCAGGGCTATTGGCTGGGGGTGGTTTCGACCTCGGAGAAGGAGCTCTGTTGAAGCAGGATCGTGAGCTTGCTGCGCTGAAATTGCGCAACGTAGGAACCCAACTCGAACTAGAGAAGATCCAAGGTACGCTCGACAGAGCAGCGCTCACTGACGCCTCCATCGGCATCTACCAGGTTTTTTTCGACGAAGACGCTACTAGTCTCAGAGCTGGAGCAGTCGCCAATCTCGAGGTACTGGCGGAGGCTATAAAAATCAACCCACATGTCGGAACTGTAAATGTGGTGGGGCATACCGATGATACAGGTGTAGCAGACTACAACGATCGTCTGGCGATTGCTCGAGCGAACAGCGTCAGTGCGTATCTTGGTGCTCGAGGTATATCAGTTGATCAAATTAAGACCAGCGGTCAGGGCGCCTCGAAGCCGATCGCAAGCAATTCGACCAAGGCTGGTCGTCAGTTGAATCGACGAGTAGATGTCTTCGTATCTCGCTGAAGTCGTGTCGTCTAGACACCGCTACTTGCAGCAAGTGGGAGATGTCCATTCGCCCTAGAGAAGAGGTCCATATGAGATCCGCCTATATTGTAGATGCAGTGAGAACGCCGCGAGCCCGCAAGAAGGGAAAATTCTCAACCGTGCACCCCGCTGATCTAATCACCTATCCGCTGAATGCTCTGATCCAGCGTACTGATATCGATCCAAGTCAGGTTGAAGACGTGCTGATCGGTTGTGTCACTCAAACGGGCGAACAGGGATGGTGCGTCGGACGCACGGGAGTGCTTGCTGCTGGATGGCCCTTTACGGTGCCCTCAACGACGATCAATCGGCTGTGCGGATCAGGACAGCAAGCTCTGAATTTCGCTGCTAACGGCGTAGAGTCCAAGCAATACGAGCTCGTTGTCGCCGGAGGTCTCGAACATATGACGCGCGTTCCGATGTTCAGCGACGGTGGTGGTGAGGAGAGCCCTTTGCTCAAGCGACACCACCCTGACCTCGTGCAGCAGGGCTTAGCGGCGGAGATCTTATCAGAGGAATTCAAAATATCCCGTGATGCCGCGGATGCATTTGCGCTCAGGTCGCAAAAAAACGCAAAACGCGCCATAGACGAGGGCCGCTTCGTAAAAAGTTTGATTCCGGTCGAGTATCGAGACGAGCAGGGGATATGTGCGCTCTTGCGCCGAGACGACAATCCGCGTCCAGAGACGACCATAGAAGCCCTTGCTTCTCTCAAACCCGTGTTCAAACCGGATGGGATCATCACTGCTGGAAATGCTTCCGCGATTGTGGATGGAGCAGCAGCGATTTTAGTCGCAAGTGAGAATGCGATCAAAGAACACTCTCTCACTCCCCGAGCCCGGATAGTTTCTCACCGTGCTATCGGATCTGCGCCTCGTATCATGCTTACAGGTCCGCTCGAGGCTTCGAGACAGGCACTCATACGAGCTGGTCTGGAAGTGGGAGAGATCGACCTCTGGGAGATAAACGAAGCGTTCGCGCCGGTACCAGTTATGACTATGCGCGAACTGGGTATCAATCCGGATAAAATAAACGTAAATGGCGGCGGCATCTCTCTGGGTCATCCGTTGGGTGCAACCGGTGCGATGCTCATCGGAACTGCAGTGGACGAGCTAGAACGTTCAGGCGGGCGTTACGCGCTCGTCACGATGTGTATCGGATTAGGCATGGGGATCGCTACGGTGCTGGAGCGTGTTTAGAGGATAGATAGGCCCGGTTTAACGCTATCTTCACCAGCTCTGCCGTACTATTCACACCCAACTTCTTCATCAACCTATGCCGGTGGTTTTCCACGGTACGCACCGAACGATTGAGTACGTAGGCTATCTCCTTGTTCGCTTTCCCCGCCGCAACGAGCTGGAGAATTTTTTGTTCCATAGGGCTCAACTCTTCGAGGTCTCCTCTGTCACGGCCCTGCAGGAGTGTACGTATTTTGGGCAAAAGAACTGCTTCATCGAGCGGCTTCTCAATGAAATCGGCGGCCCCTAGTTGCATACTCGCCACGGCTTTCTGTACGCTACCGTAGCCAGTTACCAAGAGCACCGCGGTAAGTGGCGAAAGCTCACGAATATGCTCGAGCAGTGAGATGCCATCCATTCCAGGCATCGTCAGATCGGTGACAACGAGATCGCATTGCTCCTCTCCCAAGGCATCCAAGCACAGTTCTGCGCTTGGGAAGCAGACTACCTGGGCCCCTAGAGACTCGATAGACTGCTTGAGAGCCCTGCGAATCGCAGGCTCGTCATCAACAATGAATACTTTCTGTGGTGTGACCACCGTAGGACTCCTTGACAAGCGGTAGTGAAATCATGAAGCAGCTTCCAAAGCCCTCCTCACTGCTTACTTCAACTTTCCCTCCATATCTCTCTGCTATGTGGCGAACTATGGCGAGGCCAAGGCCCGTTCCCTGCCCTGCTGCTTTAGTCGTGAAGAAACAGTCGAATATCTTGTCGATATGCCCCGGTGGGATACCATCACACGTGTCTGTTACGGTAATCAGTGCCTCATCCCCCAAACGCTCGATATCGATATCTACCTGAGCATGAGCTCCTTCGGGAGCGGCTTGCATACTGTTGGTAATGAGGCTGTACAGAATCTCCTCCAGCTCTATTCGCGAGCACAAAACCTCGAGATCTGACCGCTCTGAACAAACCGCAAGCGTTACTCCCCTGCGTCTCGCTACATCTTCGAGAGAATCTTTGACGTGCATAACTGCGCTCCACACCGAGGTTCCTCCGGGAGAGTCGCTGAGAGCGGAGAGCTTCCCGTTGTCGGACTTGAGCATCTGATTGGTGATTGCGACGATCCGATCAAGCTCGGCGAGAGAGTCGTTGAGATTATCCTGAACCAATTTAGGCGTGGGAACGGTCACCAGCTCCCGCTTTACCTGTTGAATAAAGAGCCTCACAGAGCTGATAGGTTGACTCAATTTGTGAGCTACTATCGCTCCGAGGGTCCCCAGTGCAGACAATCGCTCGCTGCGCGCGAGCATATCTCTGTGGTCGGCTAGCTCTCGAGCGAGGTGATTCCTCTCAGTGACATCCTCCACGACGAACAGCATCCCTCGGAGCCGGCTTTGGTGATCAGTGAGGTTCGAGCGCTCTATGACTAATTCTCGTAACTCTCCCTCCGTCCGGTGAAGACTGGCTTCTCGGCGACAACGTCCACTGTTAGCATCGATACCCCAGCGGCCGGTCACGAGAGCCGCGATATGCTCCCCGAGTATCTCGTTACTCGAGGCGTCCAGAAGCACTCGAGCTCGGGTATTTGCGTACGTTACGAAACCTACGAGATCAGTCACCAGTATACCCTCGTTCATAGAATCAAGGATGTCTTGAAAATGGACCCGATGAACCAGGTCATCCTCCGGATTGACAAAAGACCTCTTCCTAGAGCGACTTACAGCATATAAGGCGCACGCGGCCGAACCGAGTGAAAGAAGAAGAATCCAGGCCATCTCTCTATTGAACTCCTCGTGTAACGCGGATAGTTTCCGCGCTGCGGGCTGCTGGTCGAGATACAATTATCCGACTTTCTCCTAGCTGTAATCGGGAAATGCCACCCCGAGACTTGAGTATTTACCGCACTTATTCCTGCCCTTATCACGGAGACTCCTCGGGATGTCGAAAGCCTGTTTCGAGTATGAAGTACGCCTCTGGATTCACCCTTCTCGAGCTATTGGTTACGCTCTTCATCGCTGGGCTGTTGGTGCGGGCCGGCACCGTCGGATTCGGCGCGATAGTCGATGCCTATGAACTCAACTATGCCATCAATCAACTTCAATCAGATATCAGCAAATTACGCAGCCAGGCACTAGCGACAGGTTGCCCTCAGATCTTGGAGCTAGAGGTAAATGGATCCCAGTACTCCGGTCGCGCGAGCACCTCCTGTTTCTCCGGAGATTATTACCCGGATGACCTGAGTTCATTCACTCATTCCACCCCTACAACGGTACGCTTGGAGGTCACATCATCGATACAGCTCAATCCGCGCGGCTTCGTAGTCGACTCCCTCGGACAGCCCTCGCAAGTATCGGTAAGCTTTCTCTGTCGAGGAGCACCGTGCGAAACCAAACTACTCTCCAGCATAGGGGTCCTCCAATGAACAAGACGAAAGATATTCAGCGTGGTTACTCCATTGTAGAAATCCTGGTCTCGATCTCGGTCATGGGGATAGTCGGGCTGGCTTTGAGCCATTTCTCCAGCGTAGGCTACCGACTACTCACCGAATCGCGGGAGAGGGCTCTCGCTCAGCAGGTAGTAGCATCGACTATCGAAGAGCTATCCCTTCGTGATCTCAGCCTCCTTGGCTCTTCAACGTACTCTGAACAGATCACTCGCGGGAAAGTTCTACTTGTTCGTACAGTTACGATTACGTCGAATAGTGATAACTCGAGGTCAGTAGAGGTGTCTGCCTACAAGGACAGCCCCCCTCAGGCACGGCGAATCCTAGCTTCGCTCAGTGCTCGCCTTACCGCCTGGAGCACCCCATGAAACGACGACACGACTACAGTGAGAGAGGTGAATCGCTGGTGAGCATGCTCGTAGCTATGCTCATTTCCGGCATAGTACTTTCGGCGAGTACCTCATTTTTCATCAATTCACTCTATCATAATAAGGATATCCGTTCCTTTACCCACGCACAGGTGGCCGCGAGTAGTCTACTCGACCTGATGAGTTTCGAGTTGCGAATGCTCGGTAGCGGTATGCCGCTGACGCAGGCTAGTTTTTCGTACCAAGACTCCGCCATAGGTGCTCTTGCATTGCCCCTTTTACTGTCTGCCTCTACCTCTGAGATAACTTTCCGACTCAATGAGATCGGCGCAACCGCGGTTCTTACCGGCGACTTTACGCCGTCCCCTGGAGGTCTAACTATTTCTGTCGATTCCACCAACGGTTTCAATCCCGGAGATTCTGTCTATCTTTCGTCTTTTTCGGCGGGTGGTACTAACGGTCTTTATGGGATCGTTGCCTCGACGAGCGCAAATACCATCCAGTTAGCGACCTTTACGACCACTCCGAACGCTTATTTTCCGGCTAGCAGCCTCATCCAACCAGTTTCCCAGGTTACGTACTCGTCCACTTCGAACGGGGTGATCCGGACAACATCACGTGGAGCTTCGACACAGTCAGACCATACTTCTTTCGAACTACGCTATCTCGACAGAGCCGGCCAGCCGCTCACTCTGCCGCTCAGCGCTACAACCATCCGTGATTCTCTGGCTGGCATTACTGTACTCGTGAGGGTCGAGTCTCGTTCTCGCTTCGGCGGAGTTTTGTCATCAACAGAGGCACAGCAAACTGTAGCTCTCAGAAACCTGATTTTGAGCAGATGAGGTAACTACCATGGCCAAGAAAACGAATGAAAAAACCGAAGCTGGGTACATGCTCGTAGCAGTATTACTGTTCGTCATGATTACTGCATTTGCAGGTGCGAGTGCAGCAGGAGTACTCGGCAGCGGTATTCAAACCATGAGCACCACCAACAGTCGCACTGCGGAGTACTTTGTGAACGAAAGGGTATTCGGCGAGGCTGTTCAATGGATGCGTGATAATTCGACGGGCATGACCGATGTATTTGGCCGTACCAAATTCTACTCGGTATTCAAGCGTAGGTCCTCCAGCATAGGGTCTAACGATCAAGGGATCTTCCGGGTACCAACGAAGATCGGACCTCGCTCGGAGCCTGGAAAATCAATCGTGTTGGTGAGCGATCCCGTTCTGCTGCAAGGTAGCGCGAGCTCCGAGGCACAGGGTAGCTTCCCCCTTACCACAGATACTAAATCGGGTGCAGCTTTCGATCCTCTCAGTTCGTTGAAGACCACTCGCTTCAACGGAAAGAAGGTGCGGATTACCCTCGTGGATGCGATTCCAGTGGAGCCATCAAAGGATTTCGGGGATTCCGGCGCCCCCCCACAAACCGATTTTCAGCCGCTTTACCGCCTTGATGTCCTCGACCGGGAGAAGGTATCGCAACAGGGTATACTAGGCGCACAAAAAAGTCCCTCATCTCGAACCTTCTTCAAGGAAACAGGAGGGCACCTATTCGGGCACGTCCTCGGTAAGTTACAATACGATTACGGCGTAGGATTCTACGGTCGTGACCAGGTTGAGATTCGTCAACCGTGTAACTCTTATATCTCTAACAGCGGTCCCTACTCGAGTGCCTCGGCTCGCGCAAACTGCCCCGTAGGCTCAAACGGGAATGTCGCGATTCTCAACAACACAAACGTCTACGGCTCTGTATACACCAATGGCGCTATCAGCTCGTCACCCCCATTCGGCGGTAAGGTATGCGCCAATTCGACCTGTTCGGAGCCAGGAACTACCTGCCAAGGCTCCTCGTGCCAGGTGCCAGGACTACCGAACTTCAGCGCTTGGAGCACCTATTGTCCGAGCAATCGAGGTAGCGTGACACCAACGAGTGGATCATTACTAACCGTCTCAGGCAACAGTCCCAATCAGAGGTGTTGGTCGAGGGTCACCATTTCCAACAATCGAGTTGTAACGCTTACCTCGAGCGATTATCCCTACTTCATAGACGTATTGGACATCTCGAACACGGGACGTCTGAACTTTGCGCCCTCTCCCGCCACCGGTACAATTACCCTCTACGTGCGGACAATCACAGGTAACACATTAAACGGCAACCAGGTTTTCAACGTGAACAACAAACCATACCAACTGCGACTGAACTACCTCGGTACTGAGCGTTTGCGCCTCAACGGAACGGCTGCAATGAATGCGTTCATCGTTGCACCCTCCGCGCCTATCGATGTTCTGGGGAATTTTGTCTTCAGGGGAGGCATCAAAGCCACAGCTCTAACCTTCACGGGTAACGGCTCCCTGCATTACGACGAATCCGGCGATATAACAACGCTCAAAGGAGTTTCATATCAGATCCGAAATGTGACGCAATTCTATCGAGAGTGAATATGACTACCGACCCGGAATGGAGACTCGTATGAAAAAAATAGCTGTGATCCTGCCTTCTGTGCTGCTGTTGCTCGGCGGCGTAGCGTTTGACACTCGTGCAGACGAAGAGGAAACTCCGTGGTACGAGAACGAACAGGCAGTGCCCTACCCCGACAATACTCAGGCGCTACAGGACTCAACGGACAACTCGGTAGACATCCTCGGCAAAAGTTCAGATGACAAGTTATTGGCACTTCAGGGGGAGATCATGCTCAAGCTACGAGAAGACATCACAGAGGTCTACTCGAATGGAAACCTGGTTGAGCAGATCGTCAAAGGTGTCGGAAGCACAGGTGTGCTGACTTCAATCGAAATCGATGGCTTGAGGTTCACGCCCACAGGGCGACCTGAGCTGACATGTGCAGCCAACGAGAACGGATGGTTTGGGCCCTGTCGCGTAGAACAAACTCCAGGCGCAGGATAGGACGAGATGAGAGTGAAGTGGATTCCTCTCTGCCACGCGAGGCTCCGGTGACGTTTGTTTTCTGCAGACTGCTTGTCTAGCGCGCTTTATTTTCCGAGACTGATTACCTCTGTCCCAAAATAGAGCCCTTTCTGAGCGCTTTGTTTTCAACAGGTTAGCAAATCAGGAGCTACGATGTTGGCTCTAACCTCCTGATTGTACTACCCTTAAGCAGTTGGTTTTTGAACCTCAACTAAATGCAACCTCTTGACCGAATAGATCATAACAGGTTGAGACTTGTGGAAGGATCTTCTGAAGAGCGATGCTGCGCGCCCTTGAAATAGCACTACTGAATTTTGCCGAATCGTTTTACGGCCTTGGTCCCATCGTGGGTATCATGACCCTTGGGGTGATTGCGCTCGGCTGTATCCTCACTCAGTTCTTCATCAGCGGTAATACCACCATGGGAAAGACGATGCTCCCTGGTGTAGTAGGAATCATTTTCTTGGTGGCCGAGGCGTTCCACCTCATCAGCCCTCAGAGGGCACTCGACAAGATTCAAGCTCTACAATCTGCTATCGAGAATGTGTCGTCTCCGTTGTCGCCAGTTCCAATTATCGAGCCGATACTCAGCTTGCTGATAGCCCCTGCGGATAGGCGCTTCGTCATAGAGGAGAGCTTTTTCGTTGTATTTGTCGGCTATCTTCTGTTGGTTGGGCGACTCAGTTGGCTCGAGTACAAAAAAACCGGAGTGATCGTCGGTGACATGTCGGTTTCGGGGCTTGTTAAAGACAAGTCCCGACGGCCCAAGCGCTCAAAGAGCAACGAGCTAGGGTCCGGAGATCTCGCCAATACAGAGCAGGTCGCGAAGTGGACAAAATCGAGCGGAAAATCCGGGGATTCGTATCTTTACGTAAACGACCTACGCGGCAGCGAAGGCGTGGCGCTCACGCAGGGGAAATTAGTGATCGGCTCCGAAGAACGCAACCGACACATACTCGTCGTAGCGAAAACCGGAGGCGGTAAGACATCTCGATTCATCTTGCCGATCCTGTACAATGACTGCATGGATCCCGATCGGTCGACGATCGTGATCGACTCCAAACCTGAAATGTGGCGCAAACTCGCCGCAATGACGCAGAAATACAACCCAAACAAGAAGATCATCCTCTTCAATCCGCTCGATCGAGCCCGCTCACTGAGCTGGAATATCCTCTCCAAAATTGAAGACGATACCGACGCAAAGCTGATCGCGAATACGATCATCATGGCCACGGATCAGCCGCAGGCAAAATCTGATAGCCCCTTCTTCCGAAACAACGCCCTAGCGATCCTCAACTCAATCATGGTCGGGTTGCTTCACGACGCCAACGAAGTGCTCTCCATGCCGAGAATCCATGAACTCGTGCAGTCTGGAATGAAACCTCTGTGTGATTGGCTCGAGCAGCATCCGGCTGCGATACGCAACACTCGAACCTTCGTAGAGCTTGCACGCTCTGGGTCTCAAAACGCAGACACCATCATGTCTGAGCTGAGCATGCGCTTGAGCGCCTGGGATCTCACAGCAATTCGGGCGACCACTTCGCTCGACGAACTCGACATCGAGGATCTGATTCAAAAGCCCACCCTCTTCATCGTTGAGCTACGCGAGTCGGAGCTCGAGATGTTACGGCCGATGGCCAACGTCATCGTGGTCGAAATTCTCCGCTTCCTCACCAAGCGAGCTGAACAATGCCCCGGTGTCAAATTACCGCGCCCCGTCGGATTGGTGATCGACGAGTTTGCAAGCGCCTTGGGTCGACTTCCGGACATCCATGTCAAGCTCAATACACTGCGGTCACGTAACGTTAGTATCGTTGCGGCGATCCAGTCGACTGCCCAGATCAAGGCGAACTATTCGGATGATGCCGATTCCGTCCTGGCCGGCTTCAGTACCAAGATTTTTATTCCCGCTCTGGATTTAGCCGACGCCGAGTGGGCTTCCAAAGAGAGCGGGCAGATGACAATCCGCTTTCAAACCCAGTCGACCGGCGCAAACCGGAAACTGATCGAGTGGTTTGCAAGCAGAAATGACAGCACCCAGGAGCAGGTACAACAGCGAGCTGTCCTGACGCCAGACGAAATTGGACGTCCTGCTGACAACATCTCCACATTCTTCATGCCGAATACACCGGTATTTCAAGGCCATCTGGTGCCTTTTTTCAAGATTCCCGAGATGCTCAAGCGATTGACGGAGTTTGACTCCGATCAGTACGAGTTGAAATTACGCTCTGAGCCCATCCCGTTCGAAGAGAAGGAGCCTCAAGCAGCTCCAGCCTCCCAGCCAGCTGCCGCTCAGGGAGGGCTTCCTCCGGGCATCACGAACACCAAGGGGTGGACAGATGACCAGGTCGCTCAAAAACTCGAAGAGGTCAAGAAGACTCTCGATTGGGACAACACCACTGGAAGTGCCCGGAAGTGGTGGGAGGCGTTCGAGAGTGAGAACAAGACTCGCATGCCGCTGGTCTTGCGCTTGGCTGAGGAGCTTCAAGTGCGAAAGGCTACGATTACCGAATTCTTCTTGGCGTACGTATACAGTAACACCGACAACATTCAAGCAAATCTCAGCTACCTCGATTACACACGCCTGAAAAAGGAAGAGGAGAAGAAGAAAAAGGAGGCAGCGGCCAAAGCGCTTCAAAGTTCAGGAGCTGGGGCTGGAGCTGCGGCCGGAGAGCGGTGGTAGTAAGTCGCCGCGAGATCTCGAGGCGCCTAAAAGAGGCTCATCGGTGAATCAAGTGGGTAGAATTGGCGTTTCCGGACGTGAACATGGACGTG
>JBBAUR010000013.1:0-74760 GCA_040398075.1 Bdellovibrionota bacterium | reverse complement strand
CTGCCGATTTCGCTCATCCTCGCTACGAGGTTCATTTTTGTTACGCACTCTAAAGTCTCTGATGACATTAAAATTTCACACGCTCGACCACATAGGAGTTTGTTGTCTTCTACGGCGCAACTTGGGCAAGCCAAGATTGCGCTCGCCCAGCAATTCTCATTCATTTTTTTCAAAAATGATTGAGGCTGGGTTTATGTCGGTGTTAATCAGGGGATCGAACGGCCGTGGGGATCCTTGGATGTAGAGAGGTCCTCTTGCAGCTCTCGAGCTAGGGCGCGGCCGATAAAGTGCTCTGTACGCTCCGAAGGTTCGTGGAGGTGGTCTTTGGGGAGGCCGAGATGTTTAGCCAGATAGGCCTCCCAGAGTCGGTGCGACCTGACTACGGCCGTAGCTTCAACGAGACCGCGCTCGCTCAAGTGGAGAGCCCCTTCGTGTGAGCTGACTATCTCTCCGTTCCGACGCAACGACCTGAGCGCTAGCTTCACGAGCGGCGAGGAACCGAGTGCTGACATTATATCCGCACTCGTCAGGGGATTTCGCCGATCTTGACCCACAACCTCGTGCCAACGGAACAACAGGCCGAGGATATCGTCACGATAGATACGGTAGCGCAAAGTCAGAGAACTGAGGCGTTTCTTGATCACACCATCGGTTGGTGAGAAGAGCAGTGCAGCCGCAAAAAAAGATGCAGCGGTCACACTCATCATTCCTGCTACGGAGGTGTTCATGGAGAGAGCTCCGGCGTATCCTCCGACAGCTGAACACAGCCCCACGAGTGTGGCGAGGAGAATGATGTGTGAAAGACGGGTGGAGAGAAGGTATGCGGTGGCAGCTGGCGTTATCAGCATCGATACAACCAGTATTGAGCCAACCGCTTCGAATGACGCGACGATAGTTATGGTTACCATTACCATAAGAACATAATCGACTAGTCGTGGCCTGAATCCGAGCGTCGACGCCAATTGGTGATCGAAGGTTGAGATCGTTAGTTCTTTGAAGAAGATAGTTACGAGAGTGGCATTCATCAGCGCTATGAGCAGCAGAACTACAAAGCTTCGCGGAAGATTGAGGGACAAGACTTGCAGAGTTTCAAAGGGTGAAAATTCCACCAGCCCATACAGTACGCATCCAGGATCGAGATCAACCTGTCGAGCTACCCAGGATATGAGAATAACGCCTAGAGCGAAGAACGAGGTAAAAACAATTCCGAGAGCAGCATCTTCTTTGATGACGCGCACAGTTTTGAGAGACGTTGCGACTGAGGAAGTAAGCAGCCCAGCTACGAGAGCTCCAAACATCATAATGATTGGATTTCGTGAACCGGATAGCATGAAGGCGACAGCAAGACCGGGCAGGATAGCGTGAGAGATGGCATCCCCTAAAAGGGACGCTCGTTTGAGCATCAGGAACACTCCCGGAATCGCACATGCAATCGCGCATACGGTAGAGGTAGCAATGACCCACAACTCGTCACTCGAGAGGTTCGTGATCATCGGCGACGTATCCATTTCCAAAGACGTCGAGTAAGACCGTGCTCGGGGGAACAGATGAGTGCAATGACGAAGAAGAGTGTGCAGCTCAAGACGATCAGGGGGCCGGTAGAAAATCCACGAGAGACTCCGTTGTCAGGGCCCGGTAATACGGCGCTGAGAATCGTGCCACAGAGTGCTGCGAGAAGTCCGAGTGCTCCCGCGAAAATAATCATGGACTCCAACTTCGATGTAAATAAGCGAGCGGTCACCGGGGGTATGATGAGAAGGGCTGAGACGAGCACCACACCGACAGCAGGCAGCGCTGCTACGGTGCACAGACAGACCAATGTCATGAGTGTCATGTCGAGAGCTCTAATAGGAAGCCCTTGAGAGAAAGCGAACTCACGATCGAAGCACAGCACTTTGAACTCCTTGAAAAGCACCAGGATCACAAGCACGATTACGAGTGAGACCAAGGCTATGCTGAGTACGTCTCGAGAGACGATGCTGGCTGCTTTGCCGAAGATGAAGTCGTCTAGTCCTGCTCGATTGCCGAGTGGCTGGTTCTGTATGATACGTGAGAGGACGATACCCAGTCCGAAAAATGAGCTCAGTGTGATTGCGATAGCAGCATCCTCTTTGAGGCGTGTCTTATTTCGTATGAAATGTATGCACCAGACGCCCAATAATGCGAAAAATACGGCTCCTACGAAGAGGAGACCGAAGCTGCGCTGCTGGAAGACGAGATACGATACACAGATACCCGGCAAGGCTGCATGAGCTAGGGCGTCACCTATCAGGGAGCGACCGCGTAGGACCGTGAATGTTCCGATTACTCCGCATGAGATGCCGAGAAGCGCAGTAGCAGCGATGACGAGTAAAGTATTACTCGCTACCAGGGTATCGAGCCAGTGAGTGCTCATGAAGCCTCTGTCGTCGCATCTTGTCGAGAGCGTGGTAGCCCCGTGCGGATAGCCTCGGCAACTTGATCGAGAATGGTCAGCCTTCCACCGTAGGTTTTCTGCAGATTTTCAGGGGTATACGCCTCGGTGATTGGGCCAGCAGCAACCAGATGAAGGTTCAGCATCGCCACCCAATCGAAGTAGTCAGAGATAGTTTGCAGATCGTGGTGGACAGCGATGATGGTTTTACCGTTCGAACGTAGGTTTCGTAGTATCTCGATTATCGTTTGCTCCGTAGCAGCATCGACTCCGGCAAAGGGCTCGTCCATGAGGTAGATTTCCGGCTCCTGAGCCAGTGCTCGAGCGAGGAATACGCGTTGCTGTTGACCCCCTGAGAGCTGGCTGATCTGGCGTTTTGCAAAACCGCTCATCCCTACCTGCTCGAGGCACGAGAGAGCGACCTCTCGGTCACGTTTCGATGGGCGTTTGAGCCACCCGATACGACCGTATCTTCCCATCTCGACCACATCGAGCACCGAGACAGGAAAGTCCCAATCAACAGTCTCGCGTTGAGGCACATACCCGATCTCTTTGCGTACATCCGAGACCTCTCGATTGAGGGCTTTTACAAAGCCGTTGGTCGCAGGGATGAGTCCGAGTACTGCCTTGAGTAGGGTAGACTTTCCGGCGCCGTTCGGACCGACAATTGCGACGAGATTACCCGAAGGGATGGAGACATCGATGTCCCAGAGGACTGGCTTCTGGCCGTAGGCAACGGTAAGGTTGTGTACTTCAATTGCCGGTGGTGACATGAGAGTCGCTCCGTGTCAGCGCTGATGTGATAGTGACTACATTGTGACGTATCATGCCTGTGTAGCTCCCCGCGGCAGAATTCGGAGAGCCGAGCGTATCACTGAACAGCTCTCCTCCTATGCTCACAGTGTGGCCGCGACTCTGACAGCCCTCTATGAGAGCTTCGACTGCTTTGGGTGAGACGCTGTTCTCGACGAACACAGCCGGTATATCGCGTTGTACAAGTAAGTCCACGAGCTGCCGGATGTCCTGTAAACTAGCCTCACTGTCGGTACTCAAACCTTGAATGCCTCTCACTTCGATTCCGTACGCGCGGCCGAGATATCCGAAGGCATCGTGAGCCGTGACGAGTAATCGGCGAGCAGGTGGGATCTTGTTGAACTCTGCACCGCACCACGTGTGCAACTCGCGGAGCTCCAATTCGAGGGTGCGAAAATGCCTGTGATAGTCGGCCTCATTTATTCGGTCAAGCTCGATCAGGCTATTTTTAATGTGCTCGGCGGCGGTACGCCACAACGACACGTCGAACCACACGTGTGGATCGTAGCTGTCCGAGCCTTCACTTGACCTACGCAAGTGGGTGCTGGGAATACTGGCGGTAACCGCGACTACCGGTTTCCGAGTCGAGAGTTTCTCGAGCGCATCTGCCATCTTACCTTCGAGGTGCAGTCCGTTGTGCAGTACGAGATCAGCTGCGGATAGAAGTCGTAGATCCCCGGGAGACGCCTTATAGAGATGCGGGTCGACACCTTCACCCATCAGAGACCTGACCTCGATATGCGCTCCTCCGATACGCTTGGTGGTATCGGCTAGTATACTGGTAGTTGTCACGACAGAGAGAGGAGATTGGCCGGCGGCCTGCAGCGGGACCAGAGCGCTGAAAACAGCGATCACGAGGGACATTATTCGTCGGATTGTATCGGATGCGAATAAATGTACCATTAGCTACAAGTATAGCGAGCTATATAACTGAAAGTCAAGGAGATTTCATCTCCTCGGTAGCTGAGTTTTCGCCTCTGTCAACCCAACTCTCACTTTTTTGCTACGGGTAGGTTTTGTTAGGCTTTCGGTCGCCTTGTAAGAAGGATCGAAACAGGTATCATGTCGGTAACTTATTTGATCACATCGCCATGAGAGCACTCCACCAGCGACGCAAACCAACTGACCAGGCAGAGCATCATCGGAAGACTAGGCAGGCCAGAGCACACGAAATCGCGCAAGACTACGTCGAAGTGATCGCCGATCTCATCGCAGAGGGAGGCGAGGCACGCTTGGTCGACATAGCGCGTCGGATAGGGGTAACCCACGTCACGGTGAATCGGACAGTTGCACGCCTACAGAAGCAAGGGCTCCTCTCGAGTGAGAAGTACAGGTCGATATTTTTGACCGACGAAGGAACACGCTTGGCGCAACAGGTGAAGCGCCGCCACGAGATAGTGCTGAACTTTCTAAGGTCCTTGGGGATCAAGGAGAAGGTCGCTCGAAATGACGCAGAGGGGATTGAGCATCATGTGAGTGATGAAACTCTGAAAGCATTCGAGCGCTTCGCGCGCAGGAGACGATGAAGCTGATACTCGATTACCTGGTGTACGGATTGGTGAGGACCGTGTTCGGGCTCCTGGGTTGCCTTTCGCAGGAGCGGCGGGTGGCGGTGTGTGGAGCGTTGTTTCGCTTAGCGTTTGCCGTTGTTCCCCGACTACGTAAGGCTGCGTTGCGCAACCTCGAGATCGCTTTTCCAGAGGCATCCTACCAGTGGCGGCAAGAGATCCTTGCGAAGAACTGTACGGAAATGGGGCGCCTGTTGGCAGATGTGGTTCGGCTTCCGAGCCTTACGCCGGAGTGGGTAAGGGAGCACGTGACGTGTCCGGTACTCGGTCAATATGTATCAGTTTTGGCTCAGCAAAACGGTAAGGGAGTGTTGATCGCTACTGGGCATCTGGGAAGTTTCGAACTCCTGGGCCATGCGATTGGATTGTTCGGCTATCCGCTGTCTGCGATCGCACGACGCTTCAGATCCCCTGTGCTCGACAAATGGTGGATGAGTTTACGAGAGGCGCGGGGAAATACGATTATCGACCGTAAGGGCGCCTTCAAGGAGATGGTCAATACACTCCTCAATGGACGCTCGGTTGCGGTGCTCTTTGATCAAAATGTGACGCGTAATCACGCGGTCTTTCCCATGTGGTTCGGCAAGAAAGCAGCGACTACGAGGTCTGTGGCGTTGGCAGCCCTACGCACCGAGGTAGCAGTATTTGTTGCATCGATGCGGTACAGTGGCGACGATAGATATGTCATCGAGGCAGTAGAGTGTGACTGTTCTGATGTGTATCGAGACCAGGTACTTTCAATGGACGAGAAGATCGATATCATCACCCAGAGATTGTCCGACCGTTATTGCCGGATGATAGCCGCCTTTCCGGAGGGGTGGTTTTGGCTGCATCGGCGATGGAAAACGAGGCCTGAGCACGAACCAGAGGTTGTGTACTGAAGATGGCTGAGACTCACGATAATACGGCAGAAGTACGCTATCTGGCGGTACTCGTAGGGGTGATAGCGCTCCTTTTTTCGTTGCGAGCCCCGTGGACAGCGAGCTTCTGGTTGGACGAAACAATAACGGCATGGATAGTACATGGTTCATTTGCATCTGCCTGGACCCGATCTATCCAATTTCAAGGGCAGTCCCCGCTTTATTACTCGTTGGTGTGGGTAATACGACAATTTCTTGGGGATGAAGAGCTGATTCTACGCACCCTCAGTATTGGGTGTGGAGGGCTCGTTCTGCTCGTAGCTGCATGTATAGCACGAAAATTCTCGGCGGATCGCACGGTTTCGCTGCTTAGTGTCGCCTTGTTGATTGGTAGCGACACTTTTCAGGATGCGCTGCTCAGCGCTAGGCCTTATGCGCTTGCTATGCTTTGTGCTTCGACTTCACTGTTGTTCCTGCTTTCATTGCGTGAGGTATATTCGGTTCGTAAGGCGGCTGCACTCAGTGCGGCACTCATAGCAACTTTCTACGCGCACTATCTCTTCGCTGTGATTGGGCTAGTGCATGTGTTGGTGCTCCTGAGCGATCGTCGGCTCATGAGAAGGCTCGTTCCGTGGGGAGTTCTCACGCTCCTAGCGTGTGCTCCAGGTATATTTCAACTGGTGTCTTTGTCGCAGCGGGCCAGCGCTCTATCGTTTGGAACCCTGCCCGTGATTTCGATCGATTCCTGGTGGCAGCTCCCGGGGGAACTACTGGAATTGAGCCTGGGAGTCCTCCGAGTAGCTTTGCCTGTTGTTGCGGTTGTGTCGTGCGCTGTAGGCCTAATCCTGGCACTTATATGGGATGGTAGAGTGAGGATTAGTGATGTTACGCGAGGCAGCTTGGTTCTTTTGATGCCGTATGTCCTGATACCCCCTCTGCTCTTTTTGATTGTGAGCTGTCTATCTCCAAGTATGCTCTTCGTACCCCGCTACTGGAGCTGGTCTCTCATTCCCTCGGCGGTGCTTCTTGCGTTCGTGGTGGGCTCAGTTCACGGAGGGCGCGCTCGTAGGATTGCATCGGTTACTGCCTTGGTTTTCGTGATGATGCGAGTATTGTCACAGGAACGAGTGATAGAGGAGTGGAGGGAGGCAGCGGCACGTGTGCGTATTTCAGGTGAGAGGGTGGTGCTCTTTTCCGGGCTAATTGAGGCTGAAGGAGCACCACAGACTCAAGCAGGGGAGTACTATCAGTACCTCCGGGCGCCTTTACTCGTGTACGGAGTTGAGCAGCCGATCGAAGTTATCGGAATTACTTCAGCCGAAGAGCAGTTGAAACAAATGTTCGAACCAACCCCGTTCACCTTGATAGCATTTCATGCTGGCCGAAGCGGAATGCGCTCACCGGAGAGATTTTTGCAGATTATCGAGCGGCAGGGGCGCACCCCCGTGCTCGAAGAGCAGGGACACCTCATCACTGTCGCCCGTGTTCGGTAGAGTTCATAACCCGGTAGCCATCAAATAGCTGCTTTCCGCAACTTTTACCCAATTTCGGCGAACTTCATGGAAGATATTGCTGCGCACTCTTAGTGAAATTTCATGAAAGCGGCGCACCTTTTCTATGTTGTGAGCTAGTATCGAAGGCCGATGCACTGTGTTAGCGGATCAGTGAGGAGGGGGAGAGTGTTCTCATGAGAGGGAGCTCAAGGGAGCGCTTACGAACGCTTCCGCTTAACTACGAGTTCGAGGCCGAGGTAGGCGCACAGGCTTTCGGCTGTGCGTAGTTTGATGTCACGCTCCCCCCGAACGAATCGTCGCAAAACCGCGTGATCTATCCCGGACCCTACGGCGATAGCATAGCGAGATTGCTTCGAGCTGATGATTGTTTTTCGTAATTTTTCGCTGAGGCTCATGTTTTTTGCTTCCAACTTCGAGGTCGACGATACGATAGCCGAAAAGAATCAAAAAGACGGTCTGTTGACCCATATTATAAGGGATTTTTGGGGGTAGCAGCGAACACGCTTAATAGTATGGGCATTCACACGATTACGGAACAAGTTGAAGAAATTGCACGAAGTTTCCTCTTGGGCACAGCCCTGCGAGATCCTCGTGAATTATCGTTGGGCCTGGCGGATGAATTAATTCGGCTCGAAGTAGTTGACTACCAGGAATCCGCACAAACGATCGATCTTTCCGCTTTAATCTCCCTACTTTCCCGAGGTTTGTCGGTATCTCGTACATTAGACGTTGCAATCTCGGGAGATATTCCGAATTTTTTCCTAAATAAAGCCCGAACAGAGGCACTTTTTTACAACCTCTTGAGAAATTGTGACCTCTCGGGCGCCAAAAAGGTCGACATACAGTGCCGATATTTGTCGAAACACTGGGAGTTCTCTCTGTCAGATGATGGCGATGAATTATCGCCATCGGCACGCAGCGCGTTGCTCGATAGGGCTTACGAAGTGTCGGAAGCAGGCGAGATCCGCATGGCAGACTTGAGTTTATTCATCGCCAAGCAGATAGTTCGGTTTTACGAGGGAGATATCTCCGTTTCTCCACGGTTGGATGCGGGGAGCATCATCGTCTTTTCGATTCCCGAGGAGTGAGATTTTCAAGTGAAGAAAGTAAGGCTGATGGTTGTTTCAACAGACATCCGCGCAAATTCGCAGTACTATGACTATGGCTCCATGCGGATCCGCGTCGTGAGAACGAGAATTTTTTAAGTCGGTAAAATCAACGAGAAACGCAAGCCTCGCTCTCGTAACAGAGGAGGGATGCCTCGTTCCCTTAGAGTGAAGGTGAACCCATTATGCGTTACGACGGAATCGTATTCGACCTCGATGGAACGCTGCTTGATACCCTCGATGATATAGCAGCCAGCGCAAACGCCACACTCCGTCAGATGGAGTGTGCCCCTCATTCCCGCGAATCCTATCGTGAATATGTTGGGCACGGACTCAGGAGCTTGGCGCGGCGGTCGTTACCGAAACACCGGCAAGGCGAGGTAGATATCGAGCTCTTCGTTACTTTGTATCGAGTCAAGTATGCGGAGCATTGGAAGGAGGCCTCGAGGCCATTTGATGGAATCCCTGAATTGTTGGATGCATTGGTCGCGCGGCGAGTACCGCTTGCGGTGCTCTCCAATAAGCGAAACGAGTTCACGCAGGAGTGCGTCAGTACGCTTTTAGGTCGATGGTTTTTCGAGGTGGTTCGAGGGGAGGTCGAGGGTGTCCCGCTCAAACCAGACCCCGCTGCCGCACTTGCAGTGGTGGAGCGGATTGGTGTCGAGCCTAAGCGATGCCTATTCGTCGGAGATTCTGATGTCGATATCGAGACTGCAAACGGGGCTGGTATGCCAAGCGCGGCCGTGTTGTGGGGATACAGAGACCAGGAGGTTTTGAAGCGCTGTAAGCCATCGTTCATGGTCACTGATCCTGCGGAACTGCTCTCTATCTGTATAGCCGCTGACTGACGCTCCATAAATTGTGAGTCCTTGGCTCGTCAAAGACTCAGAAACTTTTCATGAAGTGAAGGGTCATCTCCGAGCTCTGCGTGAAAAGAGCAGGCCCAGCATCTTCCTTGCGCATAAAACACCCCAGTCTCGTTGATCGCAGCGAGCTGTACTACTTCGGGACGTCCTGCACTCGCTGGGAGTTTCTCCAGGAGCGGGGCTCGAATGAAGTGTGCCTCAATCGGATTGGTCAGGTTTGAGGAATTCAGTGATGTTGTGAAAGATGCTGTCTGAGGTCCGTAAAAGTTTCGATACGCTTTGATGTCAATCAGATTGAGCGAGAATTGCCGCGGGTTCTCCACCTCCCGAGCGATGAGAATGGCTCCAGCGCAGATTCCCCAGACGGGCTTGGTCGTAGCAAATGTCTGGAGGGGGGTCTCCATGTCGTGTTTGCGGATGAACCGCAGCATGGTGGTGCTCTCTCCTCCAGGAATAATCAGGCGGGCGACCAAAGCGAGATCGTGTGGAGTCCTTACTCGTAGTGTGTGTATACCCAGAGAGCCGAACATCTCCTCGTGCGGTTCGATGCACCCCTGATACCCGAGGATACCTACCGTCTGAGCTGAGCTTACCATCCTCGAGGTGCGAGCAAGGAATCTTGCGGGATTTGGCTTATCTCCAAACCCTTCATCGCCTTACCAAGGTTTCGTGAGACCTCGAGCAGCTTCTTTGGATCGTTGTAGAAACAGCTCGCTTCCACAACGGCTTTGGCGAGCTTGAGAGGGTGTTCCGATTTGAAGATACCCGATCCAACGAAAACGGACTCGGCTCCGAGTTGACGACAAAGTGCCGCGTCTGCTGGAGTTGCAACTCCACCGGCCGCAAAGTTGGGCACGGGCAACGATCCGCTCTCTCGTACCTCTCGGATCAGCTTTAGAGGGACTCGATACTCTTCAGCTTTGAGAGCCAAACCCTCTTCAGAGAGCTCCCGCAATTCGTCGATACCTTTACGAACGGCCCGAAGATGGCGGACAGCTTCGATGATATTCCCGGTTCCGGCCTCACCCTTGGTCCTTATCATTGCTGCGCCTTCGTGCACCCGTCGGAGTGCTTCTCCGATGTTAGTGGCACCACACACGAAGGGGGTCTTAAAAGGGTGCTTATCGACGTGAAAATGGGGATCTGCAGGGGTCAAGACCTCAGACTCGTCTATGAAATCGATACCAATCGCCTCCAGTATCTGAGCTTCGGCTAGGTGTCCGATCCGTACCTTAGCCATCACAGGTATACTCACGGCCTTCTTGATGTCTTCTATCATCTGAGGGTCGCTCATCCGCGCTACCCCGCCTTCGCGGCGGATATCGGCGGGCACGCGCTCGAGCGCCATAACGGCTACCGCTCCGGCATCTTCGGCGACACGGGCCTGTTCTACGTCGATCACATCCATGATGACGCCGTTACACAGCATGCGTGCTAAGCCGACCTTGATCTCAAAGGACGGGACCGTTGAACTCTTGTGGCCTGCGTTGGAACCGTTTGTAGTAGCCATGCGTTGCAAAACAATACAAAGAAGCGGGCGAACAGTATTTGGTGACCCCAATGGGACTCGAACCCATGTTTCCGGCGTGAGAGGCCAGCGTCCTAGACCACTAGACGATGGGGCCACAAAGTACAACTTGTGGGAGGCTAACACGCCTAGGGGGGCCGTTTCAATCGCGCGCCAGGAAAAGCTAAAGGTCCCCTCGTTTGGGGGTGTTTTAGTCAAGAAGACAGCAGTGACCCCGCCAATCAAGGGCTCCAACTGAGCTATCTCGTTCTCGCACACGTACTTCAAAATCCTTTTATTTTCTGGTCCCTACGTACTTTGCTTTGAAATGAGGGGCGACGTGTAGGCGCTTTCCGACCGGCGCTCACTTTTGTTCGATATATTTCTCTCTTTTTGGGTATCCACGGTGTTCCGCGACGTTTAAAGTAGTAAGGAGAAGCGAAGGGGGCGAATCGTTGATGCCACACTGTGCTCGTGTTAAGCTGAGAGGCCTCAACGTCTGGAAATGTAGACGTATTCGCCCGTGGTGCAATGGCAGCACGTCAGGTTCTGACCCTGAAAATCGAGGTTCGAGTCCTTGCGGGCGAACCATTTGGTGGGATGCTCTCCTCACCGCAAAGGTTTGTATGAGGCTACCCCTCGCCTGTTTCTGTCTCTCCCTGCTCGGTTGTATAAGGCCGAGCCTCGATCGTGTATACGAGGGTCAGACATCGGTGGTGGTAGATGTTGCAAATGCCCCCCACGGGGCGATCACACCGGATATCAGTAAACAGTCGTCGGCGCTCCATCACTTCATGGTCGGGCAGCTCTCCTTGGGGACGGAAGACTTCAAAGGAGCTCTGGAGAATTTCGTCAAGACCGACGAATTGACCGATGAGCCAGCGCCGCTCGTGCACACCAAGTTAGCTGACCTTTATGTGCGTTTTGGGGAGCTAGACAAAGCTCTTGCTGCTGGTCAAAAAGCTATCGCGGAGGATCCCTCTGATCCGTACGTGCAGTTGCTTTATGCAGGCGTTCTCGAGAGTCTCAATCGCGACTCCGAGGCAGAGCCGGTGTACAAGAGCTTAATCAAAGGGTATCCGTCAAAGTTTGACGCGTACATCTTGCTTTCGAATCTTTATGCCAAGCAGCGCAGATTCGACGAAGGGGTTGAAGTTCTCAATTCTTTGATAGTGCGCGATCCTGGAGATGCCTTGGGGCACTTTTACCTGGGACGCATGTACGAGCAGATGGAGCGCTGGGAGCTGGCCGAGCGGGAATATCTTAGCGTCATGGAGCGAGACCCGACCTTGGTGAATGGCTCACACGACCTCTTGCGCGTACTCCTGAGAGCTAAGAAGACTGATAGGGTCAAGGAGATGTGTGGACGGATCCTCGACAAGGACCCCAACAACGTCTTAGCTCGAAAGGTTCTCGGTCACGTGATGCTCGGTGAGAGTAATTTGGACGAGGCTCTGAAACATTTACAGGTGCTCGAAGGGGTCGAGAGCGATGCCTCGGACACACGTTTCAAGATAGCCCTGATTCAGATCGAGAAACAAAACTACAAGGAAGCAGTTCGAGAGCTCAATCTGGTGTTGGCTAAGAGCCCTAATCACTTTGAGGCTCGTTATTATTTGGCCTCATTGTACGCAGGCTCAGGTCGGCGCAAAGATGCCGTCGAAGAGCTGCTCTTGATCGAAAAGGGAAACGAGATGTTCGTCAAAGGCCGCACCTTTGCGGCGTTCATCTTACGACAGGACGAGGATCTCGACAGAGCTCGGCAAGTGTTGCAGGAAGCGTTGGAGGTCGAGCCGGAAAACAAGAATCTGCTCCTGTACTTGGTAGTTGTTCTGCGCGATATGCAGAGGTATCGCCAAGCAGAAGATGTACTTAAGGAGGCCCTAAAGAAGCATCCGAATGATGAGCGACTGCTCTTCAACCTAGGCTTGGTACTACACGATAGGGAGCGAGAAAGTGAAGCTCTCGCCGTCATGGAACAGATTGTAACCATCAACCCGAAGAATGGTGATGCCCTCAACTACGTCGCGTACACGCTGGGGGATATGAATACTGATCTCGTGAGAGCTGAACAGCTGGCGCGGCAGGCCTTGGAGATTCGCCCCTCGGACGGGTTTTATCTCGATACGCTCGGATGGGTGCAGTTTCGTATGGGAAAACTGGCGGAGGCGGAGCAAACTCTGGCCAAGGCGATGAATCTTTCCGGTGAAGATGTGGTTGTCATAGAGCACTATCTGGACGTGCTATTGGCACGCGACGAGAGAGTCAAGGCGGTCGGCATCATGAAAGCGGTCATGGATCGAAAGCCCAGTGCCAAGGATACTCAGGATAAGGATAAGGTAGCCGCAAGGGAGCGTATCGAGCGCCGCTTGCGGGAACTGGTTCGCCGTTACCCCGAACTCGATTCAGTTCAGAAGAGTCGACTCAGTGGGGGTGGCGAACGCCTGGTGACGACAACTACCCCGTCTCGTGTTGGTGGCGACGAGTTGTTGGACGAGGGTATGATTAGGCCGAGGTGATGTCACGCTTCCTCATCCCGCTCTCTAGGGCCCTCTGCGAGTCGAGTAAGATATCCTCCTCTTTACTCCTTGCGCTCGTGTTTCTCCTCAGTGGGTGTTTAGCTCCTCGATTCAGACCTTCAGGGGAGGCTGTCTCCGGTGCCGAAGCCGGGTATGTCTGCAGAGACATCCTCGCGCGTCACGCACAGGTTTCGTCAATGCGAGCCTTGGTCGATGCCACCGTCTCCCGGTCGAGTGAATCGGCTTCGTTTCGATATGTAATACTGAGCCGTGGAGCGGACCAATTCCGCATCGACATGTTACCTCAGGAGGGCGCGTTTACCCTTGGGATCTTGGTAGTGAGAGATGGCCGAACGGTGCTTCTCGATGCTCAGGAGAAGACCTACTCTACGGCTTCGCAGGAAGCGGAGCTTCTAGAAGCATTTCTCGGACTCGAGGGGATCACTCATCGCACGATAGTTGGGCTTGTCACCGGCGTTGTCCCCTCTATTGATTGTTCGTTGGCGCAAACCTACCGGGGTAGCGACGGATCTGTTTCGATAGTCGATGTATCATCACGGGTGGTGTGGCACGTGAATCCGCAGACCTCCCGCGTGACTGGTTTACAGATCCTCGATCGAAGTGGCTATCGTGTCCAGATCTCAGGTGAACGTGAGGCTCCGGTAGAGCCTTCTGGACTCACAACTATCCGGCTGTCTATTTTCAAACCCCTCGAGGCGCAGGCAGAAATGCTCGTGAAGAAGCTCTCAATCGACCCTCCACTCGCAGAGTCACTATTCACCGTAGCTATCCCGCCCAGTTACAGTGAGCGTTGAAGCGGTGTAGCACGCCAAGAGGTAACGCCAAGAGCATTGGGCACACTTTCTTCGTAGTAAGGGATTACTCGACGCGATTTTTGATCGCGGCAAGCCCTCCATCCGCACCGAATACTTGTCCGGTGATCCAAGAGCTTTGATCGGAGAGCAACAGGGCCGCCAGGGGAGCGATGTCGCTCGGCTCTCCTAAGCGACCTAGCGGGTGAAGAGCCTTGGAAAAAGCCTCGGCAGAGGGATTGGCTGTGATCTTTTCGCTGAGTGGAGTGCGTACGAGTCCAGGGGCTATGCAGTTGATTCGAAAGCCTTGGCGAGCATAGGTAGCAGCGCTCGACAGGGTGAGGCCGATAATGCCCGCTTTGGCTGCTGCTATGGCCTCATGATTGGCCAGGCCGATGCGTCCGGCTGCCGACGAAAAGAGTAAGAGCGAGCCCCCCGACGGCATCGCACGAATGGCAGAGCGCAAAACGATAAAGGCGCTCACTAGATTTATCTGCAACGTCTGGTTGAACTCAGCTTCGCTCGTCAGATGCGCCGGTTTCAGTAGTATCGAGCCGACGCAGTGCGCTACCCCCCGAACTCCACCTAAAGTCGCAGCAGCTTGCTCGAAGGTCGCTTCTACCTGTGTCAGTTGAGTAGCATCGCATACGGCAGCTCCGGCGGCGCCAACTGCATTTTGAGCCTCTTGGAGGCGATTGACATCACGGGCAGCAAGGAAGGTCGGGATATTCCGCGCCTTCAGCCCCAAGGCGATCGCTGATCCGATCGCACCACTTCCTCCGAAGATCAACACACCACTCATCGTTATCCCCTTTGATCCGCTACATGAGAGTACTTGTAGCGCCGTTGAGCTCAGCGCTCAAGAGAAGACTTGTTGGACGATGACCTTTGTCACCATTTGCTTGGAGTTATAATCTCTTCCGGGAGCGGCTGCTCGTCGACTCGTTTGAGTTCGAAGCCTTTGGCGGGAGAGAGTACGAGGGGAACGACTTCGGTGGTCACTGAGCTCGTATCCAGTCCGAAACTGCGCTCCTCGCTGAGGCTGAATCTTCGCAGCATGAAGTATCCCTCCATGATGAACTGGTCAAACCATGGAAGGCTACTCTCGTACGAAAGCTCCTTGCGGAGCACTACAAAGCGTAGATCTCCCGGGATCTCGTTCATCCTCAGAGATTCGTAGCGACTCAATACATCAACCTCACCACGTGACGACATCTCTTCGAGTACTTTGCGGAAAAAGAGGTTTATTCTGGGCTCCACACGAAACCCTAAATTGAAGTCGATGCGGAATACCTTTTTGGGGATCATCGTTGTTACTTCGTACTCGGTGGTATACGGAACGTCGAGTACATTGACGTGGATGAACCAATAGACGTCTGCGCGTTTGGGATGGATGTGAAACAGGGAATATATGACCTTTGATTCTATGAGCTTTGGGAATGGGGCCCCGCTCATATACACCAAATGTGTCGAGTACTTCGGAACCTCGAGGTCCTTGCTGAGGCTCTCGAGTGCGGGAAGATGCTGCGGGAGCGACTCGTATTCGGTGTAGGTAGTCTTGAGTCGTGAGCCAGCATTCCATACGTACATCATGAGTGCGACAGCCGAACCGATGAGAACCGTGAACCATCCCCCGTGGTGAAGTTTGAGAAGGTTCGCGAAGAGGAATCCGCTCTCTATCGAGAGATACACGGTGAGGTACAAAGCCACTAGTTGCCACGGTACGCGCATTCGCAGCAGGTAGTTCGCAAAGAGAAGGGTCGTCATGAGCATGGTGACGGTGATAGCTAGCCCGTATGCCGCTTCCATGTTCGACGATTCCCGGAAGTACAGCACAACCACGGTGCATCCGAGAAAGAGCAGGAGGTTGACGATAGGAACGTATATCTGACCTTTGAGTTCGGTTGGATAGACGATCTTCGCTTTTGGGAGGACTGAGAGCCGCATGGCCTCGGTTGCTAGGGTAAATGAGCCACTAATCAAGGCTTGGCTCGCAATAATCGCGGCAGCGGTAGACATGATGATGCCAGGAATGAGGAACCAATCTGGCATTATTTCGAAGAAGGGATTGCGGTCTCCGAGGGTCTCCCCTCGATGGGCAAGTAACCAGGCTCCTTGACCGAGGTAATTAATCAGGAGGGCTATTTTCACGAAGACCCATGAGACTTGGATGTTTTCTCGACCGCAGTGTCCGAGATCCGAATAAAGGGCTTCTGCGCCCGTTGTACAAAGAAAGATGGCTCCCAGTACCCAGAAGCCGTTTTCGTGCATGAAAAGAAGTTGAAAGGCATAAGTTGGATTGAGGGCCATCACTACCCCCGGAGAAGTGAGCAGGGAGGCTATACCGAGGACACATAGCATGCTGAACCACCCGAGCATTACCGGCCCGAAGGATCGTCCCACGAGTCGGGTACCAAAGTGTTGAATCGAGAAAAGCAGCGTGAGGATCGTCAATACAATAGGTACGGTTTGAATCCCAGGGTGAACCTTTCGCAAACCTTCAATCGCAGACGAGACCGATATAGGAGGGGTGATGATACCATCGGCCAAGAGCGCGCTGCCGCCGATAATTGCCGGCAGGAGGAGCCACCGGGCGTTTTTTCGCACCAAGGCATACAGGGCAAATATTCCGCCTTCACCCCTGTTGTCGGCTCGGAGCGTGAGCACCACGTACTTGAGCGTGGTGAGAAGGGTCAGGGTCCAAAATATACAGGAGAGCGCCCCGAGGACCACGTCCTCTGCTATCGGCGCATTACCAGCAACCGCCTTCAATACGTAGAGTGGTGAGGTGCCGATATCGCCATAGATGATACCGAGCGCCACGAGCAGCCCGCCTGCGGTTACTTGGTTAGGATGACTCCGTTCGGACATGGTAGGCTTCGTTTCCGGCAAATGTGCTCCATCTCGAGCGCTTCTGAGTGTACCTCTTAGATGACCCGAGGAAATAGAGGAAGTTCAAAAAAGGGAGTAATGGTGTTTGAGATGTAACGCTCGTAGCAAGCGGCGCGGATGGGACGGAGTTTCGGGCTTACATAGAAGAGACTGGAGACGTCTGTAGGTGCTGTGCTCCTCGAGGCTCGAAAGTCACTTATTTGGCGTTCGGTTCGCCGTCGAGGATCGCTTTCGCGACCTTGTTGGAGTCAACTTGGTACGTGCCTTTTTGAAGGGCACATTTTATCCGCTCAGCTCGGCGGAGCTTCTCCGCGATCCATTGAAGGGTCACGGATGTGAGACCCCTGCGGCGTGATGGTTTGTCCTCGCTGTTATCGTGGTCGCTCATATATGCTCTAACCCAGCCTACACATGTTGGGGCATAGACCCCGCTGTTTGCTTACTAGTATTAACGCCATTTTCCCCGAAATCTTGACGGTCTGAATCTCACCGTAATGACCTAAAGTTGCGAGTAGAAGCTTGAGACTATTGGACGTTTTTTTTTGTGGGGCTCGGAAGCTACAACTTCCTCGAGGATCGGCTGCTTGCTTGGTCGAAGCCTCAACGTTTACTTGGAGTTAGGGTGGGTGGTACTCTCGGCAGACGGGGAAAGGTGGCTCAGGTATATTCGCCCAGCGTCTGAAGTGTGGCGCCCTTCCTTTTGGTAAGACTAGGTAACAAAGAGAGCCTCGGGGCAGTCCGAGGTGGTTTTAATCCCGGAGTGTCATGAAATCGAAAGAAGCCAGTGCTATCACACCACGCAGAGAAGAGGATTACCCAGAGTGGTACCAGCAGGTCGTTAGAGCAGGTGAGCTGGCGGAGAATTCCGTGGTGCGTGGCTGTATGGTCATCAAGCCCTGGGGGTACGGGATATGGGAGAATATTCAACGTAGCCTCGACCGTATGATCAAGGACACTGGCCACAGCAACGCGTACTTTCCGCTATTCATACCGCTGAGCTTCCTCGAAAAGGAGGCTGCCCACGTCGAGGGGTTCGCCAAAGAGTGTGCAGTAGTTACGCATCATAGACTCGAAGCGCGAGATGGGAAACTTATACCAGCCGGAGAGTTGGAGGAACCACTCGTCGTACGTCCGACGTCAGAGACGATTATCGGTGAGTCCTTTGCTCGCTGGGTTCAGTCGTACCGGGACCTCCCCCTACTCATAAATCAGTGGGCAAACGTCGTGCGGTGGGAGATGCGTACACGCCTCTTTCTTCGGACCTCCGAATTTCTGTGGCAGGAGGGACACACAGCGCACGCGACGCAGGAGGAAGCAGTAGAGGAGACCTACAAGATGCTAGAGGTCTACCGGTCATTGGCAGAAGATGTGCTTGCGATGCCGGTCATTCGAGGCGAAAAGATCCCCGAAGAACGGTTCCCTGGTGCCGTGGATACTTATTGTATCGAAGCCATGATGCAGGACAGAAAAGCTCTGCAAGCTGGGACCTCGCATTTCTTGGGGCAGAATTTCGCCAAGGCATCGGAGATCAAGTTCCTCAATCAGGCCGGTGTCACGGAGTACGCTTACACGACCTCGTGGGGTGTCTCCACCAGACTCATCGGAGGTCTGATCATGACTCATGCCGATGACGATGGGTTGCGGCTGCCTCCGAAGATTGCACCGAAGCACGTTGTTATAATTCCTGTGGTCCCCAAACCAGAGACCGAAGCGGCAGTGTTCGAGTATGCTGATTCGATAGCCCGTGAGCTCCACGCACACTCCTTCAACGGTTACCCGATAGAAGTTATAGTTGACCGACGTGACATCCGTGGTGGCGAAAAGAGCTGGGAGTGGATCAAAAAAGGTATACCGGTGCGACTCGAAGTGGGTCCTCGTGACATCGAATCCCGACAAGTCGTGCTGTATCGGCGTGACAAAGGACCGCGTGACAAGGCTTTTGTGGGCATGAGCGAGGCGGTGGCGTCGATGTCTGATACCCTCGGGGATATACAACGGTCCTACTTCGAGCAAGCGAAAGTATTCCGAGACAGCCACATCAATCGTGATATCACGAATTTTGAAGAGTTCCGTCGGTTCTTCACGCCCAAGAACGAGCACAAGCCGGAGATTCACGGTGGTTTTGTTCTCGCAAAGTGGTCGGGAGCACCTGAGGCCTTGGAGGCCCTCTCCGAATTGAAGGTAACGGTACGGTGTCTCCCTCTGGAGCAAAGTGGTACTGAGGGACGATGCGTGGTGACCGGTAAGCCGACGACCAAGGATGCTATCTTTGCCAAGGCGTATTGAGGGGGCAAAGGACAGGAACATATGGAAGGTGGTGCGGTAGCGATAACGGCTTTTTACAAGTTCCTCTCCATATCTTCGGAGCAGGTGGGTGAGATCCGTAATGCTCTCGAAAGATGTGCCGATGAGCAGGGCATCAGAGGTCTCGTGGTGCTTGGTACTGAAGGTATCAATGCAACGGTCGCAGGTTCTCCCGAAGCGATCGCCGCCATGAAGGAGTTCGTGCGAGTGCACTTGAAAGCACCTGATGCAACCTTCAAGGATTCGAGGGCCGAGAAGATGCCGTTTGCTCGTTTCAAGGTGGACGTTCGCCCTGAGATCATCACTACCAAGAACTGTGAGATCTCCGCACATGATTCGCAGGGTACGCACCTCTCTCCACAGCAGTGGCACGAAATGCTCGCCACGGATCCCGACGTCGTAGTCGTTGACACGCGCAACGACTACGAGACCGAGGTGGGGATATTCGAGGGGGCTATAGACCCCAAAATCAAGAAGTTCAGCGAATTCAAGCAGTATGTCGAGCGCCAGGGGCTGCCTCGAGACAAGAAGCTACTGTTGTACTGCACAGGTGGCATTCGATGTGAAAAGGCGGTCCCAGAGGTAAAACAGTTGGGATACGAGAAGGTGTACCAGCTCGAGGGCGGAATACTTCGGTATCTCGAGGAGTATCCTGAGGGATATTTCCAGGGGGAGTGCTTCGTGTTCGATCACCGTGTGGCGGTCGATAATCATCTGCAGCCTTCGAGGAAGTACAAGCTCTGTCCGCATTGTGGTAACCCAGCCCAACAGGCGGTTGATTGTGTACGGTGTGGTGTGCAGACGGTGGTGTGTCATCGCTGCTTCGAACGCGAGGATCTTAACGCGTGCTCGAAAAACTGTGCCCACCATATCCGTCTTCGCAAGCAGCGAGAAGCAAAGGCTGCCGCTCTTTCGTGCGGGGATAACAGCTAACGGGTTGTGCAAATCCAGCAGTAAGCGCCCATTTCGTTCGCACGCTAAATCACAGCGAGCGGAACTCGCGTCATAACTCCCGAAGGGGGATGAATTCGCTTTTCTATCGGACGATATGCCGGAATATAGCCCCGAAATACGGACACCTACACCGACGCAGCTCGAGCACGTTGAACCTGCTCTCGAGGGGCTTAACCGCCCTGAGCGAGTTTTGACGGGAAGCGACCTTCAGGCACAGGTCGCCGCGGCTGCGATCGCACGAATCGACGCGCCTGGAGCTCTGGGTATCCCCAACCATTCCCGACTTGGACCGCCCCAGGATCTGCAGCAGGCGATAGCGGCTCCACGTTCTGAGGCAGAGGTACATATCTCCGCACCGGAGGTAACCATACATTCGGATCAGGCCACCACGCCGGCCACTTCGATGTTTGCACAGCCTGATGGTATCTCGATGTTGAGCCAGGGGAACGACGTTACTAAGCCTCAGCTTGTCAGAGAGGTATCCCTTACTGGCGGGGTAGACGGAGAGCAAAGCGTAAGGCCGGATGTCAGACTCGAGCAGCGGACGGAAAGCACCCCACCCTCACAGACTATCGAGCGTGAGGCTTTGATGGAGCGCGCGCGCCAGGAGGTCTCTCAGAATGTCGAGCAGATACGTCTCGATATCGTGCGTGGCACGCAAGGGCGTGGTGCCACCGAGGCACTCGGTGCTGCGAATAGCCTCAACGACGGGCCCTCCCATCAAGCGTCCCTCGTAGTCGCTGTAGCGCCTTCGGAGGTCGGTAGGGTCGGAACGAATCTCCCCGAGGTGCGAGAGCTGATACTAGATAGAATCGCACGTGTGCAGGAGCAACTCTACATTCTGGGCTCTATCGAGTCAGCGGCGGCTCAGACGCAAAGCGGACTTCAGGGCAGGGGTGATTTCAAGGGAAATGCGGAATTACGACACGACGCAAAACCCGAGAGTGTGGTGACCAGAGCCGATCGCTCTGAAAGCACTTCGCAAGCTCGAACGCAGCCTGCTACCGGGTTGGAACGGCCTCTCGAGCCTGTGTGGCTTCGTATGACACCGAATAACGCCGTAGTGCGCGCTGTCGAAAAACCAGTGACGGTGACGGTAGAGCGTGCGAATCAATCTTTTGACTTAGTTTCGCGCCTGATTCGAACCTGTTCGGATATCCAGCTAGCCAAACGTATCCAGAGTGGAGTCGATACCCTCTGTTACACGTTGTTCGGAGTAGTAGCGATCGGAGCTCTGGCCGGAGACCGTGCGACACGCTTCACGTATCGCACGCTACGGCAGCTGTTGAGAGAGATGCGTCAACGTGCCGCTGATCAGGACGTTGATGAGGAGGTGCGTGTGCTTGTCGAAGAGTCTGCGCAGGGGCTTGCTCAATCCCTGGTCGAACTTTCACGAGAGGTCGATCGCGTAGCGGCTGTAACCGTTGCAGATGTGTGTGGTTGCGTATTACGGGCTGAAACCGCTGAGCCGATTGCGGATATTGTTGTTAGCGGGGGGTTGCTGGGTACAGCCGTGACGGACGAGCAAGGCATCTTCATCTTCAAGAATGTCCCATTCCATACCCCGTATGAGCTCATACCGATGCATAAGGAGTACGAGTTTGTCCCCGGTCGGATTATCGGCTCTTGTGTAGAGCTCAACTTCGAGCGCTTCGAAGCCCGAGAGCGCACAAGATGAGGCACGAGAGCAGTGGGTCTACTAGGCAGCGGTAGTTGCAACGCCTGCTGCTAGTACTTTATCCAGAGAATCTGCCGAATCGATGTTCACTCGCGTGAGCGAGGCATCGATCCTTTTCAGGAGTCCGGTCAATACGTTTCCGGCTCCATATTCCCAGGCAGCCTCGGGATTACATGCCTTGACCGCATTTTGCACGCACTCGACCCAGCGCACTCGACCGCACACCTGAAGGGCAAGGTTTTCGCGTATTGTCTCTGGCTTGTCCGAGCAATCTGCCGCGAAGTTCTGGTATACAGGGAATGAGGGCTGTCGAATCTCGATCAAAGCCAAATCACTGCGCAAACGCTCTTCAGCTGATTTCATCAGAGTGCAATGAAACGGAGCGCTCACCTGTAGTTCAACGACCTTCGCCGCACCGAGCTTTTCGACAAATTGCGAGACACCAGCTGCTGAACCGGCAACGACGATCTGCCCAGGTGCATTGACGTTCGCAATCTCCGCTATTTGATCGGGCACTTGGGCCAGAGCTGCTTCGACCTCAGCGACCTCCTTCCCGAGCACGGCTACCATCTTGCCTGTTCCAACGGGAACTGCCTCCTGCATGTATCGCCCACGTTTATTCACCAGAGTGACAGCATCTTCGAATTCGATAGCTCCAGCAGCGACGAGAGCGGAATACTCACCGAGTGAGTGACCTGCAGCTGCGACTATGCGGTCGGAAGAGGACCTCTCTCTCGCCAGCCGGAAACAGATTGTACTCACAGTGAGGATCGCCGGTTGTGCTATCTCGGTGAGCGTAAGCCTGTCTGCCGGGCCCTCAAAGCAGATTTGGGAGAGCGGGAATCCAAGAGCGCTGTCTGCACGCTCAAACAGCTCTTTCGCCACAGGATGGCGGTCGAAGAGGTCCCTCCCCATGCCCACTTTCTGAGAGCCCTGTCCGGGGAAAAGGGTAAAAATATCAGTCATATATATCCTGTTTTGTATGTGCCCATGAGTTTGTTCAAGACAACGCCGGGCGCAGCCGATAATTCAAGGGTGGAGATGCGATGTCAAGAGATGCCCCCGACACCGAAAATCTGAGTGATAAAGAGCAGCGCTCCCCGTCGGTGCTGGTCGTCGACGACAATCCGCTCATCGTGGACGTCGTAAAGGGCCTGCTGCGGTCTCGCGAATACAGTGTTTTTTCTTCGACCAATGGGAGCGAGGCGTGGGAGTTGATTCAAAAGAAGTGTGTAGATGTCGTCATTTGTGACGTCATGATGCCCAAAATGGGCGGGTACGAGCTGTATGAAGCCATGCGAGGAGACCCGCACTACACGCACATACCTTTCGTATTTCTCACAGCGCTCGACGACCAAAAAGAGATAGATCGGGGTAAAGAGGTCGGTGCAGATGACTACCTCTGCAAGCCCTTCGAACCCGAAGAGCTTCTTGCGGTCGTTAAGGGTAAGTTACAGCGGTCAAAAGCACTGCGAGAGCTCGGAGACAAGCGCTTCGATGAATATCGGCGCAGGATCGTCCACACCCTCTCGCACGAATTTCGCACCCCGCTCGTGGCGGTCAATTCCGGTGTGGAGTTGTTGCTCGAGCATCAAGAATCGTTGGATTCGGAGAAAGCTCGCCGTCTTCTCGACGCAGTCAAGAGAGGCGGAGCACGGCTGGAGAAATTGGTCGCTGATTTCATGATTCTCCAGCAGATCGGAGCTGGCATGGCAGCTAAACTTTTCGAGGCTCGCAGCGTCGAATGCAGGCTCGGCGCAGTTGTGGAGACATATGTACGCTTGCGGCAGGATAACCTGAAGGCTCAGGCGGCTACGCTGCTATTCGTGGATCATTCCCAAGGAGCACGTGTCCGGATCGAGGAGACTCAGATTGCAGATTGCTTGGATCGACTCGTCAGTAATGCGGTCAAGTTTTCAGGGGAGCATCCGTGTGTAGAGCTCGAACTCGACAGGTCCGAGCAATCGCTTCGTTTGGCGGTCAAGGATAGAGGCATCGGACTTGACTTGAACAAGATAAACGAGGCGCTCAATGCGTTCGGGCAGATAAACAGAGACAAGCTCGAGCAACAGGGCGGAGGGCTCGGTCTCTCAATAGCCTCTCAGTATGCGGCCATTAACAAAGGTAGACTCGATTTTGAATCTCGCAACGGCGGAGGGACGATAGTAACCCTCGTTTTACCCGCGATCCCTGAGTAACGCCGCCCCGACACGCCCATCATTTACTCCATTAACAGCCTGCGGAAAAATGCTCTTCTGCTGCGAAATCCGATCTTTCGGCGCTCGCCGAAGATGAGAGCGCGAAAAAATCCTCAATGTATCGCAGTGGATACACCTGCGGTTTTTTCGCGCTCTCATCTTCACCCATCACCAAAACCTCGAATTTCTCGCTACGAAGCCATTTTTCCGTAGCCTGTTAAGATGCTTTCAAAATCTTGTCTCTGGAGGCTCACAACAGTAGAGTTTTCGGTATCGAAAGAACGTACGAGACTTGCGAGTAAAAGTAGAGGACATATGAAACAGTTTCCTGGTACGAGCAGAAGGTTAGGGCGAGTGCTGCTCGTGCTGCTGGTTGCTTTCGCAGCTATGTCACGAGTTGCCAGGGCAGATGAGTCGTCCAGTGCGCTCGCAGATATGGCGGCAAAAGTACATTTTTACACCCTGGACAACGGATTGAGAGTTATCCTGTACAATCGCGGTACAGCCCCTGTTTTTGCTGGCGCGGTGGTGGTGCGCGTTGGAGGTAGTGACGAAAGTGTCGGGCAGACCGGCATATCGCATCTATTCGAGCATATGGCCTTCAAAGGCACGCGAACCGTCGGAACGAAGAATTACGCGCGTGAGAAAGAGCTCCTCGAACGTCTGGAGGCGATCGCTGCCACTTCGAACGCCGCGCAACAGCTTTCCGAGGATCAGAAGAGGGCATGGGAGGAAACTCATGCCGAGCTGCGCTCGATCTGGATATCGGATGATTTCACGCGCCGTTACGGACAGCTTGGAGCGGTTGGACAGAATGCTACCACGGACAAAGAGTTCACCAAGTACTTCGTCAATCTCCCGAGGTCTGCTTTTGAGTTTTGGTGTAAGATGGAGGCGGATCGTCTGCTCAATCCAGTCATGCGGCAGTTTTACCAGGAGCGGGACGTTGTTCTCGAGGAGCGCAGGATGAGATTCGAGGACGATCCGGGGGGTAGGCTGTATGAACTTCTCCTCGGGGTAGCTTACCAACGGCATCCTTACAGAGCACCAGTGATTGGGTACGAGCAGGATCTGAAAGGGTTGACCGCCACTCAGCTCGATACCTTTCGAAAAAGATATTACGTCCCTCGTAACATGGTAGTCAGTATCGTCGGTCGGGTCGAACCCGAGGAGGACATGAAGCTCATCCGTCGCTACTTCGGTGCTTTGCCTGCAGCCCCCGATGTCGAGCGGCGTGTACTGCAAGAGTCGCCTCAGGAAGGCGAGCGGCGAGTATCCATCAAGATGACAGCGTCACCGCAGATCGTTATCGCCTACAGGAAGGTGAACTATCCTGATCCCGATGACGCCCCTGTCTCGGTGATGGCAGAGATATTGAGTGGTGGACGCATCTCCCCGCTGTATACGGAGCTCGTAAAACGTAGGCAGCTCACGGCAGATATTAGTCATGAGGAGGGGCCTGGAGTCGCCTATCCTAACCTCCTCATGTTTTCCGCGACGGTGAAATCCCCGCATACAACCGAGGAGGTACTCGAAGCGTTTGATGCGGTGATAGCCGGCTTTCGTCGCTCGGGGCCGACACCAGAGCAGCTCGAGATAGCGAAGCGCTCTATCGGCATGGATTATCTTCGCCATCTGCAGTCGAGCCAATCTCTAGCTCTGGACTTTGCGTCGTCCGAGTTGGTGTACGGGTCATGGAAAGCCTCGATCAAGTGGTATGACGAAGTCATGAAGGTTACGCACGAAGATGTAAGGCGCGTTGCCGAAAAGTACTTGGTGCCGGAGAGTCGCACGATCGGAACTGTCGAGCGGGCTTCGTAAGGATGCGCACAAAAAGAGGAGATATGAGAAAAGTTTTTGGGTATTCTATCGCTAGACTCAGGGGCGTGTCTACGTCCCGTACGCAGTGGGTGAGCGCTCGCTCGATTTCCGAGCTGTTGATGAGACGGCCAGTCTGCCGAGTGCCGCTGGCGTTGCTTGCGCTTCTCATAGTTGTTGGTGGATGTACGAGGACCAAGGCGGTGGTAGTAGCCCCACCTCCGCTCACGAGGGCAGATGAGGTCTCCGCATTCAAACCGGTAAAACCAGAGCGCTGGGTGCTCCCGAATGGTCTCAAGGTGTATTTCGTGCAAGACAAAGAACTTCCTCTCGTACGGGGACAGTTGTTCATTCGAGGCGGGTCACTGTGGGGGCCAGCAAAGCCCGTTGGAGTGGTAGGTGCGATGGGAGATCTCATGCGTCTCGGCGGCGCCGGAGCGCTCTCTGCCGATGCTCTCGATCGTGAACTTGAAAAGCTCGCGGCCGGTATTGGTAGCTCATTCGGAGCAGAGTTCGGTGGAACGAGCTTTTCCTGCCTGGTATCCGACTTCGAGCGCGTTTTCGAGATATTTGCGGATGTGACGCTCAGGCCCCGATTCGAGAGCGATAAGATCTCGCTGTGGAAAGGGCAGGCGCTCGAAGGGATTCGTCGGCGTAAGGACGATCCTCGAACCGTGACATCAATCGCATTTATGAGCCTGATGTACAAGAATTCCCCCTATGGGCGAGTAGTAAATGACGAAGATGTAACCGCGATAAATCGTCCGCAGCTCTTTGCCTTGCACGACGAATTCGTGCGGCCTGACGAGGCCATTTTGGTAGTCACTGGACGAGTAGAAAGGGATGCCGTGCAGCGTGCCGTGGAGAGACGGTTCGGGGCCTGGGCTGCTCGCGGCTCAGCCCTGCCTCCTGCTCCACCCGTGGGAGCCGACCCCAAGCCGGGAATATTTTTTGTAGGATTACCTTTCGCACAAGCATCGGTACAGATGGGACAACTCGGGCTGCCGCGCTTGACATCTGATTACCCCGCGATCGAGGTTTTCAATGAGATCTTCGGCTCCTCTGGGTTCGGTTCGCGCCTCATGAATCGGGTCAGGACAGAGTTGGGACTCTCCTACGGTGTGTATGGAGGGATATCCCCGGGGGTCGTGAGAGGGGTCAACTATGTTTTTTTGCAAACCAAGGTTGAGTCAGTTGTGCCTGCCATAGAGGAATCTTTCGCAGTGCTGAAGACGCTGCAGCAAGAGCCTGCTCCTCTCAGCGAGATCCGTGAAAGACAAGCAGCGATCGAGAATTCTTTCGTATTTAACTTCGATTCGGTCGATGATATCGCAGTCAGAACGGCAAAATTAGAGCTGTTGCGCTATCCGGCGGATTACGACGAAACATATCTGTCGAAGATACAAGCTGTAGACCCAGAGATGGTGCGAACAGTGGCGCTTGAACGTTGGGATCCGCGCACATTTGTCGTAGTTGTTGTCGGAGATGAATCTGCCTATAGTAGCCTCCAGAAGGCTACCGAAAACAGAGAGAGTCCATTGTATCAGTTTGGGCTTCAGAAACTGAGTTTTGACCGTACTCTCGTGATGCAATAAGCGGCTTCGCGTCATCTTAATGAGGTCGTAAGAGTTGCCTGAAGATTGTTTTGAGGAATCTGAGTGCCATTCGTCTTTCCACAACTTCAACGATGTCCCACCCGCCGACCTTTATGGTTTCGGGGGTTTAGGCTCGTTGGGGCACTCACCTGTATTCTGCTTTCAGGAGCCTGCAGCTCTCGGCCCGTTTCAGGGCCGGACAAGGTGTTCGCAGGGGAAGCCGTCGGAGCTTTGGAGGGTGCTGGTGCGGGAGCAGTGACCGGTGCCCAGGTGTCAGCAGGAGCGGGGCCGGGTGCTGCTGTTGGGGCCGGGCTCGGGGCCGTCTTAGGGGCTCTTCACGGGCTTGCTACTGACCAGAGTGAGGAGGTCAGGCTTCGAACCGAGGCTCGTTTGAAAGAGGAGCGCTCGAGGGCCGTAGCTCAGGAGATCTTGGCGGAACAGTACAAGCGCCGTATGGAGTTACACCCCGCGCGTGAGATTTTTCCCGCAGACCTTTTCTTCCAGGGCGACTCGGCGACTATGTGTCCTTCTGGCGTTAACCTCGTGCATGAATTGGCCAGGATGAACGAGACGCGCATCCCCTATTCTCGGCTGGTCGTGGCAGTTTATGCGAAATCGCTGGCGCCAGAGTCATCGTATACGCAGCATCTAACCGAGAAGCGCTCTCGTGAGTTCGTCAATCAACTCATTCGGGCTGGTATTGAGCCGCGACGATTGGAGACCAGAGCCGTTGTGATCAAAGCGCCTCTCTTGATTGACCCGCTTGACGACCCGACCCGTTATAACCAAGCAATAGAGATTATCCCTATAGATCGGTGAAGTGTATGAAAGGCAAGAAAGAGACAAAGACCAAAGAGATGGAAGAATCAGTACGAGATGCCAAAGAGATGTGTCAGATCACCAGCAAAGCTGAACTCAAGGTGTTCATTTCAGGGGTCAGAGACAAGCTCTTGAAGGAGCAGGCTGCACCGATCTTCGCGATGGCAGCAATGCAGCAGGTGATGAGTTTGGACTCGATCTATGACCTGATGGATGGCCAGAACAAGGAGATCCTCCAGGAGATATGGGTGAAGCTCTCTCAGTCAGGATTCCATCTCCGTAGGCCGCCGCTGCTCTTCGGTGAGGCAGAGATCTAATTTCCCCTGTATACTGGCGTGGTCTCAGCGGTTAGCATCGGGTCGTATCCGTTTTATTTTTTCCGCTAATCCGTGAATCGCCTTGCTGGAGTAACGCGACTATTCTCAGTGACCACTGTCGTCATTGTGGTCGCATACCTCTCCCTTTATCTGCTCCAAATGGCCAATTTCGCCGATGATCCCGGCGTCGGATGGCATCTGAAAACGGGGGAGTTCGTGTGGAGTTCCGGCACACCACCCAGGGTTGATCCCTTTCTGGCCACTGAACGACGCACGTGGATAGCAGATCAGTGGTTGTCAGACCTGGTATTTTTCGTCGGCTACCGAGTAGGTGGCTGGGGACTGCTGTACAAGATGTTGGCGGGAGTATGGCTGGTCACCTTCTTCGGCATACTTTTTCGAGCTGTGCGTATTCAAGTCGGAAGCGTACTAGCAAGTCTGGTGACAGTTCTCTTGGCGTTCAAGTGTGCTCAGGTGCATTTCATCCTTCGGCCGGTCGTCTTCAGTGTATTGTGTTTCGCCTCTGCCTTCGTCGTGGCCCGAGAATTCAGTCGACGAGAGTCTGTACCTGCTCGAGTTATGGTTGTTCCAGGGGGCTTTTTGGTCGGGCTCTTCGCACTCTGGAGCAACGTTCACCCCGCCTTCGTGTTGGGACTCATGATTGTGCTTACTATTCCCATCGCGCGAATGCTGGATGGGAAGCGGCGCCGAGACGAATTCCTGAGTTTTACTATCTTGGCTCTGTTGTGCGTTCTTGGTTCATGCCTGAATCCGTACGGGATGGTGTTGCACGAAAGTATTGTTGCTCTTGGTAGGAGTTCGTATTTCCTCTCTCTGAATAGCGAATGGCTCCCGCCCAACTTGGAAAGCTTCGAGGGGATTATGCTCGTGACATTCGTCACGGTCCCTATAGTCGCGCTCCTCGTGTCCCCGGCATTCAGAGGGAGAATCGGATGGTTCGATCTCCTATCGTCTGGATTTCTCGCGTTTCAGGCTTTCGGTTCCGTTCGATTCCTTCCGTTCGCCGCTATTGCATGTGCGTTTCCTTTTGCGATTGCGTTACGCTCTCTGGCGGAGGAGGTAGGAGGTGTCGCGGTTATGCGTTTGAGCGCCCGTTGTGTGCGGAGCTTAGAGCAACGCGAGAAGCAGAGCTTCAAGGGTGAGATCACCGCATGTTGTTGTGCTGTACTTGGCCTCGTCTTCAGCAATTTGATGCCTTTGCCCGAAAGGCTAGGGCCACAAGAGGCGCGCTACCCGCGAGCAATAGCGGAGGTTCTCCGGTCTGACGCACCAGAAGGGGTTGTGCTCGCCTCCCCTGATTGGGGAGGGTTCCTAACGGCAAACCTCTATCCAGCCTTCAAGGCAGTCATCGACGACCGTAACACCCTTATCGGAGAGCAACTCTACCGAGAGTATTTCCAGAGCCTCGAGTCGTTTGAGGCTCTGTCTGCTCTCGTGGAGCGTTTCCATGTCACTCACCTTATAATCCCTCGAAAAAGCCCAGTCGGAGAGGCGCTGGCGTCGGAGACGCGATGGGCTATACTATTGGATGATGGTAAGAGTTTGGTGGTAAGGGTCGTGCGTCAATGAGATCCCAGAAGTGATTGTGATGGCTGAAGAGGTATCGCTCAAAAAGCTCCGTATATCTGTAATCGTATTGGGATTGGTAGGTTTCGCTATCTCATTCGAGGCTCTACGGCAGCATATTCTCCATACACATGGATTAGCTAGTGGTGGCAGCTTCTGTGATATCTCGCAGTACGTAAACTGCAACGCTGTCAATGCAAGCGTATGGTCGACCTTCCTCGGTATTCCGATCGCCTCATATGGGATCTTTTTCTATCTGAGCTTGATTGGTTTGTCTCTTCTGACGGGTCAGAGTAAAGCCGTTTCGTATCGAGCGATGGCGAGCCTTGTGCTGCTCGGAGGGGCAGTGGCAGTGGTGCTCTCGCTCTTCCTTTTCTCCCTTTCACTTTTCGTCATCAAGGCGCTCTGTATCCTCTGCATCGGCTTGTACCTAGTAAACGTTTTGCTCCTCGTATTTGCTTGGTTACTGGCTTTCAAGGGGCATTTCACTGAGGGCTTGAGCTCGGGCGTACGAGGTATCCTTACCTTCATACGTACAGCTCTTGCATCCCAAGATAGTCAAAAAGCTCGGGGAGTACGTTTTTCGCTTGTGTCGTTGGTGCTCCTTGCGGTGTGTTCGTGGGCGGTCGGGCCGCTCATGCTCAGGTTATTCGTGGCCAAGCTCGAGCCGGGGGAAGATCTCGTGCGCGAGTCGGTACTGGCGTGGAAGAGCTCTCCAGCCGTTTCTGTTCCGGTGTCGCCCAACGGTGGTGCGTTAGGAGACTATGCAAAGGGAACTCCGGGGGCTCCCATTCAGATTGTGGAGTTCGCCGATTTCGAATGTCCAGGGTGTCGACGATTATACTTCGCTCTGAGTGAGTTGTTGCAGTCTTACCCAGGGCAATATCAGCTCGTTTTCAGGAACTATCCACTGGACCATCGCTGTAACCCCGGTATCACCAAGGAGTTTCATCGATCTGCCTGTGCGGCCGCACTCTTTTCACGTTGTGCGGGCGAGCAAGGGAAGTATTGGGAGTCCTTGGACTGGCTCTTCTCGCTCCCGGAGTTGGAGGATGGGCTATCGTTGGAGGATGTGCAGAGTATCCTGGTCACGAAAGGACCGCAGGAGTTGGAGTTGGATCCCGAGGGTCTCGGAGAGTGCATGGCATCTGACCGCCAGGCAAAGAAGATTCGAGACGATATCGCGATAGCGGATCAGCTCGGGCTCGAATCGACACCGGCTTTTTGGATTAATGGCAAGCGATTTCCTCGACCAACGGTCGAGGGGTTGAGTGTAGTTTTCTCTTCGATTGTTGGAGCTGAGTAGAGTGCGCGTCTTCGAGGAGGCGTTGGCGTGATCGCGGTTGTCGGTATCCTTAATTGTACACCGGATAGCTTCTCCGATGGTGATCCCAGTGCGACAGACCGAAGTTTATACCACAGGGCGCTTCAACTCATCGATGATGGTGCGGATATCATCGATATCGGTGGAGACTCGACGAGACCAGGCTCATCCTGCGTAGATGTCGAGGAGGAGTGGAAGCGCATAGGAGGAATCATCGAGCGGCTAGCGCCGCACATTCCTGTTTCCGTTGATACTCACAAAGTTGAGATAGCCCGGAGAGCTTTGATCGCAGGAGCACGTTTCATCAATGACGTGGGTGGGGCATGTGATCCCACCCTCGTAGACCTGATCGCTAGCTCGGATGCGGAGTACGTATTCATGTACAGTGCGAGCTCGATACCCCACGTATTTTGCGAGGGGCCGTCCAGAAGTGAGGTTTTAGGCACGTTCAACAATTGGGTCAAAGAGAGGATTTCGATACTCGGCGCCGCTGGAATATCCTCCAAGAGACTCATAGCAGATACCGGCATGGGAGCATTTCTCAGTAATGATCCGGCGGTATCCACGGAGATACTTCAGCGCTACGGAGAGCTCGAGGCTCCATGCGGTGGCTTGATGCTAGGCTGTTCGAGGAAGGGGTTTCTCAAGAGGACGGGGGAGCAGGAAATAAGCGACCGGGATGCGCTCTCGAGTTTGTACGGAATTCTGGCTGCATCCAAGCTGGCGGGTCGGGTTCCCCTTTATCTTCGTGTTCACAATGTGGCTCTGCAACGCGGATGTCTCGAGGCATGGAGGGAGCTTGCATAATGAGTAATCTGCGCCTTCTGGTACACGTGGTTACATGGAACAGCGAGGGGTCCATCGCTGCGTGTGTGCAGTCGGTAGTACAGCAACAAGGCTTTGTGCTCGGTGAGTCTTTGGTGCTGCGCGTTACCGACAACTGCTCGAGTGATTCGACCCTGGAGAAAGCGCGAGCACTCGAGCAAACTGGAGTGGAGGTATGTGTCAACAATGCGAATCTCGGGTTTTGTGGAGCGCACAACCAAGGTATTCAGCACTTTCTCGAAGGCCAATTCGATGCTGTGGTCATTCTCAATCCCGACGTCCGATTGGAGCCTACTGCCTTGCAGTGCATGACTGATGTACTGACAGGTGCACACGATATCGGCATGGTTACCCCGAAGTTACTACGAGCGAAGGTAGATCTTTCCCCGGTTGAGCCACCGGTTCTCGACGCAGCTGGCATGGTACTCACGACATCTCTACGGCACTTTGACCGTGGATCGGGAGAAATTGACGTTGGACGTTTTGATCAACCTGAGGATGTTTTTGGGGGGACAGGAGCTTGTCTCCTCATCACGCAGCGTTGTGTCGAAGACCTCTTGCTCTCCCCCCAAATATCCGATGAGCCCGTAACTCGTATCTATCCACAGCTTGCCGCAGGGACATCGGATCGGCCCAAGCTCTTTGATGAGGCTTTTTTTGCTTATCGCGAGGATGCCGATATTTCCTGGAGAGCACAACTTCTCGGATGGAGGTGTCGCTACGAGCCGCGCGCTGTCGGGTATCACGTGAGAGTGGTGGTCCCCGAGCGGCGGACGCAGCTTCCTGCTGCTTTGAACCGCTACAGTGTCCGTAACCGGTTTCTCTTGCAGATACACAACTGGCGGCTATCACAAGGTGTGTGCTCGCTCGTGAATGGCATTCTGTTCCGCAATCTTATCGTCATCTTCGGAGTACTTGTACGTGAGTCTTCGTCCTTTGGAGCGCTCGTAGAAGTAGTGCGACTCCTGCCCAGAGCGCTCGAGATAAGAAGGGATATTTCAGAGAAGATATCGCGCCGATAATCTGCGGTGAACGTTACAGAACTCGAACGCTCCGTGCACAAAGCGCTTCGCTACGTAACGCAGCGGCGCAAAAGACCACGAGTTAGTAGCTCAAATGATATGCCATGACTCGAGCAGCTGTTTATGACACTTTTACAATTATAGGCTGTCGAGATAGGCTAAGTTGTTGTCGCGAATAAGAGGGATGCATATGAAAGAGCTCGTGGCTCAGGAGATGGCGCGCAGGGTCAAAGATGGAGATATCATCGGAGTTGGCACTGGAAGCACCGTAGATGTCGCCCTGGATGCAATCGGTAGAAGGATTGAACAGGAGAAGCTTTCGATATGTGTCGTTCCGAGTTCTTACCAGAGTGCATGGCGATGTCAGGAGCTTGGGCTTCAGGTTATGTATCCGGGGTACAGAGGTCACCTGTCGTGGGGCTTCGATGGAGCCGATCAGATTACTCGAGGACGCTGGGCCATCAAGGGTAAAGGGGGAGCGCTACTCCAGGAAAAGATCCTCGCCAAACGATGTCGTCATTTCGTTATTATCGTTGATGAGAGTAAGGTGGTAGACAAGCTGGGAGAGGGGTGTCCGGTGCCTGTTGAAGTCATCCCAGAGGGACTTGTTCTGGCGGAAGAGGGTTTGAGACGTCTCGGTGCTACCGAACTGAGCCTGCGAAGTGGGAGCGGGAAGCACGGGCCGATCATCACTGAAAGGGGAAACCTAATCATCGATGCGGCATTCCCGGAGATACATGCGCGCTTGGAGGCGGAGATTAAGGAGCTCAGCGGTGTTGTAGATAGTGGGCTTTTCACCGGATATGTGTCTGAAGTAGTCATCGCCTCGTCCAAAGGTATTGCATTCCTGAAAGAGGAATAGCCGTGCCTGATTGTTTTGGATCGTGTGGCACGCGTATGGATGTTTCGTCATGGTGAGTTCTCCGCGAATAGTTCTCGATGTTGGGCAGTGTGGCGCTGACCACTCCTCGATACGGAGGCTGTGTGAAGGCTTCGGTGCGCGGGTGGAAAGAGCTAATACTGGAGCGGAGGCGCTCTCTCGAATTACAGCCGGTGATATCTCGCTGGTGTTGGTGAATCGAATTCTTGATGCAGATGGGTCCGATGGTGTGGCGCTCATCTCGGAGCTCCTGGCGCACGCCCCACAGCCGCTTTCGGTGATGTTGATATCCAACTATCCGCAGTTCCAACAGGAGGCAGTTCGACGGGGAGCAGTCTCTGGTTTCGGTAAATCTGAACTATACTCTGCGGAGACTAGGCAGCTTTTGGAGCGCTTTCTTTCCTGAGGCGGGATTGTGCCGATTCTCGGTGTTATCCCGATTGCCTACCAGCAGAGCTCAACCTTTACACCCACGCCATTTCGACCGCTTATCCACGGCTTAATTCGGAGGTCCGATTTGCTCCCGGATCCAGAGGGTGTAACGGCCACATCGTCGACGAGATTTGCGATGTAGGAAGCAGCGGCATCGAGCGGAGCGGGTCTTCTAGATACATCTAAATTTACCTCGTGCCAGCTATTCCGAGGGGATACATGACTGACGCGATTCACGAGAGTAGTCTTTGAGCGGCGGCCAGGGATACTATCGCGATTCTCCGCTGTTACTGAATTGAGCGCCACGAATGCCGTTAGGACGACTACACAGAGTTTACCCATGACAGGGCAAGTCGGCCGTCATGGGTAGATCTTTGAGAAGTGAGGGCTAAAAAGGGAGTAGTGTCATTTCACATGGTTACTCAGCAACCATGCGATTAAGCTCCGTTATCTCGAAACCTTGAGAATCTGGTCCGTGATATCTGCGGCCTGAGAGCCGAACAACACCGGGCCTCGAAAGCGGTCGCTCTTGTCGAATATGAGGTCGTAATCATTGGCTTTCGCGTATGCTTCGATTCTAGCCAAGACCTTGTCGGTCAGCTCCTTGTTGACCTTCATGTACTTTTTCTCGAGGTCAGCCTTAGCATCCCCACGCATACGCTCGAAATCTCGAGCTTGGTTACGAAACGATTCGGCCTCTTTCGAGTCGGCGGAGACCTTTGAGTTTTCAAGCTTCGTCTTCAAGGCTTGAAGGTCCTTGGCCTTGGTTTCGAGCTTTTTCTTGGTCTCTTCAGAGAGTGTATCGAGCTCTTTCTTTTTCGCAACTGCCTCGGGTGAATCATTGAGGATTCGAGCAACATCGACCGTGGCGATACGCACATCAGCTCGCGCGGCAGGGGAGAAAAGAAACGGGACGATGGACAGAAGAAGGTATTGTATTCGCATGGGTTCCTCACTCGACAACCAAAGGATGATAGTCGGGTTTGTCGAGTGAAGGCAAGACGCCCCGGCCCAATAAAAAGAGTCTTTTGTTGGAACCTGTTCTCTTACACCTCAACCGGAATCCCGCCCGGGAGGGTCGGCAACTTCTGATTGAGGATGTCCACAACTACCCTGAATACGCGCCGAGCTTCGAAGGTCAACGAACCTTCGTTTCCGCAGTCGGCATACAGTGCTACCGGGGTGTCGTGGTCAGCATCGACAGGCGATAGGGCAAATGCTTTCGAGCCCCATGGTGATTCCTGGCTTCCCTTGTTACCAAAGGATTGAACCTTGGAGAAGCATTGGGCAAGTGGAGAAAGGGGATCGCTGAGTGTCAGTGTCTGGCCGCACGTGATGTTTGGTCCTCGAGCTGCCACGACGATCGCGTTCTTCCGGTCCTTGGATACGACGATCAAAGCCGATTTTTCGAAGGGCCCGGTCTCGGTGAGGATCGCAAGAATAGCACGCAGCACTTCCTCGCCCGAAGTTGCTTTGTCGAGTTTGTCGGTCACGTTCGAGACGAACGAATTTCCCGCCGAGGTTCGAAGAGGTGGTGGGGTGATGAGCGGCGTTGGGCTCGTATTGCGAGCTGCTGATTTCGTGGGCGCATCGCGACGGATGTTGTACGAGTCCGAGAGGGTCTTTGAACTTATCGTACCGCTAGTCTGGGGCACAGAGGTCGGAGCTTGGTTGATGTGTTCTGTCTGATCGAGCAGGGAGAGAAGGTCATCCTCGAGGGCCGATGATTCGCCTTCAATCGGCTCCGAGTCCGCGGTCTGAATAACAAAATCAAAGTCATCTTCCCGAGTAGTGGCCTTCGATTGACCGAGATCCTCGACGTTGAGGCGCTCCTGCATCAATTTGTCCTGGAAGAGATATTCCGAGGCCCGCTCGTAGAGACGCATGTATTGAGAGTCCGTCATTCGGAGAAATCGCAGAGCACTTTTGGGAGCTAGTTGTTTACCCGGGGCGAGCTTCTCCCACTTGTTCTGCTCAAAAGCATCTACCATCTCTGCTGCTGCGAAACAGATGGGCTTCATCGGAGAACGATCAGGAGTGTTGGGTTTTCCCTCCCGACTTATCGCGAAAAGCAAAGATTTCGGAATACCGTTTTTTTGCAGATAGGAGATGCCCATACTTTCGACATCAAAGCGATGATCCTGAGCGAGTCGGCACAGAACTGTTGCCGGATTGTTGGATTCGCAGAGCTTTACGTACGTCTCGCCGAGATGGGCTGTGGCAAGGAGCTCGCCCATAAAGATGAAGAGCCCAGCTGTGTGACAATCCTCTGCTAGGAGCTTGGCAACGGTCTCAGACAACATGCGGGCGAGAATTCCCGCTCTTCGTGATCTGCTGCGGTGCTTTTCGAACATCCGGGCCACCTGAGGGTCAGTGAATTCCGGTCGATCCATGAGAGACTTCAGAACGTTGAGCATCTCATCTTCACCAAGGCGAATTATCGCTCCGGAAGCAGTCGTGAGTGGGGGGCGGCCGGAAGAAAAGAATGTTCCGTTAGCCAACTTCAAGAGTTCGAGTACCAGTACCGGATCCTGCAGGGCACACAAAGCCAGATCGTCAACCTTGGTTGTTTTCCTGCTTGCTAGTTTGGAGGCTTCAGCCAGGATCGAAGAGTGAATCGGAAAGGAGCGCTGGAAGGGATTTATCGGTTTTTGTTTTTCCCCTTTTTCGGCTTCCCCTGCTCCCTGCTCTGCTCCCCCATCTGTTGGTGGTCTCTGACTGATTGACATGTCTCGAAGTTCTCTTGAATTGCTAGCCCTTGCCGTTCCCGAACGTATCCCCCGGACACGCACTGTATTGGGTATCGTCGCCTGGTACGGATCACTTGATAGTGATGAAATTCGTGTCCTAATTAGCTGATTCGCTTGAAATATGAAAAGTCGTATCGAAAGGGATTCCATGGGAGAGGTAGAGGTGCCAGAGCATGCGCTGTGGGGGGCCTCTACGCATCGAGCGTTACTCAATTTCCCAGTCAGTGGGCTGCGCTTACCAACGTGCTTCATCGCCGCACTCGGCACAGTCAAGGTCGCTGCAGCGCTCACAAATCGGGATTTGGGTCTTTTGGATTCCGAGCGAGCTGCTGCCATCGCCGAAGCAGCCACCGAGGTGTCTACTGGCGAACTCTACGGACACTTTGTCGTCGATGTCTTTCAAACTGGATCCGGCACATCAACGAACATGAATGCCAACGAGGTGATCGCCAACAGAGCCCTGGAGATGCTTGGCAAAAGGCGAGGCGAGCGCCACTTCGTTCACCCGAACAATCATGTGAATATGTGCCAGTCGTCCAACGACGTTTTCCCGACTGCGTTGCATATCTCCGCATACGAGGAGATAAAGCATGGATTACTGCCTGCCCTCCAAGAGCTGTGTTCGGCGCTCGACCAGAAATCTCTAGAGTTCGAGAAGACCATCAAGGCGGGGCGAACACACTTACAAGATGCAACACCCATTACCCTCGGTCAGGAATTTGGGGGTTATGCAGCACAACTATCTCACGGAGCGGAGCGTTTACGCTCCTCCGCTGACGGGCTGTGTAGCTTGGCGCTCGGCGGAACAGCAGTGGGCACCGGCCTAAATGCACATCCTGAATTTGCTCGGCGTGCAATTGCAATGATCTCTGATTTGAAGGACTCCCCGTTCTTCGAGGCCTCGAATCATTTCGAGGCTCAGGCTAGTCTCGCTCGTGCGATTGAAGTAAGTGGGCATCTGCGCACTCTTGCCGTTTCCCTCCTAAAAATTGCAAATGACATACGATGGCTCGCCTCGGGTCCCCGATGTGGTCTCAGTGAGATTTCACTGCCGGAGACTCAACCGGGGTCGACTATCATGCCGGCTAAGATAAATCCGGTTATCTGTGAGTCAACCATGATGGCGTGTGTTCACGTCATGGCCGCCGACACCGCAGTGGCTCACAGTGGGCAATATGGCAACTTCGAGCTCAATACGATGATGCCACTGCTTGCTTACAATCTCTTGCAAGCCATTGAAATCTTGGCGAGTGCCGCCCGAAATTTCTCGCGTAGATGCGTAGTGGGTATCCTGGCCCACGAAGAGCGGTGTCGTGACTTCGCGGAAAGGAGCCTGGCGACAGTGACCTCACTCGTCCCCACGCTCGGGTACGATCGGGCCGCTGAGATTGCCAAACGGGCTTTTGGGGAGAACCGCAGCATTCGGGAGGTTGTTGAGAAGATGGGCGTTCTTCCACCAGGGGAGCTGGACCGACTGCTGGATCTCGAGGCGATGACCAGGGCTGGGCTGTGAACAAAATGATGGAACTAAGATTAAAATCTCAAGAACTGTTTGTGAAATGCCGATCATCAAAAGGGTAACGGCTCAATCATGGGCCCCTCCAAGTCGAACTGAATGGCTGCTTTGTTTAGTATATTCGAGGCCTTAATAGCTGCTCTGTTGGGGTTGCGTCCGGCCCCAGTGCCCGTGCGTAAGAGACGCACCCGCTAGCAGCCCCGTAACTGCCTGCAGCGAGGTGCCGTGCGCTCGGACGTTGTGCAGGGTCCGCGCCTATGGTGTCATGGGTGTATGAAACCGAATTCGGTAAATTCCCCGAGCTCTTCCCCTGATATATCTGCTTTCGCTGGATGCACGCGGCTTCTCGAGCATTATCGTCAGACCGGAGCAGCGCTTTTGGCCTATGAGGGGCGAATGTACGGTGCACTCGTCCCCACCAAAAGGCACAGTCGAGAGTTCTCGCATGGGGTCGCTTTCGTTCCGGTAGAGGTTCTGGAGTCCTATCTGGATGACCTGTTGGACCTCGGAGTCAGCGACGAGAGCTTATTCATAAGGAAGTCACGGCCATCGAAGAGAGCGCTCGTGCTCGTGTGTATCTGTCTGCTGACCCTGCTTGGAGTGGTGTATTCGCTAACGGTCGGGCCATTCGAAGTACCGCTTCCAGCACTTTTGCTCAGTACCTTCCTGGCGGGCATCGGTAGTGCCTTCTATTTCGTACCGCGCACCAGAATACTCCGGCGCTTCGGATTCGCGACGGTAGTATCTCGGGAGATCGCGGCGCGGCGGGGACATGACAGAACAGACCTCGGAGGCTTTGCTACGCGTCTCTTGATTCGTGATCTGTGGCAGACCCCTCGGGGCGGCAGGGCATCTTCTCTACCACCACAGCCAGCTAGGGTAGCGATCCGCTACTACCATTGAGCTTTGAGGACCACGCCCCTCAGGCGTGCACTATCTGCTTAGAGAAGTACCACGGTGCGACCTTTCTGTTGCCTCGGCGGGGCATGCACTTGATCTTTTCGGCGATTTTCGGTGCATCGAGGTCAAGCTGCTCACACACCCAGGCGAACGAGAACTGTTGGATAGTTTCCCTTTCGCTGTCCCCGAATAACCACTGTTCCGCCTCTTCGATCTCACGCGGGTCGTTACCCACGTAGTCGAGGATCGCCCGCTCCAGGATCGCCAACAAAAGTCGCCGTTCTGGACTGCCAGTCATATTCGGTAGGCCGATGACCTGGTAGTAATCTCTGTCGATCCCTGTGAAAGCACTCCCTGAGCAATGTTCCATGCGAATTCAGTCCTCCTTCGCCGTAGGTTCTCGAAAATCGATTGATCCCTCAGTCAGGGCTCTTTGCTCCGCATTTTGCTTGCTCAGCGAGCGTAGAGGCCGTTATACCTTGTTCAATCTTAGCGATACGTTCCTAAGACGAGACTGTATCTCGGGTATTCATGACATGTGTGTTAAATTTCGCTCATTTTGTTGGTTTTGTGCCCCATTCGTGGCTTTCCTACACAGTACGAATGTTCAGGCAGAGTTCGCGTGCAAGTCAGATGTTTCATATAAATGGGTTCGAACTGATAAAAATGAAACAACAGTGGATCCCACCCCTGGAGGGTCAGGAAAGGCCCCGACGGCGAGTCCAGCGGTAGGGCGGCAGGGGGAACCTCTGGTGGTTCGGTTTTCCGGGATAGAGCGGGTCGGTAAAGACGAAGTTGAGGCCAAGCGAATTCTAGAATCTGAGATCAGCCGTCAAAAGGTGCGCGCCTCTGAGATCTGCCTGCGTGACCATGAGGCTTTTGGTGCGTGTGTGGCCACGAAGCTATCAACCAAGTCTTCTACGTTGAATTCATTGAGTTTTTCGGCGCGAGTGGAGCTCGAAAGAGCGCTCACTCAGGAGTGTCAGGGGCAGCAGGGGCGATGTTTAGGCGTGGAGGTTTCAGAGCCGAACTGTCGTGAGCTGGTCAGTGGGCAGCCTACTCCTGCGGCAGATACGAAGAAGGCGGACCCCAAAAAGAAATGACGCATGAGGTGCCACATGGCGCTGGTAAAGGCGCCCTCTCCCCAATACTTGATTCGTTTGGGGGCAGTGGTTAACCTTAGCCTTTGAGTAGTCTCATCTAATGGAGGAATTTTTTTGAAGCCATTTTCCAAGCCCGGTTTCCGAGGGGGACGTTTCAATCGTCCCACTGCCCCACCTGATACCCATCGAATCAACGAATTCATCATAGCGCGAGACGTTAGAGTTATTTCGCCAACGGGCGAGCAGCTGGGTGTGCTGCCGCTCAAAGATGCCCTACAGCGAGCGCAAGAGTTGGAGCTCGATCTCGTGGAGGTCTCTCCCACTGCAAAGCCGCCGGTCTGCAAGATCCTCGACTACGGGAAGTTCAAGTATCGCGAGCAGAAGAAAGAAGCTGAAGCGAAGAAAAAGAGAAGCGAGACCTCACTCAAAGAGTTACGTATCCGCTATCGAACCGACGTTGGCGACCTCGAGGTCAAGCTGAAGCAGGCGCGAGATTTTCTCGCTGAAGGGGACAAGGTAAAATTCGTTATGCGGTTCAAAGGTCGAGAGGCGATGTATCTCGACCTTGGACGAGAGAAGTTCGAACAGATCGTTCAGCGTTTGGCGGATGTTGCCGTCGTCGATGAGCGCTCGCCGATATCTGGTCGTCAAATTCACATCACCTTTGCGCCGTCGAAATGAGTTCATCAGACAATGTTCCGGTGGCACCGCCCTTTCGCGGGCACACCTGCCGTGAGCTATACAAGGCGATCTTCGAGTCTGATACCCCTGAGCAGGTGGTTCGGCAGCTACCGGCCCAGAGCCTCTTCATGGTGATCAAACATCAGGGGCTCGCCGCCTCATCTGATCTTGTGGCGATGGCCTCGCTCGAGCAGTGTCGCTTGCTGTCGGATCTGGATCTGTGGAGAGGAGATACGCTCAACGAAGAGGCATTGTGGGAGTGGCTTGCGCTCACCGATGAAACGGACTCCCTGGAGATATTGCAGAAGGTCGTGAAATTCATAGACCTCAAACTCCTGGCTATCATGATCTCCAAGTATGTCGAAACAAAGGTATTCGATGATGCAGTTGATCAGCCGCCGGGCGAGGGGTTTCATACTCCTGATAAGGGATTTACTTGGATCGGAATAAAGACGGATAACCCCGAGCATCATTTTCTGCTGGCGCGCCTACTGGCATTAATCTTCGAATCGAGTGCTGAGCTCTTCTACCAGCTTCTGGCGACCTCATCGGTGGCGACCGTGTCGATGCTCGAGGAGGAATCATATCAGGAGCGAACCAAGCGCCTTGCCGCCGAGGGTGTACCCGAAGCGGAGGCCACTGCCTTGATACATGCTCCGTTCTCTCTAGCAGAGGCGCGAACAGACCTCTCGGCCCGAAGTCAACGATTAATCATAGAAGATATCAGAAGCATCGAGCCGCTCGTGTATGAGGCGCGGTCCACTCGCTACTTTGCCGAATTGATGCGACGAGTAACTGATCACGAAGAGGTTGAGCTCGAGCTCTCCTACATCATGAACGCTGCAGTAGTTCGCTGGGGTATCGACTTTTCGGAGCAAGAAAGGGTGCTGCTTTTAGCCGAAAAGGTTAAGGGAGCCATCAACATCGGCTTGGAGCGAGTAACTGCAGATGGAACCTCCACGGTAGCGGATGCCTACCGCAGCCTCGGCTTGACCAAACTGTACCGTCTTGGGCTCACGGAGCTCGCTGCGCTGCGCCGCAAAGCGCAGCGCATTCCGCACGACGTTGTTCAGAAGCTTGCCGAGGAGGATAAGGTCCTCTTCTCTACCGCGGCATGCGCCCTGGAGCCGTTTCCTGAGATGCCCCTCTTTCTGTCTGACGACGGGTCGGTCGCTCGTGAGGGCGGAGCTTTGACGAGTGGTCAGAGGCCAATTGAGAGCGTGCAGGCGCTTACAACGGTACACGGCTTACTCGACAAGATTTCTGACGCCGCCCCCGTAAATCCAGTCGCTTAGACCTTCAAGCGAGCTAGCGAGCGCGGGAGCCTCTACGACTTTCTACCATCAGGGTGATAGGTAATCCCGTGATCCTCTAGTTCGTTAGAGCATTTATCGTTCAATTCAGCTCGTAAATATTGTCCTTCGGAGACCGCCTGCCGAATGGGATGTGTGGAGAACAGGAGCACTAGTCGAACAAGGTGGACTGGCACTCGGGGCGCTCATCGAGCTAGTCCCATCAGGGGTATCCTGCACACTACCATCCTTGGTTTCGCACTTTTCTTTCTCAGCGCATGCGCGCTCGGTGCGCGCAGTGCCTACGCATATCCAATCACATTTTCCTTCAAGACAGCCAGCGGCCAAGGGGTCCCCAGTATAAAGATCCGCGGTCCTCATGGAATAAATGCTTTGACGATACTCACGAGCGACGCTAACGGCAATTGGACCTTCGATACCAACTCACTCTCGGCACTGGATGGGGTGATTGTTTTCTCCGGTGTCAATGTCGGGATGCAATTGAGCCCGGCGGAGGTAAAGGTGGCCGACCTAGTTGCTCGTAGCATTCGTACTCAAACCATCGTTGCTACGCCCAGTACACGACCGAGCACCATCGTGTCGTGGTCATTTTATTCCTCAGGCACCACACCCCTGAGAAATCAGCCGGTATCGCTTCTCAATCCGCAAGCGCTCAGTTGTGAGCAGCGCTTTACCGACGAAAACGGGTACGTGGCGTGGTCAGTACTTAGGCCGGCATCGAAGTGTGACGGCATGAGCGACGAAACGGGATGGCTGCAGATAGTACCACAGGAGGGGGCCGGCATGCGCTGCTCCACGTTTTCGACCTATCGCAGCATCGGGATGAGGTCGTGTCCGCTCACCGGAGATGACGAAGCGGGAGTTAGCGCAGCTACCTGCACCGCTGTAACGAATCCAGCCCCATCATTGAACTCGAGGATTCAGATCTCTATCCAAGCAGCCGGTACTACTCAGGGTATACAGGGAGTTGAGCTGATCGGAAATTCGAATTTCATGTCCTTACCTGCGCGATTCACAGACAGTATGGGCAATTTCACCTTCTCGATCGGCAGTGTAGTAGGAGCATTGCCCAGCACCGCCTTTGAAATCGTCCCAGTCGCGAATGGATATGAGTTCATCCCTCGAAGGCGTGACAGTCGTGAATGCGTTTTATCGGGGAGCAATACGTACACCTGTAAGTTTTCGGCCATTCGTACATTCTCGCCACAGGGCGCGTTGATACTCGACGTAGCGCAAGCATCACAACCTCTGAGCGGTGTGAGCATAGTGCAACCTGCTGCTGGGCTGGGGTGCTTGAATTCCGATGTGAGGCTCTCGGACTGGAAAGGGAGGATCGTCGTGCCCGTGAGAACACGTTCATCATGTAGCACGTCTCCTGATACCCCAGCATCGCGCACACCGATATCGGTATATCCGGCACTTACCGGAAAACGATTCACGAGCGTCTCTGATTTTCAATATTGTCCATCATCTCTCGTCACCACTGCTTCGATTCAGGCTTACGATGAAAATAGTGGTGTACAGAACTATTCGGTCAGTGGGCGTGTCGTTGCTCTTGATGGTAACGGCTTTGCTGGAGTGCCGATCCTTCTGAATGGCCAAGAGGCTGCTCGCTCCAATGCTGACGGACGCTTCGAGATATTTCCAATAGCCCAGGGAGCGAGCGCAAAGGTGGAAGCACGCCTCAGTCCCTATGCGTTTGACCCGGAGTTCGAAACGTTTTCGAATATGGGACGTAACATCGAGACTACGATCGTAGCCCGAGCTCCCGATCCGTTAGGGGGAGACATAGATCCGCCAGAATCGACGTGTCCTGTCAAAACGGACTATGCCCTCCGTGGTCGAGTACTCGATCGGAGCGGTAATCCGATCATAGGGGCGCGCATTCACAACAACAATCAGGACGACCCGAGCGCCACTACCGATGCAAATGGACGGTTCTCTGTGTTGGTTCCGTTCGGGAGTAACAATTGGGTGACCGTCGAGCATGAAGGTGCTCTGTTCAGCCCTGCAGGCCGGAGTTTAGTCGAGACGGTGTGCGACGATGAGTCTTTGGATTTCCAGCAGGTTGATTTTGAAAGCGCCAAGATAAGTGGTCGAACCCTCGTGTCCGATACCACTCCATTGTCGAGTGTTCTGCTCAAGGTAAGCGTGAACGGTCTTCCGATCGGTTACGGTATCCAATCGGCGCATGATGGCTCTTTCCTGTTCACCGCCCCCTTGGGATCGGAGGTGCAGATCGTGCCGGAGCTGTCACAGTACACGTTCGCTCCATCGCAGATCGCCCCGCTGTCTGTCGCCGCCGACGTTTCTGATCTTCTCTTCGTCGCGACATCGATACCCGTAACCTCTCCGTCACCGTTTCCAATAGTGGCGCCGACTGTCGCATCGCCTGTACCAACTCTAGCCCCTCCGGCGTGGACGAGCGCACCTGTGGCGCCACCTTGGCAACCAGCACCACCTTCGCAACCGATACCAACCGCACCACCACTGCCTGCCGACCCTGGCGCACCGCCGGCAACCGCGCTACCGGTAGTGACAGCGCCTGCAGGGTCGACCCCTCCAACAGCTCCGCCGCCGCAAGCAACTAGTGTTGCGCCTACACCAGTAACACCATGGCCTCCGCCGTCCTTCACGCAGATTCCTCAACCTACGCTCCCACCATCGAGCACCTGGGCGCCGCCAATAGCTCCCGTTGTTCCGGTGCCCTCGATTCAGCCTCCCTCAACGTGGCCGCCGATCGCCCTTCCGACAGGTATCCCACAGGCTACTGCGACCTCGGTGTATATTGATCCGGCGCCCCCGGTGAGCACCGCTACTCCGGCGCCAATGATCTCTGTGGTAGCCCGTTGTGGGTCGAGCGCTAAGCAATACGATTGGGTCATCGCCAACCTTGGAAGTGTGCCGATCGATAATGCGCGGTGGAGAGCCTTCGATGCTTCCCAACCTTCGGTGAGCCTCGACGGTGCTCCCTTTAGTTTAGCGGCGGGTCAGTTAGTGGAGCTATTTGATACTCCGCGCTTGGATATCTCCCCACGCTTCTACCGATTGATGGTATACGTTACCGATAGCTTGGGACGGGAGATATCTTTGGCGGTAGAGCCCTGGGATCTCAACCGCTGCATGCAGGGAATTCCGATCCCCGAAGCTACCGCTACCCCGAGCGAGCCAGGTGTGCCTCCGGCTCCGCCAGTTCAGAGTACGGCCACTCCGACTCCGGTGGCACCACAGAACCCTGCTCCTCCACCGCCAGGGGTTGTGCCTGCACCCCCAGGATCTACACCTGTCCCGCCGACGTATCCTCCGGGGGTGCCGGCACTTCCGATAGAGACCTCGGTACCGAGACCACCGGAGACACCTGCTCCAACGCAAACGCCTACAGCTACAGCCACGCCGACGCCATCGTTCGAGATAAACGTAGAGACCAGACACTGGCGAAATGGCCGTAAAATGACGGAGGAGCTGTTCCAACAATTGGCTCAACGTGGAGTCTTGGTGATTCGAGGTCGCGCAGGTACTCAGTTCGAGCAGCGCATACCGCTCTGGGGGTTTGCTCAGCCACAATACGATTATACAACCTACGTTCCTGCCGGCTCCTACCGAATAGGATTCGAAGGAGGGGTGCGTGTCGTGTCGGTATTCCGAAGAAACACCTCGTCGTTCACCTGTACGGTCGGAGGGGCACAGGGTGCACGCAATCGATGTCGCGGTATTCCGTTCGCCCTTCAGCCGCAAGTTAGTGAACGGAAAGCAGGCCTCAGAGGAGGTGAGAAATAGTGAGAATCACAACCTCAATCATAACCCTCTGCTCGCTCGTATTGAGTTCTGGAGTTATTCTTGAAAGTGCTTATGCCGGCCCTGTCGTCCTGGAGGGGGAGTATGTTATCTCCTCGGTATCTCCTGCACCGTCGATTCGAGAGAAAGCCCTGGATACCTTGCAAGGCTTGACCGACGAGCCCTTGAAGATTGTGGATGAAGAGGGATCTCTGCTGCTGATTGCGGATGCGACCAAAGAAGATATCAATCAAACAGGCCCGGAAAACCAGGAGGACCTCGAGGACGTCACCCTGTGCAAGGACCTCCGTCGTTACCTGAGAGCTCAGAGGATCGAACGCAGACGCAGCGGTGCCAACACGATCGTCCGATCGATGGTGTGCGAGCCGAACGGAATATTCCGCGCTGCGGCTATCCCCAACGATTCGCTCTTTTCCACCCTATGGGGGCTGAATCAAGCGAACAATATAGATATCAACGCGCCCGAGGCATGGGATAGTGGTGCAGACTGTTCGAGTCAAGTTGTGGCAGTAATTGACTCCGGTGTGATGTACGATCACCCCGACCTTGCGAACAATATGTGGCGCAATCCAAACGAGCGGGTGAACGGTATCGATGATGACGGAAACGGCGTAGTAGACGACATTCACGGATTTAATGCGATTACAAGCTCTGGAGACCCTCGAGATGATGACGGACACGGAACGCACTGCGCTGGTACTATAGGTGCACGAGGCGGAAATAGCATCGGTGTTGCCGGCGTATGTCATTCCATCCAAATTATGGCAGTCAAGTTTCTCAACAGCAGCGGCGAGGGTACGCTGTGGAACGCTGTACGGTCGGTCAGGTATGTCACTGCCATGAAGGGCCGAGGCGTGAACGTCGTTCTTTCCAACAACTCGTGGGGTGGAGGAGGCTACTATTCGACGCTATTCTCGGCGATACAAGAGGCTCAGAATGCCGGTGTGTTGTTTGTAGCTGCAGCGGGCAACGAGTACAACAACAATGATGCGTGGGCATCATATCCGGCAAGCTACAACCTCGACAGCATCATCTCCGTAGCGGCGATCGACAAATACGGCGCCAAGCCGGCTTTCTCCAATTACGGAGCGACCTCGGTTGATATCGCGGCGCCTGGAGTTGCGATTGCATCCACATGGCTCGACGGTGGATACGTTACTATTAGTGGTACTTCGATGGCCGCACCGCATGTATCGGGAGTTTTGGCGTTTCTGAAAGCGCGTGCGCCGTATCTCACATGGCAGGAGCTCAAGAAAGCTCTTCTGCTGCCGGATATGACAAAGCCGTTGAGCACGCTTCAGGGGCAGATGGTCGTTCCTGGTATTCCGAATTTGGCTGCTCTCGTGCAAGATCCATCGAGGTTTGTTACAGCGCCGCTGACACCGATACCGACAGCGACACCGGCGCCCACACAAACTCCACGACCAACCCCTACCGCTACTCCCCGTCCGACAAGTACCCCAACTCCGGCCCCCGCGTGGTACAATATCTCGGGAACTGTCACGGATTCTTCGAATAACCTTCTAGGAGGCGCTAGCGTCACCTTACAGCTTGCGGACGGTACCATACGCTCCACTACGACCGGTCCGAGCGGGGAGTTCGTCTTTTTATCGATTCTGGCCCCGGTACGCTACTCACTCACAGTCACCAAGGCAGGGTATTTTTTCAACGGTGTTCAAGATGCGTATCTAGACAGGAACACAACGAACAACTTTCAGGCGCTACCATCACAGATCCAGATATCGGCCCGTATCATTCGAGGTACCGATGGCACACCGTTAGCACAAGCCCGTGTTACGAACAACTCGGTAACCGCTATCTCAGATGCACAGGGGTTGGTGACCTTCTCGGTCCCCTATGGCGCAGCCTACTCGATGAAGCTCGAGCTTCCGAGCGGGTCCACGTATGTTGTTCAGCAGACCCTCAATGGTGAGGCTTTTGGGCCGCTCAGGCGAACTTTCGTCGTGTTTTGATCGACTTTCGCAGCAGGGGTGCTTTGCCTTGACTCCCTAGCGCTCAGAAGCCGAGATCCTTCAAGATATCATCCACGTCACTTTGTTGGTCGAGGCGATCGGTTTGCGCCTTCTCCGCATTCGCAGGGACCTCAATTCTGCACTGCTCGAGCAGCGATATCATTCGAGTTTCCAAAGCGCGCACGAATTTGAGGATCTTCTTGAGAGACTGACCGCAGAGGTCCTGGAACTCTTGGGTCATAACCATCTCCCTGGCGACCTCTCGAGCCTCTGCATTCAGTCTCCGGTAGCGCATGGTAAAATCTTTTATGCACGAGGGTACATCGGGAACGTTTGGAATACTGCTCTCGAGCTCGGATAGATAGAGCTCTCCCTTCGTTAGGAGGGCCTCATGGCGATCCACTAATGCCAGCACCTTATGAGTAGCTTCGTTGGTGGCAGCCAGAACCTGCTCTAGTTTGTTAGCGGCATCAGGAATGTTGGTTGAGGTCATGGTTATGGAGGAGGGATCGAGACCCTCTCGGAAAGACCACACCGTCTCGTGGAAGGATTGAAGGACCTGGGCAAGCCTGTCGTTGAGGCGAGCAGCTTCGGGATCCTCACCGAATTTCTTGACTGCCTCTCTTATCATGGTGATGTCGCCATGACCCAGACCTATCAAGATCTCCTCGAGGGCGGTGGCGTAGTCTGGGTAATTTTCGTCATCAGTCGCGACAATAGCTGTGTCGTTCTTGGTGCTCATAGTTCTCCGTAGAGCAGGGCCAAAGCCTGGCGTTTGTGTTGACGGTGACGATTATTTACCGAGCTTGTTGAAGATGGCGCTGATCTTTTGCTCCAGTGAATCGACAGTGAACGGTTTGATGATGTACTGCGAAACGCCAGCCTTGGCCGCTTCGAGGATATTGTCTTTCTGGGCCTCGGCCGTAACCATGAGAAAAGGTAGGCTCTTCAGTTTGTCGTCTCCCCGGATAGCTTTCAGCAGGTCGATTCCCATCATATTGGGCATATTCCAATCAGAGATGACAAATTTAAACTCCTCCGATTGCAGTTTGCTGAGGGCATCTGCCCCATCTACAGCCTCGGTAATATTGTCGAATCCCAACTGTTTGAGGGACTTCTTTACTATCTGCCGCATTGTGGAGAAGTCATCCACGATTAATATGGGCATGTGTCGGTCGAGTTGATTGAGTGCTGACATGGCGAGTCCCTCGTGTAGTGGTTACTATGCTTCTGGTGAACAGAGCTGCTCGGCCGGGAATGTGCCTTGAAACTTCCTCTGCTCCGCTCTCTCTCTCCAGTCCTGTTCGTTCGAAATTGGATCTCGGCCATCTGCCTTGTGGCTCCAATACTCCGGCTCTGAGCCTTTGTGTGAGTGCTTCGGGTGTAGGGGTGTCTTGCACAGCACATCGCCCTGCTCACCGATATACGTGAGCCAATACTTGGCAGCTTTGAGGTCCGCAGCGTGGAAGACCTCCTGAAGCTTTCCATCCTCGGTGATTCGATAAATTACAAACGGTACTTTCCACTCCATGTGTCTTCCCTCCGAAACCCCAAACGACCTGACCTCGAAGAGGGCCCGGCCTGCGGTGGTCGTGGCAGGCCCGAATAAAGGCCTTTCTAACGACGATCTCAGGTCTTATCGGCGTAAAGACACTTTGAGTTTACAGTTGGTGCAAAGAGGTCTGCGGGCAGGATGATGTGCGACAGGTCGACCTTATTTAAAAGGAGGGCTGATCAAAGTTCTCAGGGGTTTAGCGCTGAATCCGTTCAGGCTATCGGCGCTCGAACGGAGGTTGGCCTAAACTCCCGGCGATCGTTTTCAACGGTGAGGGCCTCGGCTCCCCACTCGTGGCCGACCAGGGTCGAGTTGAACGGGAAGCGTCCTTCTTCGTTGGGATCGTACGTTGTACTCGTGATGTAGAACAGATGAGCCTCGTCGCTGAGGACCTTGCAACCATGGAGTACCCCCGGCGGAATCTTGACACATACTTCATGAGTGTCTCCGTCGATGGAGGAGTCTCCCATGTTCATGACGAGTTTTCTACGGTAGGTTGGGCTCTCGGGTCGGTTGTCGAAGAGCACTGTCTCGATCTTTCCAATCGGACAGTACCACCAATCGGTTTGTACGTGGTGATAGTGCCACGCTTTTACGACGTCCCGTTGCATCTTGCTGTGACTCCATTGACCAAATATGCCGCCGACGAACAGGTCATCGGTCGAGCGAATCACCTCCCTAAAAAAACCGCGGGGATCTTGGTGCGTCTTGAGGTTTTTTATGATGACACCGACGATCTCGTTGTCAGACGGTAAGGCTGATTGCGTTTGCATATCTTCGGCAACTACACTGGGCACGAGTACATCCCGTGATTTGTCATCCGAATTGTCCTCGACGATGTAGGAAAAAGCAAGCACTTCACCCGGCGAGCTAGGCGGTTTTCGCGCTTGCGCGGAGGAGTCGGTCCATTATTGCCTCCCCTAAGCCGACGGGATCACAGGTATCGACGATGATTATATCGAGTGATAATCCGTCGAGCTCTCGTAGCGCAGAAAAAAGGCGCGCTGCTACCTCCTGGAGATCGCCTTGGTCGCTCAGTATCCTCGTTTCGCTGGCAACAAACGGGAGCTCGTGGGGGCGAAAGAGTATCGCGCCGATTCGAGCAGGAAACATAGTGTCAGAGGTGATGGAGGTGTGGAGTCGCACGGGAGTCCGAGGAGCGTAGTGTTTGGCGAGAAGGCCCGGCGAGAGTTTTACCTCCTGTTCTTCGTGACAAGTGCTTGTGCCGAGCACCTCTGTTTCGAGAACCTGCTCGAGCTTTGCTCTCGTAATTGCACCGGGGCGCAAAATGCGTGAGGTTGGTTCAACGAGTGAGAGCACCGTTGATTCAAGACCGACACTACACGGGCCCCCATCCAAGATACAGCGAACTTTCGAACCCAGACTGCTTCGTACATGTTCAGCCGTGGTAGGACTAACGTACTCAGACGGGTTGGCGCTCGGAGCAGCGAGCGGTCCACCGAATGCCGAAAGCAGCCCGAGAGCGACAGGGTGGTTCGGAATACGAATCGCCACAGTATTTCCTCCCGCTGAAACCGACGGTGCGATGTTGTCCCTGCGCGGGAGGACAACTGAAAGAGGTCCCGGCCACAATACAGATAGTTTCTCTAGGCGAGCCGCTACTACGCCTGGGTCGAAAGACTGCTTGATATCGCAATACTTCGGGATATCTGCAGCTTCAGCAACGTGAACTATCAGGGGATTTGTCATCGGACGTCCCTTTACCTCGAAGATCTTACGAACGGCGCTCTCGTTAGTAGCATCAGCTCCGAGGCCGTATACGGTCTCCGTCGGGAATGCCACGAGTTCACCTGCTCTGAGCAGGCGTACTGCGTCCTCGATTGAGGAGGCGGAGGGATGGGGTCTAGGCGTGTTCACGTCGCAGAGTATACGTTGATCGCACGGCCCGGGCAAAAAAGTTAGCCTAGGGAAGGGGGTCGCCTTGCTTTCCTAGCGGCGTAGTTTGAGATCTCGCAGGAAGACCAGTGTTGCTTTGGCCCACCCCTTTGAGCCGGCTGAGCCCGGGGCGAGTGTTGTGAGCTCTCGAGGAGCTTGGTTTTCCTGCAAAACCCCACTTAAGAGTACTCGTATCTCTGTCTTCGTTGGAGACGCACTCAGGATCCTGATGGGTACCGTGGCGCTTTTGCGCCTCCCCATCCAGGAGTAGCTGCCGGTCAGGAGATATGTGTCCCCTTTGCCCTTCGTCAGGGAAGTGCTCTCGAAGGTGGTCGATGGCGGGTTCACGCGAGCCAGCGCGCTTTGTAAGAATACCGCCTGCAGAATCTGGTCGGGGCTGAGTTGCGCGGATTGTAGGTTAAGGGTCATCTTTACGAAGGATCTTTCGAGGTGGTCCAGGTCGAGGCTCAAGGTCCCTTTGAAGTCTTTGAGCGCTCCTTGCATCTGGAGGACTGGGGCCTTGGAGTCAATGCCGAAGCGTATCGACGACGAAGACCGGGACAATCCCTGCTGGATAGGCAGCGAGTGGCAAGAATGGGAATACCCGTTTATGACCAAAAGCAATAAAATCAATAGATTGGTAGGCCTTGGTCGAGTTGTGTATGTCATACCTCCTGAAGGCTACAGTATCTAGGCGGAGGAGGACCAGAGAGGCACTTCCACTTCTTTGCGGGATCTAGGGCGTTTTTCTTTGAAAAATGCCGCAAAATTAGCTGGAACCGGTGGTTCTGTTAGCATTCCGTGATATCCTCCCAGGTCTTGCCGCTCGCTTGGAGGGCGTCTGGGAGTGCTTGTGTTGGTATCTGTAGTGCTCGGTACTGCCACCAGCACGTAGACTTATTAGAACTACACATGTCAAAGAAGCTCAAACGCGCGCGTGACTCAATCTTCCACGGCCTTGTCTCCGAGGGGACGGCTGGTTGCAGCGTGCTGCGAGTGGTTCATTTCGACGTGTCTGACCTCGGCGTATCGTTTCTACGGCACAACGGAGAGGAGACAGAGTTTCTGCCATTCTCAGTGATGCGTGTCCGCAAAGCGGCAGGCGGCCGAAAAGGTGCTGCCTTTCAGGGCAAAGCACAATTCCCGATCCTGTACGTGAAGGACCCCCGCAGTCTCGAAGCGATTAGGAGTAGGGCGTCCTCTCGAGTAGAGCAGCAGCTAACGGCGCTGACTCCGAAACAACGTACAGCAGCTGATTCCCTTCGGCTCGCAGCTGGAGGAATAGTCATGGCTGTCGCGATGTTGTGGGCTGTCCCATCGATATAGGGATGGTACAAAATCCAACCTCTATCTTCTCGAGACGGGTAGATTGGGGCTGCTTGCGCCCCCTACTTTCAAAGGAGAGCTTCGATCTTTTGCTCGTCTTGAGCTGATGGATTCAGAAGGGTTACATGCCCAAGTTTTCTACCAGGCCGTGGTGTTTTACCGTAAAGATGAAGTTTTGCGTTGGTAATGCTCGATAGAGCCTCAAGTGGGGGAATGGTTCCGATCAAATTGAACATGACCGCTCGAGCATGAGGCTCGACCGACCCAAGCGGCATGCCCGTAATCGCGCGGATGTGGTTTTCAAACTGACTGGTGATGATGCCGTCAATTGTGGCATGCCCCGAGTTGTGGACTCGTGGGGCGATCTCGTTGGCAAGAAGCTCACCCCTCACGTGGAAGAGCTCGATACCGAGCACTCCCACGTAGGCGAGTTCATTGAGTACCTTCGTCGCGATCTCATGAGCCGAGGATCTTAGCTCTGGAGACACATCAGGTGCCGGTATTTCGGACCGATGCAGGATGCCGTTGCGATGATCGTTCTGTGCGAGAGGATACGTAAGCACCGTCCCGTCCTGTGCTCGGACTGCAATGACCGACAATTCGCGCGAGAAGGGTACGAATCCCTCGACAATTAGGGAAGAGTTACCGAGATCTCTCCAGGCTGCAGCGATATCGTCTGCACTCTCGAGCATTCGTTGTCCCTTGCCGTCGTAACCAAATCGGCGGGTTTTGACCATGCAGGGTAACCCCAGAGAGTCGCACGCATCACGCAGCTCGGCCTCTGAGTCCGCAGCTTTGAATCGCGGGGTAGCTATGCCGAGCCCTTGGAGGAACCCCTTCTCCACTAGTCGGTCTTGTGATACCTCAAGGGCGCGTGGTGGAGGGTATACTGGTACGATTCGAGCCAAATAGTGAGCCGCGTCGCATGGTACGTTTTCGAACTCATAGGTGATCACGTCGCAGTGCTTTGCAAAGTTCTCCAAGGCTTTGTGATCCTCAAAGGAGCCGACCGTGATGGCTCCGAGATCCCTGCAGGGAGCTCCTTCTGATACATCGAAGAAAGAGAAGCTGTGTCCGAGGGGGTACCCCGCCAGGGCAAGCATCCGTCCGAGTTGACCAGCACCTAAGATTCCAATTCGCATCGTATCAGCCGTTCCTCAATGAGGGAGGGGGAAGAGAAAGTACCTTTTCGGTTTGTGTAGTTCGGAAGCGCTGGAGTGCTTTGGAGATTTCAGGATGTTTGATCCCCAATATGCTCGCTGCAAGAACCGCTGCGTTCGTTGCACCAGCTTTTCCGATAGCAACCGTTGCCACAGGGATGCCGGCTGGCATTTGTACAATAGAGAGAAGTGAGTCCATACCTTGAAGGGCCTTTGATTCGACCGGCACACCTATGACCGGCAGGTGCGTCAGTGAGGCTACCATTCCGGGTAGATGAGCAGCACCGCCGGCCCCCGCAATAATGACCTCCAGCCCCCGGCCGGCAGCCTCCGAAGCATACGATACCAAGAGATGCGGTGTTCGGTGCGCGGACACTACTCGGGTTTCGAAAGCAACGGCGAGTGACTGTAGCGTTTCCGCACAGACCTGAAGGGTGTCCCAGTCAGATTGCGAGCCCATGATGAGCCCGACCAAAGGGGAAGGGGCGTTGGTCGTCATAACGCCTGAGCGTACCCCTGAGGGGAAACCGCAGTCAATGAGATCTGTCCGCCTCGTTGGGAATAAGGCTGGCTGAAGTGAGCAGTTCGACGAGTTGATCTGCTACATATCGGTGTCCCAGTTCGTTTGGGTGGCACCCATCCGAGGTTACGTAGAAGAGCCGGTTCCGCTTCAGGTCCTCTGGGTAAAGACGCTGCATGCGCTCAACGTATTCGGAATACAACGCACCCTCCTGGAGCTTTGGAAGCAGCTTTATCAACTGGCTCTGTCCATTGAGCCACAGATAGCCATTGTTCTTGGCTTCGAGGCGGGCTTTGCGGGCGTAGGCTGGGTGAGTGCACAGCCCCAGAAATACCACACCCTGGTTACCAAGCTCTTTCGCTCTTTGGCCCATAGCGACCATGTTCGACCCATAGTCTCGCACGGACACGGCAGGCACACGTTTTTGAGCAGCACCACCCTTTGCACTGCCCGATGCGCCAGGCGGCTTCGGCGCCGGCAGCAGCCCTTTGAGTATGGTAACCAGAGCACTCTTGTGCAGAACAGCTGCTGCTCTCAAAAGTGAGCGCTTCCCGGTGAATTTTGCGACCTGCTCTGTGTGGCTCGTAAATACGCCTTTGGCATCGTTGGCACCGAATCCCAAAATAACGACATCGGATTGAAACTGCGGAGCAAAGGTATCAAAAAGCAACCTTCCGTATGCCGATGAATCTCCAGGAATGGCGAAGTTTGCAACTTCAATTGTCCTGTCAGGATGGCGCTTCTGGAGCTCATGCAGCATGAGCATCCACCACGAGTCTTCCGCATTGACGCCCCAACCAAAGGAGCTCGAATCTCCGAACACGGTGATGCGGAAGGTATTCGGACCCTTCTCAGGGGTCACGAGGGGACCTCGAAAGCCGAGAGCGTTCGCAGTTACCTCGTACCTTCGCTCTCGATCGGCTGAGATGAGGCTGAAGGTGTTTTTGACCAGCTTGTGCGCATTCGGAATCATGCGAACGCGATATCCGTCGCCTTCGACAAACATAGAGAGCCAGTCGAAGGCATCTTTAGACGGCTTTGCCCGAGCCAGCGCGTTGGCATCTTTGAGCATCCAGGTTGGCATCTCGAGCGCTACCGGTTGAGCTACGGGTGTAGCTCCCACGCCAACCATCAACAGGAGGCGGGCGAGCCCCTCGAGGATCAGGAGTAGGACGCACGGCACCCCGATGCTAAGAAGGACTTTCTGTTTGAGGGACAGCGGGGATGGTGTCGTTGCCATGAAGATACTGCTACAAAGTGCTCCGAGGATAACTACTAGTACCAGTGCGGCAGTGCCTGATCAGGGTCTCATTACGTCCGATGCAGGGGCATGCGCACACTGCTGAAGCTCCCCGGCGAGCTGCCTGTACAGATCGCTAGAGTCGCTTCCCTTCACGAGTGCTCCGGACCATGAATTGTCGAAATTGGCCAAGCACGTGCGGTCGATCAGTTGCGTGCCCAAAAAAGAAGGTCCGATGTCGTTGTTGTCAGGATTGAGGAGCGAGAATTGTCCGCGCTTCTCAGCCAACACGCCGGCATCGGTGCCCTCGCAGAACGTGTGCTCGGCAGACGCCCTGAAACACGTATCGCGCTCCTGACCGGTGTAGGCAAAACATTCCTTGACGAGATCCGTGCAGCGTTCAGTATCCTCAGAGGCGTAGGATGACGCCGATAGGGACAGTAACACACATGAACAGCTGAGAATTGTCGAAAACGTCTTCATGGTAATCCTCATGGGGCGGTTATCAGGAATCTGGCAAGGGCGCGCATGGAGGCGCTCCAAAAGCCTGCGACGCAAAAGCCGCTGTCAGGATACCACTGCTCGAGATCTCAGGCTATGTTTGAGAATACAAATAACCGTTGATGCTAACTACTTGAATATTGACACAATTCTGTCAGTGTTCCGAGGCACGATGAGGGGTGAATGAAAGCTATCTCTGTGTCGCCCGCGCCCTTGCGGGGTTCTTTATCGATCAGCATGAATCCAAGGTCCGCAAGCCGTCTGAGTTCATGGCGAATGTTGTGAACTCGATAGCAGATGTGGTGTAGCCCCGGTCCCCGCGTCTGGAGGAACTTTCCGAGATGCGAGTCTGGTCGCAGGGCGCTCAGCAATTCAATCTTTGTGCCTCCGGTATTCAAAAACACCAACTCAACCCCTTGAGCATCCAATCTTTCCCTGAGGGTCACGGTGGTGTTTGCCATCGCTGCATAGAGTGAAATTGCTTGCTCGAGATCGGTGACTGCTAGTCCGATGTGATCAATGCTCCAGCTTTCCGAGATGGTTGTATCCATGGAGTACAAGGTGGCGCACTTGGGCTTTCAGGGCAAGCAGAAAGGTCGCAACTAAGAAAGTGCCGCACGCAGGCAGAGGTAAGCTACGGCGCCCGACAGATAACCTGCAACTGCGAGAAGGGAGATGCGCTTCAAATACCAGAAGAAATGTAGATGCTCCATGCCCATCGCAGCCACGCCGGCAGCGGAGCCAACGATGAGGGCGCTTCCACCGGTTCCGGCACAGTATGCAAGAAATTGCCAGAAGAAGTCATCCATCGGGAAATGGGAGAGTGAGTACATGCCCTGTGCTGCGGCGACCAGCGGTACGTTGTCCACGATCGCCGAGAGGAATCCTATGAGGAGCCCGACGATTATCGTGTTGCCGATCGCATCATCGAGCCATGCGGCGAGCCCAGCTAGTATCTGGGCGCTTTGGAGCGCGGATATCGCTAGAAGTATTCCGAGGAAAAAGAGGATACTCGGAGTGTCGATCTTTCGTATCGCGTGATTGACCGAAAGGACACCCTTTTCAGCTTCGCCTTTGTGACTATGAATTATCTCGGTGACAACCCACATCACTCCCAAGCCGAACAGCATCCCCATGAATGGAGGAAGATGGGTTACGGCCTTGAAGAGAGGCACCACGAGAAGAGTTCCCAACCCCAGGCCGAAAACTGCGTTCCGTTCGAACAACGACGAGGTATACGGTTCGTCAGACAAGCGCCGGGCAGAGGGGAGATCGCCATGCAATCGCGAGGAGAGTATCCACGTTGGTACCAGTAGACAGACGAGACTGGGCAGGAAGAGGCTCGCGATGGTCGGTACGGCTGAGATCTGCCCACCGATCCACAACATCGTAGTGGTGACATCTCCCATGGGAGACCAGGCTCCGCCAGCATTAGCAGCGATAACCGTCAACCCCACGAACAGTAGGCGCTCCTCTCTGTCAGCTATGAGTTTTCTCAGCAGACTCACCATCACGATGGTGGTAGTCAGGTTATCGAGGAGAGCAGAGAGAAAAAACGTCAGTAGAGAGAGCAACCAGAGCAACGAGCGCTTATGAGAGGTTCGTATCCGAGAGGTTATGATCTCGAAACCGTCATGCGCATCGATGAGTTCAACTACTACCATTGCGCCCAAGAGGAAAAACAATATCCCCGAGACCTCGCCCATGTGGTGTTCGAGCATCCGCGCTACTGCAGCTTTGTCTCCCTCACTTACAATGAAGATGGTCCAGCACAGGGTTCCCGTGACAAGGGCCGAGGCGGCCTTATTCAGCTTGATCGAGTGCTCGAGAGTTATAGCACCATAGCCGAAGAGGAACGTGGCTAGCAGAAGGAAGGTAACAGTATCCATGAGTCACGTGCTTCCCTAAAGAGCAACACACCGAATTCTATCAGCTACAGCGAGGTGGCATAAACAGTAAAAATCGGCAGAGTTCATTTGTCGCCTCATGTGCTCGTCTCAGCCTGAGAGGCAACAAAAAAGCCCTGAAACTTGCGCTTCAGGGCTGCCTCTGTACGAGTCGAGCGCAGAGCCATAACGGCTCCGCGCTGCTCGTATCAATCCTCAGACGTGATGAGCTGAAAAGTCATAGCGGCAAGCACTCCTGCCAATAGATTTGCACCGAGGAAGATCCAGATGTTGGACCATGCAGAGAGGCCCATGATGGTGATACCGACAGCAACAGCTGGATTGAATGCGCCACCGGAGATGCTTCCTACGGAGAAAGCCCCAACCATCACCGTACTGCCGATAGCAAGCCCGTAGAAGGAGTTGTTGGCGGTACCTTTGGATGTAGCCACGTTCAAGACTACGTAAACGAGCGCAAAGGTAAACAAGAACTCAGCAATCAGTGCACGGACAACGTCGAGCTGCGCTGCTGTTACTGAAGCCTGAGGGAACAGATAGCCAACTACGGAGGCCGCTAGCGCGGCACCGAGAATTTGGGCGATTACATAGCCGAAAGCATCGGAGGCAGAACATTTTCCACGCAGCATTACCCCAAGAGTAACGGCAGGATTGTAATGGGCCCCAGAGATATGCCCACCCGCAAAAACCATGACCATGAGTGCAAAGCCGATAGCAAGCGGTGGAATGACTCCGGGCGCATTTCCGACGACGGTACAACCGATGGTCAAGACGAGGAAGAAAGTGCCGATGAATTCGGTAAGAAGTTTGTTCATATAGTCTCCTGGTTATCTTTCAGCATTCAGTCACGATGACCGGGAGGTATCGGATTCCGACCCTTAACCGACCTGGGCACGAGGCTCCGTCAAGTGCGATCATTCGAACTAAACGATAGTCGGCCCGACTTTTGGTGGGCCTACGTGAACGGATTATCCGCATACAAAGGGACGCCGGTCTACAGGTATTGATAGGTCTCGGGCACTCTGGAGGAGTTTTTGGTGTCAGAGTGACGTTCGACCTCGAGTAGGAGAGGGGGCTTGCGGCGTTTGTGGGATGGGATACCGTGGGGTTTTGGCGCATCTCGGGATGCATCGTCATCAGGATTGACCGTGTCAGGACGTTCGAATTGCTCAGTGATACTCTTTTTTCTGTCGTGGAGCCTGCTTGCCCATGCCCAAGAATCGAGTACCTCGAGGGGCGATCAACAGAGATTTGCAAACGAGCGGATCAACGAAGCGGTCAATACAACGACGCTTTTCGCGTCGCAGGACGTCCTTGCGACGGGACAGTTTGCCAAGCGGCGCATAGATCAGCCTGACACGCGCTACTCGATGGTTCGGGCTCCCTTCGAGAAGCGCTTTGCCGACCCCGAAGATCGGTGGCAACCTTATGTGTATGGAAGTGGGGCTCTCTTGCGTGTCTCGTCAGGCGCTACCAGGCCGCGCGAGGCCGAGGGCCAAGATGACTTCTCGACGTCGAAGCTCTTTTCGCTCGCGACCGGTGGAGGGATGTACCTACGAATCAGCGACGAGCTGAAACTAGCCGCATCGGTTGCTGTTGCGTATTCGTACCTACAAAACAGCTATGACTTCAACAACACGTTCAGCCAAGAGGTGCTCCTACCTGATGATGGCCTCTTCTATAACTGGAATCTGCAAGTACTCACCTATTCACCGACGATTCGCGCTCTGTATGAGGATTGGTGGGGAGAGTCGCTCGTCAATGCCACGTTTGCCTACAGTCAGCTCTTCAACGATTCGGTAGCCTCTTCGAGTCCGGTGATTAGCATCGATTCGGCGAGCGGGGTTTTATGGATGAGAACTTCAGCGACCCAGCCTATCGGACTAGAAGCATTCAGCGCCCCGGTGGCATTACGACCGTTTTTTCAATGGAGTAACATCAGCGGAAAAGCAGCAGATGGCTTGAATCTCGTAAATCTTTTCGAGATCGGCGCAGATGTAGTCCTGAACTTCCAAGAGAAATTCCTTGTTTTTTCGCAGATGCATTGGGGTGGAAGCTATGTGACGGGAGATAGCTTCGAGGGGTATCACATCGGTTTTGGTGGGAAATTCTAGGCAAAGCGCGCGGGAATTATCGGCTCGTGCTGGGTCATTTCGAGCCACTACCATCGGCGCCTACATGTGGGCTATACTTTTCGAAGAGCGCCTAACGAAAATGAAAAAGTCAGTGAGCGAGGCGAGTTATGGCGTTAGTATTTTTGGTACGAGCTCTAAAAGCACATCGCTAGGCGATCCTCGTATAACCCCTAGAGGTGAGGAGGAAGGTGGGTTTCCCCCCAGAGGTTAAACAGTTTCTAGAACGTGCCGATTGAAGGACCATGGAGAGGGTAGTGTCGCAGTCAGCTAAGTGTGTTCCCCGGTATCGTTTTCCGAGCGCGTGTAGACGACCAGAGCGGGTGACCGCACTGCGTCGATCACTCGATCGCGCACGGGCCTGGGTGCCACGGTGTTTAGCGGGGGCTAACCTTGTTCTCGTAGCCGTGGTTTCAGCTGTGTTCGTATCGGCGAGTGCAGTTGCCCAACCCGAGGGAGAGGCTGCAGCGCAACGACTCAAGCAGGAGAAGCAGGGTAAAAACCAATATCGAGGCGCCGCGCAGGTCAATGACATGACGGGTGTCATCCAGAACATGGAGAAGCTCTTCGCGCCGATCCTAATACAGAGCAAAGACGATAGCTCAAAGGATGAGTGGTATGAGGCGCATCTTCGAGATGCTTGGTTTGATGCGAAGAATCGCGATCTCGAGGCAGTCAAGGTGCGGGGGCAGGCAGCGCCGTATCCGAACATGCGGGAGTATTGTACAGATCCATATAGCAAGGTAATCGAAGCAGCCTGTCCTGCAGGCCAAAAAATTGGTGTGAACGTTTGTATATGGCATGGGGATAACACAGCGCACCGTCCGTGGTCGTGTTGTGATAGTCCAGCGACGACCATTTACAAGGATTTCATTCAAGACACAAATTTCAAGGTCTGCTGCGTCCGAGAAGCGGAGAAAAGCTGGACCTCTGAGCAGATCGCGTGTAAGCATACTGACGGCTCCGGTTGGGCAGGCCTTTTCGAGTACTACTATCCCACGGCTGCCCTTGGCTGGGAGAACGATCGTACTACCACCATGATCGTAGATAAGCCGAAGGTTGATAACTGTATTAGAGATGCAGACCAACTCATGGAGAACTCAACTGCCCAGAAATGGGTAGCCGATGCGATAGAGCGAAACCTCACCACGGCGTCACAGGGCGCGGGGAAGGGCGTGGCAGGTGAGCTCCAAAAACAGATCGCGCAAGATATCAGAGACGTACGGCCTGAAGACAGGGAGCTCCGTTTCACAGATAACCTGCAGAGTGAGGGGCTCACCTTACGGGTCAACTTAGCCGCTATGCAGCAAAAAAGGCGAACAGACACTGCCGAAGGGATGTGTGGACACCCAGAGCAGCTTGGAAAGCTCATGGATTTTAAGCACGACCTTTTGCAGAAGGGAGGCGGCCCTACTGAGCAACAACTCGATACAAACATCCCAGTCTGGGCGAACTACTGCAAGGAAGGTGTGGAGCTGATGACCAATCCAGAGAAGTCATTGGAGCTCCTAAACCCAGATCAGCCGGTAAAGACCGACCTCCAAAAGGCTACACTGGTTTGGAAGAACGATCCTCTGTACTGCCAATCGATGAACCTCAAGAACAAGAACCTAGAGATCATGAAATTTGATAAGGCGATACGCGAGCACTCCAAGGGGCAATACACCCCAGAGCAGGTCGGCTACGCTTGCCTGGTCGACCCAGACGCGAATCTCAACGCAGGCATGGCACCCGTGACCCTGGTCAGGCAGGCTGCCATTGAGCGGCGTACCGCGATAACGGACCACGCGATAGGTTTCATGATCGCTGGTGCTATCGCCCCCGGTATGATTAGTGGCAAACGCTCGTATTACAAGCGCTTCGAACCACAGGCGTATTCGATGGATGCGCCCTACCCGTACCAAACGTTCATAGGGAAACCGGTAAAAGGCGGTGGAACCAATGAACTCCTCAAATCGTGTCGCGGCTACAACGGCAAAGGATTATGGAGGAAGAATAAATCTGACAGGTTGTACATCAGTAATTATACTCACGAGCCCTTCACGCAGAGAATTATCGATGAGTCCAACAACATCAACAAGTACGTGCACGATTGGGCTGACCAGCAGAAGGAGAAGATCGCTAACCGAGGATTGGATGATAAATCACAAAACTATGCGGCTGCCTTCCGGATCTTTGCAACCTGCCCGAAGGGCTTCGTTCGTTGGGAGCCCCCCGAGGACAAGCACAACTTGTGGCTGCGGAAGAACATAGAGAGGTTTTGCCGAGTTGAAAATTTTGGTGGTGTTGACAAGTGATGAGAGCGCGCCTCTCCGGCGGTCTGCGTGCGGCGATATTCGGCGTGGTGTGCAGTTTACCCTTGATTGAGAGCGACCTCGATGCGCGGGCCGAGGATCCTAAACCGAAGCGCTTTTTCGAGCGCAACTATGCGGTAGCCCCGGGCTACGACGGGTCCCAACGGGTTCCGGTGAGGGGAGCACCTCAAAAGGAGCCGATAGCTCCCCCTGCTCAGGTGCCACAACGGTTGCAGGAGCAGGCCTCCTCACTTCCCAAGCTACAAGTTAATGCGAAGAAATCGGTGGTATCCGTGTTCGTGAATTCGCTCGATCGGAGCCACTTCAACCGGGTTCTCGAAGAGGCTATCCGTCTTCACGATTCGAATCGCGTGATCATGTCTGGGGTGTTTCACATCGGTGACTTTGAAGCGCTGACCCCGACGCTCGAGCAAAACTTGAGTAGTAGAGGGATTGCGATTCATCAGATAGCCGCTGCGGATCGCGAGCTGTTCGCCGAATTCTCTCCAACCTGGGTGATATCCACCCGCAAGGGGCGCCACGTAGCAGAGGGATTTTTGGAGATCGTCCCCTTCTTCGACGAGTGGGGGGAGTACGACCCCAAGCGGGGCGAGGAGCCCGAAAAACCCTCGAAAATGGAGGATTTTTGAGTCTATGCCGTTTCGTTGTGTGAACAGGTTCAGTGCCGCTCGGCGTCTGGTGTGTGGTGGAATGTTCGTAGTGGTCGCTCCGATGCAGCTCCTGCTTGCGCAGCAGCACACCGAAGGAGCCCCGGGAGGTTCGGTTGATCCGCAGCTGGAAGTGCTGCTCTCTCACAGCATCGGAAAGGATGGAATCCCCTTCCCCAAGAGCGAGGAGTCGAAGTGGCAGCCAGTTAGAAGCTCGGACCAAAAGGCGGGTGTTGAGCCAACTGAGGTGCCTGCCCCAACGCCCACGCCCTATCAGCAACCCAAGCGCTGCACCGTGAACGAGACCAAACGGGTGGTATATAAAGAGCAAGAAGCCGAGACTAAAGTGTACACCGATTATCTCTTCATTCCCGAGGAGCTCGTTCCAATCGAACCGGAGGAGGTTTTCGGTTCGATGGTATCGCTGATACCTTATGGCCCAGAGGCAGGTGACGCTGCCAAGATCCGCATGGAGGTCAACGCGGTTCCGTGCTTACCGTATCGACGCCGTTTGACAAACAGCACCCAATACTTCGACACCGGTATCAATGCGCTCAAGAACTATGATGGAGCACCTGGAGGAGTCGGTAAGCTACACCCTCTCATCCAGCAAAAGCTGCATCAGAGTAGCACTAAATCAGGTGTGAACCGAACACCGATGAAGAGGCGTTAACTCTGCTTCTTTGAGTCCTTGAGATGAGCTGGGCCTTCCTTACACTCGCTCCTATCAAGGCGCTTACGTGCAAAGATCTTCTCGAATTTAGTGTTGAAGCACTCCTGAAAAGTGAGGGCAGTCTTCATAGCCTCCTCCTTGTTGTCAGTTACGAGCGCTAGAGGTTGCAGAATCTGATTCGCGCACGGGCGTACGACCGCTTCCATTGCTGATGGACATGCGGCGGGCTTGAGCTGGTAACACTGTAACCACTTCCCTTGATCGGAGCAGGCGTGCTCGATCACCTTCGTGCTGAAAAAGTCGATCAGGGTTTCGTTCAAAGCATGACTAGGGACGGGAAAAAAAGCCGTAATACCCGCCACGACCGCGAAGAAGAAGCTGTGGAGTTGGTTCGTTTTGCCCATACGCGATTCAGACCTCATACTCGTACTACGTCGTAACTATGTCCACGCGACCTTAGAGCTACCTCAGGAGCGGAAGAAAGTTCAATGGGTTGCTCGGATCCAAGGGATTCGGGTTGGCCGAGTTTGGAGGGGTATTAGGACCGCCTGGATTGACGGGCAGCGTTCCTCCATTGATCGGATTAGAAGGGTTGTTCAGGTTACCAGGGTTATTTTGACCGGGAAGGTTCGACGGATTCGTGTTACCGCCCTGACCGGCCTGGTATAAGTTAGAGGCTCCCTGTTGCGTCCGCTCGCCCTGTTTTCCCTGTGCCATCATCTGAGACATAAGCATAATGAGCATGAACAGAAACATCGGGTTGTCCATCATCCCCTCTGCGCGAGCTTCGCGCACGGGGCAAAAGGCAGAGATCGTGCAGACCCTAGAGGGCATTATCGACGTTGCAATCACGAGCCCTACAGAGACCGCGACAAAACTTTTTCTGAATGACGTGAACATATGCCTCTCTCCTTTTTAGCGAATATCCTTACAATCCTCGTTTGCTAACTTGGAATCTCCATATTCTCCGGTAAATGACGCATGGATACAGCTCGAGATCGTACTCGAGAGCGCTTCGACATCCTGCTTGTTCTTGACCGTGCTCTTTTTGTCGCTTAGGAGGGTTTGCACACACTGCTGCACGCGAGGTGTAAAGATAGTGCTGCACGTCGCCGGGTCGATTTCGTAGCACCGTAGCCATTTTTGTGAGTCCTTGCAGATCTCTTGCGTCAAAATTCGCTCGTACTTGCGGGCTAACGCTTCGTTGTAGCCGTATGCCGAGCTGCTCGAAGACACGACAGTCAAACTGATACACAGCGCGATACCTAGCGAGGATACCTTCTGGGCTAGTCGGAGTGTTCGCTTCATGAGATCTCTCATCTGTACCTCTTCACCGTTCCTGAGTGGCAGCAGAGCTTCCAGCTGCTGGTCCGAAGGAGAGCGGCCCTGCCTCTGACTTGCTAGAATCGGCGCTAGCGCTTGTTGTTGTTGTGGATCCGTTACCTTGTGTTGAATTCGATGAGCCGTTGCTGGAAGCACCCTTGTTCCCCCCTGAAGTTGCAGCTTGTGCCAGTAAAGGGAGCGTGAACTGCGCCGCCTGCGTGATCGCGCTCGATGGTCCTGCAACCCTACTGCCAGCACCACCTGGCGCCGCGGAGCCTCGCGATCCATTTGTTGCAGTGTTATCGCTTGAGGTGCTCGAGTTGCAGTTCGAACAACCCGAGTCGTCCGATTGGCCTTGGCAGCTTTCACACGGGCGTTCCATCGGCACACCGTGCTCATTCTGTGCGAAGGAGTCCCGAGGCAGGAGCAGCAAACCCGCTGCCACCATCGACAAAATCGCTGTATGGGTTAGGAGCCGTGACATAGTGTGGACCGTAAACGCACCGTTTCTACGCTAAGTTATGGAGTAAAGTGAAGTAGGTGTGCCGTATTTTATAACTAATTGATAATATTGCATAATGTTTTCATGGTAAAGCTCCCCACCGCACTTCGGCTAGTGACTAACCAGGCTCTGCTAACGGTATCCCCCCTGTCACGGTTGCAGATCGAGCTTTGGAAAGAGATCACCGTAGCGCGGATCCTCCCGCTCAGCAGTCGGGGTATCTTCGGCAGCTGGCCCGGGCGTTTGGCTGCTCGTGCCTGTATTTGAGGGATTCTCTGGATTCGAGGTGGGGTTATCCCCTGCGCCTGCGGGCGTGCCCTTCGGTGCAACCGCCCTGGGATCGCCCTGTGCAGGCAGGAGTTCGTTTTTAGGTATGAGCTGCTCCTCTTTGGCGCTTCGAGCCTGCTCCTGTCGTTGAAGCTGTAACTGTTGATCGCGTTGGCGCTGCCCCTCGAGCTCCTGCTGTTGTCGCGTATTCCCTTGTTGCCCTCGTTGCTGGAGCAAAGACTGCAACATCCCCTGCATCATGCTGTCCGGATTGCCACCGCCGCTACCGCCGCCGCCACTACCACCCCGTCCGCTGCTCCCGGAGCCGCCACCACCACATCCTCCGGGCCCACAACCTCCCCCTGGGCCACCACCGCCACATCCTCCGGGCCCACAACCTCCTCCTGAGCCACCACTGCCACCATCGGAATCGGGGGATGGTATATCGTCACCCTTGCTGATATACCCGTCACCCTTGCAGTGCGGGCAATCGCTTGTACCGTCAGCACCTCTACCGTCCTTGCAATAAGGGCACGCTCCTTCCGCGACTGTAGGAGAGGGGGTGGGTGTTGGGGTTGGGGTCATCTCTTCGGGGGGTTCAATGTTGTGGTCCTCGCTCGTATCAGACCCGGCAGCAGCTTTATTTTGTTTGGATGCGCGCTTGGCCTGCCTTCGGTCGATCTCGGCGTCTAACTTAGCCATCATCTTATTGAGTGCAGCTTTTTCACCCGCTCTGTCCGAGTATGGACTCAAGCTTTCGGCTCGTTCCCCATTCATAGAAAGAGCTGGTACGGTCTGTGGTCTGATGTTGGGCGGAACAGTTTTGAAGTTCTCTAAAAGGATCTGCTCTCCCCGGTACGATACGAAGCCCGTTGATTGATTCGGACTGAGCCCTAGCATGCCCTTGAGGTCCCTACACGGCCCGCAAGAAGACTCGGACACGAGCCGTATCGGCTCTGATTGCGCCCAGGCTGAAGAAAATGAACTGCTCGAAAGGAGCGATAAGGATATAACTGCGCACAGCACCAGGCTGCGGAGGAGTAGGAGTAAAGGAAAACGACGTACTCTACTCAGACTAGAGACCGGGCTAGCATCCGATCTGGATCGAACCGTTTTTACATGCATCCCGCCGCTCCGTTTCGAGGATAACTGCAACCGAGGGTGGGAGATTCTCTTCGCCTACCCTAGAAGATGGCTGTCCGACTGGATCGTCCTGATTCCACCCTTTATAGTTATGGTATCCTATCGAAACGTGTGACTTAGGGTCTTCCTGTGTCATGTGACTCAAATTATCAGCAACCACCCATTGCTGAATTCTCGTAAAGCGGTGCGGTAGCACCGCTACCCAGCAAAAGTACGCGATAGCCGGGTTCTGCCTCTTCTCCCTACCGTCTCCTCGTAGGAGGCCCAAACTCCTGTGATCGCTCGGCGGGAACAAGGTAGAAGTTGTGAGTCTCATCGATGCGGTGTGCGGCGCGAATGGGGATCAAGTAACCAGCCGCATTCAGCTTACACACGCGGTAATCTACCTCTTCAGCAAACCGCTCGAAGAGGTGCATGCGGACGACAGGTCTGTTTTCCTCGAATTGAACGATAGGACGATGAGTCGCCAAGATCTCTCGCGCGCCCTGGAGGCAGTGTAGCTCGTGCCCCTCTACGTCTATCTTCACGAAATCAAGGCGTGAAAGCTGAGGGGCAAGGGAGTCCAGATGGATCACTTCGGCACTCTCGAGTGTGTACTTTATGGTGGAAGAGTCGCTAACGGTAGCGAGTGCGGGTTCGGGGATCTCTCCGAACAGCAGCGGGATCTTGAAGGCGACAGCGCCCGCCGATTCATCGGATATCCCCTTCTTGAAGTGTGAAACCTGTGGATACTGCTTGAGCGTTTCCGCGAGTGAATCGTAGACGCGCCCGAGCGGCTCGAAGGCTAGTACTCGGCCGGTTGGCCCTACCACATCGGCGAGACGCGTCGTATAGACGCCAAAATTCGCTCCGACATCGATCGCCACGCCCGCAACAGGTACGCACCGCTGGAGAAAATGAAGCTCCGCCGATTCGTACAGGTTCCGTTTAGCTAATTCGGTAAGAACACGACTCCGCAACGCATAGTAGCGGGGCAGGGAACTGCGGCACACAACGTAAAAAAGCACCCACTTCACAGCGCGACGGGCGAGCTCTACAGGGCCAAGAGCTATTACATCCTTGAGCATGCAGGTTTCTCGACAAGCGGGTTAAGACCGCACCAGTATACTGCGAGTCGGATATCTCGGCACGTATTTATTCCTGCGGCGCTTACCGAAGCTCGGGCTACATTGCCAGCTGCCGTGTCAAAAAAAAAGCCCCTCGCTTTCGCGAGAGGCCTCTGGCTTGTAGGTGGCCCCTGAAGCGTACGCTTCAGGGGTCGTGACCTGAGCAAAACGCTCAGATTACATCATGCCACCCATTCCGCCCATTCCACCCATGCCACCCATGCCAGCTGGAGAAGCGGACTCCTCCTTTGGCTTGTCGGCGATGAGTGCCTCGGTAGTCAGCATCAAGCCAGCAACGGAAGCTGCGTTCTGCAGAGCAGTACGAACTACCTTGGTTGGGTCGATGATTCCAGCCTTGACCATATCCTCGTAGGTATCGGTCGCAGCGTTGTAACCAACGTTACCCTTGCTGTTGCGAACCTTGTCGATGACGACTGCTGGCTCAGCACCTGCGTTGTAGGCGATCGTACGGAGCGGAGCCTCGAGGGCTTCGCGAACGATCTTGACACCGAAGCTCTGCTCCTCGTCGTCGAGCTTGAGAGTCTCGAGCTTTTCGATTGTGCGCAACAGAGCGACTCCTCCGCCTGGGACGATACCTTCCTCGACCGCAGCGCGGGTTGCGTGGAGGGCATCCTCGACGCGAGCCTTCTTCTCCTTCATCTCGACCTCGGTAGCAGCTCCAACGTGGATCACTGCAACACCGCCGACGAGCTTGGCGAGACGCTCTTGGAGCTTCTCACGGTCGTAGTCAGAGGTCGAGGCGTCGATCTGCGCACGGATCTGAGCAACCCGAGCCTTGATGTCGGTGTCACTGCCCTTGCCATCGATGATCGTGGTGTTGTCCTTGTCGACAACGATCCTCTTGGCCTTGCCGAGATCTTGCAGCGCGATGTTTTCGAGCTTGATACCGAGATCTTCGGTGATGCACTTACCACCGGTGAGAACAGCGATATCCTCGAGCATCGCCTTGCGACGATCGCCGAAGCCAGGAGCCTTGACCGCACATACGTTCAGGGTTCCACGAATCTTGTTCACTACGAGGGTAGCAAGAGCCTCACCCTCGACCTCCTCGGCGATGATAACGAGAGGCTTCCCAGCCTTCGCTACCTGCTCGAGAACAGGAAGGAGATCCTTCATGCTGGAGATCTTCTTCTCGTGAATCAGGATGAGTGCGTTGTCGAGCTCAGCCTCCATGCGTTCTGCATTCGTCACGAAGTAAGGCGAGAGGTACCCACGGTCGAACTGCATACCCTCGACAACCTCGAGAGTCGTTTCGAGACCCTTGGCCTCTTCGACGGTGATAACACCCTCCTTACCAACACGCTCCATAGCCTCTGCAATGGTGTCACCGATCTCGCGATCAGCGTTGGCCGAGATCGTTCCAACCTGAGCGATCTCCTCCTTGCCCTTGGTGGAACGGCTCATGCCCTTCAAGGTGTCGACCGCAAGCTTTACAGCAGCGTCGATACCGCGCTTGAGGGACATCGGATCGTGGCCAGCAGCAACGAGCTTCAAGCCTTCGCGATAAATAGCGTCAGCAAGAACGGTTGCAGTCGTGGTTCCGTCACCGGCAACATCGGAGGTCTTGGAAGCAACTTCCTTGACCATCTGAGCGCCCATATCCTCGAAACCCTCGAGCTCGATCTCCTTGGCTACGGTTACGCCGTCCTTGGTTACTGTAGGAGCGCCGAAACTCTTCTTGATCACGACAACGCGACCCTTGGGTCCCATCGTCACGCGAACAGCGTCAGCGAGTTTTTTTACGCCCTTGAGGATCTCTTCGCGAGCCTCAAAGCCGAACTCTAGAATCTTTGCCATAGTATTTTACCTCTATTTCAACGTTAATATGTTAATCGATGATTTCGGAATTAGAGAACAACGCCGAGAACATCGTCCTCGCGCATGATCAAGAGCTCCGAGCCTTCGACCTTGACCTCTACGCCGCTGTACTTGCCGAAGAGGATCTCGTCGCCCTCTTTGACATCGACCGGGACCAGCGAACCATCTTCACGGACCTTGCCCTTGCCGACAGCTACGACACGCCCGCGTTGCGGACGCTCTTGAGCGGCGTCGGGGAGAATGATTCCTCCACTGCTCTTCTCTTCAGGAGCGAGTCTCTCTACGATGATACGGTCTTGTAACGGCCGAATCTTGTTCTTCTTGCTGCTCATTATCCTTACCTCCGAATAGTAAAAGGGTCGGGCTTTGTGAATCGAAAGCCCATCGAACTACCTTTCGTTTTTTCACTCTTTAGCGTGTGCACAACTCGGGAGGAATGAACTTCCTTTGCCACCTTGAATGGCTTGGAAGGCCTCACCCAGCTGTCGAGTGCGCAGCATATATGCGCATCGATGAGGGGCATTTCAAGTGGCGTCTGGCATTATTTGTAGTGCTCGAATCGGGCATTATGCGCGCGTGCTCGACGGAAGCCTGGTTCAGGTTGCGTGTATCTCGCTATCTAATTGAATTTAATGCGAAAGTATGCGCTCAAGGGGATTGGTTTTGGAGCTTTTTGTGAATCTCCGGCATACGCCATGTGCCCCCTCGGTTGAGGACCTGTCCGGGAGCCCCGTTTGGTGGCTTCCATGCCAGAACCAGGATATAGTTGAGAGCTACCTTTTGAGTGGAGTTCCCGTTGTGATGAACGCAGAAGATCTCGAATCAACCCAGTCTGTGCCTTTAGATCCGTCTTTCCCGAAGGTGGTATCCATTTTTGAGCAGGGCATAGAGGATGGAGCGTTCCCGGGAGGGGTGCTGATCGCCTCCAAGCGCGGAGAGCTACGTGCCCAGTTCGCCAAGGGGGCCAAAGGCCCTAAGCGAGCCGAGGCACATGCAGCGTTTGACCCGATGCAGTTGAGTACGGTCTTTGACCTCGGTACCGTAACCGGCGCGATCTGCACTACGACGATCCTTTTGCGGCTGGTCTCGGCGGGTAAAGTCGGAGTTTCGGATAGAGCATCGCGTTACCTGCAGGCTCTTGGAGTAGGGCAGAAATCGCTGGTCACCTTGGCGCATCTCCTCTCTCATTCGGCTGGGTTCCCTTCCGGAACGTCGGTGTATGAAGAGCTCATGAAGGCCAACGCCGGGTCGAGGCCGGGCATACTGACGAGCAGCGGTGCCAAGCACTATGCTTACAACTTCTTCCGTAATCTGCCACTCAAATACGAGCCCGGATCGAAGCAAGTAATCAGCGATGCGAACATGATTGTCCTTGGAGAGATCTGCGAGGTCGTCACTGGTGTGGCGCTCGACAAAGCTTTCGCGCGCTTTGTGGCGGCGCCGCTCGGTCTGCGTAGTTTGGGTTTCATCGACCTAGCGCTCATGCGCCGGAGGAACCTCTCTCCGATGGTAGAGATATTCGCCCCGATGGGAGAGTGCCCGCAGCGCGGACGGCTGATCGTTGGTGAGACCTGGGATGAAAATGCGTGGGTGATGGGAGGAGTAGCCGGGCACAGTGGATGCTTCGGCACAGCACTCGACCTTCATACCTGGGCGCTCGAGCTCTTGAAAGCGTATCGTGGAGAGTCGAATCTCTTCGAGCAGGAAGCGCTGCGCTCCTTCTGGTCGCCTGATATTCCGGGTATCAAGAACGGGTGGAAGCTCGGGTTCGAGAGTTCGACGCGCGAGGGTGGATTCGTCGATGTCAAAGTAGCGCCGAGCGCGGTGGTTGCCTCGAGTTCAACAGGATGCTCGGTATTCATCGACCCGCTCAGTGAAGTAGTAATAGTGTTCCTTTCCAACGCCGGATTCTCGGGGCATACTTCCCGTCGCTTTAGTGCGGTAAGGTCCGAACTGCATCAGGCCGTGTTCGAGGCTGTCTAGATCGAGTGTTCGTCGGCGCTCAAGGGGTCGTTAAATAATCTGTTAGTGTTATGTGGGAAAAACTCAAAGAAGTAGAGATGCGCTACGAGTCGTTGTCTCGGCAGCTTTCGCAGCCCGAGATCATCTCTGATCGCGAGACGTTCCAGAAGTACTCCAAGGAATACAAATCGTTGACCGATCTCGTCACGACCTTTCGCGCCTACAACAAAGCGCAAGAGGAGCTCAAGGGGAGTAGGGAGTTGCTCGAATCGGTTGGTGGAGACCCTGAGATTCGAAGCATGGCGGAAGACGAGGTGCGGGTGCTCACCGGGGTAGTCGCTGACCTCGAGAAGCAACTCCAAATCCTGCTCCTTCCCAGGGATCCTAACGATGAGAAGAACGTCATCTTGGAGCTTCGGGCCGGAGCAGGTGGCGATGAAGCGTGCATCTTTGCCCTCGAGCTCTTCCGAATGTACTCCCGTTACGCCGAAAATCGGGGGTGGAAGGTAGAGGTGATGAGCTATAGCGATGCTGGTCCGAAGGGGGTCAAGGAGGTAATCGCGCAGATCAACGGCGAAGGTGCATTCAGTCGACTCAAGTACGAACGTGGAGTACACCGCGTGCAGCGTGTTCCCGAAACAGAGGCTGCCGGACGTATTCATACCTCTACGGTTACCGTGGCGGTGTTGCCAGAGGCCGAGGATGTCGAGGTCGAACTACACGAGAAGGATCTTCGTATCGACGTATACCGCTCCAGTGGCCCTGGAGGCCAATCGGTCAACACAACCGATTCAGCCGTGCGTATCACACATCTCCCCACAGGTTTGGTAGTTGCTATGCAGGACGAGAAATCGCAGCACAAGAATCGCGAGAAGGCGATGCGAGTTCTCAAGGCTCGTTTGTACGAAAAGATGCAGGCAGAGGCTGATGCCGAGCGTCGTGAAGATCGTCGTTCGCAGGTAGGAACAGGCGATCGTTCTGAAAAGATCCGAACCTATAACTTCCCGCAGAGTCGGATCACCGATCACCGCATCAAGCTGTCGGTCAGCGATGTCGATGGGGTGTTAGCAGGCGATCTCAATCAGCTGATCGATCCGCTGGTGTCTTACTACCAAGCCGAGGCGCTACGTGGAGAGGTTGCTGTACAGTAATAGGACGATCGGAGAGGAGGTGCGGGACGCCGAACGGGTGCTCTCGTTCTCCTCGGCGTCGGCTCGGCTCGATGCAGAGCTGCTCATGGCCCAAGCGCTCGGTGGTACACGCACCGATGTTATAGTTCGACTGAACGACGCATGTCCCGCTGAAGCACAGCACCGTTTCAAAGAGATGATCAGGCGCCGAGGGGCCGGAGAGCCATTCGCATACATCGTCGGAGAGCGAGAGTTCTGGGGGCTTGCGTTCGAGGTGTCACCAGCCGTGCTCGTGCCACGGCCGGAATCAGAGCTGCTAATCGAGGTGGCTCTCGAGCGCTGCGCAGCCCTTTCGAGCCCGCGAATTGTTGACCTCGGGACAGGGTCCGGCTGCCTCGTCGTTGCGCTACTCTCCGAACTGTCGAAGAGAGCTGGGGTCGTTCCGCGAGCGGTAGCGGTCGACATATCAGCAGAGGCGCTCTCTGTAGCGGAGCGGAATGCTGAGCGCCATGGAGTTCATCGCTATGTTACCTTCGTCCAGAGCGATTGGTTCGGTCAAAGCGAAGCGTTTGAGCCGCCGTACGATCTCGTATTGGCAAATCCCCCTTATGTCGATCCGCAGGAAAAGGTTCCCGTTGAACTCTCGTATGAGCCCAGAGGCGCCCTGTTTGCCCCGGAAGGGGGGTTACGGGAGGTGCGTCGCATCTGTAGCCAGGCGGCAGCTATGGTTGCCCCCGGTGGTACCCTGCTGTGTGAAGTCGGAGCGGGAAAGAGAGCCGCGCTCGCTGCGGCACCCGACTGGCTCGATTCGCAGTGGCAGATTTCACTGCTCGGAGATGATTCAGCCGCGGATCGCTTCACGCTTTTGCAGGTCGTGTTTCCTCCTCGTTGAGAATGAGACAGCAAACAATAAGAGTGCGTAACAAAAATGCTCCTCTGCTTCGGATGGCTGCAATCGGCAGCTC
>JBBAUR010000012.1:0-74770 GCA_040398075.1 Bdellovibrionota bacterium | reverse complement strand
GTATGACATCACTCGGAAATCTTAGATACCCCCTATTTATGAGATGGCTTCTAGTGACCCTCGCCGTCGAGGAGCTTATCGAGGTTGCGGCAGCTAATCGAGCGGGGGCCTCAATTTCCTTTGCAGGCTCCTCCGATGAACTCCCAAAATCTTGGCACTCTGAGAAACATTGCCACCACATTGATCCAGTACCCGCTGAACGTACTCTGCTTCTACTTCAGCTAGCGATGGCATCTGCTCGGTTGGAGAATCAAGAGGATCTGACGTGAAAGAGGCGAGTATCTGAGCAACCGAGGCAGGCTTGGTCAAATAATTGACCGCACCACGTCTCACTGCATCAAGAGCTGTCGAGATGCTTCCGAAACCGGTCAGTACAACAACCTTACACATTTCGTAACGTCTGGCGATCTCGGAAACAAGGGTCAATCCACTCTCTCCCGGCATTCTCAAATCCACGAGGACCCGCTCAGGTCGATACTCCACAAAGGCCTCGAGAGCCTCTGTGACATTGGCTGCTTCATAAACTATGAACCCCTTGTCCCGTAGCGAGCGCGCCAAACGTCTTCTAAAAGCTGTATCGTCATCACACACGAGCATCCGCTGTACGTCACTTTCCATGCTTCACACCCTCATCGTTCTCGGTACACGCAGCAGAACTTCAGTCCCTTTCCCTATCGTGGAGGAGATAGCGACGTTCCCGCCGACCTGTGCGGCAAAGAGCTTCGTCAGATACAAACCCAGCCCCATACCTTGACCCAACTCCTTACGCGTAAAAAAGGGCTCCCCTGCGCGAGCTTTGACCTCATCACTCATTCCTGACCCTGTGTCTCGAATGGCAAACAAGACCTCATCCTGAAGAAGGGTCGCGTCGCACATGACTTCGCCTCCCTGAGGAGAGGCCTGTAAGCCATTCTTTATCAAGGCCTTGAGAGATCCGACCAGAGCACCTTTGAGCGACCATAGGGTCAGCTCCTCGTCGATGCAACCACTGAAAATAATACGAGCCGCTTCAGCTTTACTGAACGTCTCCTTTACCTCGTTTACGACCTCCGTCAATACGAAATGTCGCGGAGCCTCACCATCAAGCTCGGCCCCTCCGCTTCGCATACGCTGCAGGATTTCAGAGCATCGATCGAGCTCCTGCTGCATGGTGCGTACATCTTCTGACCAACGCGGCTCTGCGCCAAGTGTAGCGGAGAGATCCTCGCTGATGAGCTGAAGTGTTGCTATTGGCGTTGCCAATTCATGAGCAGCACCAGCCGTGAGTGTTGCAAGCGACATGAGGCGCCTTTGCTCGTCTTCTGCTCGCTGTAACTCGGCTATCTGTTCAGCTTTTTCCCTCATCTCACGGTTCATACGAGTAACGAACGCGGCCACTATCCACCCAATCAATACAAACGCGACCAGCATTCCGTGTAAATGAAGAGAAAAGCTCTCGTGTTCTGTATGATGGTGACGCATCCCTAACTGAGGGAGGGGCAGATGGAAAAAAAACAGACCAAAAAAACACGCTAACGACACGACGAACACAAGCCAGGTCCAGCGCGAGTCGAGCACCACCGCAGCGAGCGTCACATACGCGAGAAACATCATGCTAAATGGGTTTGTGTAGCCTCCGCACAGATACAACAAGGAGCACAGAAGAAGTACATCAAGGATAATTGCACCACCCGAAGCAAGCTTGTATGCCCTGGGAGAAGGTGACCGAAGAAAACCCAGAGCATAATTAGAAAACGCCCCAATAAGGAGGATACCGATTATCGCTATTTTGGGAAGCCGGAGTTCGAGAAGGTAATTTGCGGCAAAGAAGATAGCCGCCAACGACATGAGCGCCGCCCATCTTATCCTCCTAAGCCACCTGAGCTGAATGAGCTCTTGAACTTCGGAGCGAGCGACGTCAGCTCGAACGGCTACAGACATGGATACGGGCACACTGTGGGATCGTGAGGTATTCATAACAACGCACTAAACCATCTCCGAGCCACCGGAATCACCCCTTACAGCAGTTGTTGCCCCAGATTTTTCTGTTGCCTTCATTCGATAGGAATTCGCTACAGCTAAAAGCTCTCCTCGAGCAGCCTGCACTTTGAAATGCTCGGCAGTCCTTTCTAGGATCTCTGCCCCCCGATTCAGCAGAGCGATACCTTGCTGACAATCACCGAGCTTTTCTGCGGCACGAGCAGCATCCTGGCATACACGTCCGGTCAAGAGCGTCAAACTTTTCAGCCCCAGTAGCTCAGGATCATCAATAGCGTCACAGAGAGGCTCGATCGCACCTAACAACTGCTCGAGCGCTTCACTGTATTCCTGGAGCTCGAGCAACAGCCTCCCCCGAAGAACCCTAACAACCCCCTGCTCCCGTGCACATAAAGGGCGCACCTCTAGAAGTCGGTCCACACTGGCGAGCAGGTCTCGAGGCGTAGAGTGCTCTATGATCGATGATAGAGTCAAAAGCCTACATCCTTCGATGTATTGCTCGAGCGCATGGTGCGGGGCATCAAAGTCTTCCTCGAGCTGCGCAATTCGCTCCCAGATTCGCCCACACAGAAGCCGTAGCGGCGCCATAGTGGAGGCGGGGGCTCGCGCCTCCTTAGTTTCAGGAGCACCCAGAAACGTGAGGATCGATCCGACTAGGTGCTGTAATCCCGCGGCATCAGAAGTATCCTCGATGATCAACATGAAAGGGACACAGGCGGCCGACACGATCCGAGCTTGCGCCGACATGAGAGCCGCTGCTTGGCGAGGCGATGCACTCTTATTGAGCTCCCACCAATCGCGCCATATTGAGAGGAAGCGCAGACAGGAACCTTCAACCTGTCGGATATCTGGGGATTTGCACAGCAACCGTCCTATACAATGCACGACGGAGAGACCCAGTTTCAACAAACCAGCACCATCTCCAGCTTGGACCAGCTGGAGCATCTCCTGAGTTCGATCACCAAGGGTGAAATCATTATACTCATCGAGAGCAGCCTGCGCTTTGTACGCCAAGGGACGGAATGCAGACTCGGCTGAGAGATCTCGTAGCTGCTGCTCTTTCTCGGTCAAGGACAAAACGAAATCCGCAAAGTAGCGCGTCGCGCACTTCATAAGAATGACCTCCGTGCCCGAAAGATTTCGACTTTTCGCGCAGAACGTGCGGAGCGAGAGACTAGCTGCATGCATACGCCAGAGATCATTCCGGGCTGCTATCCTCCAATCCGCATCAACTGTTCGAATGAGCTCTAGTGCTGTCTGGAGCACTCGACGAGCGGAACCAGGTTGGTGTTCGATGAGCGTGCGCGCTGCGTTCCAGCATACGACCTCATTCGCAGCCAGAGATACCTGCAGCCGAACATCTTGTATCTCAGAGAAAGGTATGGTCAACGAAAGCTCTCGTGCTGCTAGCAATTCAAAATCCGCACGAGAGTCGTATTCATCGACTATTCGGGCCATGCATCCCAGAGCGACTCGGCAAGGCCCCCTGAGCCCAGCCTCGAAAAACAACTCGTAGGCCTGCTTTAGGTAGCTACTGGCATCAGCTACCCCTTTGTCGGAAAGCAGCCGCTCGAAGCCGCAGCCAATCGCAGCCGAAATGTCCGACCATCGAGCTGGATCCACGTATTGTCTAGTAACATCCTGTGGGTCGATCTTCCTGGCCCGTTCAGCGAGGCTCGAGATGCTCCACATGGGATTTGCAGCGGGGTCGTGATTAAGCATATCTCCTGTGTGCTATCATAGACGAGATTTGTTCTCAAATACTGGCGAGGCTCGGGCTACAAGGATGATCACTCCTTTGTTGAAAACAAGGTAAAAACCCTGCTAATGTTCCCTAACGCATCGGGCGGTTCATGGTTTTTTTGCGTTTTTGACGAGGAGGAGGCTATTATGGCCAAATCAGAGAGACAGCGGCAAAAGGCCGCAGAGAAGAGAAAAAGGAGGGCTAAAGAGAAGAAGGCACTAAGACCGCCGGATTCTCGAACTATCTGGATGAAATGCCTTCATGACGTTACTACTCTGAGTAATCACAGTGGCAACATCGTGAAGCTCCTCAAGGAAGGGCTCTCAGAAAAAGAGGCTGCTCAACAGCTCGGGATCAAGCCGGAGGAGGTGGCTGCAGTCCATACTGCGTTCAACCGATTACCGCATGCTATCAAAGACATCGCGATACGGTATCCGGGGGCTCTCGAGAACCCGAAGTTTTGTGAAGGGCTACTGGAGGCGACCAAACGACTCAAGCGTAACAAGCATGGAGACGTCGACTACTCTAGCTCGGATCTTACGCATCTACACTCGCTCCTGCAACAGGGTCGAGAGCAGATACGGACAGAGGAAATTTAGGCCTTCTTCAATTCGTTCCAGCACCTCTTCTGTTCTTGGCGCACCGGTTTTTACCAGTTTTAACTCACCCGGTGCGCTCTCGTTCGCCACCATTGATAGGAACGCGAGCACATGTTTTTCATAGCCTGTGCTCTCGTTACTGTTTCATCATTGTTTCAGCTCTTTTTTCTGGTAGTGGCTAAGGCCGTCATCGTATCGTACGGATATGTACGAGCCGACAAAGGGGGCCTAGAGGGTGAGTGCGCCCAGACCAATTATCGCGCTCAATTTTCAATCAAAGGTTTTCTTTTCGTATTTTTTGATCGTTATCAGTGTTTTGCTTGTCTTCAGACAGGTTTCGATTTTTGAGTTTCTGAATTTTGATGGCAATCTTTACGTAACAGAAAACCCTTTTGTGCTGAATGGACTCACTGCTGAATCCATACGGTGATCCTTCACCAGCACCCTTGGTGGTCACTGACACCCACTTAGTTGGTTGTCACTCATGTTGGATGTGACTCTGTTTGACCCTGATCCATTAGCCATGCATCTGGTTAATCCTTGAATCCATGTACTCAAGGCCGCACCCTTATTTCCCCTTGTGAATGGAGTCACAGGCCACTTATCGAGTGGCACTAATCTCGGCGTTGTTGTGTACGTTCCATCCCCTGCGTAGTGAGCTTTGGTCTTGACGCCGCTAGTGAGCAGATCTCAAAATGGATAAGAAAGCCGCTGCATCAGGAGGAGGCGCGGCGGGTCTTCGCCCTATGCAGACGGCACGGGATTGCCTCACTTGCCTACCTCATGATAGGTTTCATCCGGGATACGGATGAAACCCACGATGAGGCTACACGATTCGCGCACGTTATCCGCCCCGATCTACTGACGATTGATTACGCCCATCCATATCCGGGCACCGAATATTATCAGCAGAATTTAAAGAGTTTCAGCTCCGAGGTTCAGATCTCTCGGCGTGCTCAAGCAGAGCCTGCAATTGCGATTTCACACCTTTCCCCCGCACAGATTCATGAACGAGGAAGGAAGCTATTACGCCAACATCGTCGTCGCCCAAGCGTTGTATTTTCTCTGGCAAGAGCTCTTGTCCGGCTGTATGTGTCGGATAAAATATCGGCCTGAGATAGAGATGTTGAAGTACCGATGGTGTTTGCCGATATTCGGGCTATTATCAGCAACACGACATTCGAATCACGTGCACTTAGAACCTAGCTGCATTCGAGGATGAATCGGGAGACCACGATGCCTAGCCCCGCGAGCCCGCACAATCATACTACCTTTTATTCAAGAGCTTACTTATATGACCTCGCTTTTCGATTCAAACGAGTCGATCTCGAGAACGACACTATCATCAAGCTGTTCGAGCAGCTAAACGGACGATTGCCAGGGTCATTTCTCGATATCGCCGCTGGACCCGCGACGAATGCGCTCGACATGCATACCCGACATGCCCTGGACGTGAATGCGCTCGATTATTCGAAGGAGATGGTCGAATATGGCCAGGAACTAGCAACTCGACAAGCAGTGCCGTTGCGTTACTTCCATGGAGATATGAGGAATTTTCAGCTTCCTGCCCCTGTTGACCTAGCTGCAATGTTCATGGCGAGCACTGGGTATCTGCTAACCAATGATGATATGGTCAGCCACCTTCGAGCGGTGGCGAGCAATCTGACCACTCAGGGTATCTACATCCTCGAAATGACTCATCCGCGGGACGTATTTGCCATGGACTCCTCCACAAATCAGGAATGGGAGGAGCGCCACGACGGCTGTGCCGTCAAGGTGAAATGGGGACTACCGGATGACCCATTCGACCCGATTCAACAGATTCGATACGTGACCGCTTCTTTGACATATTCGACAGCTACCGACTCAGGCACAATGAGTGAACAGTGCCCTCAGCGTGAATTCACGTACCAAGAGATGCGGGCGCTCGTAGATCTATCGGGAGCATTCGATTGGATTACGACTCTCGGTGCTTGGGATATCGCGGTTCCATGCGAAAAGGAATCGCGTGCATGGCGTATGATCCCAGTTCTGCGGAAACGAGGATAAGTGCGTGCGCTTTCAATCCGCAGGCACACGGTTGTTACTTTCTGACTGAGTCATGTTTTGGGCATATGTTTGATGAAAGGGCAGCGCGTTACCCCGACTATGAAACCATGGAACGGTAGCATCCTGCAGCTCAGCCTTCCCTGCGCTTGAGTCCTTTCAAGAAGGCGAGCAATCTAAGTCGAGCACGGTGAATGAAATTCTGATGAGACCGGATAGTATACGCATTGAACGGCTGCGGCTTGTCATAAATCGTTGCCCCAACGCGGCCGTACAGCTTCACAGCCTGATTATGTATCCTCGGCATGGTGAGCAGTGAGGTGATAGGATAACGCACAACTGTTGACACGACGTTAGCCCGCGTCAGAGGTTTTGCAACACCACCCAGATGTCCAGAAAAAATAACCGCCCCGTCCTTTTCGAGATCTACTCGGATTCCCAGGCGCTCTCCCGCTTCTTCGAAGGTCAGAGAGTAATTCCCTTCACGGCCAAAAAAAGGCGATACGAAAAACTCCTTCGGAAAGCTCCACGTGCACGCACGAGCACATGGCTGGCAAATAAGCGGATACAGGTGAGTTTCACCAAAGGTATTGCTGACCTGCGTCACCAATGCCGTCACCTCATCGAGGCTGTTTCGGCATACAAAGAAGCTCACTGGGTTGAACACGTAGCCGAAGTACCGCGGCATAGTCAGCAAGGTTATCCGCGCTGGCATTTCTAACACCCCTTCACGGCGCAGTAGCGCTTCGACCCTACCCCTGAGCGTTCCCTCGCCCTGTAAATAATCCTTCTTACGGAGGGAAAAGAGAGCAGCTCTCTCGTAAGCAAACAACCGCGGTGAAAACGAAAGGTCTTCGAGCTCGTCCAACTCAATTGCAAAGGTAAAGATGGGATAGCTGAATGAGTGCTCCTTCGGACCCGAACGCCAATGACCGACCTCGCCCCAGTACACTTTGGAGATCATAATTGGAGCCCGAATAACTCCGCTACTTGGAGCGCGGAGATGACGGCATCTTCGTGAAAACCGTAACGCATATATGCTCCGCAAAAGTAGGTGTGTTGAGTGCCATTCAATGCTCGAAGAGCTCTCTGACTATGCGGTGAATTCGGAGTGTACACGGGATGTGTATACTCTACTTCATACAAGACCTTCGTCGCATCGATCTGCTCGTCACAGTTGAGCGTTACGAAGTAATCGTTCTGAGCTTTCAGATTCTGTAATCTGTTCATGTAGTACGTAATCGCGACAGGTGAGCTTGGCCGTGCATCCTTGCGTTTCTTGTAGTTCCAGGCCGCCCACAGGCGACGTTTGGGACCAAGAACTGTTGCATCAGTGTGCAGGACGGTACGATTCCTACTATAGCTCCATCCTGACAAAACTGAAGTTTCCTCCGCAGAGGGATCTTCGAGGAGTTTCAAGGCCTCGTCAGCGTGCGTGGCTATGATAACCTTGTCGTACCGTTGAGGCTCTACTCCATCGAGTGTCACGGAAACCCCTTGCTCATCACGCCGTATCGCCTGTGCTGGCACTCCAACACGGATTGTGCCTGAAAACGCCTTTCGAAACGCCCTCACATAGGTCTGACTTCCTCCGACCACCGTTTCCCAGTGAGGACGCTTCCTCATCTCGAGCATTCCGTGGTTCTCGAAGAATGTAATGAAGGTCGATGCCGGGAATTCAAGAGCATTGGAGTCGGGGGCAGACCAAATAGACCCTATCAAGGGAGCGAGATAGTGTTCGAAAAAGAACGTGCTCGTCCCCAGCTCTCGAAGGTACTCTCCCAACGGCTCTTCCACGAGATCCCCACGCCGAAAGTCCTGCAGGGCTCGCTTGTTGAACCGGAACTGCTCGACAATCATGGCGAGAAACTGCGGATTCAAGAGGTTGCCAGGTGCCATCAAAAACTCTTTGACTGACGGACCCATGTACTGGAGGCCACTCCGCTCACATGAAAAACCGAAAGACATGTCCGAGGGCTGCAATTTCACGCCTAGTTGGTCGAGGAACTTGTAGAAATTCGTGTAATTCCTGGGGTTACACACGATGAAACCGGTATCGACCTGCAGTTCCGGATTGAGAGGGTCGTTGACCGTCCTCGTGTTGGTGTGTCCACCTACGTAGTCGTTCTTTTCTAAAAGCGTAACTTTATGACGCTTGGACAATACATAGGCGGCAGTAATACCTGCTACCCCTCCACCGACGACCAGAATATTCAAAGGATGCGTTACCACAATCGATCAACTATGCGCTCGTAAATAGGAGCAGGCAAGAGTCGTCCAAGCTTGACGACTAGGTTCATCTGCCACGGATAAGCGATCTCACGCTTACATCGCTCCAATCCATCGCAAATAATACGGGCAGATTCTTCCGGAGTAACCAAGAACGGCATCTTGAAATCGTTCTTATCGGTGAGCGGTGTTTTAACGAATCCCGGATTTATTATGGTTATGACGATACCGTGTCTTCGGAGATGGAAGCGAATACTCTCGAGAAAATGGTTCATCGCCGCCTTGCTCGCACCGTATGCAGCAGCACGCGGGAGGCCACGAACTCCAGCCAAGCTCGCAACAGGAGCCAGGTACCCTTTCCCGCGCTGCAGCATACCAGGAACTACCGCTTCGATACACCGCAACATCCCACCGTAATTGATGTTCATCAGTTCGAGGTATTCCTGGCTATTGAACTCCTCGGGCTTGGTGAAGACATGCGTCCCTGCATTCGGGATAGCGAGGTCGATCGGTCCAAGAGCCCCTTCAATACGATATACGAGCTCCTTCATCTCTTGGAGATTAGTAACGTCTCCAGTGAAACTCTCTGCGGACCCTCCGCTCTCCCGTATGCGCGACGCCAAGAGCTCCAAAACCTCAGCTCGGCGCGCGGTAAGAGCTAGCCGGGCACCCCTCCTGGCCAATTCCAAGGCGAGAGCTTCCCCTATTCCACTGCTAGCCCCCGTAAGCCAGACGCAACTTTTTTCGAGTTTGAACCTTTTCATCCTCACCCTCCTCGTTTTGCGGGTCTTTCGTCCAACGCAGCATACCTCGTAGAATGTCCGGGGGAAAGAACAGCCTATCAAGGGAAAATGGATTATGATTACCGCTGCTAACGTGGACCGGCGCTGGATCTCGACGACCCTATGGTCTGTAACCATCTACTTCTGGGTTTGCGGTCTATCTGCGATCTTTTATCCGATATCGTGGCTTGCAATCGCAGGCCTACCGACTACTCTGACGGATGAACTCGCCCTCGTTTTCTCCGTCGCTGGAACATTCATGCTCGCCCTCGGAACAGCGGGGATCATGGCTGCCATCAATCCTCACAAGCAAACTGCTCTGATCTTTACCCTGATAGCTGCGAACCTGATCGATTTTTTGGTTACACTGCGGGCGATCGTCGCCGGCCAACTGCCGATCTTGAGGGGTGGGTTGTTTTTGGCAGTAGCCCTAACGTGGACAGTTTTACTCGGATTGGTTCTATTCGCCCATGAGGATCGCAAGCGGCTTCTTTGAACAAGCAGGGCACCGCGTATGAATGAGAGGGGCTCAACGTGATACCGCAGAGCCCCTCCCGAAAAGGGATAACCTTTCCTGGTCACCTTTTGGGCTTAGGACGACTCGGTTCGGGGAGCCCTTGCTGTTGCACCCAGCGTTTAATCTCCGCCAGCGTCTTAGGATCTGTCCCCAACCCGACAGCACGAGCAACTTCCTCGTAGCTATGGTGAAGACATCTTCCACCCTCGCGCAACGACCATTCTCCCCGTAAACGACCGGCAACTCGCTCTACAGCATAACTGGCAGAGCGCTGCATTTGCTCCTTAGCTCGCTGTTTATCCATGCCTCACTCCTCTCGTGAAAACCCTCGAACTAACCTACCCCGTGGGGATACGATAGCGTACAGATACCAAGCTTCCAATTAAAATGGGCTCATCGTGGAATCGAGCGGGTGGTAACGAGGGTAGAGACATCGCAAACCCTTGCTTTAACCTATAAAGCACGCCTTCCCACGTGAACGTGCTCGTGCGCGTCGGGATAACACCGAATCCTACCCACTCGATTTCACGAAGAGCCTGAAAATTAATCTGTCTGTCATAGCCGTGGGGAAACGACCGTTCTGTTGGTCGAGGAGGCGCAGCCTGCAGGCTTCTCCAGTTCACATACGTTCTTTGCAGTGGCGAATCGGTCCCAGTTTTTCTTCGAGATGAGGCATGACAGCACCCTCGGCTTCGGCAGTCACCTCAAGAATCAGATCAATCTTCCGGTCATCCTGCACTGGCACAGTCGGAAGCGTGAACGTGAATCGGCAGCCGTCCTGGGGTCCTGATGAGAGCTCTATCTGACCGTGATGAAGCTCGACGATACGCTGAACTACTGCCAGGCCGATTCCCATGCCCTCGGTGCTATCCTTGTGTGATCGCCCGCGCCTGAACATATCAAAGATGGAAGAGATCTCCTCACGTGCTATACCAGGACCATTATCCTCAACATAGAGTTGTATAAAGTGGCCCCTATTCTCCACAACTTCTCCGGAGCAGCCAATACTGATACGAATTTCGTCTTTGTCATTGTACTTGATCGAATTCGAAACGAGGTTCACGAATACTCGACGGAGTAGCGACTCGTTACCCCACACTCGAGGCAAGTCGCCAACACCGACTTTGATCTCCAAGGCATCATCTATATGCAGGTCCCCCAATACGTCTGAAACGAGGGTCCGTAGGTCCACCACGTTGAACCTGACTGTTCCTGCTCCAACTTTCGCGAATTCATACATGCCCTGCACGATTCCGACCAGTCGATGGGCCGATTCGGCGGAGCGCTTGAGAAGATTGACACAGCGTTCGTCGAGCGAGCTACTATAGGCATCGACGATGTACTCGGTTTTGAGGATAAGCCCCGCTAGTGGGCCGCGGATGTCGTGCGCTATAGTTGCGCAAAAGTCATCGAGCCGACGATTTTTTTCCTCGAGTTTGGCATTCGCGACCGTCAAGCGTTCCTGGATGACCGATACCTGTCGCTCCAGTCTGCGAATACGTATCATATCGCGAAGGGCAATCATGAGCGAGTCAACCAGCCCCTCGTCTTTGACCACGTAGCGAGTTCTCGCTTCCGCAATACGTCTAATCGTGGCCGGATCGTCGCATTTCGAGACAATGAGTACGTCCGGCTCGTGATCTCGAAGCTTCAGCTGCGCTAGTAATTCGGAATTTCTGGCATCTGGTAGATCGTAATCCAGAACGACGATATCGAACTCTCGTTCGCTCAAAGCTGCCAAATATCCCTCGAGGGAGCTTGCCCCCCGAATCTCTGAATCAGGAAAGATACTGGCCAACTTAGCGACAACGTCGCCGTGCTCCGAAAGTCCGTGATCGAGGACCAAAATTCGTCGCGGTTCCAGGTCAACATTTTCCTGCAGCATGACCGATTCCCCATTTTATCAACACGAGCATGACCTTGTGCTGCACCGATACTTCATGTCTCAATAGCTTCGACCTTACCACGTAGATAGGTGGGCTATCTCACGGCTTCTCTACCCGGCGGCATTTCTCAGGTAGTTCTTAAGACGGATGAGAGCACGAGAGCGAATCTGTGATGCTCGTGACTCGGTTACACCGAGAATCTCGCCAATTTCTTTGAGATTGAGCTCTTCGTAGAAGTACAAGCTGATCACCAAGCGTTCTTTTTCCGGAAGTCTATCGAGTGCACGAGCGATGAGACTCACCTTCTCATGCCCAAGGAGACGATTGAGGGGATCTTGTCCCTTACTGGCCAGCCAATCCTCAGCTTGAAAACGCTCTTCGCCGTGACCAAATCCAAGCTCTTCGAAGCTCAACATCACGATACTTCCGACCTCACCGAGCAAGCGCTGTAGCTCCTCAACTGAAACTCCCAGTTCTACGGCTACCTCGTCGTCGGAGGCAGGTCTTCCTAGGCGCTGCTCGATACGCTGATACGCTTGCTCTATCTTGTGAGACTTGAAGCGCAATGACCGAGGCAGCCAATCCTGCGAGCGAAAGCTGTCGAGAATCGCTCCTCGAATACGAAATTGGGCATAGGTACTAAAGTTCGTCTCATGTTTGGGGTCGTATTTCTCGAGCGCGTCCACCAATCCGATAATTCCGGAGTTGAGCATCTCTTGAAGATCGATATCCTTCGGCAATCGCCCCGATAAGCGATGAACTACTTTCTTGACGAGCGGCAGATAGCTCCGAATGAGCTCCTCTTTTTCGAACTCATCGATGCTTCTATACGCCTCTACGGCTGATCGTTTAGGCTTTGCCACTATTTATCTCCTCATAGCTAGCCACAGCTCGAATCACAGCCCTAAACACCAGACCGATCACTATCGAGACACCGAGGCAGTTGTACACAATCCTGCTGGTCCGGACCCCTTCTTGGGCCCCACCGATGAACAGCACCACGCACGCGACGATGATCGTCAGGTTGCACAGAGTTTTCAGGTACAAATACCGAGATACCCTCTGATTGCCCTTAGTATCTTGCGCCTTCGCCATATGAGCTCATCTCCAGTAATTGGCGAAAGAAGAACTGCATACCGCCCTTCAACCTTCGGGACAACCTTTCCTCGTCCAACGTCTGTGCGACAGCTGTTATAGCCATTGCTACACGCGACGATGGATATTCGGATACGACAGGTCGTTGTTCCATCACACACTCTCGAACCATAGAGTCCGATGGGATCCACCCGACGTACCGCACTTCAACCTGCAAGAACCTCTCTACTGCCCGTGCCAATTTTTCGAAGGCCGCGCGCGCTTCCACTTCCGAAGCGACGTTGTTGACCACTACCGAGACGCGCTTTTCACCATACGACGTGCTCAAAACTTTGATCAGCGCATACGTATCGGTCAGTGACGTCGGCTCGCCAGTGATGACGCATACCACATCCGCAGCAGCGCTGTTGAAGTACATGACATCCGAGCCGATTCCGGCCGGAGTATCAATCAGCAGATAGTCGAAACGATGTGCGATCCTCTCAATTTCTTGGAGGAGAAACATCTTCGCCTCTGCGTCTAGTGCCTGAAGCTCTTCAACACCGCTAGCCGCTGGGATAATGGAGATACCCCCTGGCCCTTCAATTAGAATATCGTCAAGAGCCACTCTCCCCTTGAGCACATCGTGCAGATTTCCTTTTGGCTTTAGATTTAGGAGCACATCAACGTTGGCAAGCCCTAGATCCGCATCTAGAACCAGTACTGACATCCCCATAGAAGCAAGAGCTATGCCAGTATTGGTCACAGTATGGGTTTTTCCTACCCCCCCCTTACCACTCGTAAAACTAAGAACCCGAGTAACTGCTTGCGCCCTCACCGATTCCCCCTTCTCGTCAGTGCCCCGCGCACTTACCGCTTTTCCTAGACTCATCAGAAAATACTCCTCTTTTTGATTCACTCTACTGCCAATACGTCGCATTCTTTCGCCGATTGCGCTCCCAAGTCTCCACAACACGTGCAACTAGTGCATACGCCTCATAAGCATCCATGCAAGCCTTCTAGCCGATGCTGGCTCCACATCCTCCGGCACTCTCTGTCCCATAGCGAAAAATGCGAGGGGTAGATCAGTCTCGTGGGCAACGTTGAGAACTGGTCCTAGGTAACCACTTTCATCGATCTTGGTGATGATCACACGTGAGCAACCTAATCGGGTGTATGTCCTCGCACACACGCTGAGATCGAACTGATTTGATGGTGCTGGCAGCGTGAGAAGCTTCTCCATAGCCTGACACGACGACAACAGCTGCTCCAGATATTCAAAACGCTTCTTATCACGAGCTGCAACGCCTGGGGTGTCGACGAATATCAAGTCACATTCTTCGAGACGAGAGATTGCTTCGGGAACCTGATCGTGAACTGGGAGAGAAGCATCCAAGGAAGCTACCGGCACACCGAGTAATTGGGCGAAAGCACCGAGATGAAACTCTGCTCCCACTCGATATGCGTCTGCAGCAACTAATCCTACGCGAACCCCCAGAGCTATCTGGAGTCGTGCACACAACTTGGCGATGGTGGTCGTCTTCCCGACACCAGTCGGGCCGACGAGTGCAACCGCACGAGATGTAAACGGCAACGAAGCGTCGAAGGTTACGATCAAAGACAGCACCTTAGCGAGACCTTCCGAATCCTGCGAAACAGTTCTCAGATGAGGCGCACAGAAAGCCCGAATATCGCGGCTCAAACCATTCATCTCGAGTGCGGTCACCACGTCGCTTTCTCGATAAAGATCCGCAAGAGTCGACAGCGACGGCTCCGGTTGAGCATCGATGTCGCACGGTGTAGTCGATTCGTCTAGAACTGCTATCTCTATCTCCACATCCTGAGATCCGCGCTCCGTTGTGTTGAGGAGAACGACGTTGTCTCCCAACTCCGTGCGAACTCTTCTCATGACTGCGTGTACTGACTCTCCCTTGTACGTTCTGGTCCTCATTCACACCTCGCTACTAGTCATTGAGCCCCACAACCCCCAAGGATTGAACCTTGGTATTCGGAGCTATCTCGTAGTGACTGATCACGGCATACCCCGGCGCAAATCGGTCTACGAAGCTAAAGACCGCCGGCCTGATGTGCCCAGGCACCAGAAGCACCGGGGACTGTCCAATCTCCCCGAATCGCTCAGCAGCTCGTGCAAGCTTGTTAATAACTACCTGCGCGACTCCTGGCTCGAGAGCAAGCACCGAACCTTCGTCCGTTTGTTGCAGCGCTTCGGTCATTGTACGTTCCAGTGATGGATTGAGACTGACAAGAGGGAGAACCCCGTCAGGGGTTATGAACTTGGCAGTAATCGCCCGAGAAAACTTTCGCCTCACGAACTCGGCTAATTTCTCTGGGCTCTTCACGTTAGGAGCCCAATCAGCCAAGGTCTCCAAGATCGATCGTATATCACGGATACTCACCTGCTCACGGAGGAGGTGCACGAGCACTTGCTGCACTGCACCCACCGTCATGACTGTGGGAATGAGTTCCTCGACTACCTTCGGAGCCTGCTTGGCAACGTTGTCAATCAGGTGCTGCACTTCCTGGCGACCCAACAATTCGTGCATATGGCTTCTGATCAGTTCGGTTATGTGCGTCGTTATGACTGTCGAAAGATCAACTACGGTATATCCAGCGAACTGAGCACGCTCTTTGTCAGACTCCGAAATCCACAACGCATCCAATCCGAAAGCGGGCTCCTTGGTCGGAGTTCCGCTCACTGGCGTTGCAACATTCCCAGGATCCATCGCCAGAAGGTGATGCGGTTTGAGGGTACCCGAGCCGATCATCGAGCCCTTGAGGATGAAACGATACTCGTTCGATTTGATGCGTACATTGTCACGGATATGAATCGCCGGCACGATGAAGCCATAATCCAGCGCGAACTGTCTCCGGATCGAGCGTATGCGCTCCACGAGGTCTCCTGTCTCTACTATCTGGACCAACTCGTAGCCCACCTCCAGCTCGAGGGTATCGACTGCCAGGAGCCCAGTGACCTCCTCGGTACTGCCAGGTTTAGGCCCTGCTGTCTCAGGTGGCTTGGTAAGCTCCTCGGCAGCCTTCTTCTCCTTGAGCTGCGTCGCTGCTCTACCCTTCACGACGCCCAGGGCACCAGCTCCGAGCCCCAGAAGCATGAAGGGTATGAATGGCAGACCGGGCAGTATCGCCATCGCACACGCCACCCCAGACGTAAGGAAGAGGGGACGGGCACTCTGCCCCAACTGCGACAGCACTTCGCTTCCCAAATCATCTCCGGAAGCAGCGCGCGCAACTATCAAACCGGAGGCAGCGGAGATGATAATCGATGGCAGTTGGGCTACGAGACCTTCACCGATGGTCAGAATTGTGTACGTCTGAGCAGCCTCCTGCCAGTCCATCCCGTGTTGGAAGATACCGATGAACAGTCCGCCGACGATGTTAATGCCGACCAGAAAAAGAGCTGCTATAGCATCTCCAGCTACGAATTTCGCAGCACCATCCATAGCTCCATAAAACTCTGATTCCATGGAGAGCTCTTTTCGCCTCTGACGAGCCTCCTTGTCAGTTATAAGTCCGATATTGAGATCAGAATCGATGGCCATCTGCTTACCCGGCATTGCATCCAAGGTGAATCGCGCGGCAACTTCTGCTATACGCGACGAACCTTTGGTCAACACCTTGAGGTTGACGAGATTGATACAGATGAACATCACCACTCCGATGACGTAATTGCCACCTACAACGAACTGTCCAAAGGCCTGGATTACGTGCCCAGCTGCGTCCATACCACCTCCGCCATTGAGCAGAATCAAACGGGTTGACGCCACGTTCATGGCCAGGCGAAAGAGCGTCGTCACCAGTAGTATCGCTGGGAAGGACGAGAACATCAGCGGACGATCGATATACAGGGAGGTGAACAATATGATCAGAGATACGGTAATATTGAGAGCGATACAGACGTCGAGGAGCGTGGTTGGCATGGGAAAGATCAGGATCGCCAATATTCCCACCAGTGCCACGGGAATCAGGAAGTGGTTGAACCTCGATGCTGCGGAAACCGTTGTTGTAGCAGTTGCCATGACTTCTCTTACCTCCTAGCTCCGGAATACGCGTTCGGGTTCTTCAAACGGTAGACGTATGCCAAGACCTCGGCCACGGCCTTGAAGAGGTCGCGAGGGATCTCGCTTCCTATCTCTGTTGATGCATACAGGGCGCGAGCCAAGGCCTTTCTTTCGAGAATAGGCACACCGCTTTCTTTAGCGATCTCTCTGATACGCTGGGCTATAAAATCAGTTCCTTTTGCTACTATGATTGGAGCAGCGTGTCGGCCGCGATCATACTTGAGTGCGATTGCATAGTGGGTCGGATTCGTTACTACGACGTCTGCAGTCGGGACAGTCTTCTTCAACCGCTGGGCGAGTCGCGACATACCTTTCGATATAATCTTGCGACGCATGGACTCATCGCCTTCTATGGCCTTACGCTCGTCCTTGACCTCTTGTTTGGTCATCTTGTTGCGTTTCAGCCACTGAAATTTTCCCCAAGCCACATCAAAAATTGCTAGAGCTATGAAGATGTACATCATCTTCCAAAAGACAGCCTGCAGTGCATTGCCAGTAACGGAGAAGATGTCCGGAATGGACATATGCACCAATTGAACCATCTGCGGTGCAAAACTCTGGAGGGCAAAATAGGCAACAGGCAATACGAACGACAGCTTGACCACCGCCTTCAGTACATTGACGAGGCCCATGATCGATACGATTCTCTTGATGCCTCCGATAGGGTTGAGAAAATCCCACCTCAACCGAAACCACTTCTCTCGACGATTCCAATTCGTCTGTAACATCACTGCAAGCGCAGCCACACTCGCGATCGCGACCGTAATCATGAGAACATCCGGCACGAGCAGCCTAACCAGGGCAATGAAGCCAGTCCTGAGCTCCATAGCATCGAGAGGGGCACTCTCGCCGATCATGGTAAAGGAACGCCGCATCACGAACTTCAAATCCGCGTACAGGGCGTTCCAAGCCCACGAGAGCGCGAAGAAGCCCGTAATGAAAACCAGCACATGCTCTACGTCCGAGGAATGAAAGAGAGCTCCCTCTTTGCGCAGCTGCTGCATCCGACGGTCGGTCGGCATCTCGGTACGTTGTTCGGGTAGGGTCTCGCCTGCTGCCATGCTTCTTCAAATCGTGTTGCACTATTTGGGCACCGGGCAGGGTCGGATCTTTGACTCTCTCACCGGGTCGCTTCTAAATCAGCAAGGTCCATGCCGTAGTTTTTGATCGGAAGAACAAGGGCTTACGGCTATGAGGTGTCAGAAAATCGTCGGACCTACTCAGCTTCTATTGTGCTGTTACCAATGCGAAGATTCTCTCGAGCTCGAGAAACTGCTTGGTCAAATACACAGCCAGCTCAGGCAACGCCACTATCGAGAGTATCAATCCGATAGTGACCGTAATTGGGAAGCTGACGATGAATATATTCACGGTCGGCACTGCCTTGGAAATTATGCCCATGACGAAGTTAGTCAGTAGAAGAGCGGCAATTACGGGAGCTGCCAAGAGACAGCCACTTTGGAAAATCAGGGCGCTCTGATCTACCAAAGCCCCTATCCCTGCTCCACTGACGATGAAGCTTCCGGGTGTGAGCGAGGAGTCGAGTCCTGCTAACTGCCCGATCGCCACATGGTGCCCCCCTAGCAATAAAAATATCACAATCGAGAGATCACTATAGATGCGCGCTAGATCCGGCATCTGAGATTGAGTTGAGGGATCTATCAGCTGCGCTCCATTGAGGCCCATAGCACCGGTGGCTAGTCCGCCTGCAACTTGAGCACCACTTACAATCATGAGAGGCACGAGTGCGGTCAAAGTGCCTAAAAACACCTCACTCGCGAGCTGAGCTGCCATGATCACAGCGTCGCTCGGTACTGCAGTCGGATTACGAGGATCAAGCGATACCAGACTTATGGCTACAACGCCCGGATAGCGGATCATGAAGCCTGCCATCCCCCCTCCCAAACCTGGCACCAGGGTGAAAAAAGCCCCAAACCTTGCCATCAACAACAGCAGGGTCCACGCGACGTCGAGACGACCAAGAAGTAACGATGGAAGTGAGAAAATAGTATCCGGATTCACGGGTCATCGCTACAAAAGCACTCGTTATTGGGGATGCAGATTACCTATCTGACTTATGACATACACGGTAAAGCCTGCAATCCTCGTCATCATGAAATGACCAAAGAATACCATACCGAGAATCGCTGCCCCCATCTTCGGAATGAAAGCCAGCGCCGGGTCGTTTATCTGAGTAGCAGCTTGGAAGACACTGACTGCAAGCCCTGCAACAAGTCCGAATACCAATATCGGTGCGCATGTGTAGATCGCTGTCTCGATGGCGATATGACCTAATCTCAAGAAATCGTCGATATTCATTGGATATCCCTCTCTACACGCGGTACGTTTTCACCAAGGAACTGATAATCAGGTGCCACCCGTCTACAATCACGAATAGCATCAGCTTCAAAGGTAAGGAGATGACAACAGGTGGGAGCGTAATCATGCTCATCGAGGTCAGTACGGACGAAACAACCATATCGAGTACTAAGAACGGAAGAGCGATCAGAAATCCTATCTGAAAGGCCGTATTGAGTTCGCTGAGGACGAATGCTGGCACAGCAACAAAGAAAGGTACATTGGCCGGATCTTTTGGCGTCTCGGAGCGCGTAATCTCGAGAAATAACGCAAGGTCTTTTTCACGAGCGTGGCGGACGAGAAAATCTTTGAGGGGTGCGATAGCTTTTGTCATCGCCTCTCCCTGATCCATTTGTCCCTCGATGTAGGGGCGGAGACCTTCCTGGTAGCTTTTCTCGAATATCGGCCCCATGATGGCTACTGTCAAAAATAGCGCAAGACCAGTAATCACAGTGTTCGGGGGAAGGGATGCGGTGCCTAGCGCAGTCCTCGTCATACCGAGAACTACAGCAATACGGGTAAAACAGGTCATACACAGGATCATTGCCGGCGCAAACGATAGTACCGTGAGCAAAAGCAGGATCTTGATACTACTCGTGACCGAACCACCCCCTGCAAGTTCGCTTCCACCTACCGAAATCGAAAGGTCTGGCAACGCAGCCTGTTGCGCCACCGCGTCCCCCGGTGCGAGCACAACCGCCGATGTACCGAGTGCAAACAGTGTAAACAGTGAATGATTCGCGTGCTTGAGACCAGGTAGGCTACGCATTGAATTCATCTCCAATCACTGCCTCATCGAGCAAAGTGTCGTCGAATGATACTTCACTCTTGGAGAATGAGATCAACATCTTGGGACTATCGGGGCCAGTAGCAAGTAACAACTCCCTACCATCCAGCTCTAGCAAGATCAGCGAATTCTTCGCTGAAACAGGCAGTCGTTCAAGAATTTTTAAACGCCGCTCGACCTTGCCACATGACTGCATGAAATAGCGCTTGTAAACATGAATACCGGCACCGAACAATCCGAGGCAAAAAAGAAACCCTCCCAGCATCCGAACCATCGATCCAGTCATGTCGAACGGCTCACTCGTAGCTATTCCCGAACCGGATATATCCGCCATACAGTTACTACTGAAACCGCAAACCACTGCTACGAGCAGGTAGATAGATGGGGCACAACGACACAAACGACCAACAACGCACTTCATAGTATCCTCTTAGGTCAACCCTTCCATACGGTCTTCGGGCGAAATGATGTCCGTGAGGCGAACGCCGAACTTCTCGTTCACGATTACCGCTTCACCTCGTGCCACCGGCTTCCCGTTGATGTAGATATCGAGGGGCTCACCAGCGAGCTTTTCGAGCTCAACGACAGAGCCCTGCCCGAGCTGCAGGAGATCCTGAATCGTCATCCGTGCTCGGCCAACCTCTACGGTCACCTGCAGCGTGACGTCCAGAATGAAGTCAAGGGTGTGCCCTCCTGTCTTTTTAACAGCCGAAGCTGCAGCGGCAACCTCCCCTGCAGCATCTGCAACGTCTTCCAATCCTTCCTGAATCTCGTTATCCGCCATTGCGAACCAGCTCCTCTCTGTTTCGAATATTTATCAAATCGTTCTTCGGTATATCTCGCGTAATCCGAACTGCGCGATTACCACGGAAACTCCCAACGAATCCATAAAACTTCGGGGCCCCCTCGACCATCACCCGTGCTTCATCGTTCGGATTTGTATCGAGAGTTATGACATCTCCCACATCGAGGGACAGAAAGTCCCGCGTTTTGATCGTACCTCGAGCCAGCTGTACACCAACGCTACAAATGCTCTGCTTGACGTTCGTTTCCATACGGTGCATTACGCCGCTATCCACCTCGAGACGAGTGCTCTGAAAGCCGGTTGCTAACTTGCCTCGCAGTGGCTCCAACGTGGAATACGGCATACAGATCGTGAGCGTCGTGCTTTCCTGTTCGAGCTCTACCTCAATCGTCACTATGATTACCACATCGGTAGGGGGAACGATTGCAATCGCTAACGGATTGAATTCGGAACGAACATAGACGAAATCTACTGGATGAATCGGAGCCCATGCATCTTTCAGGACGTCGAGCGCCATCATCACGACCTTGCCGATTAGTCTGTTCTCGATGGGCGTATATTCACGCCCTTCGATCTTCACGCGCCCTTGACCACTTCCACCGAACAACCCGTCGATGACGCCGAAAACGAGGGGGGCCGAAACGACCATCAGAGCGTAACCGGTCAGCGGTGGCATGCGAATGATGTGCAGAGAAGAAGGAAGAGGGAGCTTTTTCATGAAGAGACCGAATTTTACCATCTCGATTCCGCCAACGTTGGCGAAGCAGGTTCGGCCGAGAAATTTCGCAAGGTGCGTCCGGAATTGACGAGCAAATCGATCGTGAATCAACTCCATCGTGGGCATTCGGCCACGAATGATTCTTTCCTGGTTGGCTAGGTCGAACTTCTTGACGTTTTGCGCTTGGACCGTTTCGACACTATCCTCTTCTATGTCCCCCTCGGACAAACCTCGAAGAAGCGAGTTGATTTCTTCCTGCGTGAGAACCTGATTCATGTCACTCCTACTGAATCACAAATTGGGTAAAATAAACTTTGCGAACATCTTCTTTACGCAGCAATTCGTTCATCAAGTTGCGAATCGCTATCTTGAGCTTATCTTTACCCTTACCGTCTTCGAGCGACTCGGCAGTTTGTTGTGCCAATAAAGAGATGATCCCGTCGCGGATAGGTACCATACGGGTGTAGAGGCGGCTCGGAACGTCCATACTCTCGAACTCTATCTGAACCTGCACTCGCACATATTTACCCCCGTTCAAATTCACCAGAAACGTGTCGAGCGGAACGATAGCCCCGATAGCTTCTTCACCCTCTTCGAAATCGATTGAGTCATCCACCCCCTCGAGTTTGCCTTTATCTCCCTCTTCCTCCTCGTCCTCGGCTATGTCGGACGGGAGCTCGTCAATTTTTGTAGCCGGCTTACGGAGCAAAAAGTAAGCTGCTGGAACTCCCGCTGCTACGAGGAGAAGCACTACGCCAGCGACCAGGAGAAGAAGCTTCTTCTTTTTCTTGCCTCCGGAGGCCTGGGTAGGCGCTTCAGGAGCGCCAGCCGGTTCTTGTTTTGACTCTTCCTCTGCCATGAGTCTCGTTACACCCCTCGCACACTGATTACACCAACGACTTTGGCCGTTGTGGGACGCAAAATCCGGATCCGATCACAATCGGATGCCACTTCGATAAATACGTCGAGAACCTCTCGATCGAACTCTCGTGTCAGCCTCCCAATCTCCGCCACTATCCGTATCTTATCGACACTCGGGTCACACACGGTGATCGTGAGGGAATGTGCCTCGCCGGCAAACGGTGCTACCTCCTGCTGCAGCGTATTTGCCAAGGAAACCAACCCGCCGAGACTTTCACCGCTGACGTGCTCCGCATGAATCGGTACGTCCGCGATGACCGGGGAGTGCCTCTGAAGGGCTGAAGAAGCAAACCCAGTGCCAAGCTCTACCGAGTCGAGGTCGGAGTGGCCAACCTCCTGCTTTACCTTCGGATTTGCGACCGGACGAAGCTTGTCCCATGGCGTCAAAACCAAGAAGAAACAGAGCAGCAGTGTCAAAAGATCGCCAAAGCTGATGAACCATACGTCCGAGCCGGGCTGGATGGTTGCACGCTGGGTGGAGGATACAGAGATATCAGATTCCATCGTTCATCCCTCCTTCTCGTTGAAAAAGCGTACACTGACCTCTTCAACTGAGGAGGTTGAGGCGCGTGCCACGAAGCGCACTGCTGTCCGAGGAATAGTCCGGTCGGCGAAGAAGAGCTCAAGAGCCTCCAGGCGTCGGATTGTACGACGTAACGAAGATGAGCGTTCGTCGAAATCCAAGCGTGGGACCGCTACGGTAATCAACGCACGCAAGTCGTGGTCCTCGAGAACCTTCACAACTGCCTCGAGCCGCTCGTTACCCACAGCGACTGCGCCATCTGCGGTGAAGACCGCCGGTATCACCATCCCTCCGATGGGAGCAGGTTGTGAAAACGGTTTTACAAGTGGCAGTTGTTGCTCTCGAGGGGCATCGGCCGCTCGCTGAAACGCACCGATAGTGAATGTCAGTACTATCAAAAGGACCGCTACGTATTGGGTGTAGAACGCCCGAAGAATCCGCCTGTCCATGGTTACTGCCGCCTGCATGGATCCTTCCTAATGATTGGCTGCTACGACCGCGAAGCTCTGAAGCCGCTGCTCGAGCATAATCGGACTCTCGTTGTGCGCGATACTCAAGAGCCCCTCTAGGGTGACTTCTTTGATACTGGCGCGCTCTTGGGCCAGGAGCCTTAATTTACCGGCCAATGGAAAGAAGAACAGATTCGCCGAGACTGATCCGTACAGAGTTGCAACGAGAGCAAGCGACATCGCAGGACCGACAGAGCTTGCATCTTGGAGGGCTCCCAACATCTGGATCAATCCGATCAAAGTACCAATCAGACCCATAGCCGGAGCGAAGTTACCCATGGTCTCCCAGACCTGTACCGAGCGCCACGAACGCTCGTTGGATACGCGCATCTCGTTTTGAAGAATACGCTTGATATCGTCAGGGTTCTGACCATCAACGGTCAGCTCGAGACCAAGTCGTAAGAAGGAATCCTGCGACTCGTTTGCCTCCTGCTCGAGGGTAAGAATGCCATCCTCTTTGATTCGCCGCGCGATACGCACCAGAAATCCGATTCGATCCGCGGTAGATTCATCGCGTACGAAGAGGCTGGCCCGCGCAGCTTCAATAGCGTCGTGCATATCTCTCGTCGAGAATTGAACCAAAGTGGATGCGAGGGTTCCACCAAGAACCAAGAGGAATCCCCCCGGGCTCAAAAACGTCAGTATATTACCACCGAGCATGACCCCAATAAGCACCAATGCACACGATGCACACAAACCGACAATGACAGACTTGTCCATCTGAGGAGCATCTTCGGTCGTGATGGCACCTTGTTTCCACCCGTGTAGGTGACTCAACCTCTCTCTCATTACGGCTCCCTATCTTCGCTGACCCCACTTTAGGGGTGTCAGTTATTCGATACCTCCTCGGAGCAGCAAACGTCGTGCCATCCCCGGAGACACCTTTTTGGCATCCCTGGATAGGATGAAGAGACATCAACGAGGGGATCGATTTTCTGTATTCAGCGGCTTAGCATTCCACGCATGCCGCAGGAGTGCCTAAATTATGACACTATTGAGACAAAACACCGGTTGTTCGGCGAAGGTAAGAGGCTGGGTTTACGTGCGCACGTCTCAAGTTATTTGTTGAGGCCAGTAGAACGATAAATATCTATCTGCTTACTGTCGACCTCGTCCAAAAGCTTGGTAGTTTTTGCAACTGCCGATGTTATTGAGCCCCCAGCTCCGTAGCGCGCTTTCCGCGCTCCGGAATCTGCGAGGATAGCTTCGACCGTCGGCTTGCATTGGATATATTTAGACCTCTCACGGGCATTGAATTCCGCGACTGCTGTGCCGAAGCCGATGGATAAGAGGTATTTCGCGCGATTTTCCAGATCTGCGGCGAGCCATGTCTTCCAAAATCTGGACATCGTAGGACAAGCGGCCTCTCCCTTGGTACGTGCCTCTCGAACATCACTTTCGAGAATCACTTCGAGAATGTGCGGGCAGGGTCCGAACTTGTTCAAACAGTACAGATAGAAAGTCGACAGATACACCATGCCATCTTCTCTGAGTGGAGGTACGTCACCCTCACCGCCTCTGGTCGCATACTGGTGCATTGCTGCGACCCACGACTTGACCTCATCCTGGACCCGCTCTTTCGGATCTCGCCGGTCTACCTGAGTATCCTCGATAGAGATCTCCCCAGCTTGCACATCTCCCGATGATGGCTCAGCCCACAAAGAACTCACTCCCGATAATTCAATCACGGAAGCAACGATCACCATCAACGCTCGTATGCGCATAGCTCAATATCCTTCGAGTACCCTCATATACTTACCCTCTCTAATCTACGATTTAGAGGCAAGCGCCACAATAACCTCTCCAGGCCATAGACATTTGACGCCATCACAGCCGCTCCGAAAAAAAGCCTCAAATGCTCATCCCACAGGTAGCACGTGACGACCACCCCTCTATGGAACCTATTCTAAACGCTGGACTACTAGGAATTCGTAGAGGACTCGAAGGCGCCGAGATAAACAGCGCTCGCGTCGCGAACGCATTTCTACCCGAATCAACGGAGAATCCAATCGACCCGTTGGTAGCACTTGTCCGTGACAAGCAACAGGTGGAGGCGTCACTAAAGGTCGTCAAGGTCGGTGATGAAATGGTCGGGGCCGTACTGGACATACTCGGCTAGCGTCGGCTGTACTCTATCTCCAACGCTCGGTACTCCATCCCATTTGGGGCCTCATCGTACATCACGAATTCGTACCTGTTCGACGAAATGATCCGCATCGTCGAGCGAGTGCTCTTCATCCCGCCTCGCAAAGGATCATAAATCTCTCCCACGAAGTCGAAACGATTGTCGTCGGGCAGGTACTTTCCGTATGAAGTTGCAAGGGCGGTATTCAGAGAATCAATCCATACGTTGGTGAACCGTCGCGCCGCATTGTCGTATCCCGTAATTCCCAAACCTAGAAAGCGTTCGCCGAGAGCTTCGCCCTCGAAATCCTCTTTGATAAATCGGTCACCAAGAATCCAGGATACGGTAGAGGTACCCCGCGACACCTCGGGCTTCCCGTCCAATCCACCCCTGAACGTAATCTTAGCATCCCAGGTACCGACAAACAGCTCGAGCAGTCGATGCGAAGGCCCAGGCTTGCTCAAAGCCATCCACTCGCGTTCGGAAAGTGAGGTAGCATTAACACCGTTTAGCTCAACGGTTTTCGTGCGCAAAGAGCACCCTGACAGGAGCGTTGCCGAAACGAGAGCGCCAACGAACAGCAAAAAATGTCTCATGAGTCGCAGATTCCAATAAGGATGCGTTCACACTGGTGGATAAAATCATCCTTGCCCGACCTACCATACTCACACAACCCCTCGTTTTGGAATACCGAGAGCCCTTGCCGAGCCTCTTCTCTACCGATCGCCGCGCCAGCCCTCGCCAAAAAAAGTAACGGCCTCACCCTGAGCTCACAGACCATCGCAAACGAGCCTTGCTGATTGAGTCACTTACACGCACAATCTGCTCTGTATGAAGATCGTTGCTCCACGTCGCATAGCCTCTCTGAGAAAACCTCCGCGCCTCCGGCAAGGCGATATCATCACGCTCGTGGCACCGTCCTCTCCACCCTTGAATCCCGCTGTCATAGAGCAGACGCAGCAGCGCTTCAAACAGTTCGGATACGAAGTACGGATCGGTCGCAATGCGCGTGCAAGAAGGGGATTTCTCGCAGGAAGCGATTCACAACGCATCATGGACCTCAACGCCGCGCTCAGATCGCGTTCGACACGAGCGATCTTATGCATTCGCGGAGGATACGGTTTGGGGCGGATTCTCAACCGGATAGACTTCGATGCACTTGGGCGCAATCCGAAGATCATCGTAGGGTGCAGCGATATCACCGCGCTGCTCTGTGGAATAGCAATATGCTCCAAGACGCGTTCGTTTCACGGACCGATGCCGAGCGCCCTGATCGAGCCCGAATGTCCTGACTTCACCTGGAAAAGCCTTCTCGATACACTTTCCGGAGGGCCGGGATGTCTGGGCTCCATCCTATCGGATTATCCAGATGCAACCTCCTCAGTAACATCTCTCCGAAAGGGAAGGGTCACTGCGCCGCTCGTTGGGGGTAATCTAGCGGTCCTGTGCTCCTTGATAGGCACCCCTTTCTTTCCCTCTCTGAAGGACAAAATTCTGTTCTTCGAGGATATCGGTGAAACCCCCTTTCGTATCGATCGAAACCTGACCCACCTAATATCCCTTGGTTTACTAGACTCAGTCGCAGGATTTGCCCTCGGTCTTTTTAAAGATTGTGCTTACAGACCGCCCAAGGCCGGGGAACCAATAGAGTATCGCCAAGACCTGCGAGACGTAATTACCGAGCGATTACGGCCCTTGGGAAAGCCGATCGTGATGGGATTGCCGTTCGGTCACCTGCCGCACAACGCGACCCTGCCTGTTGGTGCCTTGGCCACCTTGGATGGCAACAGAGGCGACTTGATACTCGAAGAAACGAGTGTATCCTGAGCTATACCTTTAGCACTACGCGAAGCTAGACTTGGCTATTCGCGCACGCGCTCACCATTTTCGAAGGTCAGATCCTCTTCTTTACCGGTCTTGCGGTCCTTGACCTTGACAGTCACGAGGTTGCGCACCTGCTCCATCACCGGCAGATTCGAGGTGCTGTACAAAGCACTCTCAGGTATCGGATTGGACGAACTAACTGCTCCGCTATCCTCAGAACCCCGAAGAACGAGCGATAATCTGCCGTGCAGGGACGCCAGTCTTACCCGCAGAGCGTCTTTGTTAGAGAGCAGCAGCGTTACCGTATGAGGAATCTCCTCGGCCCCTGACTTGGCAGGGTCATTCTTCTGCACCCCTTCGGTCTTACTGTTTGCCGAGAGAACCTTTGCATTTGCTGCCACCATGGAAACGGTTCGGCGCCCTGTGAGGCTCGTAACCCAGAAGACGTCGACTCGGGCTCCCGCCTGAGCCCATCCCTCGACGCTGCTCGTCGCATCGACAGGAATAGCTATCGCACGATAACCGGTAGGAATAGACGCTGTGAGCGCATTCACTGGTTGTAAACTCGTGAGCAGGTCACGATTCACAGGTTGATTGGCGATCAGTAACCCTTTGGTGTACAGACCCTTCACCTCATCGAACTCTCGTACCACCTCAGGGCCTACCACCTCTTCTGGGCGCTTGTCTCTGCGAAACATCGTTGGCTCGAGGGCAACGCCCGGCACGATATTGTCAGTGGGTACTATCAAATCGACCTGACCAGCAGCCTGAACTACGGCCGCAACCGGCTCTGTTTGAGTCGCTGCTCCGCTTATCGGACTGGAAAAATGCATGAAGGCAACCACACCGATGATGCTGACAAAGAAGATCACGGAGAGCAGAACGAACTGGAGAAGAATTGTCTCTGGACGGCGACGGACTCTGACGAAGCTATTCCTCTGGAACATATCCCCAACCCCTCATACAACCGGGCTACACTACTCTGCTTAAACCTTAACCACGACGTGGGAACTCTACGTCCTTGCGCCTAATAACCGGTAGCCCATGTAGGGTTATCGTCACAAAGTCGCCAAATGTATCATTCATTTCTAGGTTTTTTTAGAACCATATGAAATCATTGCTTTTTATCTCGCGGATTTTGATACTGAACGCACTGGGATTTTGCGCAGGGAGTGCCTCTCGTGCCGAGATTGCAAGTGACCTACGCTCGCAAGAGCTGTAGCTGCCCCAGAAGAAAAACTACGGCTACCTCCACCCTCACGACCCTCTCACCGAGCCCCACAACGCTGAACCCGCTGTGGCGAAAGAGCTCAACCTCGCCCTCGCTCCACCCACTCTCTGGGCCGATGGCTATGACCTGCGCCGAGCACACGTGCGCCTTATCAGCAGCCGAGAGTGCCCGGCCAGACGGGTCGGCTAAAAAGCACGCGACATCCCCATTTTCGGCTAGAAGCGGTAGTTTGTTGCGCATGAAATAACTGAAGCTTCTGTGGACCTCAATCTGCGGTAATTCACTGTCCCAAACCTGTTCGAGCCCCTTGGCACCCTCCTCCAAGAGCCCCGCTTCACTCAGCGACCGCGACTGCAGATAGCTCCTCTCCCCAAGCTCACTCCGCAGGAAATGCACCGAGCGTAGGCCCAGCATTACCGCAGCTTGAATGACCTTTTTGACCGTTTGAGGCCGTGGAGCGCCTACTATGAGATCCACCGGCGTACGCTCCCGAGCCGGCAGGCTGAGGGTGAGAGCCAAAACGACACGCTCGCGCGTCGCCTCTAACACGATACCCTCACCCCGCATCCCTCCCAGAACGGCCACTCGGCAGGCAACACCCCCCCTCAACTCATGCGTCTCGAAGGCATAGCGAGCCCTATCACCCGAAAGGATCGCCTCGTTATTCCCTACACACTCGCCGGCTAAGATGATAAGAGAGTTCATTCAGCTATGGTACACAACAGGCACGATATCATCCAGCAACTGGTCCAGTTACGCGAGCACCCGGGCGGCTCTGTTCCCAACCCCAGAAAAATCCCCCCTTTTGTTGATTGCCTCCTGGAGGTGCTGTTCCCGTATTTCTCCGACACCCCCTCGGTATCACCCTCTGCTCTTGACGAACTCGTGCAGACCTGCGCACTGCGCCTTCACGAGCTATGCACCCCGGTGCTGCAGCGTGATGAAGCTTCGAGAGTTATTCAGGGCGCATTCGTCGAACAGCTACCGTCCTTTTACAAAACCCTCCACGAAGATGCCGAAGCAATCTACCGGGGAGACCCGGCAGCAGCAACTATCGAGGAGGTCATCGTGGCGTACCCAGGCTTCCTCGCGATCGCAGTATACCGGGTTGCACACTGGCTTCTCGAGCAAAGAATCCCTATCGTTCCCCGCATGATGACGGAGTATGCGCATCGTTTAACCGGTATCGACATTCATCCTGGTGCTTCTATTGGGAGGGCCTTCGTCATCGACCATGGCACCGGTATCGTGATTGGAGAAACCACTATCATTCAAGATAACGTCAAAATATATCAAGGCGTCACGCTCGGTGCACTGAGCGTCGAGAAGTCGTTAGCCGACACGAAACGACACCCCACCATCGAACACGACGTAGTGATCTATGCTAATGCAACGATACTGGGTGGAAACACCACTATCGGCGCCGGTAGTACAATCGGCGGCAACGTGTGGCTGGTCAGTAGCGTAGCGCCGAATTCGCGTGTGTATCACCGTTCCGAAAACACAGTAAAATCGAGCTCCACGTAAATTCCTCTAGGGCTCCCTATTGTTCGAGTGCCGGTTGAAAGTCGCGTCGATGCTTTTCTTCTCTAACAGGGGGTTGAAGACCTGCTTTCTAAATGAAGTGAAGGCGTCACTTCCCTAGGTCCCAGACGTGCTGAAAGCCCCGGATCTTTCCCCCTTTACCGACACTGGCTATCGCAAGCGGTCGTTGGAAGAGTCGGCGACCCTGCCAAACCGCAAAACACTCCCCTAGCCATACACTCAAGGGACACCCGAGAATCTCTTCTGCTGTGAAGCACCCGAATGCGTCTTCCTGTGCGAGAACGCGCGAGCAAACGTGATCCGTCACGACATCGAGAGCCACGATTCCCCGAGGTTGGAATTCTCCGACAAGCCCCCCTTCACTCCACCAACGATGCCCGAGCACCTCGGCAACTCCGCAGAAAATTTCATCAGCGATATGCGGTAACACGAATGCTCTCGAAAACCCGAGGTCCGAAACACACCTGCTGAGTATCAGGTGGTAGACATCAAGAGGATGGAGACCACTCTCTCTACACACGAATTCGAGCCGAGTGTCTGCAGGCAGCGTCGATTTGGTTCCTACCTTCACACGACGTTGCATCAACGCCGTGACAACACGAGCTTCCTGAGCGCCTGTAACCGACCCTGCTTCACACGGCTCCGATATGACCCCTCGAATCCACCGAAACTCCTCTGGTACATTGTTCCACAGATGATTCAGTGCTCTTTTTCCATCATCGCTACACGTAAAGCATGCGACTGGAACTCCAAGCACAGACCTGATCTCGTCTCGTTCCGATGTGCTACACGCAAGACACCGTTCGACGCTTTGCTCGAGCTGCGCCTCTACGAGCAGAAGCACGACTTCCAGGGAGAGAACTTCCTGGGGTGTCATCCGGATATCGGGCCGAAAACACGCATCCGTGGGCTCACGCGAGACAAGAGATCTCTTGAGGGTCACGGCTGCTGCAACTAGTTTGGGATCAATCAACTCCAAGTGAGCAGGGATGGGGAGCTTCCGAACTGTCCCCTCAGGTAACTGGATCTTGCCCCCCACTTTTCGAATAACCAATGAGCCGAATCGTGAATTCAAAAACGCTACGATCCGCTCGTCCTCGCAAAAAAAGCCAGATGACGCGGCACGCCCAAAGCTCCACCCGCGCTCCTTGCGCCTCAATCCCAAACACCCGTTTGCGAACCAGGTGTATGTCCAGCCAGTGCGTTCGAAATACGCTTCTGCTCCAATACCACACCGGGGATTCGACTCGAACTCCGGACGACCACTTGCCCAGTCGAGGAGGAAGCGATTCAATCCGAACCAGCGACCGTACCCTCCTCCCTTGTTGTGCACACGCCACCTGTCCGGGTCAGGGACAACTTCCCAGTGAAAACGCACCAATCGTCGATCGTCATTTGTCTGTAAACCAACGATGACTTCAGCAACATCTCGCACTTTGTGGTCCGCAACACGTAGGGCGCGCGGTAGCTTCGAGCGATCAAAAACCTCATAACCCTCCGGACTCGAGAGGTCTCGCTGGGGCACCCTTTGAATACGCGACGAAGAGCCCTGCACATCGAGAGACTCCAGCATCGCGGCTTTTTCTTCCGGCCCGGAGCACCCTGTAACATCCAGAATCTTGATACAGTGATCCTCCGATGCCGGCTGGTAGCGTGCCACGGTAAGCAGGATGCGGACTCCATCGTGTAAGCCCAACTCCCGACGAAATGCACGTTCACCGAGTTCGCACAGAGTCTCGATCCTGAGTGTACGGTACAATCCAGGAAAATGTCGGCCACCATTCCTTACGGCACTGTAACTCGCCAATCGTAGCCACTTGTCGGCCGTGGCCAAAGCCAAACTTCCCGAAGGAGCGAGCAACTCTACACATCTTTGAAGGAAGGCGGCACACAGATCCGCAGCGGCATCCGGGTACTCTCGGTCGAGAAACGCGCGCATCGCTCCCGTGAGTTTACGCCGACCGAGGTACGGCGGATTCGTAGCTACACAGCGGTACGATCTGTTGAGGAGCGGCTCGTCACATCTTCGATCAAGGGACCCCATCTCGGAAGGGAGCGCACGAATCGAAGATTGCAACGCTGTCCACGTGCTGCGAGCTGCCTCTGGCGCATATCGCCGAACCTCGAGCCACACAATCACTCGGCAAAGCTCTACAGCATGGGGATCTATATCTACACCGAAGAGCCGCCCAGATACGAAGTCCACCACTGCTTTTGAGGAGCTACTACGTTCACGAATGTTGCGTATCGCTTCCACGAGAAAATGTCCCACGCCGCAAGCCGGATCGAACAACTCACACGCATCCACCGGCAGAGAACCGAATGCGTTACGAACTAGGAATCGGGTCATATACTCTTCGGTGAATAGCTGCGTGGCGGCGCTTACGGAGGCCCTTTCCGGCAAACATTCCCCACGACGACTAACCGCCCAGGTGCTCCGCGCTCGTTCATCCTCGTTCCAGATCTGGTAGGCCCATCCCAGCATGAGGGGTTCGGTTCGTACCCCGTCACGTATCGGACACATGGTTTCCTCGAATAGAGCAGCATATCGAGGCACCAAAGGTGCCGCTCTCTCGATGAACCCCACAGCCGGCTCGAGCCCCTTTGATACCGCGAGCCACTCAGCAGACGGGGAATCCGCCGGGACCTGCGATTCCCCTAAGACCCCCAACAGACAAGCTGTGAAAAAGAGGTCACGAGCCTCCCCTTTGGTCACTTGCCGAGTGTCCTCCAAGCGTCGCTTCAAGGCTCTAATCGCCCGAAATATCTCCACGAACTGTCTTTGAACCTTTGAATGCTACCTGTCCTGACCCCTCGTAGCGTGGCTTTCAGGAGCCGTTTGTATGGCTCCGCGCTAGTACATTGAAATAATAGGAACAACTCCTGACTGATGGTACCACTGTTTGACTTGAGGGAGAATACGTGTTTAATGTGGAAGAACAGAGCGGTAGTCTCGAGGATATATGGGGTTACGACAGAGAAGTTCCTTGAAGCCCATGGGCGAACAAGAGAACCAAAAACCCAGACAGAAAAGAAACGCGCGTAACGTGCGTGGTCGTTATCCCCTCTCCGAAACCTCACAAACTTCAATCAAAATTATCCGTAAAGATCCCTTGTTGTCGTTTCTTCTCGATGAGTCCCCCAAGCCGCCTCCCCCTGCTCGGGGAAACGGGGCGGCTGTGTCGGAGACTGTCGTGAAAGTGGAGAAAGCTGTAGGGTCGCTGGGTCAACTCGAATCTGAGGTTATCTCAGCCCTATTCCCCGCGGACGGCAGCGACCCGGCATCATTCGAGGCCATAGCCACCCAATTGGGCATGACCCCTGACGAGGTAAAAGGTATCGCGGATAATGCTCTACGAGGGCTACGAGGCACCCCCGGCAGTTCGCGCATGAGTAAAGCCTGGAATTAGGCGCCCGCTAGGGTCTGCGCTCTCCAAAGGGCCGAGTTGTAATCGCTTCCTACCGGGTCGGGCAATCCTTTGCGCATGTTTCAGGGCTCTCAGGACAAGGGCATCCAACTGCCATACACACTATCTCTTCGCATCGCCCATTTCCGCAACGATCCTCACAGGCACGGCGCGAACTAGGCGTTGACCGTCTCCATATTTCCGCTTCATCCCCAGCGGAGAGCTCTTTTGAGGGGATCTCGACCTCGGTAGTCCTAGAGCTTTCAACAGCATCGCTGTAAGCCGCTGCGGCCCATAGAAGCGTGATACACATGCTCGTTGTAATTATTCGAAAAATACTCAAGGTCCCCCTATCCTGGCCTGCGTGAGGGGCGACAGTCCCGTCGACGCTCTTGTTATGTCCCTGAACTAACATACCAGTGGCAGCAAGTCATTCTCCTATTGCGCCACTCTCACCTAGGACTCACGTCCTTCGGCAACAGGTCCGGAGGTTGCGAGTGCTAAGACGAAGAGCATTTTGGCGTGGATACGGGCACTGATGCGCTCATAGTCACCGTGATATCGGCATTGAGCAAAAAATTCACGTGCCTTACGTTCGCACCCTTTTTGGTGTTGCTGACGAAGGCAATGATACGACGACTGCCGCACGAACTCCCGCGCTGAAGCAAAGCTCGAGCACGCCCGTTCCCACGGCGCCCTGGACGATGGTTGTGTCTCAGCAGACGACGCAACGCTGCACAGGGTGAAAGAGACTAGTGCACATAAAACGATTAAGGCGATGCGCATACCACAGCTCCCTTTTGGTTCTTCTGACGCTACAGGCCGTGCACCATCGGAGAAACTCTTACGGTTCACATGCCGCAACCGCCAAACTGGTTAGCTTGGACCACAAGGAGTAACGACCTGCGGGAGTTTGAACTTGAGGAAGTGATGCTAGCTTGGTGATGAACCCATGCAATTCGAGGAGGTTAGTTGCCCATTTCGAGTCGTAAAATCCTCCTTTCGCATGAATACGACAAAGTCTTGGTCCTCTGAGCCAGTGGAAAATACCCTGCACCATTCATGGGTCTCGAACAACAGCGAGACCATCGGACTACCTTGACGCCACAAGATAGTTTTCGGTTTGACCGTATCGAGATAATCACGCCAGCGCGCACGTCCTTGAAAGCTCGCGGCGTACATCTCCCACACCTCCGGCGGATTGACGTTCGTGCGGCCATCGATGCTCACAAGATGCCGGGGGGTTCCATCGTCATTACTGAACCGGTACATCAGATATCCTCCGGACCCAAACTCGTTGAGGATCGGATGATCCAATCTATGCTCCTCGATAAAATCCACCGCCTTTTCAGGAACTACCGCAAGATTGAGCGGCTCACCCACTATTCCCTTGATATATACAGCTGCAAGACACAACGCAAAGAAAGCGATAGCGCCATATGTTTCGGCCGCCAACCGATCAAACTTGCCCTTGAGAATACTCAACCCACGCGCCAGATTGTCGGGGCTCTCCGAGGCGCGCTTGCTCGAAATCTCTCTCCACCAGACGGCCATGAGAATACTCAAGCAGATAACTGCAAACGGAAGAAACTTTACCGCGGTGAGCCCCGCTATGGTCATGCCACCGACCAAGACTCCACGCGCTAACGTCGGTGCATATCTCGTCGAGAAACACACTGCGACTAGGAATACAAGTTGCAGTAGTACGAAAACGGTCGAGTATTGAAGGATTGTGGCTGGTTGAAACTCTGCAATGAGTTGATACTTGAGGGGATGCCCACCCTTCGAGATGAAGGTCAACCACTCTCCGCCAAGATAAGGCGTCACCAACGTACCTCCGAAGAATGCCGCACTCGCTTTGAAAGCACGGCCCCAATCAAATCTTCGACCTGGGGATTCGAGCGTCCATAGAAAGATAGAACTAAGTCCGAGGATAGCTGTCAGATGCGAATTAGCCCACGCACAGCCGATCGTAGCGAGAAGAAACAGGCGGAGCCGCGAGACTCCCCGCTCAACAATCGAATCTGATACCCTAAGCGCACACGCAAATAACATCCACACTATCACCTGCGGTCGAAGGGTAAAGTGATTAAAACAGCCGACAGTAGAGTAAACACCGAGGAGGACGCCTATAAACCGATCGCGGGCGACTCTCCCGTGTACGGCAAAGAGTACAGACGCAAGAGCTATAGCTAGAAGCAATTGCAGTGCCGCAAGACCCCGCGCACCCCACCACCTATCGGTCAGAGCGAAGACGATCTCGTTACTCCAGGAATACGCTCGCCATTGCTGACCGAGGCCAAACATATTCCAATAATCCTGATGGGGTACCGCAGCATGACTGATAATCCACTTACCGACGACGATGTGCCACCAAAGATCAGGGTCGGCTACGTTCGAACTGATATAAGAACCGACTAAGACGGCGACTGTGGCCCACACACATGCCTTCATCATTCCTTCACCATACCGAAAGCAACCTGAATTCCATATACAACGTCAATATGATACCGATAAGATGCCTTGGAAATGTGAAGGTCTACCGCCATGCGTTTGCCGTATCTTGCACTACTTTACCTAGTTGCGTCAGTTGCCATCATCGGCGCGAGCCGTCCCGCGTTTGCCTGCCCCCTCATCGGGGAACTCATTGATTTCAACTGTGATGGTCGGCACACCATTACCGCTACTGGAGACAGTATCGTCTTCGGTGTCGGTGATGAGCTGCATGAAAACCGGGGAGGATACATGCAGCGCTTAGAGACCCTCTTCCCGACCTCTGAACTTCACAGCCTGGGCTACCCGGGTATCACGACGGCTCAACTACTACGCTTTTACAAACGTCTTTTTAAAACGCGCCCTGAGGGGCCCGAGGCGCTCTCTATCGGCACGGCGGACATCCTCATCATCGATGTGGGCAGAAACGACTATTTCAATCGCAATTCCTCGACTCTCACCGTCACGACCATACGACGATTAGTTTCCTTCCTCACGACCGAGACCAAGAAACGCTTTGGGTTCTCCCCGTTGATCGTCACGACTATCCTGACCCCGACGGCCCGCGAGTTCGACAAAGGTTTTGTGGAACAGGTCAATATGGTCGCTCTCAAAACGCGAACGAACAAATACCTACCGGCATACCTTCGGTTCGATCTCATGAGTCCGGCGCTTCTTTCCGACGATGGTCTTCACCCCTCCTCTGCGGGATTCGACCTACTCGGGATTTTAGCTGAGGAATATATCCGTGACGATGCACAGCGCCGTTCGAGCGCTTTGCGACGAGATGGAGATAATGACGGGATCTTCGATCTCTTCGAGAAAATCCGCTATGGAACCTCCACGCAACTTGCCGACTCGGACGGGGATCTATTGAGTGATGGCGAAGAGGTCTTCAAGTATGGAACCGATCCTCGCGCCACCGACACCGACCGAGATGGAATGGACGATCAGACTGAAATTCAAAACGGCTCCGATCCTCTCCGCCCTCCATCTTCGTGAAAAAGCGAGGAAACACTGCTGGACAACTTTTTACTCTCAACCCTTGGAAGAGAGTTATAGCTGATAAGTCACGTGGGCATCGTTGTGGAAAGCCGATAGTAATTACGAAGGTTTCGCTCAATCCGCTCGAGTGGCAGTTGGGTGTCGGGAACAAAAGTTTTCCCCGTAATCAATTCAAAACTCTTGGTGTAGTGCGTCATCAGCTCTGCTCTGTACTCGTCATCGATGAGCGGCGGTTCTCCTTCACCCTGAAAACCACGGTCCATCAACCATCGCCTAATCGGCTCCTTGTCGAGCATCTCAGGAGCCTCGCCCGCCGAAAGTCGCTCTTGATACGACCGCGCGAGCCAGAAGCGTGAACAATCCAACGTATGCACCTCGTCTGCGAGTACCACTGAACCACCCACAAGACCAAATTCGTACTTTGTATCAACGAAAATGAGCCCACGGGCAGCAAGCTCTGCCGAGGCAACCGAGAAAAGCTGCAGAGCTTTCGAGCGCACCTGCTCCCAGATCGGCGCCGAAACGATACCTCGCTCGACGATCTCGTGTTCCGAGATAGGCGTATCATGACTACCGACGGCTTCCTTGGTTGAGGGCGTAACAAGTGGGGTGGGAAGCGGCTCGAATTGCTTCATACCTGATGGCAGCCTGACGCCACTTACCGCCTTTCCGGCGTCGTAATCTCGCCACGCACTCCCGGCAAGGTACCCGCGTATCACCACCTCGATCGGGATAATTGAGACCTCTCGAGCCACAACGACACAGGGATCCGGCATGGCGACTATGTGATGTTCCATGAAACTCGACACACGCTCGAACCAATACTGGGCCATCTGCGTCAACACCTGCCCTTTCAGGGGCACAGTTGTAAGTATTCGGTCAAATGCACTCAACCGATCGGTGGCTATCAAGATACGTTCGTCTCCATGCACATAGCTATCCCGCACCTTCCCGGCATATTTCCTACCCAACCATCGGAAGTCGGTCGACTCGAGGGCCGTTGGGAGAACGCGTCTACCTCTGTTTTTTTCGCTGCTGGCGTTTTCCATGCTTACCTTTCAAGGTCGACAAGTTGAACGATGCCAGCGCGCCTATGACGTTGTCCCGCGAACCAGCCTTGATATTTCTCCGACACCCTTTGAGTAGTTTTACAGCACTCTTATGCCCATGAGCTGTGCCGTACTCAGCGGCTCCCTGAATGAGCAGAGCGATCGAAAGATTATTTGCGATTGCGGCCTGCAGCTCGGGATTGTCAGCGGGCCTCAATTGAGACCGCGCCGCCTCGAGGGAGTTTATTGCACAGGAGAGCTCGCCCTTCTCGAGCTGCTCGGACGAAATAGCTCTGACGAGGTGGTAGGTGCCTGTCATCCACATCGGAAGAGCACGGTGCGAAAACGACGTCCAGCGCGCCTTGAGAGCCGCTACCGAGCGAACACCCTGTTCGAATATCGCTCCGTCATCGCGTCGCTCTGAAAGCTGTGATGGAAAATCTCTCCAAAGAGGCAGGAGTCGCCCAATGAACCCTAGCGTATTCGGGTCCCACGCGTCGGAAATTCCAACTGTGCGAATACCCGCAGCAATCTTGAAGTCTCGGTAATTGGATTCCCGCAGGAAGCGCCGCCCGAAGCTTTCCGCCGAGAGGGAGGATATCGACAACGGATCATGGGCTTTCAAGGAGAGGGTCACCCAGCGCGTCGAACCCCACACTACCCCACCGAGCCTCAGATTCTTTCGCAGGACCTCCTCGGCCTCGACCTGCGAGGTCACTGCAGTCGGATGTACTCCTACGAGCGTCAGACCTTTTGCTCCGAGCGGATGCCTGATGCGATCCCGCCTGATTTTTGTCTCATTGTCGCCATTATCACCATCGAGGGCCGCAACAACGAAGGCCCCACGCGCCAAATCAACGTGCGTGTAAGTAAAAATGGCACTACTGAGCGCAGCTACCACTGCACAAGCGAGCACCCCTCGAGGCACCGCCTGCCCCCCGAGTTCAACTCTACTCGCCAGAAAAATCACAAGCGGGAACAAGAGCAGCTGAACGAGGGCGTGGGTTCTTCCCTCGACACCTATCAGGAAGAGCGCCAGAGCTGTCACCACTCCCAGAGTTGCAAGCATCAGGAGAGCGACTGTCGAGAAACGATGAGTTGCCGGTCGAGTACTTTCCATCCCTAGAAGGGACGCTAGCAGGTTCAGTGATAGATTGTCGAGCGCATCTATCCAAGGATGAGGAGCTGCGGCGCTCGCTCCGAGGAACTCACTCCGCCTACTCCTCGGCCGAGTCCTCTATACCATCCTCGATACCGAACTTGTCTTTGAGAAAGGAGAAAAAATCGAGGCTCCCTCGAGGATCGAGGATCTCAACCAGTTCTTGGGAGCTAATCGTGACGTACTGAACTCCACAAGAACCAAGAAGAGGCGGCAACCTCTTTTGCCGTTCGAGCTGGTCGACCTCGATGAACTGAGAAAAATCGGGCGAAAACTCCATGACCATCTTGGGATTGTCTTCGTGGTCGACCACCGTAAAGAGACACTTATCGTTTTCTACCCAGGATTCCGACTCTTCACCATCCACACCGGAATGTTCGGGTATATCTCCTCCACACACAGCACGCACGCTCATACTCCAAAGAACTCGGTCCTCTCCAAAAAAGGATACGAGCATTCTGAAGAGTTGTGCTTCAGCTAGAGACATCTCTGCCATACACTTTTAGTATCGCAGAAGCTTTCGTGCTCGACAAATACGGAGTTGTGTAGCCCCTCGGAAATGCCTTGCATGCAAGTCCATGCCCACACCGGTAAAAGTCTCTGTAAGACTGTGGGATACGGCGTAACCCATAGATGCTCCGTAGAAATACCACTCTCGGCTTGACAATTTGAGCACACTGTTCACCAGCGATGCGAAAACCCCCAGAGAAGCCAGGCAAAACCTCCCCGTGTTGTCGAAAACATCTTTCTCGCTACACGTGGGTTTTGCCTTACTTCTTCAGTAGAGGTGCCATATCTCTGTATCAGAAAAAGTGACAGCTCTCCTCAAGTTTGTTTTAATGCGGCATATGGCATTATTGGACGTTCGAATTTTACCGGATAGCGTGCTGCGGTCTTCGACCGAAGAGGTCGATACGTTCGACCACAAGCTCCACACCCTACTCGACGACATGTTCGAAACGATGCTGGCCGAGCACGGCCTGGGCCTTGCTGCTCCTCAGGTAGGAATTCTCAAGAGAGTCGCCGTTATCGACCTCTCCTTGGAATCGATGCCACAACCAACGATAACATCGTTGAGTGGGCTCGAGCCGGAGGAGCACACTCACAAACACCGGCTCGAGATAATAAATCCTGTGCTCGAGAAAGAGGGGAAGATAGTCCCCTCGAGCGAGGGCTGTCTCAGCATTCCCGACTTCCGGGAGACTATAAAGCGTCACGACACCGTATGTGTTACTGCACACGACCGCTCAGGTAGAGCGTTCAAAGTTCACGCTACCGAACTCCTCGCGTTCGCGCTTCAACACGAGGTCGACCATCTCCACGGTGTCCTTTTCGTTGACTACCTCACCGGATTGAAGAAACAGATCTTCCAACGCTGGTACAATAAGAACCTTGCTCATCCAACCTGAACGCGAGGCTTGTCTTGAAAGTTATCTTTTTCGGAACTCCAATTTTTGCGGTGCCCGCCCTCGAAACGCTGTACTGCCTGCCGGGGGTAGAGATGAGCGCCGTGGTGACACAGCCCGACAAACCCGCAGGTCGAGGTGGAAAGGTTCAGGCTCCCCCGGTGAAAGAGTTGGCGCTCCGACACGGCACACCGATATTTCAACCTCATTCGCTGCGAAAAGAGCTCCCGTGTATGCGCGATTCCCTATCTGCATGTGGACCTTTCGATATCGGAGTGGTCGTTGCTTTTGGCCAGATACTTCCGAGGGAGGTGCTCGAAATGCCCCGCTGTGGATGCGTGAACATCCACGCCTCAATCCTGCCGCGATGGCGTGGCGCAGCGCCCATCCAACGGGCAATTCAGGCCGGAGACGAAGAGACCGGCGTGTGTCTGATGCGGATGGAGGAAGGACTCGATACCGGACCGGTGTTTGCGTGCGAACGAACGCCGATTTACCCATCCGATACGGGCGGCTCCCTGCACGATCGTCTATCCCGCCTCGGGGCGCAGCTCTTGAAGCGTGATATCGGCCCAATCGTTGATGGAACGCTGAAGCCTATCGTTCAACCTGAAGAGGGTGTTACGTATGCCCAAAAGATTAGCGGACAGGAGTGTAGAATCGATTGGTCTGCTCCGGCGTCAGAGGTTGCTCGGTCCATTCGCGCATTCTCGCCTCACCCGGGGTGTTTCTCCCTCCTACGAGACAAGCGTCTGAAGGTACTGGAAGCTCGCTCCGTAGCTGCCCTACATGCGGCAGCTCCAGGTACCCTAGTCACAACCTCATCAGAACGGTTGGAGGTAGCGTGTGGCGAAGGCCTTCTTCGAATCAACGAGGTCCAACTGGAGGGCAAAAAACGTATGAGCTCCGAGGAGTTCCTGCGGGGCGTTGCACTCTCGCCGGGGGAAAGGCTCGTCTGAGCCCCTGACAGCCATCATACAGCATCGAGCAACGCGCGGCCAAAGTACTAGGATTAGTCCTTTAAAAGCAGCGCGAGCTAAAGATTCTACAATATCTCTATCTGCGTGGGAGGAGCTTCGTCCATTTGGTCACGAGGAGGGGCACATCATGAAATCCCCGTACGAAACACTGCAGGAGCAACTCAAGGCTCGTTTTCCCCGTATAGTGAGCGGAGATAGTGAGGTCATCGACAGCATCGATAGCGAACACAGCGTGGAGCGTCTAGCCCCACTTTATCAACTTCCAGCTTGGCAGCTTCTCGAAGAGCTGCGCGAAGTCTCGAGAAAACTTCGCGCCGAGACACTTTCAGGGGAATCTTTGACCTGCGAAGCATCATTGGCTCGCCACAAATCCGCAGATACAAACACCGAATAAGCTGACGACGGCAGGCTCGAGATAGGAACTTTAGGTCTCGCCCCCGCTCTGAGTAACAATGTGACACCGATGAACACAAGGCGCCATCGCACCCCACCCTACGAGAATGAGGAGCTCTTCGAAGAAACGTTTGCGTGGATTATTTCGAAGGTACTGGGCGGAACGATAGTGTTTTTCATACTCTCCGTAGCAGCACAATGGGGAAGCTTTCTCGGAACCACCATGGGCCATGTGAAGGCTCGATACGAGCGGCCTCTCCTTGTGTCGCACACCAGCACCATGGCGCGCTCCCCAACCCTCGAGGAGCACCGGGCCAGGATCCCGGTGACGGCTACTACCGAGCACAGATACTCTTGACGCGGAGCGGTACATGCGCCCCCATCCATTCCCATCAGAACCGAATCGATCAATGAGCGCCCGAAGGTAGTGTCCTTACATTTCCCACTGGCACCTGCTCAAGCAGTAACCTAAGAGCATTAGCGCACACTAACCGTCTTATCCGTCATACCCTCTGGAGAACTGCTTGATAGCAGCTCTATGCGCCTTGTTTTTTGACGGAGCGACTCATGATTCGTATTGCCGACAAACGCCCTACCAGCTGCGGCCGACTACTGGTAGCCCTCTGCACGATGCTGATTCTACCCCTCGCTGCAACCGCGCAACCCGCACCTGTCTACAAGACATCGACCTTTGTCATGGGGTATGTCAGCCCCGGGCAATCTGCAAACGTGACCGGATACTCCCAGTGTTTTACGTCAATTGGAAACTACCTGTGGTTACGCTCGGACAATTCGGCCGGTATAAGGCCGCTCTTCGAGGTTACCGTTAACAACAACCTCGTACAAATCAACAAGAACGACTTCGCCGATGGTAATGCCTCCTATGTTTGTCTCAACAATTCGTTCAATGATGATGAGATTATCGCTGGCTATGCTGCCAGCGGCACCAACATTGGAGCAGGGCTGAGTTGCGTCTTGAGTATCTCGAACTTCGTTAAGAATCGAGTAAATGGTGGTACTGTCCCTGGTTCCGTGAGCTGCTCGTACAATTCTTCGACGGGAGTAATTGGAACCTCCTCCACGGAGGCCGGGGCCATAGGCAATTGCGGGTACATCTGTGTGAAGCCGCCCTCTCCGAAAACGACACAGGTTCAAGCGAAAAGGTATCAACGAATCTTCCTTCAAACTGAAAACATCGGTAGCAATTTGAGCTGCGCGCCGGGAGTCAACTATTTCTATACTGCATGCAGCGGTGCTGGCGTGTCGACTGCTGTGTATAACCCGGCGACAGGTATCGCAAATACAGGCTTCCAGGATGGCTGTGGACAGCACTCTTTCAGCTATCTGTGTACAGCCTCTGCGAAGTTCCAATGCGCAGACGGTGTAGACAACGATGGCGATGGCGTAAGTGATGCCCAGGATCCAGGCTGTTGGACGAATCCCTCCAATCCTGCCAGCTACGATGCCAACAGGCCCGATGAATCCGTGGCGACTACGCAGTGCCAAGATGGTATCGATAACGATGGAGATGGTGCGACTGATTTGATTGATTTTAGCTGCCAAAACAGCCGTATCAAGAACGATGAAGCAAATCCCAAGTCTCAGTGTCAGGATGGTGTTGATAACGACAACGATGGGGCCACTGACCTAATCGACTTCAGCTGCCAGAACAATCGGCAGAAGAACGACGAAACGACCCCCAAGACTCAGTGCCAAGACGGCATCGACAACGATAACGACGGAGCTGTTGATCTGGCTGACTTCAGCTGTCAGAGCAATCAGCAAAAGAACGACGAAGCCAACCCGAAGTCAGCTTGCCAAGATGGTATAGATAACGATGGTGACGGAGCGATAGACCTCGCGGACTTCAGCTGCCAGAACAACAGACAACGTAACGACGAAGCGAATCCGAAGTCAGCATGTCAGGACGGGATCGATAACGACAACGACGGTGCGATAGACCTCGAAGATTTCAGCTGTCAAAACAACAAGCAGCACAGTGACGAGGCGAATCCGAAATCACAGTGTCAAGATGGTGTCGATAACGACAACGACGGAGCTACTGATCTCGCGGATTTCAGTTGTAGCAGCGGCCAGGACAATGACGAGACTAATCCACGGTCACAGTGTCAAGACGGCATCGACAACGACAATGATGGCGCAACGGATATGGCCGATTTCAGTTGCTCGACGCGTCAGGATAACAACGAATCAGATCCGAAGTCACAGTGTCAGGACGGTATCGACAACGACGGCGATGGCGCCACCGATCTGTCGGATTTCAGCTGCTCGAGCAGACAAGACAACGATGAAACAAACCCGAAGGCTCAATGCCAGGACGGCATCGACAACGACGCTGACGGTGCAACTGACCGAGCGGACTTCAGCTGCTCGAGCAATCAGGACAACGACGAATCAGATCCGAAATCGAGCTGCCAAGATGGAATCGATAACGACAACGATGGGCTCGTGGATTCCGCCGATCCCGGCTGTTCAAACAATCAGGACGACACGGAGGGAGACGAGCCTGCCCTCTTGGAAATTGGCGTCGAGTGCGTGTCTGATAACCTCGATGGAACTTTCACAGCCTACTTTGGCTACGACAACCGCGGGACCCAACCGCTCGTGCTACCATTGAACTCGAGCGCAGGAACCATCAATGAATTCTCGCCTGGCGCAGCGAACCGGGGTCAAATAACGAGTTTCAGGCCCGGCCGAAACAGAGGTGCCGTGGCGGTAACCTTCGATGGTACGCCACTCACATGGAGAGTGCGTGGTGCGGGTAGTCGCCTGTCGACTGCTACTGCTTCACTCTCATCAACACCGTGCGGACGGGTGACTCCAACTGCAGATTGTATAAACGGCTCAGCGAGTGGGCTCGTTGCAACCTTCGGCTACACCAATCCGAATGGATTCGATGTACTCATACCGGTAGGGCTCTTGAACAACTTCTCACCGGCCCCAGCTGGGCGAGGCCAACCCACAGTTTTCAAAGCAGGTCGGAACGCAGCAAGCTTCACAACGAGCTTTTCGAAATCGATAAATTGGAATCTCGACGGAGCATTGGCTACAGTTACTGAGGCGACTCCCATATGCCAGGGCGGCTGCATCGATAAGCCGATCGGTACGATAAAGAACGAACTCAACCAGACCGCTCTTGACCTGGCAGCGTTGACCAAGAAGGCGGCAAAATTGCTGGCAACGAGGGCTAAAACCAGTGCCGCTCAGGGTGTGATCTCGGCAACCAGCGCCTCCCGTATAGGTCTTGATGCCCAGCGTGCGGCCAAGAAGGCCGATGCTCTGGCGAAAAGAGCTCAGAGTTTAACGCTTGGATTCCCGGAAGTAATCAAGGCCTGCCCGTTCACAGCGCCGTTGTGTCAGACCGTGGACCGTGGTCCGGCGATTGAGCAATTGAGAGGTTTATTCGTGGAGCAGTTCGACCAATTGCGGCGCATCATGGCTCGACGGAATTTTACTCAGACAGGGCAGACCAACCGTGCCGATACCCTTGTCACGCAGGCTCGCACCGTAAAAGCTGGTGGTGATGCTCAGCTCAATGAGCTACCTCGAATCGCCACTGAGTGTGAGTAGTTTAGCGAGGCCATCAACTGCTGGCGCCTTCCGAGCTGCTCGTAATATCAGCTCGGAATGTGCAGCGGTGCCGAACATCGCACTTAGCGCACTTTGTCGGATGGGGTGCCGCCGTAGCGGGCGCCCCATCCAAAACCGCTCGCATCTCGTCGATCATATTCTGAATCCAACGTTGCTTTGAGCCACTGTTCTCTATCTTGATGCGGCGATATTTTGCCCCTAAAAAAAGATAGCCGTGGGGAGGCCGCTGACCCTCGAACTCCTCGACAAGCCGCATATACACGAGGAGCTGAGCAACATAGCGGTCGCGTAACTTCTTAGCGAGCGGTTTCATTTCAATCGGAACTACTATCCCTCCCTCGCTGAGGAGAGCGTCTGGCTTTCCTGCCAAACCTTGCGAGAAAGATACGTACTCTCGGGCCGGTAGGGTCGAGCTACCTTCGATTGAAACGGTTTTATCGCTAGCCGTGAACCCGGTGTCCTCACGCCGACGATTTGCCTCGCGACCGAAGGTACGAATCAAGAGAAACGTCGTCAAAACCAAGAGCGCGAGCTGAAGTGCATGATTTCTCAGAGAGAACTCGAGAAGCTCTCCAAGCGGAGCGCTACGTGGACGCACCAGCAGAAAGACTGCCGATGCGGTGCATACAAGAACTGCAAGATATCGAATCCACTTGTTTAGAAGAAGCGACTCCTCGAATACAGACGACCACCGCTCGTGAAGATACTTTCCTAGCTCTGCATCTTTCTTGCGCTCTACAGGACGCTCTCGGTCTACCGATTTCAGCTTCCAAGATTGCGGACACACCGAAAACACACCAACCTCACCGGCAGCTATGATGTACTTTCCGTCCCCAGTTTTCGTCGCCACGAGATTACTGGCTCCCTACTCCACTCGTTTCCCTGTATCGACTATAGGACACCCGTAGGATATTCGGGAAATGGAATTTTCGGGATTAACCCTGCACGAGCGATTTTTTCACAAATCACTCGAAACACCCGGGTGAGCATAATCTTGGCTCCGCCAGGATTGCACTGCCCCAGCTATTCTCATTCCTTTTTTTCAAAATGAATGAGGCTGGGTTTATCAGTCGCGGGTTAATTACCAATAAAACGCCGCACAAACCTCTTGGCATATGTGCGAGCACCACTCACGAGCTTCTCGAACACGCTCTCCTTGGATTCCAGCCCAAACCTCGAATGCAAGAGACACGATTCGAGATCGTCGATATCTTCACTCACGAACGACTCTACGCGTAGAGGGCACGCAGCCGCGAACGGGAGGTGCGCAGTCTCCAACATAAATTGCACCTCCGGTGCTTGATGATGAGTCAATCGCCAAAAGGCGTAACGCCCGCAGGCGGTCAGGAAAGTACAGCGCACAAAGAACCTGTGGCTCTCGTCTTCAAAGATGACCTTGAGTCGAAAATCGTGGTCCCCCTCGAGCAGGAAGTTCATCTCGAAGGTCTGAATCCACCTTCGGCGCGCTCGGTAGGCGGTAATTTCGTCGAGATACGCGCCTTCGAGAATCAAGCGCTCCGCGTCGTACCACAGGCCGAGCCCTTGGGGTGCCTCGGCGATGGCGATGGATTCCTCTATTTCGGACTGGTACATACGAACAACAACAACTAGGGCAACAATTTAAACAACTTCTTCCAACACCCACTGTTGGGTGTTCTGCCTGTTCCAGAGCTATCGACGCGTATCGCTGCTTGCTTGAGAAGGTGGTCGTAATTTGACGACGCTACATCTCCAAACAAGACACGCCCTCGATTGAGATGGAAAGCCAGGCCCCCAGCCTGTCTCTGACACGGGCGCTGTAACCAACCTCAAAAGGCTCTTGTGGCGCTGCTGCAGCACAATGAATTCACCCAGATAGCCCCTTTGGAAAGGTGTGACAGGGCCCTTTCAATCTGGTATGCTTCCCGAATATTCTCAGCCAGTTGGGCCCCTTTTCGAATGATGCCCTCTGGCCGATAGATTCGCTTAGCGTAATAACCGTATATAGTTAACTCTAGGAAGTAATCTCGTATGCGTAGAGAGAGAGGAAATCAAAGACGTTCCCAAGGGGGACGGGGCGGCCGTTCTTCGCGTGGTCGTTCTAATCGAGGACGAGGGGAAGGAAGACACGGCAGGCGCCATCCGCGTCAAAGCGCTGAAAGTGGAAATCAGAGAGAGCGTATAGCCATCGAAAGTGGAGACCTCGTGCTGATTGACCAGTTCATGCTGGCAAACCCTCAATTCATCGAAAAGATGGGAAGGGTAATCGACGAAGATACCGAGGTAAAGAACGAGGTTATTCGCGAGTACGGTGGGAAGGTTCTGAACGTAACGCGCGGGACCTATCGGATCGAGCGCGACCCCTTTGCCTACACGATAGTAGTACATCCAGAGGGTGACGCTCCCGACGCAGCCGATATCGTCAAAGATGCCACTGAGAACCTCGGAGAGGTCAACATCGACACGCGCTGTCTGGCGATGCTCGACCGTGAGCTACTGGACGATAACTCACTGCTTGAGCGCTACCAACAGCTCTGGTTCAGCGGACAGGACAAAGCCTGCAGAGATCTGCTCAGAGACAACGGCGGTGCCGTTCGTTACGGATTCCGACGCGATGGGGACGAACTCGGTATCTACCAGGTACCGGGCGAGGACATCATATGCCTGTGGCCGCGTAACATAGAACAGCACGATGCTGGAGCGGAAGAGAGCGCTCCAGCGGAAGCTTAACAGCTACTAGCCTACAGCCGCCACGGAGCTGTCGAGTGGCGCTGCTGTATACAGTACTCAATCCGAGCCATTGCCAAGGTCGACACCATCGATCTCGGCAATGGAAGATTGAGACCTCGAGACACTGGTGATGTTAGGGCTCCTCGAGCGGAAACTTATCTTCAAACCAAACTCCATAGACCATGGCGGGCTTGCGGGTTTCGATTGCACCCGCTTTCGCTTCGGCCACGAGTTTGGACTCGACCTTGATGGAATCTTCGTCGACAGGGGTTCGGACTGTGCCGTGCTCTTCATCCACGGAAATAAGCACAACCTGACTCGCTTCCGAGAACATTATGCGCTGTTCGTCGAGAGCCGGCTGTCGTTTATGGCCTTTGATTATCCCGGATACGGCCAGAGCGCCGGAACGCCCTCGGAGGAACTTCTCTACACAAGCGCGCGAGCAGCGTACGCACACATCACCAAAGAGCGCGGCTATCCAGCTCAGCGGCTGGCCGTCTATGGATGCTCTCTCGGGGGTGCGGTGTCAATCGAGCTTCTGCGGTACCATGAGGCAGCATGCCTCGTAACGGAGAGTACCTTCACCTGTTCGTGGGACATGGCACGACACCTTTACCCATACCTCCCCATCTGGCGCCTCTTCCGGAACAGGTTCAGAAACGATGAGAAGGTGGGGTCCCTAACAGTGCCACTATTCATGCTACACGGGGAAAAAGATCGCGTCGTACCATGTGACATGGGACGCAAGCTTCATGCGGCAGCCCCTTCTGCTGAGAAATTTATCGCAGTACCAGGCGCAAACCACGTTGATTCGCTAGCAGCTGGAGGTACTCAACTCAAAACTGAGATATCCGATTTTATACGGCGCCACGCATCTGAGCTGCCTACTCAATCATAGTCTCCCTGCGAGAGATGCTGCTCGCGAAGAGCTCGCACACGCTCACGAGAGCTCTGTGGCCAAGAAAATAAGAGGTACAAAGCACCTACTATCCCTATGAGTATGAGCACGAGACGAAAAACCCGCTCTATTGGAAATCTTATCGTAGACTGCGAGCCGTCGTCGGCGGCGCTCCCGCGGCTACTACCTCCAAAACAGTTCTGACGTAAGTCGTTCGAATTGCGAGCCTCCCTATAGTGCCTCGTACCACGATGCATAATATCCTCTGTGTCCCGAGAACGACTTGCATCCAGGCTCTGATTGTTTTTAGCTCGGTAGCCAGCGGTCGATGCGCGCCCACCTCCCATGACGAAGCTCGTGCCCGTTTCACGAAGGTTCCCGGCAGGCTGAGCTTTCGCAGTTTCAGCGGTGCGACTTACCCACTGACCCGTAGTGTCTCCGAGACTTCCAGAATAACCACGGGCCACAAATTTATCCAAGGACATACAAACCCCTACAAACGCCTATCCACGGACGATCCCTCTGAGTTATTGAAGAATTCACCTGTCATGGTGCCTAAGGAGTGGCACGAACTCCATTTCATTCTAAATGCTGGTATTACCCTCCGTTTGAATGAGCTAACTATCTGACCACACACCCTGTTCTCATCGATATGCATCTGTCTGAGTCGGTTATGTAACTACATAGTTTTTTCTCATCATATCACTGAGAGAGCTGGGGAAATATAGTGGGTGCTACCCTTTGAGGTAAGCTATTCAGGGCATCGGGAAGGTTACATGAGCGATCCGTCATCAGGTGAAGCCACTGCAGCGGCTGGGAAACCTCTCCCACCCCCGCTGCCTCAGGCTGCTCTCGAATCTACCTCCAAGCCGCTCTCCCCCCTCCTCCGGATTCCAGGCATGGCGGAGGACGCAGAGCCTCGCCGGCTCAAAGTTGGAGAGAAACAGTACTCGATTGCGGATCTGACAACCGTCTGTCGAAATGGTCACGAAAAATCACAGCATGCCGCTCTCAAGATCCTCGGGGCACTCGAAGGGCTGAACCGTTCCGACCTGCATCTTGCCGCTTCGGCGCTCTACGCGATGAGTTTCGAACACACTGAGACCGGAGACTTTGCTCGGGAATCTCTCTATAAGCTCATCTGTGCAAACAGCATCAGCCTCGAGGCGTTGCACCTCGGATCGCAGATCGCAAAGAGTTGGAGTGTCGTCCCGACATGCTCCGCTCACCTGTCATCGCTCGTCACACTGCTCACGAGCGTACTCAAGACCATTCGCTTCGAGCCTTCGAGCGATCGGCGACACTGTGTCGAGCGTCGCTATGTTTTACTCAAGGCGCTAGAGGTCGACGACCTGAGATCCAGCGCGTGCGAAAGCCTGCGGGCAATCCTAAGCGATAAAGACGAGCTCTTCAGTTCGACTAGAAAGGAATTGGCTGGAAACGTCCTGGCCTACTTCCGACTCAACCCGGTCTCATCCCCGCTCGTAAATGAAGTCAAGCGAGTTGCCAGCGCGACACTTACGCCAGGCCTCACTACCGTCCAAGCGCACAAAGCAAGGCCAGTCGACATCGATCGTTCCACTATCTGTACGACTGCACTCGAGGCCGCACTCCGCAGGCAATTTGGTTTGGCTTGCGCCCTCGAAGTCAGCAAAGCAATCAAGCTCCTAGGTCGCTCAATGCGCATCGAAGAGTACGAAAGAGGCCTTTCGTTTAGCGTTGCCGCAGTTCAAGTGGAACCAACCAATCGGAGCTGGTTCTCGAGAGACGAGTGGAGCACGATGGCACGACTTCTCCAGCTTGCTCAGAAGGACCCGGAGATACTACCGGAACGCTTTGTTGCTCTGCTTTATGTCTTGGCCACTCGGGTCAAAGCAGAGGACCATTCGGACCCGCGCGACAGCCGCCGCCGAGCGGATGCGACCGGCCCAGATGAAAGAAAACGCCTCTTGAAGGAGGTAGACAAGCTCTGCGACCTCAATTCGCTGAGCATGGATACGATTACTGCTCGAGCCGAAGAGATCGTCAGCCGAGCACTACCCCCTCCATTCGACAACTGGAGATTCGAACAACACGTAGAGGCCAAGAAGAGCGAAAACAACTCCTCCCTGAGCGCCGCAGAAAGCCGATCTACAAGGACTGCACAGGTAATTGCGAAGCTCGTACGGGATGACAACCCCTCCACGGTAACTCGTATGATCCCCGAGGAGCTCCATCTTCTACGCCAAGTCCACAACCTCACCGTTGAAGAATTTAAGGTAATCACTCAACGTTTGCGGGCAAGAGCAGTCAGTGACCCATGGGCTCGAACCACCATTCTCGATCTCGTGCGGCTCCCTCATGCTCCAGGAGTAACCGCCAAAGTAAGAACCGCTGCACTCGGCGCTCTCATAAGCGAAGCACGCCGACTCGGACGGCTCTCGACCGATTTGGAAAAAGAGGTTTTCGCGGTCTCTGCGGAGGTTCCTTCCCTACCCTTCCTTACGCCAGACATCGAAGACGACCAGGAATTTCTTCTGGACGAAGACAGTGAGGACTTCTAGCGCAATCGCCCACTGTCATGCGCCCACTAGAGCCGCAATCTCAAGTTCGCGAGGCTTTCGCGTAGCGGTAGCTCCCTCTTCACCGGAGTTTGTAGGATCACCGATTTGTTGTTTACCTGCTCCTCGACCCCTGCTTCGTAGCTGTCTTGCCTGCCTTGGTAGCAGCTCGAGCAGTAAGCTGCTTCTTCTTCGAAGCCGCTTTCTTGGGTTTTGACTTCTTGGAGCTGGTCGTCGAGTGAGTCGGTCCTTCGCCCTTTTCCTTCACTACCAGTACTTGCCCCGCCGTCACCGTCGACTTGGTGAGACCGTTGAGAGCCATTATTGCCTCGGTAGTTGTGCCGTATTTCTTGGCGATACTCGAGAGGGTATCCCCCTTTCGAACGCGGTACGCCGCGCCGCCGTAAATAGCACTAGACGTCGAGGTCACCTGCGAGCGCTCGGAAACAGGTTCGGGTTGAATCAACGTATCGACTTTTTCCCGATACTGAACAGGAACCCGCAATGAGTATCCGCGCGGGATTTTGGCACGTCCTTGCCATACAGGCTCGAGAATCGCGTAGTTAGCCTCCCGTAATTCATCAACCGAAATGCCCAATTGGCGCGCGACAAATCCCGCTGACATTGCCGAACGGAGTGGATAGGAAACAACCCGGAGTGGCGGCTCTACTGCGATCTCCGGGAAATACCTTTCGTGATCGTCGAAGATCTCGAGCGCCGCCAGAAACTCGGGGAAAAAATTCGAAGATGCAAAGCCAAAGTATCGCTCCGTAGGATGCTCCACCAATTCCGAGATATCGTTGGTCCCAGCTTTCGTTACCTTACTACGAACTCCTCCCACTCCGTGGTTATACGAAGTAATGGCTAGCGGCCACGCGCCAAGAGAGCGGTAGGCCGAGCGGAGATACTCTGCGGCGGCGCGTGTCGCTTTGATAGGATCCCGCCGCTCGTCAATGTAGGCTCCTACAACGAGCCTGTGCGAGCGCGCGGTTCTGGGCATGAATTGCCATATACCCGCTGCTCCTACACTGCTGTAGGCGGTGTAATCGAAGGAGGACTCGATGAAGGGAAGACGCGTGAGTTCTTTGGGAAGGCCATACTCGGAGACGAAGATCTGCTCCATTACCGGCAGGTATTTCCAGGACCGTCTAATCGCCTCTGCATAGCGCTCCCGTATACCAGTTTGCGTCCTAATCAGATCCTCGTCGATTAGACGCTTGTACTTCTGCGCGCCACCGGGAATGTTGGCCATCAGTCGGACGATTTTCTCTTGGTAGTCAGTCGATGGGACCTCGCCATGGGCGAGCGATGCGAGCTCTTTCTCAAGCGCAGCAACCGTACTCTTTTCGACCGAGGCTCTGTGACTCGCCAACTCAACAGGCGACATCGTCTGTGCTTCGGCGGAAAAGTCGAGTACACCGAAGACTATCTGGGGAAACTCGCGGTGATGGACGACGACCTGATTTTTTCCGTATTTTGCAAAGACGTCTTTCCAGAAATCAACCCTGCCTCTCAACCTTGCAGGGGTCTGGAAAGGCCCATGGCGCGGGGCAACACTGACGTTTGCCTTCAAACCCAGATTAGAACCGAAACCTGGGCTGGCGAACGCCACCGGTGAAAAGCAAAACAGTGCCGAAACAAAAGTGATATTGAGAACCTGTTTCCGTGGCATCTTCGACAACACAACGAGCTATCCATCCCCCTCGGCGACAAGACCCTCCGAAGGCTCGGAGCCTTCGCCACTCACACCTGCGCGAAGGTTATCCGCTAAACCTAACTGTCTGTATAATTTTACAGTGCCACGGCGACTGCGCGGACACAACCGGTAGTTTGCCTGAGAGCTAAAAAAACAATCCCTATCCCTCCTCTTACGGAGAAGGACGAGCGACTCTCTTACGGCAGCCCCTCACCAGATGCTGATTCACCTATTTTGAGGTACACCGACAAGTATCGAGCTCCTCATCGCTCATCGAGGCCGTCTCCTCGGCGTTAAGTGCAATGAACTCCTTGAGATCATCGGGAACGCCCGAGTCCTCGAAAATAGCCTCGACTGGGCACTCGGTTTCACACGCCCCGCAGTGGATACACTCATCGGGATGGATCATCAGCATCCCGTAATCTTCACCCTTAGCCTCCTTGCGGAAGCGGTCGTTATACTTCTTCTTCTTGATGTTATAGAAGCAATCGACCGGACAAACTTCGACGCAGGAACGATCCTTTGTTCCGATACACCTCAGAGTGACAACGTACGCCATAACCTAACCGTCTCAGAAAAATCTGTTTAACGGGGCGATACTATACAATTTTTTTAAAAGGATAAAGCCTTCTCGAGCGGCAAAAAGGGGTGGCTCGGAATCCACCGAGCCACCCCAGCAGAAAGGATGGTGTCATGCCAATACAATTAGATTCGGCATTCTGCCCCTAATTGTGAGGGTTTGACGCACTTTTGCTACGGAGGGGCCTCAGATCAGCAAACCATCAATTTTCCGCGGATTTTTCGAATGATGAGGTTGGTTGATATTTTTCTGAGGGCGCGCTAAAAACGGGGACCCCTCGGAAAGGGCCCGATCGCCAAGTTGGCTAAGGCAACGGTTTGCAAAACCGTCATTCGCCGGTTCGAATCCGGCTCGGGCCTCCACTATATCTTCTGTACTTGCTACTCGGAACTGCTCAATACCCGAAGCTTCTGCTCAGCTCGCGAGAGCAGTCCTCGGAGGTGTTGAATCAACCCAGTGCCCTTTTCATACGAGCCGATAGCGCGATCGAGGGGGAGATTTCCGCTCTCTACGGAGGCAACAACTTGCTCCAGCAACTTCAAGGCTTGCTCGAAGGACAGACTGGAAAGCTGTTCGTCATTCACCTCACCACTCAACAGCCCCTCGACTGTGACCTCTTTCTCCACACTCACTGATTTTGCCATCTCTTCTCCTTTTTTACTGCTGAGACAGTTGCAGAAATAGTTCCATCGGCCATAGCAACCTCTACATCACTTCCAACATTCACCTCGGAGACCGAACGCACCACACGGCCACCTGAGGTTACCATTGCAAAACCTCGATCCAAGACACGCACCGGATCGAGCGCCTCAAGACGTAACGTTAGCGCCTCCACGAGCGAAACCCGGGCCTCGATCACCCGCGATACGCTCACGTCGAGCCTCCGCGCAAACGATTTAACCAACTCCTCTCTACGCTGGAGAATATCGGGCGGACTTGCTCTCCGGAGCCTGTCACCGAGTGCCTGGACGGCACCTTGATTGGACTGCAGCTTCAAGAGTCCTGCTCTCACCAAACGCTCCGACAATGTCGAGACGTGGGTGCGCAACAATTCGAATATTCTATCGGGTCGAATGCCAGCGAGCATCGCCTCAGCTGCCTTGAGCCGCAGGTGTCCGTGCTCCACAACCGAACCTAGCCTCGATTCCAGCCGCATAGAGAGATCATCAACGCGCTGAATTCGCGGCTGCAGCCAACGATCTGTGTCCTTCAATCGTCGCTCGAGTTCCGAGACCGCCACCAGGAGATCCGATACCTTGGGCACTACGAGCTCTGCGGCCGCTGTAGGCGTTGGAGCTCGCACATCCGCCACGAGATCGCACAAGGTAGTGTCGACCTCGTGCCCCACACCCGAGACAACCGGCGTGGCGCACGCGAAGACTGCCTTGACTACCTCCTCTTCGTTGAACGCCCACAGATCCTCCAGAGAACCTCCCCCTCGCGCCACTATTATGACATCAACGAGACCCGAACGATCGAGCTCCCGTAGCGCGCGCGCTATTTCGCCTGCAGAACCATCTCCCTGCACCCTGGTCTCGGCGAGGTAGACGATCATCGATGGGAAGCGTTCTCTTATCTTGACCAACATGTCGTGTAAGACGGCGCCCGTGCGTGAAGTTACGAGGCCCACAGCTCTCGGAAACCGCGGTACAGGTCGCTTACGCTCAGGGGAAAAGAATCCCTCTCGCTCGAGCCGCGACTTCAGCTCGAGGAATCTCTGCTGCAGCTCGCCCTGCCCATCCTCGAGTAGACGATGGACGATGATTTGGAGTCTTCCACTTGGCCCGTACACGTTCGGACGCCCGTGACACAAAACCCCCTTACCAGCGACTGGCCTGAAGTTCAGCGTGCGCGCAACTCCTGCCCACATAACACAGGACAGCTGTGCACCCTCATCTTTGAGCGTGAAGTAGACGTGACCACTCTGAGCAACGGTAATCTGGGATATCTCCCCACGGAAAAGAAGCTGCGGAAAGCTCGTCTCGAGGATATCATTAAAGAGGGAAGTAACCTGGGTTACGGAGAGGTAGCCGTCTCTTGATGAGGCTCCTCGCGTTTCGCCAAATCCTTGATTGCCGGGGTTAGTCACACGCATGACGTTACTACGAAAAAGAGCGAAGACAAACCCAACCTTACAACCGGCACATCGAGGCCCGTTCACCCGTTTAATGCCCCTCTGGCAGACACTTCTCCTCTCTCTTGGGCTCGACCTACTGCTCGCAACGGTAGTAACTCCCCGCGTACCCATCTCGAGCGGTTTCACGTTGGCTATCTTGAGCGCCGTGATGGTCCTGCCCTTCATAGACCAACAACGAGTTCACAAGACCCTGGGACAACTCCGGAGTGCCCACAAGAAGGGGCTTGCATCTGCATCTGCGACCATCCCGGTTGCTATGGTTACCCTGGCGACCGTAGCCCTCCTCGGTAAAACCCTCGCTTTCGTCGAGGTGTCTGGGTTATTCCCTGCCATTGTGGTCGTAATCATGCTGGGGGGTGTAATCAAACACACCTTGAACAGCTATCGCGAGGGACAGAAAGACATCGAGAGTCTGAGGAGTAATGCTTGGTCAAAAGTAGCGCGGTGGGAGCAGCAACTCGTTATAATCTCTTTAGCTCCAATGCTGCTCGCTCGAGCAATAAGCTTCTATGGCGTTCTGAGCATCGTACCCGAAGAAAGCGGCGCTCTCAGGCTCATATTTTTTGGCACGAGCTTACTGCTTCTTCTGATACTCAGGCCACACAAACCATTTTTCCTGAGCACGTGCCAGCGCTGCAAGCAGCCCGTTCCCATCGTATTATCTGACCTAGGAAGCTGCCTCAGCTGCGACAAGGACCTTAGAGAAAAATTTCTCAATCGCAACAGCAATTGAACACTCGGAGAGCAAGACAATCCCGCCCGGCTGCAAAAAAAGATCTTGGGTTGCTCTTCAAATGAGATTTCGTTCGCTCGGTATAGAGGAGATTGTTATTTCCTACGGCGCACTATCTCCGACGAAGCCACGACAGCAAACCGCGTCCGGTGGTATCATCCACACCGTTTGCAGCGAGCAGGGCGGATGAATGCAGATCAGTGGTCAGGGAAGACGAAACTCTCTCATTGGACCCATCGACCACAGTATCGGCCTCCACGAGGACTCCCGCTACGCGCACCATCTGACGAAGCGAATGCAATACCTCGTCATAAGCCGAGAGGAGCACTATCTCTATCCTGAGATCGGAGTCCGTATTGAGCCGCATTGCATGCTCGAACTCTATACCTAACTGAGTCAATCCGATCTGTTGACGAACCCAGGTAGCCGTCCGCGAAGCAGCTATTCGCCGCTCGAGTACTTGCTCTTTGGAACCTGTCTCCGAGACGAGGTTGGCAACGATCGTCATTCCTTCTTCTAAGAAACGACCAGCCGGAACATTGAGTAGTACTCGGCACGAAAGCCGTGAGGTCTGTACGTACGTATGCGCGACGACATCGACGACACGAGGAATCGGTATCCCTACTTCAACGACTTGACGCCCGCCCTCAGCGAGCGGCTTGACGAAGAATTCCTTGGACTCGTCGATGAACACCTCGCCACTGAGGGAAAACGCCCGAACGCGGGCGAACAGCCTTAGCTTGGACACACCCCGATGACTCTCGACGCCAAACGACCATCCCAGGACCTCTTCTTTGCGAAAATTAGCTACCACAGAGTGCTCCGAAAACCCGGAGTGACCCTCGATGCACACACCACGCGTCACCGGCTTGAAGCCCATACCGAGGGAATCAGAGAAGGCCTGAAGAAGTACATGTCCATCTTCGCGTTCCAAAGATATCTCAGCACGGTAGGGAGCAAACAACTCTCCCACGCGACCCGCTGCAAGCTCTACGATCTGTCGAGAGGCATCCTTTGGGCAGAACGTCGCCTGAATCCGCACACACTCTTCGCCAGAAAATTGCCACGACGGATCGACCTCCAGAGATTCGAGCTCAATCAAGCGACCAGGTTGCATCGCCATTGGCAACGCTGCATCTCGATCCTCTCGAACGGAATCCGATTTGCGCTCCTCCGGAGCCTCCCCAGCAAACTGCACCGTGACCAACCCCATATCACCGCATAGGACCCGATCATCAGCAGAAACGATCACAACCTCGCAGGTCAGGTTGTGCGTCCCTGCTTCCAACAGCAGAAACTCGAGCGGGATATCGATACACAGATTTCTATAATGCGCCCACGCAGCGCGCGGATGCAGGATGCGACGATAGCGGTACGAGGATACCGATTCCACAGGAACATTGAGCTCCGAGGCTACATAAGGAATACCGAGCGACGAAAGCTCCACGATCTCTCCACGCTCATCCAGGAAGCGACATTCGAGTAGAACGCTTTCGCCAGCATGCATGAACAGAGAAAGGTCAAAGAGCACTGATATCGTGTTCCTCTCCCACCCAGCCACGACCTTGTATCCTGAGGAAACACGCAACTCCGATATCCTATCTCCCGACACCACATCGTGCGGCCACATCCCAACAGAGTGTGGAGCAGGAACATTACTGAGTACCAACTCTCTGCGGGGAACGCAGATACTCTCGCTTCGCGCGGCAGCGAGGAGCTCCTCCCCGTCGTTGTCGATGATCGATACACACAGCTCCACGTCGCATCGACCTGCCGGCAGATCGAGTGCTGCATACGGTACGAATGCACGAATGTCGTCGATGACGAGGCGTTGAGCATGTGGGCGAATAGGCACGAGCGAGCAAAAAGGAGCACTCTCGGAGACTATCTCGATTGACGCCGTACCACCGGGATCGGTCCAGCTTGCCCACTCCGGTCGCACTGCGACGGGTCGACCATTCCAGCGTACCGAGACTCGCAGCCAGAGCGGCTGACTATCGTGTCCGACGAGTCGAAGCCCACACGTGACAAAGCATCCTTTGGCACCAAATACCTGATTGTCGTGCAAGACTTCGAAGCCAAAGAGAGCATCCTCTTCATCGGAAAACGCAACAGCAGCACCCTCAACCCCCTCGCCTCTGCGTAGAGAATCGATCTCCAAGCCGGCCAAGCTCATCTTGCGACGTACATACCACTTGATGAGCATGGTGAGCTCATCGAGTTCACGACCGACATCGTACTCGAGCCCCGTCGCGAGCTCCGAACCCGCGCGCTCCGCACCACCGCGCAGAAACCCCTCTCGCTCTTCCTGCTCTAGGTGTGCCAAGACTGCCTGAGCCCGACGCACCAGACCCGCCACTATCGAGGCTTCGACCGAACCGGCATACAGGGTGCTCAAGAGCAACGGCACATTTGGATCGAGCGCAAACATCCCGGTTTCGCGATGCGCAACCTTGCGAACGACTGCCAACACGAGATTTGCAATCTTTGCGAAGGCACCACGCCCTGAGCGTCGCGAACGAGCTCGATATCGGCCGGCTTTACGAATCTCTGCTTCGAGCGGCGCCACGAATTCCTGGAGCGCTTGCGACCGTTCGCCGATAAATCTACGCACTTCAGCTGCCGAGAGTGGACGCACCTCCCGGGAGACAGCGGACCTCAAGGTTTTTTGGCTCGAAGGAACAATTCCGCTCTTGGTGGTTATCTTGAGCTGTGAAGGAACCTCTTCAGCAAACCCCTCGAACCCCTCGTGAAGTGGGGCTTCTTTCTCGACAACATTCATGTTTTTGGCAAACTACTAAAAGAATGACTACTTTTCGACCAGAGTCCGGTTTCTACATCACTTTAAGACCCTCTTTCAACCCGTGTTGTGAAGGAGTTTGCTCACGGCGCTAATTTGTACATCTAGGTGATTTTGGACTATAACTCGCTCATTCCGCAAGAAACCGCGTAGGGAGATGGAAAGATGGCAAGCGAAGTAAAGATGCCTCAATTGAGCGATACCATGAGCTCGGGCAAGATACTGGTCTGGAAGAAGAACGAAGGGGACCAAGTTTCGCGTGGAGACATTCTCGCAGAGGTGGAAACAGACAAGGCCAACCTCGAAATAGAGTCCTTTTCGAGCGGCACCCTCCTGAAGGTTGTCGTGCCAGCTGGAACGGCCGCCAAGGTGGGTGAGATTATAGCGGTGATCGGAGCAGCAGGGGAACAGGTTTCCATCGGTGGAGCAGCTCCTGCGCCAGCTTCCACTCCTCGAGCTGCACCTGCTGTAGCTCAACCAGCCCCGCAACCAACGGCTCCGGTGCACGTTTCCTCGACACCCAGCCCCCAGGCAACATCGAATGCGTTGAGCCTTGTCTCAGGTGGGCAGAGGATAAAAGCTTCACCGCTCGCCAAGAAGGTGGCCGAGAATCTGCAGGTTAACCTCTCGTCGATCCACGGCACGGGCCCCAATGGTCGAATCGTGAGGCGAGATGTCGAAGCAGCAGCAGGCGGAGCATCGTCCGCCATGGCCATACTACACGAGACGGTAGCCTCGGCCGCAGTCGCAACGCCGAGCATCTCCCCATCTGCCCGCGAAGTTGGCCCGCTTTCCGGAACCCTCACGCCACTCTCTCGAATGCGCGAGACGATAGCCCGTCGCATGCAGGAGAGCGTCACGACTGCACCGCACTTTTACTGCACCGCCTCGATTAACATGGGCGAAGCGATTCGTCTGCGTGAAGCTCTGAAGGAAAAACCGGAGTACAAGGGTATCAGCGTTAATCACTTGGTGATCAAGGCCGTAGCCTATGGACTCAAACATGAGCCTCGCGTCAATTCCTCAATGAAGGACGGCCAGGTATATCAGCCGTCTCAGATCAATATCGGCATCATCACTGCTTTGCCGGAAGGTCTCATTATCCCGGTGCTGAAGGAGGTTGATGCGATGACCCTCAAGGATGTCGTATTCGAGGCTCGCGCTGCTATCGAGCGAGCCCGTGCCGGTCGCCCCAGCTCTTCTGATCTGTCCGGTGGAACGTTTAGTATCTCCAACATGGGCATGTTCGACGTGGAGAACTTTACCGCTATCATCAATCCTGGACAGGGAGGAATCTTGGCGGTGAGCTCGATTAAGGAACAACCGATCGTCGAAAGGGGTCAGATCGTGATAGGATCCCTCATGAAGGTGACGGTATCGGTCGATCACCGTATCATCGACGGAGCTATGTCGGCGAACTTCTTGAAGCACTTGAAAGAAGCGCTCGAGCTACCTGCTCTGCTAATGTCGTAGTAAGCCAACTGCAACTCCGGAGCTAGCCATGGCGGTTGAAGTACCCCGTAACGCAGGAACGATAGTCAAGCCATCGTGGCTCAAGGTCAGAGCTCCAGGCTCTCCGGAATACTTAGAAACACGAGATATCGTCAAAACGCACAACCTCCACACCGTATGTGAGGAAGCCTGTTGCCCCAATATCGGTGAGTGCTGGTCACACCATACGGCCACCTTCATGATCATGGGAGAGCTGTGTACCCGTAAGTGTCACTTCTGCTCGGTCAAGAAGGGGTCGAGCGATACACTGCAGCCACTCGACCCTTTCGAGCCAGAGAGAGTTGGCTTGGCTGTCGCAAAATTGGGCCTCAAACACGCAGTAGTGACTTCAGTCGATAGAGATGACGTCATCGACAACGGAGCTCAGCACTTCCTCAAAACGGTACACTCTATTAGGAAACACGCCCCCGGCTGTAAAATAGAGCTCTTAATCCCGGATCTCAAAGGCTCTCGTGCGGACCTCGAAACGATCTTGAGTTCCAAGATCGACGTCTTGAACCACAACATCGAAACGGTTCCTCGGCTGTACAAGAAGGTACGACCGGGAGCGGGATACATCCGCTCTCTCTCTATTCATCGCTGGGCGAAGGAGATTGATGTCAATACCGTCACCAAGAGCGGTATCATGGTAGGGCTGGGTGAGACCAAGGACGAGGTGTTAGCGGTGATGGACGACATGCGTGCCGTCGGTATTGAGGTCATGACCATCGGTCAGTATCTCCGTCCTAGCAACAATCAACTCCCCGTACGAGCTTTTGTAACTCCGGATGAGTTCAAAGAGTACGAAGAGGAAGGTATGAAACGAGGCTTCCGCTTCGTTGAATCCGGCCCGTTTGTGCGAAGCTCGTATCATGCCTGGAAACACACTGCGGATATCGCAGTCCGAGAAGGCTGACCATGTGCGCTGAGGAGCCCGCAATCGGCTCCGTGTACCTCATCCCGAATCTTCTGGGTGAGACGGATATCGACCTCTCGCTACCCCCCCTGATTGCGAAGACAGTGGCAAAGCTCTCTCACTTTCTCGTTGAAGAGGAGAAGAATGCGCGACGGTTCATCAAGCAATTGTGCCCGGAGGTAGCGATCCGAGACCTTACTATCAACCGACTGAACGAGCACACCCAGAGAGCGGAGTTCGAATCACTCGCCGCGCCCCTGCGAGCAGGTATTGATATCGGCATCATATCTGAGGCAGGGTGTCCTGCGATTGCCGACCCAGGTTCGGATATCGTCCGAATAGCTCACGCGATTGGAGCGCCAGTCCATCCCCTGGTTGGGCCGTGCTCGATGATTCTAGCTCTCATGGGGTCCGGCTTTAGTGGTCAGAGGTGGCGGTTCAGCGGATACTTGCCGATCGACGAACAACAACGCCGCTCGGCGATCGTTGCTCTCGAGCGCGATCTATATCATCAGAACGAGACCCAGATCTTCATGGAAACCCCCTACCGCAACCAAAAGCTTCTCGAGGAGCTACTTGAAGTATGTCGGCCCGGAACTGGCCTGTGTATCGCATCTGCCATGACGACAGTCGAAGAGTCTATTCGAACACTCTCCGTCGAGGAGTGGCGCGCCCTTCGTAAAACGCTTCCGCGTATACCTACCATATTCGTTCTCGGACGCTGAAACCTTAAACGACTCAGCAAAGCTAGAGAAGCAAGCCGAAAGCTACCCGTAGCGAGACAGTGAGGGTTCAAGAGGATTCCCTTGTGAACATGCTCATTATCAGGCAAGCTGATTGGTATTGGTTAGCAACTTCGGGCGTTGCAACAGGCTGGCGCCCCTCTTTCATTGACGTGGAGCAACCTGTATGCGACTGGCACTACTAACAACCACCCTAATCTCTCTCGTGAATACAGTACCTGCAGCGCTCGCCGACTCCCTGCCGAGCCGAAAGCCAGGTTTATGGGAGGTCACGGTATCGACTGATACACAGGATTCATCGCGCCCGATGAAGATGACGCAGTGCACTGACGAGGCTACAGATGCAAAATTGATGCAGACTGGAAATGATATCCAAGGCCAAGCAGCATGCTCAAAGAATGAGGTCAGCAAGACATCGACTGGTTATCGAATCTCGTCAGTTTGTAAGCTCGCCGGCTCAACTGTTTCCTCAGAGGGCACTTTTGCCGGAAACTTTTCATCGGAGTATGCTGGAGACATTACAACTTCTTTCGAACCTCCGGTGTTTGGCCACAAGACGTCTGCGACTACAATCCGGGCCAAGTGGCTTGGAGCGTGCCCCTCAGGGATGCAGCCTGGTGACATGCTTCTCCCGAATGGAATGAAGATGAACGTCGACCAGGCTGCACAAACGGCAAAGCAAGCCGCAAAGATGTTCGATAACCCCGAGGTTGCCCAAGCCATGAAACAAATGCCCAAGGGCATGAACGAAGAGATGGCCGGTGCTATGAAAGAGATGTTGCAGCAGATGGGGAAGTAAAGGGGGCCACAACCTCCGGTGCACCAGCTTCATTGACCAAACCTCTTCGTGCTTGCTACGAGCAACTGACCCGCTCTCTTAGAGGTCTTATAGCCCCTTCTATCGAAGATCGACTCATCACTCGGTGCGGGGGTTAAAGGTAGCACAGGTAGGCTCTACGGCTATCACACGATTCACATCAATCAAATCCCACGAAGCAACGTGTATAAGCTGCACACGACCACGTAAGTAACGGTCTAAATCGCTTTGTTATTATTTTTAAAGTACAGGATGGAATCTCCGACTCCTCGTATCATCGTTTTCTTGTCGAGCCTCCGGACCGGCGGAGCTGAGCGCGCCATGCTCACGTTCTGCGCGGAAGCGTTACGGAGAGGCATTCGGGTCGAGCTGGTACTATGCAAGGAGGAGGGACAGCTACAGGAACTGATCCCGCCCGGATTATCTGTGGTTAATCTCGGCTGTAATCGCACCGGATATGCCATACTCAAATTAGCGAGACACTTGCGCATAACTCGACCACACGCGCTGTATACTACCGTCCGAAATGCGAACATAGCCGCAATTTGCGCTGCGAAGCTCTCCGGCATAAATATTTCGGTGGTAGTGCGCGAGTCGAGTACCCCCCTTTCGAGCCCAAAGAAATCGCTCCTCCAGACGCTCTCGACTCAGTTGATTCCCTTCACATATCGTCACGCGCGAGGGATAATCGCCGTTTCTGATGCAGTTGCATGCGAGCTGCTCACTATAAGTCGGGGGTTGCGCCGACAGCTGAAGGTCATTCCTACGCCTGTCATCTCATCCGAAATGCTCGCTCAAGGAGACCTGCCAGTTAACCATCCCTGGTTTACGAGGGGTCAGCCACCCGTCATTGTCTGCGCTGCACGCGTTGAACCTCTAAAGGGATTCGACACCCTGATCTCTGCCTTTCACCAACTGAGACAGAGAACCGAGGTCAAACTCGTAGTGCTCGGAGATGGCTCGTACCGAGCGGAGGTGACGCGACGTGTCACGGAGCTACGGCTCGAGAGCGATGTGGATTTCTTGGGATTCGTGGCCAATCCCTTTCCATACATGAAGCAGGCACGTGCTCTGGTTCTAGCTTCCGAGAACGAAGGCCTTCCGAACGTGCTCATTCAGGCACTGGCTTTCGGTACACCTGTGGTCTCGACAAACTGTAGCAGCGGCCCCGCAGAAATACTGTGTGATGGAAAATACGGGCACTTGGTACCCGTAGGAGATGCCTCTGCTCTCGCGCTGGCGCTCGGAGAGGCCATTCGCGAACCGCGAGACATTGAGGCTCAGAGATACGTTCAGGCCAAATACAGCTCAGTGCGTGCAACCGCCGCCTATCTGGATTTGGCGGGGCTCTGCGAATCGACCACGCAATGAGGTGGCGAATACGCGACTACTCCGAGGAGCCGCTACTTCCGACGAAATAGCTCTCCTTCTCGGCGAAGAGTGCATTGAAGGTGGTCAAGCTCCCGTAGCAACGGGTGAGGTAGCCCTGAAGCTCAGCCTTGTCTGCCGCATCGAGATTGGAATGGTTGTTGATCTTCTGTTCAAGAACACGCAACTTCTCACGCACTCCAACGATCTTCTTGAAGAAGGTGTCGATCGGTATATCTTTCGAAGCGGTATCCTCCTTACCTGGAATCAGGCGCAGCGTGCCTCCGAGCCAACGCTTACCCATTTCTAGGTTGGTCTCAATCCATCCGTAGTCTCCGAGCACTTCAGCTACCACCATCTTGAGCCTCTGGAGTTCCGGATCTCCCGTACCCTCCACTGCTCTCATCTCTTGATACGCAAAGGGCACGTTACGGGTGTCACCCTTGAACTGTACTACGTAGAATTCCCCGTCGTATGCAATGACCCTCCCCATTCCATAATGGGCATGTTGAACAAGGATACCGATCGCAAACTGCGGCTTGATGCTCATGGGTACTCCCCTGTAATGCTAATCCTGTTACTCCAACTTCCTTGAAGTGCGCCATCTCACGGGTTCCTCACCCGCATCCCCTCACTACGTCAAGCGGAGGGGAATATACCTCTTTCAATCAATCATGAACATTCATCGTCGACTCGAACGGTCTCCGACATCAGGTGGATTGACGCCCCGGCATCCTGCACACTGACTGAATTCTTCCTGCCACAAAAGCCCTCCCCAGCGCCTATGTGACCTCGACAAATCAATCCCTTAGCTCCCCTCACACGACTCCAATGCTGCTCGAGAACTCCTCCTCGGCCGATTTTTGGACTTAGCTCGTCACGACATGCTAGATTTCGGCGGATTTTGGTAACGTGGAGAAGGTCGGGCAGTAGGTAGCTGCCAATAGCATCTGAGCTCTGTCAGGCTGCGCGTTTCTTCTGATTGTATCTCGGTCGTTGGCTGAACTGGCTGCTTGATATGGAACGAGGGAATCGGGTAACTCCCCGTGCTGACTATCAACGAAGAGGATTTAAAATTTTATGGGAACAACTCTGATCACCGGTTGCGCCGGAGAGGTCGGCAGCAGCCTCGTTCACTACCTCTCTGAATCTGGAACAGAGCGCATGGTGGGGACCGACCTACGGGCGCCGCGCTCAGAAGTGCAACGCCGATTATCTGCGGTCTGCCTCGGTAACATCTCTGACAACTCCCTCATCGAGGAGCTCGACGGGCAGTTCGAGATCGACAGAATATTTCACCTCGCAGGCATTCTCTCCTCGGGTGGCGAACGAAATCCGCAACTGGCTCATCAAGTCAACGTCACCGGAACCCTCAATGTACTCGAGCTAGCGCGTAAACAATCGGAGCGCCAGAGCTATCCCGTTCAAGTCGTCTTGACTAGCACCATCGCTGTTTACGGCCTTCCCTCCCCCGCTGTCAAACGGACTGTCGGAGCCATCGATGAGGACGAGTACCTACACCCAATCACCATGTACGGTGCTAACAAACTGTACTGCGAATCACTTGGTAATTATTATGCCAATTTCTTCGGCCTTCTCGAAGAGGTCTCCACGCGAACTAAAATTGACTTTCGGTGCGTGCGATATCCCGGACTCCTCAATGCTCACACCCTTCCAACCGGTGGAACCAGTGATTATGCGCCAGAGATGGTCCACGCCTTAGCGCAAGGAAAATCTTATTCGTGCTTCGTTCGCCCCGACTCTCGCATCCCCTTTATGATGATGCCCGATGCATTACGTGCGCTCGTCATGCTCAGCGATGCACCGCGAAGTAAACTGACCCGCTCGGTGTACAACATCGCTGCATTCTCGCCGAGCGCGGAAGAGATCGCATTACTCCTGAGCCGCCGATTTCCCCACGGTTCAGTCACGTATGCTCCTCATGCTCAACGACAGATGATAGTTGATAGTTGGCCGGAACATATCGACGACTCGACCGCCCGAAGAGATTGGGGCTGGGAGACAAACCCCTCCTTCGCTGAGGCGCTCGATACATACCTGGTTCCCGCGGTGAACGAACGATATTATGCTCAATCAGTAGCGAACTTGTAGGGGGGGCACCACCATGAATGAGGAGATTCAACGGCAATTCCAGGAGGAATTGGAGCAGATTCGCTCGGCGGGGTTGTGGAAAGAAGAGCGTATCATCGAATCGCCTCAATCAGCCACGATCACGGTTAAGGGGCAAGAGGTACTCAATTTTTGTGCCAACAACTATTTGGGCCTCTCCAATAATCCACGGCTAGTCGCTGCTGCTCAACGAGGCGCTTCCGAGTGGGGCTTAGGTCTCTCGTCCGTGCGCTTCATCTGTGGCACACAAAGCATCCACCGCAAACTCGAGCAAGCAATCTGCTCCTTCCTCGGTACACAGGATACTATCCTCTATAGCTCCTGCTTTGATGCTAACGGCGGACTTTTCGAAACCCTCATGGGAGAACAGGGCGCCATCGTCAGCGCAGCACTGAATCACGCATCAATCATCGATGGCATCCGCCTATCAAAGGCTGCACGCTATCGCTACACGCACAACGATATGGAAGAGCTCGAAAAGTGTCTCCAAGAGGCCAGCGCGAAAGCTCGGCGAGTCTTGGTAGCTACTGATGGCGTCTTCTCGATGGATGGCGACGTTGCTCCTTTGGCACAGGTAGCCGCGCTCACCAAACGGTACGGTGCACTGCTCATGGTAGACGATTCGCACGCGACGGGCTTCTTCGGCCCTACCGGGCGGGGATCGATCGAAGAATGCGGCGTTATGAAGGACGTCGATATCGTAACTTCAACTCTGGGCAAAGCGCTCGGAGGAGCTAGTGGTGGGTTTACGACCGGTCGCTCTGAGATCATACAGCTTCTCAGGCAGCGCAGCCGTCCCTATCTCTTCAGCAACTCTCTGGCTCCAATGCTGGTAACTGCCACCCTGGAGTGCCTCGACCTACTCTCCTCGAGCTCGGAACTTGTCACTCGTCTTCGCGAGAATACGGCATATTTTCGTGCTCACATGTCGGAAACCAAATACACGATCCGACCAGGCATACACCCGATCGTACCGATCATGCTGGGAGAAGCTACCCTCGCTACCAATATCGCAGCGGATATGCTCAAAGAGGGGATCTACGTCATCGGATTCTCGTATCCTGTTGTACCGGTAGGTCAAGCTCGTATTCGAGTTCAGATCTCGGCCGCTCATACCAGAGAGCACCTTGATCGAGCGATTGAAGCCTTCATCAAGGTCGGAAGCAAATACGGTTTGTAGCCCAGATTCGTGGTCTCCAGAGGCACGTACTGTAACACATTGAAAACAATAGCCTTTGCAGGTATGATGGTGCGTGATGTAGACTATTGCGTCGCGATTCTTGTTCTTCCTTGTACTTGGGAGTCCGGATAGATACGCAGCCCCGAGAGCCTAAGATCCTGCCGGATGTACCGATGACGACAACCTGGTATCCCCCTGCAGCTGCAACCTTCGACAGGAGCTCATAGGCTAGCTCATGAAGCGCATCTCGGGAAGAACATTGGCGCTGGTTGGCCTCTTGATCGGGATATCGGTTGGGCTCGGCATAAACCTTCTGAAAGGATACCTCATCAACGAGATCGTCGAGGCCGTGGAAGATGAAGTGAGAGCCTCGTGCGATTGTACCTTGGCTTTCGACTCATTCACCCTCTCGCTAACTACCTTGAGTGGACGTGCCAGGAATGTGAGGGTGCTCGAGAGAGGCGCTCCAAAGCTCACCTTTGGTAAGATCTCCGCCAACTTCAGCCTGGGTCAGATCCGCGACAAGATCGTGTCTATCGATAATCTCGTCTTATCGGACGGGTATGCTGACGGAGTGGGCCCGGATTCGGCGACGTTCCGTTTCATCGACCAACTCACAACCCCTCCGCCGCCCGAAAAGAGCGACCCCAATAGGTGGCGGGCGATTCTCAATCATCTCGAAATACGAGAAGCACGTTTCAGAGAATCTCTCGGAAAAAACTCCGAATTGGCCGCCTCAGGCGTAGCACTCCAGGTACAGAGGGACGGAGAGAACTTTCGACTCGAGCCCTTTATCAAGGATGTCCGATATCGAACGATCATCGATCCGGAGCTCGATGAAGTTGCCGAGCTACCTCTCGGCTCTCTAAACGCGTCAATATCGATTGAAGAGCTACAAACGATCTTCGAAAACCTCACCTTGGCGCGCGACAACTCGTCCCTTTCACTGAGGGCGATCGTCGATACAGAACGCGAAGATACTCTGCGAGGAGCGGCAACCTACTCCCTCGATACACGCTACCTCGGCTTACCTGAATGGCTCAGTGGTCAATTATCGGGGGAAGGTACTATGCGCGGCTCTCTTGGAAGCCCAATCTTATTAGGACCCTTAGCAAATGAGCCCGGAAAGCCTTTGACGTTATTCCTCCCCAATTCCGAGCCCCTCTCGTTTGATTCGTCTAGGGGAGAACTGACTGTCGATGTCAATCATGGTGATCCGATAGTCACACTCGACAAATTTTCGGGAACTGGAGAACGTTCAGCAATAGTAAGTTCGCGACCCCTGACCTATTCCGACAAAGGCTTGGATGCCGGCTTCTCTGTAAGCGTGCCCTCATTTACCTACGGCCCGTTTACGATCAAGGATGCTCGCGCCTCCATCTCGGTCATTCCACACGGAGATGATATCGAGACAAAGGTAACGATCGACTGCCGAGGCCTCGAAGTGGAACGGACGAATCTCGGTCCAGCCTCTATCGACATCGACCTCGGTGCTTCTGCCCTGAAAACCAGGGCTACCTCCAAGGAGCCACGCATAGGGTCATTCAACTGGGAAGGAGAGATAGATCTCGGCACTCCTCAACCCGAGTTACGTAAAGGAACCCTTATCCTAGACAGTTTCCGTTTGCCTCTCACAGAACCGGTGGATCCAAACAAGCTCAGTCCAGTGGCCATAACGACGACGCTGACACTCTCTGGCCCCCTTGAATTGAGCTCCTTGCGTGCCGAGGGCCCAACCCTCGTTGCCTTCCCTTCCTTGCCGAACGGCATGCCACTCTCCGGTAGGACCATCCTCAAAGATGGCGTGCTGCAGGTCTCTCTTCCGGACTCGGAATACGGGGGCTCAGCACAGCTCAAGCTCGACATCGCCCGATCCCTCAACGGAGAGCTACGAGCCAAACTTCCCTCCACGCCGTTCTCTCGCTTCGCTCAAAGCAACGACTGTGGGCAACTCGACGCTTCGTTGATCTACAATTTCAACCTTTCCAAACCGTTTTCTGGGTCGGGTTCCCTGGGGGTTGAGAATCTCTTTTTCGGTTGCGATCCGTATACGCTGCGCGTAACACGGAATGCCTCGCTGCCCATAGTCAACGGCGCCCTTAACTTCAAAGATATTTCAGTCACCGGAGTGAACAGCTCACTGGAGCTTTCGGGGAACCTGAGTATCGAAAAGGGCTTTGATATCGCGCTTGGGGGAGAGATCTTTCTGAGCTCGTTCCTTCCTTTTATGTCGGCGATTGAGGATCTACGCGGCAAGCTCGACACGCGCTTGACTATCAAAGGCCCCTTGAGCGCTCCGCTCTTCGGAGGTCGAGCCAAACTAGCACACGGAGAATTTGGTTTAGCCTCGCCAGAGGTAGAAGTACACAACGCAGAGGGCTCCTTCTTGTTCACGGGGAATAGTATTCATATCGAGAATCTGACCGGAACAATAAACACCGGAACCTTCGATATCCGCGGCAGTGTGCTGCCCTTTGACCTCGCCGCATCGAATATTACCACCCGCCTAAAAGAGGTCACCATCGAACCGATTGAGGACTCAGTCATTACCTTTTCAGGAGATCTCTCACTAGGCGCTGCGGACAGAGCGCGCCAAACCCTGTCGGGGAAGATTAATGTCGACTTCGCAGAGATCGAAAAGAATTTCGACATCAATCAGATACTGGTGCGTACGTTGACGGGATATTTCATCCCATCTCGAATTCAACCTAGGGCCAATACTACGCCTATCAATCTGGACCTCGATGTTTCCATAGAGGCGCCACGGAACATCTTCGTATTCACGCCATTTTTTACTGCAGAGCTCGGCACCTCGATCCGGGCACAGGGGACTGTTGCAGAGCCGCATCTCTCAGGCGGTATGCAGGTCTTGAGTGGCTGGGTTGGCCTCAAGGACAACCGTTTCGATATCACAAACGGCGCGCTCATGTTCAAACCCGGATCACTTACGCCGCAATTGGAGCTTGCCAGCGAAGGTACGCTGCGCACATCCACCGGCGAGAGCATATTGGTCATGCTTGAAGCCTCCGGCCCACTGCAGAGCCCCCGAATACTGCTCTCTTCCGACCGCGGGCTCTCCCACGAGGAGCTTCTGGTATTACTGACCTCGTCTCGAACATTTGGACGACAGACCTTAGCGAATAGAGCCGGCTCCCAGTTTGCAAAGGACCAGCGATTTCTGCTCTCCGAGGATACCTTCAGCAGTATTGGGGCTTTCTTTCGTAGCCTCACTCGTATCGAGACTCTTTCGCTCGAGCCGATCTATAATCCATTTACAGGGTCGATCGAGCCTGCCCTTGTTGGAAAGAAGAATCTTACTTCACGGCTTGCCCTGGTAGGTAACAGCACCTTCAGCACTCTCCCAAATTCCCGCGCTGGCGTCGTATACAACCTAACACCGTCGGTAAATGTGCTCGGTTTTCTCCAATCTATGCCCTCTCGGAGACAGGCTGCTCTCAGTACGGATCTTGCCTACACCATTCTATCGGAGCAGTCGCGCTTCGTAGACCTTCAAGTAGAGGGGCTCTCGGCCTTTGAGCGAGAGAGCATCCTGACCGCTGCACGCATTGGACTGGCCTCCCGAGTCCGGAATACATCCGAGGCGCTCGAATCAATTCGTCGAGATATCGTACAATACATGAATCAGCAGGGTTTTCTGGCCGCACGCGCCACGGTGGAGTGCGTGGAGGGAGAGGAGTATTGCAGCCGACTGCGTATCGCCGTCGAGGAAGGCGCGAAATTCACGATACGAGGCGCGATATTCAAAGGCTCCCCGTTGCCAGTTCCTGGGCATGATATCGTCGGCAAGGTCGTCAAACCAGGCGCTAGCGCTACATCATCTATCCTCGATGAAGTGGAACGCCGTCTGATTATAGCGTTGCGGCAAGAGGGGTATATCTCCGCTCGCATATCTCCAAAATACCAGCTTAGCGGAGAGGATGATAGCGTGGACCTCGTCGTCGAAGGCGACAGCAGGCAGCCAATCTCCTTCGTATTCACCGGAAATACGGTGTTCTCGGCTTCGGAGTTCCTCGATTCGATCCAACTATTCTCGCGAAAACGTCCCTTCGGAAACAATACGATAAACCTACTGGTTCAAAATATCGAACGCATGTACCAAGAGCGAGGATACCTCTTTGCACGCGTATCCTTTCGAGAAGATCGCTCTAACCCTGCACGGATGACCTACGAAGTCACAATAGCTGAGGAGGATTCGATCCCCGTCCGCAAACTCGAATTGAGTGGCAATACCCACCTCGGTTTAGGTCGCATCAAGCAGATCATGAAGGAGCTCGGATTCGCCGAGGAGATCGATCTCTTGAAGCCAGACTATGCGATACCTGATCAGCTCGATGCTCTTCGCGAAATCCTCGTATCTGTATATAACCAGGGTGGTTATCCAGATGCCGATGTTCGCTATGAGATAGCTCCCAGTCAGGATGGCTTGAAACTCGACGTCACATTCCTGATTCAAGAAGGAGAGCCCGCCACGATCGATTCGCTCACGGTACGCGGATTTCCGGCCGGTACTCGACAACCTTCCCAGCCAGAAACTCCGGCATCACTTCCTCGGACAAATCGTTTCATTCAGCAAGTGGTCGATTCTCTCTCGGCAGAGGGATTTCTCTATCCAGCGGTCACGACTGATTTCGACCCGCGGACGCGGCGCTTAGAGATAATCGCAGCACCCGGCTTGCAAACTACGATCTCGGAGGTAAGCTACGAAGGCCTCTCGCAGATCAAGGAGGCAGTTGCATCCGAGTACACGACCTTAAAAGCAGGAGCTCCTTATCGAAGTAACGATGTCAACGAAACGAAACATAAGCTCCTGCGCTCAGGTCTCTTCTCTCGGGTAGAGGTCCTCCCCGCAGATGGTGCTTTCGACAGCACGCGTGAAGGGGTAATCATCCGGCTCTCCGAACGTCCGCTGCAAACTCTCGAAGTAGGAGGGGGAGCCAACTCGGAATTGGGTGTTCACGTGTTCGGCGAAGCAGTCGACAAATCGCTCTTCGCAGATGGCAAAAGCTTGGCGTTGCGGCTCGATTCTTATTTCGACGATGCGCAACTCGCGAATTCTCAATCGATCACACAGGGGTTTGCCAGCCTTAGGTACATGGACCCTTCTTTCCTTGATTCCGATTACACCCTGACCGAGGACCTGCGGTATCAACGCCAGGATCTTCCGACCCAGGAATGGAACCTGGACCGCGTTTCGCTAGCTTCGTACGCGCTACGTCAGATCGGCTCGGGTATTTCACTGTCTGCAGGCCATACCTTTTTGGTAGATGATCTGTACGATGTCACGCCGGGCGCTGTGATATCCGATCTCGATCAAGGCACCGTACGCTTGAGCTTCTTATCGGCGCTCTTATCAGTAGACAGGCGCGATGACCCACTTCTACCTCGCTCCGGCTACACCTTCACTATAGAGCCGAAGCTTTCGGCTAACGCATTTGGCTCCGAAGCTACCTTCGCGTTGGTGAATGCAAACGCCTCTGGCGTAGTGCCTCTGGATGCCCTATCGCGGCGCTTTTCCCTGGGACTGAGGCTCCTAGGTGGATTTGCAGAGCCATTCGGACCAACCGAGGAGATCCCGATTACTCAGCGCTTTTATCTGGGTGGTCGTACCACAATACGTGGATTCCGCCAGAATGCGCTGGGGCCCCGTGGCTCTGATGGGGCTATAATAGGCGGAGATACACTGCTGGGGGGTAACACTCAACTCCAGTACCTCTTTACCGATACGATTAGTACGCACATCTTCTTCGACTTCGGTAACGTATTCCTCAGGGAACGGAGCTTTTCGTTAGCTGACTTGAGAACCAGCACTGGTGTTGGCTTTCGCTACCTATCCCCTATCGGTCCGATCGGTTTCGATGTGGGAGCGCCACTCGATGAGAAAGAGGGGGAGCCCTCTGTCCGGGTTCATTTCTCGGTAGGCAGTACCTTCTAACTTTCGGGCTCATCGGGTTTTCGGGTGGGCAACATCGGGACGCACATCGGAAAGAGTCGTATGTACTGACTAAAACAAGCGGGCGTCATAGCGGGTTTTCTATGCTTCTAACCCTCGCTGCACTCCCGTTCTCTTTGTACGATTTTTGTTGGATAACCCCGCCCTAGCGTCGGGCCAAACTACCCACTCGATCTCCTGAGGCGCCATGTTCTCTCATTACTCATTAACAGGCTGCGGAAAAATGGCTTCGTAGCGAGAAATTCGAGGTTTTGGTGATG
>JBBAUR010000011.1:0-76554 GCA_040398075.1 Bdellovibrionota bacterium | reverse complement strand
GCCGATTTCGCTCATCCTCGCTACGAGGTTCATTTTTGTTACGCACTCTTAATAGAGTTCAGGACGATTCACGCAAGGGTCAGGTCTTAGCTGCGCCGCTTTCACCTGCGACGACTGAGACGCTCGCTTAGCTTTCGGAAGCTGAGTAAACTCGCACCGAAAGGGCTCTCTCAGAGACAGCCTAGTCACCGGCCGCGTCGGTCACCGCAGGGCGGAAGATCCTCTTCACGCACCACCGCTTCCAACCCCTCTATCGAGCACTCCGGTAGGTCAGCGCTCGGATACACCTGCGTAGAAACGACCTCACCTTTATCGAGCACTATAACGATACAGTTTCCAGTGCGCGTCTCGAGCTCCAGCACAGGATTCTCTGGCGGCCCTGGAATCTGCTGGGGTTCTTTCGAATCGACAAGAACAAAGGACCCATCTTCACCTGAGAGGGTCTGCGCCGTCTGAAGACCGAGTTCAGACATGTCTATATTCGGAATTGGGTTGCACGACACATCGACAATCTGACCTACGGAGCCGTCGCTTCTAGGGTTCGACTCTCCAGTTCCCGACGATCCACCTCCACACCCCACGCTGACCACTATCGCACTCGAGAGGACCACAAGTAGAAAGAGATGTACCACACGCCGACCGGTCCAAGGGTGAGGCGCTTCTCTGCTTAGCGTAGAATGGTTCAATATGACGCTATTTGGTTTCATCTTTGGCGCTCCCGATCCTAGAGACCCGACCGAACGAACCGAGGGTGAATCGAAGTGTCCCCTGCCCCGAATCCTTGATGGGCTTCTCTGCCAAGTCTCGGTCGTATTGCGACACATGGTCCCTGATTTTTTTGTGCAGGAGATCCGCCTCGTGCTTGAGCCACACCCGGAGCTCCGATTCGTATTCGAGCGGGATGTTGTCAAAGCTGGTAGTGGTGTGATGATGCGGACGAGGTCCCTTGGCATACACGTTACCCTCCGCTGTCAACATCAGCTCGTCAATATCCCGCGATATGATCCGAGCTGTATTCTCGTCATCCATGGCTGATACAAAACTCGACTTGAGCGCTTTCGCATGACCATGCTCGACCTTAACAAGCTCCAAGCGCTCCAGTTCGCACAGGATTGTGTGCGGGTGTACATCTCCACTTACACCGCGCACGAGTTTGGAAAATTCACTCTCCTCACTGCCTACACTGAGAGCACGAGGTTTTCCATTTGCTTGCAGATAGCACGCCTTCGTATGCCAACAGCCAAGCACCTTGATAGCCGGTGAGATAGTGTCGCGAATGGGGGCAGCACCCTTCAAAAACTTACTGGTGTCTTTGCGATGTGCGCCAGTCATCACACTGAGCCGGCTCGCTGTCACTTCGGTCTGCGTGGAGTTTAAGCTCTCGAGACCCGCCTCGAGCATAGCTTTCTTCATGGCATCATTGACCTCGGGCAACAAAATGCCGTGTCGAACGCAGAAGCGCGCTACCGGCAGTAATAGGATCTCGAGAAATGTTCTCATACGTGCTCTGGCCAGCTTTGCGATTGTTCACAAAAGCTGCGACTCATACTCCTATGATGACATGGGATTCCTTCCCATGCAAGGAGTGGGATTAGAAATCCTCATTTGTTCAGAGTACACCGCTGACAGTGATGAAACGCATCCTCTGGGCAGCGCGTCGTCGCTAGGCTGTAGGGTAACCGCCTGAAGTGCCTATTAAAAAATGACACATATTCGCAGGTTGAAAAAACCCCGAAAGACCTCAACTGAAAACGCCTATGAACTCTAAGCAACACCTCTCTGCACGGCTTAGTAGTAGGCGCATCTTTGGGGCTGCGGGTCCTGGCGTCGTAACGGCCGCCGCAGATGATGACCCCTCTGGGATAACAACCTATACAATTGCTGGGGCACAGCTCGGGACGCATCTGCTGTGGACCGCCCTGCTTACCTGGCCGCTGATGGCCTTTGTACAGATGATGTGTGCTCGGATCGGGATGGTCACCGGAATGGGTTTAGCGCAAGCCTTGGCGCGGAAATTTCCCCGTCCTGTGGTGATCGCAGCTAGTCTGATGCTCCTCGCTGCCAACACGATTAACATCGGTGCTGACCTAGCTGGAATGAGCGATGCGCTGGAGGTTTTGACAGGGGTATCTGCCGAAGTCTTTATCGCTCCCATCGGGTTCGGGATCATGTGGGCAACGATAGTGCTCAGATTCAGCCAAATTGAACGGGTCCTCAAATGGCTCGTAGGGATTCTGTTGGTCTACGTCGTTACGCCGTTCCTGATCGAAATTGATTGGTCGGAGGTGCTCCTTGCTTCGATACTTCCCGCCGTTCCCCGAGGAACAGAGGCCTGGGCCACCTTAGTAGCGCTCCTCGGCACAACGATCAGCCCCTACCTCTTTTTCTGGCAGACAGGCGAGGAGATCGAGAACGATAAGGCTCACAGGAGCGCCAACGGTGCGAGCAAGCACGAGGTCAGTGCACTGCAGATCACCAACCGCGCGATCGATGTGCTCCTGGGCACGTTCTTTTCTAACCTCGTCATGTATTTCATCATCCTCACGACCGCTATGACGCTACACCGGGCGGGAGTCACCCAGATCGAGTCCTCGCGGGAAGCCGCCCTTGCGCTCCGTCCGCTCGCCGGAGAGTTGGCCTCAACCCTGTACACCGTGGGGATCCTAGGGGTGGGCTTTCTCGCCATCCCGACCCTGGCAGGCTCCGCCGCCTACGCGCTCGCCGAAACCTTTCAGTGGAACGAGGGACTCGATCTTAAATTCCGACAAGCACCTCAATTCTACACCGTCATGATGCTGGCGACCGGTATCGGTGCACTTCTCAATCTGCTTCAGATCAATCCGATGCGCGCCCTGTTTTGGACCGCTGTGATAAACGGCATCTTGTCGCCCTTTCTTCTTCTGGGAATACTCGCGATTGCTACTGACAGAGCTATCATGCGTGGACAGACAAGCTCCTTCACCGCAGGTGCTGTAGTCGGAGTCACCATCTTACTCATGTTCTCTGCAGTGATCGGGATGTTCGCTCTTTTGTATCGGTAGGTGCGCTCGCACGTAATCCTCACGACGATAGCCTCTCTCGGGAAGCGAGGCCTTCCCTATGCAGAGAGTTCCGACTGACGAAACTGCAACGCGTGAAGCCGCCCATATTCTCCATCCTTGGCCAAGAGCTCATCGTGGTTACCCACCTCCACGATTCGACCAGCACTCATGACGACTATCGTATCTGCATCTCTGATGGTCGATAACCGGTGCGCTATCACGACGGTAGTGCGGCCTTTTTCGAGCGCTTGAATCGCCATCTGCACCTCACGTTCAGCCCGATTGTCGAGCGATGCTGTAGCCTCGTCGAGTATCAGTATCGGAGCATCCTTGAGAATGGCACGCGCGATGGCGATACGCTGACGCTCCCCTCCCGAAAGCGTCATGCCTCCCTCTCCAAGTTGGGTCTGGAACCCTTGAGGGAGCTTCATGACAAAGTCGTATGCATAGGCAGCGCGGGCCGCCGCCACAACTTGCTGGTCGTTTGCTCCAGGGCTACCGTAGGCGATGTTGTTGTAGACGGTATCATTGAAGAGAAATGTGTGCTGGCCAACCATGGCGATCTTCGAGCGCAGGTCCGACAATCGCAACCGCCGCAGATCTACGCCGCCGAGGGTGACTGTCCCTCGCGATGGGTCAATGAAGCGCGGGAGCAGGTCCACCAGTGTCGTCTTGCCAGCTCCGGAGAAACCCACTAAAGCCACCTTACTTCCTTGGGGTATCGCCAGCGACACCTTTTGCAGCGCTCCTGACACCGTATCGTCTTCAGCTCGCTTCGGGTACTCATAGGTCACATCGATGAGTTCGAGGTCGTAGCGTGCCGGCAGCGCCTGTGGCTCCTGCGGATCCTGGATAGTAGGTACGGTATCGATGATCTCGAAGATACGCTGAGCTCCTGCCAGTCCCTGCTGTACGGTTGCGTTGACCCTCGTGAGTTTTTTGAACGGCTCGTACATCAGGAACACGGAGACCAGGAACGCCATAAAGTCGCCCGAGGTTCGGGCGCCTGAGATGACCGAGTGTCCGCCGTAGAGCAACACACCGCAGATCACCAAGCTCGCAAGCACCTCGTTAATTGGGCCGGCGGCGGCACGTACTCGCTCGGATTTCACAAACGTGCGGGTGAGCTCCTTGTTACCACGTTCGAAGCGCTCCTGTTCGAAATCTTCCCGGCAGAAGATCTTCACGACCCGATGCCCTTGCAGACTCTCCTGAAAGAGCGCGGAGAGCGCCCCTATCGCTTCCTGACCACGCCGACTGAGCTTTCGCATGCGCTTTCCGATGCGAGCGATGGGGAGCCCTGCGATCGGGAAAAACACCACCGCCAACAGCGACAGGGTCGGGTCGAGGTACACGCACGATACGACCAAGGCCAACAGACGCAGGGTATCGCGAATAATCGATGCGGTCGAATCCGTCAGGAGCGTGCGCACCAGGAGCACATCCGAGGTGACTCTGGACAAAAGCTCGCCTGACGAGTTGCGTACGAAAAAATCGGGAGAGAGGGAGAGGATGTGACGATTGACGTGATTACGGAGATCCTGAGTCACTCGGTGACCAACGGCGGCCATGAGGAACTGCTGACCAAAATCACAGGCGGCACGAACGAGAGCAAATCCCATCAGTAGTGCCGGTAGGATCCACAAGAGCTGCTCGTTCCGTTTGGTGAACACCTCATCCAGGATGTACTTCACCAGAAACGGGACAACTCCGTCGGTAGCTCCGAACACTACCATGCACAGCAACGCGCCGACAAAATATCGGCGATGCGGCTTCAAATACTGCAGGAGCCTTTTGTACATGAACTCACAATCCTTCCAATCCGCTATTCACCCAGCGGCTCTGGGTTCTGCGCGATTTGTTGCTCGCCATCTCTGCCGCCTAATTCGAGCGCCAGAGCAGCGACGCGACGTGCTACACTTCCGTGATTATTCGGCTGTCCATCGGGCACCAGACTGGCACGCACCTCTGCGAGACCGCTCTCTACCCGGATTCGGTCCTCACTATTTTCGAGTAGCTTGCGAACCTGATTTTCGAGCGCTCGCTCGTCAAGCCTCACCTGCATCAACTCTCCAACGGTGCCAGAGCGCATGATATTGACCGGGGAGTACTCTTTGAGCGACACGAACGCCGAAACTAGCAAATTAGAGAACCACGAGCCACTGTACACCGATACAAAGGGTAACCCTGCGATAGCACCTTCTAAATTGCAGGTCCCGGATTTGAGAATTCCTACCCGAGCGCGCGCCATAGCCTTCAAAGCGTCTTCCGTGGTCCATTCGACCTTGTCGAGAAGCTCGCCCCCAACAACCCCCGCGGCCAGCCTTTTCACCCACTCGAAAGACATATTCGGAGCAAGAACCACCTGCGCCACGAGGGTCGGATGATCGCGCCGCAGTCGGAGCCACACCCGGAGAGCGGGGGGTAAGATGCGCTCAACTTCGAATCGGCGACTACCCGGCAACAACAGGAGCGTGTTGCTGCGCACGTTGTCGATTTTCACATCTGCGACCCGATCGGTGAGCGGATGCCCCACATAGGTGACGGCGGAGTATCCACGCGCCGCATAAAACTCCCGCTCGAAAGGAAAGATCGCTGCGACTCGGTCGACACACGCCGCAATTTTCTTGACACGGCTGGCTCGCCACGCCCACACCTTCGGCGGAATGTAGTACAGCACCCGTACACCCTGCTTGTGGGCATACTGCGCCAGTCTGAGGTTGAAATCAGGATAATCCACGAGGATGAGAACGTGTGGCTTCCACTCGAGTATGAGCCGCTTCATGGTAGCAAACGAGGAACAGATAGACCCCGCTGAACGCAGGAGCTCGGAAAACCCCATCGCTGCACCCTTTCGGTAGCAATCGATCACCAGCTCGGCTCCGGCATCGCGGCTAGCAGCCCCTGCCATCCCTCTGACATGGGCGTTGGGATGCAGCTCACGAAGCGCACGTATGACACGTGACAGGTGCTGCTCACCTGACACCTCCCCAGCGCTAACCGCTATGCGCATCTCTCCCCCTTGCATACTTGAAACCCGTGGCCATCACGAGTCATACTATTACAACACAAGAGCTGTCGAGCCACCCCTGTCTGCGGGGGAAACGCGGCGATCCGTTGAGCTTGTCCCCGCGGCCGTATACTCGTATTCTCGGTAGCAATCATGAAGAAACGTATAGCGATCATCGTCGGGCTGCTGGTTCTCGTCTTGGCCGGTTTGGTAGTAACAGCAGTAGTGCGCGCTAACGACGTGGTGAGAATTCTCCAGCCCAAGATCGAGCAACGACTCACCAAGCTTGTCGGAGCGCCGGTCAACATCGGTACGGTCGATATCTCGCTGTTCCCCAACATTCAGCTGGTGGTGCGAGATATCACCCTGGGAGGGGAAGCTGCTCCATCGGTTGCCGCAGTAAGGGCCAAGCTGGCTCTTCGTCCACTCCTCTCGCGAAAGCTCGACGCATCTGAATTTAGAGTCTCACAGCCGAGGATTACGATAACGAGGGGTAAGCAAGGCTTTTCGATAGCAGGCCTTTCTGGCCAAGCTGCCTCAGGTTCTCAATCGCAACCAGCCCCTGCTCCGCAACCATCCGCCTCCTCCGAAAGCGCGGCCGCGTCCAGCAGCTCGGAATCGTTTCAGCTGCATCTCGAGAGAGTGCTCATAGAGAACGGGTCAGTGACGATCCAAGACCTGGAGGCTGGCACAACCTCAACCATTTCCGACCTCGACCTCGATGCGCAGGTTCAGTTGCAGGGAGCGCTCTTGAGCGTACCGAAGGCGGAGCTGCGCGTTGGTATGCCCGGGGCCGGGCCGCTCTCTCTCGCCCTTCGCTCGGCCTCGCTCAATCACGACACAGGCACGCTTGCTGTCTCGGATGCTGTGTTTACCTCTGACGCAGGATCGGTTCGCGCGGAAGCCGCTCTCGAGCTGGATAGCCGCCGCGGGACGATTAAGGCCTCGTCCGATAAACTCGACATCGCAGCTCTTGTGAAGCATGCGCAGCCATTTGTCCCGTCCTTGTCAAAGTTTACGCCGCGGGGAACCCTCGTCATCCCACGCTGCGAGATAACCCTTGCCGGTGCCGACACGATCTCCTTTGGCTCTGCGCTCCAGCTACGCGATAGTTCCTTTGTCATCCCAGATGGGCAAAGTGTTCAAGCTATCAGCGGCGATATCTCCCTCGAAGGAACCACAACCGCGCTCAGCTTCAGCTCTCGGCAGCTCTCGCTCAACATCAATCGAGCCCCGATCATCTTAGGTATTGATGGGCAGTTTCGTAAGGGAGCTCCAAGCTCTGTCACCCTGAGCCGCTTTGACGTGCGCGCGTTTGATGGCACTGGAAACATCCCAGGAGCGCTTCAACTGAGCTCTCCGCTGCAGGTACGAGCCAGCGCCGACCTCAAAGGGATGTCGATCCAGAGCATCCTATCGACCTTTTACCCCGAGCACGCTGCAAACTTCTCGGGAACTATCGCCACCTTGAATACGCAGGTGAGCGGTCCCCTCGGGCCTCCAGCACCGAATATACGCGGTCCCGGTAGCATCTCGGTCAAGAACGCCACCCTCAAGGGCTTTAACCTGCCGCTCGCTGTGCTCAACTCTGTCGGAAAAGGATTACCCTTCCTTGAGAAGACTCTCGTGGAGAGCATTCCTCCAGAGTTTCAAGGTATGGTACGCGAACCCGACACGCGCATTCATTCCCTGGATTCGACCTTCGAGTTGCAGGGAAGTCTGACGGTTCTGCGCTCTCTGGAGGCCGTAGGCGATATCTTCACACTTCGAAGTAGCGGCTCGATTGCACGAGATGGTACACTCGACCTCACCATGACGCTGACCTTTACGCCCGAGTTTTCTAGGGCTCTGGCTGAGCGTATTAAAGACATCAGCAAGGTATACGATTCTTCGGGGCGGCTCGTCATACCGCTCAGCCTCAAGGGTCGTGCCCCGCAACTGCTCGTGCTACCCGATCTCTCGAAGCTCATGCAGACCGGTGCGGGGCGCATTATCGAGCGCGAGGCGGGTCGCGCTATCGACAAAGCACTCGGGAAGGATTCGGACACTGCTCGCGGCGTAAAGGATCTCCTCGGCGGTTTTTTGAGACGCTAGTGCCACCTCACTCGACAGGAAACCCGAAACTATCATGACGGAGAAGTTCGACGACGACGATGGGCACCACAAAGATGCAGAGATCTCTGCTCTCGTGCGCGAGATCAGGGAAGCTATCGAGCGGGGTGAGCTGACCAATGTCGAAGCTACCCCTGCGACGAAGTCGCGAAAGGCAGAAACACCGAAACAAGCAGTGGTTGGAGGATTCGCTTTCTTTCTCTCGCTCGTAGCGATCCTACCGACCGGATTGGTCGTTCTGTCATTGGCTCTTCGCCTACTCTCTGCCGAGACTCTCGGTTACGCCGGAATCTTTACCTGCGCAGCGCTCGCTGGAGGAGTGTGTGCACACCTTTTCATCAAGGGGCACATCTCCGTTCTCATTCACGAATTCAAACACTCCCTCGTTTCAAACTTAGTAGGCAACAAGCGCAAAGGCATGAAGATTGCTCGTGATTCAGGTTACTTCGAATACGCCTACTCGAAGGAAACCAAGCACTTCAACGCCTTCATATCCGTTGCTCCTTACATCACTCCCGTATTCACCTTCGTTGCTGGACTGATTGCGTTCGCTCTCTTTAGACACGAACACATGCTCGCTGTGTTGACCGTCGGTATCGGATACGGATTAGATATCGTCCTCAACATTCGCGACATCTCGCCCATTCAGACCGATCTAAGTTTGATTCGTGGAGGCTATCGGGTCGGAGTGCTGTACGTGATGGCCTGGAACCTTCTGCTCTTCGGGTTTTTGGTTGCCTGGATTCTGAAAGGAGGGGCAGGTCTAACCTATCTCCTCGAAGCGGTCTCGATCTTTTTCTTGAAGATACATCAGTGGTATTCCGCTCTCGGTTCTTCCGAGGAATGAGGGGCAAGCTGACTTCCTTTACCAGGTTTCGAAGTGGTGCCACGACAGGATTGATGAGACGGGGCTCGGGAAGCCTACGCTGGGATAACCTTCGAACGCAGGAAGACCCTGCGGAGCTTTAGTGTGCGTGATCGCGCAACTCCGTTTTCCCCTCACTCCGCGCACAGTGAGCACAACAATAAAAAACGCCTTCACTCTCCATCCCGTGTCCGATGATGCGACACTGACAGTGCTCACACCGTGGAGCGAGTGCATGAATCGCGCATTCGAAGCTGTCAAATGTGTAAGAGTGGGCCTGATGAATCACGGTAAAGGAGCGGTCGTATTCATTGTGGCACACGTCACATCGTCCCATTTCGCCTCCCGCTTTGCCTCATGGTAACAACACATCATTAGCGCGATGCTTGATTGGGGCTCTATGCGACTCGTCAGGGCTCAATCGCGCCGGGAGAAGTCCGGAAGTGGCGCGTACGAGACCCAATCCATGGAGAGCGCATGCGCAGGCGCAGTCACCCCAGCGGTTCTGCGATCCTTGTTGGCTAAGATCTCACTAAAGCTCGATACCGCCAGTCGGCCTCTCCCGACATCGACCAGCGATCCGACGATGTTTCGGACCATCTGCTTGAGAAATCCTGAGCCGATGACCCGATACACGATGAGGCCTCCCGGCTGACGCTCGAGCTCACTCACGTAGACCGTTTTAATCGGCGACTTTGCACAACACTCAGAATCACGAAAGCTGGAGAAATCGTGCTCTCCAATCAGAGAAGCAGCACATGTTTGCATCAACTCTAAGTTGAGCGGACGAGAGATATGCCACACCTTCCGCGCATCGAGCACAGCGGGAGCAGGTCGATTGAGCACACGGTAGGAGTATTGTTTGTGGGTCGAGTCGATACCGGGGTGGAACGAATCGTGAACGACCTCTGCCGAGAGGACCGCCAACTCCCCCTTCATCAGGTGGCTCACCCCCTGCGCCAACCGCCACAGGTCTGGCTCCTCGGCAAGGGTGAAGGTCACAACCTGTCCGCGGGCGTGCACCCCTGAATCGGTGCGTCCAGCAGCGTGCAAGGGCCCTACCGCTTGTCGACACACTACCGAGAGAATTCGTTCGAGCTCGCTCTGAACGGTTCGCAACCCTGGTTGTTTCTGCCAGCCATGAAACTGGCCTCCATCGTACTCGACGATAAGCTTGATCTTGGGCACGTTGAAGGCCTCCGAAAATTTAGTGCGAAAGCAGCCGCTCGGCGATCTGCACTGCGTTGACTGCAGCCCCTTTACGGACGTTGTCGGCAACGATCCAGAGCGAGATGCCGTTGGATACCGACTCGTCCTTTCGGATACGTCCGACGTGGACCGTATCGGAACCGGTGACATCGAGCTGCATCGGGTACTCTTCGTTCGATGGATAGACCTCCACCCCCTCAGTAGCGCTGAGCTTTTGCACGAGTGATTCCGGAGAGATTGGTCGCTCTGTTTCGATGAACACACTCTCGGCGTGCGAATAAAACACGGGCACCCGCACCGCTGTCGCCGTGATACGCAAATTCGGCATACCGAGTATCTTTCGACTCTCGTTGATGATCTTGTACTCCTCTTTGGTGAATCCGTTTTCGAGGAAGATGTCGATCTGCGGGATACAGTTGAAAGCGATCTGATGCTGAAACGCTTCCTGCGGAAGCTCTTGTTGGTTGAAAATCGCCAGTGACTGTCCCCACAATTCGTCCAACGCACTCTTACCAGCACCAGATACCGACTGGTACGTGGACACCACCACGTGCTTCAACCCGGCCAATTCATCAACCACTTTGAGAACAGGTACGAGCTGAATCGTAGAGCAGTTGGGATTGGCGATGATGCGGTCCTCTGCCTGGCGAATAGCGCTGAAATTCACCTCAGGTACCACCAATGGGACGGCGGGATTCATGCGGAAATGCGAAGAGTTGTCGATCACTACCGCCCCGGCCTCAACCGCTTTGGGCACGAACCTCTCGGAGAGCTCCGCCGAGGTAGCAAACAGAGCTATATCGACCCCCTCGAACCCCTCCTCCGTTAGCTCCTGAACCTCCACCTCCTCGTCGTGGAACTTGTAGACCTCACCGACCGAATCCCGCGATGCAAACAAGCGCAGCTCCGAGCACTTTATCCCTCGCTCCTCGAGTACCACCAACATCTCATTGCCCACCAGCCCAGTGGCCCCGGCTATCGCGATTACTGGATCTTGCTTCATAGTTTTCACCTGTTAGTACCACTTCCCACCCGTTCTCTGGGCTGCCGGTGTAGGTCTCCGTAAGCTGCCAGACGCCCAACTGTGAAGCAAGGGAGGAGCCCTGTTTTTGGCTCCAAAACGACAAGCTCGAGCGACTATTGGTCGATTATAGCCGTCAGTTGGTAGTAGAGGGGGCTCCCTTGCTCCCGGTCCACGGAAGGTCAATATGGTCAGCACTGCAGCGCTCACTAAAGCTATCTCATTCAAAGCCCCGACCGGTACGGTCGTTCCTGCATGCTCATGGAAGACATGGTCACACACGGTTCAGTACCTCGATAGTTGTGGATTGAGCCCCCTTCAAATGGTGGAGGCTTGCGGGTTCTCATCTGCCATGGTCATCCGCTTTGCTCTCGGTCTGTCGTCGCTAGGTGCCGCGGTCACCGTGCTAGCGAGTGACTCCTTCTTCGGCTGGGTAAGCGTAGCGTGCGCGCGCCACCTCCTCAACGGCGGATCATCCGTAAGCCTGATTCTGGTTCCCGGGTCAGATACCGTGAGCGATCCAATGCAGCGCTTAGTTTCCACCGTCGCAAAGCTGGGCGGTCACGTATACGAATGGCCTACCCCGCAGAGCTGTGCCGAAGTCGTCGAAAGGATCGAGGGGTGCCACAATGTAGTCTGCGGATTGAGCGATGCTGGGGAGGCTAGCGTGCCGTGGGCTCGGCAGGTAATTGAATTCATGAACGAGTCGGCGATCCCTGTTCACGCAATCGGCACACCCTTGGGACTTGCTCCGGACAGAGGGCAGTGTACGCCGGAGTTTCTGTACGCATCATCGACGCTTTCGCTCGGCTTGCCGCTCGAAGCGCTCTACCACGACTCTGATCTGATCGGACGGCACTATCTCTGCGACATGTGCTGGGGATTGCAGCAGTACTCCAAGCTCGGATTCAGCGGAGAGCCCCTGTTCGCCGAGCAACCGGTCATCCGGCTGATGACGGACGCGGCTTAAACACTTGAAGGAAACGCTCTACCAAAAGGTTTCTTCAATCAGGGAGCACATTCAGGCAACATATAAGGTCACGTATAGCCTTAGTAGGTTGCGGCATCTCCTGGGCCGACTTGATTTCGTCATTATGAGAGTTTTGCTGCTTTCAAGGGCGCGACTCTCGAACTTCTTCGCGAACATCAAGCAGTATCGCTTTAACAGGCTGCGAAAAGATGGCTTCGTAGCGAGAAATTCGAGGTTTTGGTGATGGGTGAAGATGAGAGCGCGAAAAAACCGCAGGTGTATCCACGACTCGACTACAGCTCGCCGAAGTCTGCGATACATTGAGGATTTTTTCGCGCTCTCATCTTCGGCTAGCGCCGAAAGATCGGATTTCGCAGCAGAAGAGCATTTTTCCGCAGCCTTTTAAGAGCTATAGTCTCTCATGACCCTGAAATTTTCACGCTCGGCGTATAGGAGTTTGTTGTCTCCTACGGCGCAACTCGGGCCCTTCAAGATTGCGCTCTCTCAGCTATGCTCACTCATTTTTTTCAAAAATGAATGAGGCTGGGTTTATCAAGCCTCAAGCTCTTTGCGCCGCTTATCACGAAGGATCTTTTCGATTGTGAAAGAAGCTAAGCGGTATCCTTCCTGCTCAGTCTTACCGGCCTCGAGCGCTATCTCGGTGATGGCCTCGATGAGATCACCGATGGTGGTCTCGACGGTGACGTTTTCCTGTGTACAACCACTTGTTTGGCGTTGATCCATAACCTGCTCTGCTCCTCGTAACCTTCAAAAAACCTCTTTTGAGTATACCTCACACCAGACACGGGCCCGAAGCGAAAAAGATCAACCCGCATACTTCTCCTCTTTCAGATGCGCACAAGGGGGCTAAGCTATGCAGCTTTTTGAATAGCGGATGGAAAATCAACGCTTTCTGGGGATTAACTCGCAGTTTAGCCCTACCACCCGATCAACAGCTTGTTGTGCTCCAAAGGAGTTCGTAGCAGGGCATCTTGTTCCTCCTCTTTCAAAAATGTCACAGGGAAAGGGAAAACACAGGTGCTTAGATCGACACCCCATTGCTCTAGGATACAACAAGCGCGTCGAAGGGACTGTCGCCTGTTGCTGCCCGCTTAGTATCTGATGGGCCTTCTACCCTCGACAGATGTCCGTATTAGGAAAAGATGTGGTCGTGTTGGGCGGATCTTCTTTCCCCAATCAATTCGAACTCGGAAGAGCCAGAAATTAGTGGGCTCGCGGGATGCCGTACAGGGTCCAGGTGTAGCCTTCCTCGAAGCTTCCACCCGTAATGACGATCACCCACCCCGGTTTGGGTACCGACTGGGCACCTGTGCTGAAGAGCCGTAGGACCTCTCCGCTACTAGTTTGAACAGTATCGAGACCTTCACGCCGCTCGTCCCATCCAGGCGGGCGCGAACCAGGAGCACCTTGTTGCGGGCTCTGTTCGTAACGGGACGAGAGCACTGAGTCTACCTGCACCTTTGCATGGAGACTCAGCTCACGTCCATCGCGACCAGCACCACTTCCGCTGTGCGACAACATCGGCTAGACCGACTTGGTGGATTCAATCACTTCTTCCACCTGCATAGCAAAGAAGGGGCACGGTCCGTGTCGAACATCGCGCATCATCTCTGCCGCCTCTCTCGTCTCCACCGTCGACCACCGAATGTTCGGCTCGCCACGAGGCCCTGTCTCGTCTATGCCGGTCGGCACGAGGAAGAGATCACCTGCTGTTGCGTCCTGCTTCGGCACCAAGCGCACGATGTTGACCGATATCTTTTTCATATCGGCGGCCTTCTGAGCGATCTTCCGGAGCTCGTCGACCGACTTAGAGATCTGCCAGCTGCTCCGCCCCACGCTCGGACATGCGAACACATCTTTGCCGTTCTCAAGCGCGCGTTCCAATTCCATTAACCAATCTATTGACATACTTTTCTTATCCTAACCTGACTATCAGGGCTTCCCGATACCCTCTACTACGACATCTTCGACTCAAAACTTTAACGATTCACGTACCGCTTTCGCACTACTTTTGACTGTTCCCTGCCTGCTGCCTCGAAGCCTCGGCTGCGTCTGCCAGGTTATCGATGCGCTCCTTGAGCTCCTTACCCACCTTGAAAAACGGAAGCTTCTTGGGCGGCACCGGTATCTTCTCACCGGTCTTCGGGTTACGACCCTCGTACGCGCCATACTCCTTGACTACAAAACTCCCGAATCCGCGGATCTCTATGCGCCCACCGCTGATGAGTGTATCGCGCATTTTACGATAAATGAGGTTCACGACCTCTTCCGCTTGAATGACGTTGATCTGTGTCCGTTGAGCGAGTTTCTCTATCAGTTCTGACTTATTCACGTGCACCCCTAAGTTCAAGTAGCGCTTAATGCAGCAAGCTGTTCGAATCGCCAGAGCCCTTGTCAGTGTTCGGCGTCTGGCGATCACACCGTTTCCACACTCCTTGTCCTAACCACCTAACAACACAGGAGTTATAAATCTTATAATCAGTATGATGTAAGTCTGTCAAAAGCGATTGCGGCGAATACGAAAAAACTTTCGAAACGCCATCGCCTGTTTTATCAGGCAATACAGCGACACAGCCGAAGCGGGCTTCAATCCGATTTTTAGGCATTTTCGCTAACGCTTTTTGGAACTTAAGCGGAAATTATCAACTTGCATGCGCCCAAAGGGCCGGTACTATCTCCCTTCTCTCAATACAAGCCTACATGAGTGGAGCCTATGAATCGTCCTGCCCGTACCAACTCTAGCAAACACGCTGGCAAGCGCCCCTCTCCCACTCTGATCCGAGTTCGCACACGTGATAACAACTTTCAGAGAGCCGAGGTGATCAAGACCAACCGCACGAAGCGTACCCGCTACGGTCAGATCTTGGTGGAGGGGGTTGCACAGATAAATTTAGCGGTGCAGTTCGGCTGGTCGGTCTCCGCGTTCCTCTATCCAGCCGGTCGCACTCTATCGAGCTGGGCCAAAGAGCTCCTCTCGAAGGGTATCGCAGAGAGCCACTGGGAAGTTGCTCCTCAGCTACTGGCGGAATTGAGCGACAAAGAAGAGACCTCAGAGATGATGGCTATTCTCGACGCGCGGGTGCAGACGCCTTCTGCAATCTCACCACAACCTCATGGGCTCGTGGTAGTTTTTGATCGCCCCAGCAGCCCCGGTAATTTAGGCTCCTCTATACGCTCCGCCGACGCCTTTGGCGCAAATGGAATCATCATCACGGGCCACGCAGTCGACATCTACGACCCACACGTTGTACGCGGAAGTATGGGTGCGCTTTTCACCCTTCCAGTTACAACGGCGCCCTCCTGCAAGGAGGTCAAAGAGTGGGTGGACCACGCACGCTCGTGCGGATACCCCTATCAGGTGATTGGAAGCAGTGGTAAGGCCGAACAGGATATCTTCGATGTCGACATGACGAGACCAACGGTGCTGGTTCTCGGAAACGAGACCGTTGGGATGGCGCAGGGCTATTGGGATATCTGTGACGTCGTGGTCAAAATTCCCACAGGCGGGGCCCTGTCCTCTATCAATGTGAGCTGCGCAGCCTCTATCTTACTCTACGAGGTCGCCCGACAGCGGACTCAATAAATCAGCGTTAATCCGAACTTGTGTACGGCACCCTGAGGTGCAATGGTGTTGTGGCGGGGGATTCTATGGCGCTCAAAAAACTTGAAGAGAGAAAGTATGCAGTTCCGACGCGACTCATATACGGTGAGTCGTTCACCTCTACCTGGGACTACAAATTTCAAGTCGTCCCGCCCATAACAGCCTCGAGCACATTTCGATTAGAATCCACCCGACGTGGAGCTCAAGGGTTCGAAGACGTAGGCCGCTTTCGAGGTCCGAATGGGCACGACCCTATTTACGTCTACGATCGGCTCGGCGATCCCAACAACGACATGTTGCAGCAGGCGCTTGCTCTGGCTGAGCAAGGTGAGTGTGCCGTGACCTACGCCACGGGCATGGCCGCCGTTCATGCCGCCCTCACCTTTGCTCTCAACCCCAAATCCGAGATCATCGCTCACCGCACGCTGTACGGTTGCACCTACAGTCTTTTGTCGCAGTGGCTGCCGAATTTCTCTATCAAAACTCATTTTGCTGATTTACGGGACGGGAAGGCTCTCGAGCCGCTCGTAAACGACGACACACGAGTCGTCTACATCGAAAGCCCTGTAAATCCGAGCCTCGAGCTCGTCGATATCCGCGCGGTGGCTGAAACTGTCGAGCGGATCAATCGCCAGCGACCTCCGGAAAGGCGCATCATATCGATCATCGACAATACCTTTTGCACCCCCTGGGCTCAACGTCCCATTACGATGGGGATAGATGTGGTGGTTCACAGCTTGACCAAGGGGATCTCCGGATTCGGTATAGAGATGGGCGGCGCGGTCGTTACTCGCCAAGAGTTCTACAACAAACTCGTGATGCTCCGAAAGGACTTCGGCGGTAGCCTTGCTCCCTCGACGGCCTGGAGTATCTTGGCGCATGGGCTGCCGACGCTCTCCATCAGGATCCCGAAGCAGCAAGACAATGCATACCACGTTTCGAAGTTTCTCGAAGGTCACCCGCTGGTCGAGACGGTGAAGTATCCGGGCCTCTCGAGCTTCCCGCAGTACAACCTGGCTCGAAAGCAGATGATCGACTACTACGGCGATTTCGCTCCGGGGTTCATGGTGTACTTCGTGCTCAAAGGCGGTACGCCCGAGGAATCCCGTTTGAGGGGTAACCGCATGATGGATTTCATAGCAGACAATGCCTATGCTGTGACACTCGCAGTCAGCCTGGGGCAGATCCGTACCTTGATCGAGCACCCGGGCTCCATGACTCATGCAGCCTATTCGGCAGAAGAGCAGCTCGCACGTGGCTTCGATCCCGGAGGAATACGCCTCGCTGTCGGGATCGAGCATGCAGACGACATCATACGCGACCTCGAAGCTGCGCTCGACGCATGTAAGTAGACATTCTTCCAAGGGGAGTAGGCATGAAAGCTCACACCATTCTCGACACCATCGGAGGCACACCTCACGTCAGGATAAACAGGCTCTACGACACCTCGTGTGCCATCTGGATCAAGCTGGAGCGCGCGAATCCGGGGGGCAGCATCAAGGATCGAATCGCCCTTGCAATGGTCTCGGATGCCGAAGCGAGTGGTCAGCTCCACAAGGGTGGAACGATCATCGAACCGACCTCTGGTAACACCGGTATCGGCCTCGCGATGGTTGCTGCTGTGAAGGGATATCGCCTGATCTTGGTGATGCCTGAGTCGATGTCCGTGGAGCGCCGCAAGATCATGGCTGCGTATGGCGCTGAGTTCATACTGACCCCCCGCGAGAAAGGCATGCGTGGCGCTATCGAGAAAGCAACCGAGCTTCTGGCGAGCACCCCCGGGAGCTGGATGCCGCAGCAGTTCGAGAATCCAGCCAATATCGAGGTGCACGCGCGCACGACCGCCGAGGAGATCCTGAAAGCTTTTCCGGAGGGGATCGACTACATGATTACCGGCGTCGGAACCGGGGGCCACATCACCGGGTGCGCGCGGGTACTCAAGGAGCGTTTCCCCAGCTTGAAGGTCTTTGCAGTTGAGCCAACTGCGTCGCCAGTCATCAGCGGGGGGCAGCCCTCGCCTCATCCGATCCAGGGGATCGGAGCGGGGTTCGTCCCTAAAAACCTCGATACTGGGATACTCGATGGCGTTATTCAGGTGGATGCAGAGGACGCCATCGCATTCGCCAAGCGAGCTGCCCGCGAGGAGGGGATATTCCTGGGCATATCCTCAGGAGCATCACTAGCAGCTGTGCACAAGAAGCTCCCAGAACTCACGCCCCGAGCGACCGTCTTGACCTTCTGCTACGATACGGGAGAACGCTACCTCTCGCTCCCCAATCTCTTCCCCGAGCCGACCAACGCTTGACAGCTCCACCGAGCCCAGCAGAGGGTGTGACCACGAGTGGTGCGCTCGTGCCGCCCTATGTGCAATACTTCCGAGTGTATGAATACTCCAAGTGTAAAAGGGATAGTCTTTGACTTCGACGGCACAATCGGGTGTTCGCTGCCACATTGGGCCACTGCTTATCAGAGCGCCCTAGCGGAATTCGGGGCTCATCGAGAGCTTCCTGAGGTGATCGAGATGTGTTTCTCACGCAAGACACCAGAGGTGCTGCAAGAGCTCGCCATTGCAGACCCGGAGGCCTTCCGCGAATCTGTTTGGACTCGGGTCAAAGAGCGCATGTCGCAGGTGGAGCCTTATCCAGGCTTCATCGATACCCTAGGCGCACTCAGGGCATCCGCCGTGAAGGCGGGGGTTGCGACCAATTCGCGCTTCGGCCATGTGTCGATCGCTCTCAACCGGTGGGGTATCTCCGACTCCTTCCACGCCGTGATCGCTATAGACCATGTACCGCGAGGAAAGCCGCATCCGGAGGCACTCCACAAAGCTCTGGAGTTAATGGAGGTCTCCCCGTCGGATGCGATTATGCTGGGGGATTCGCCGATCGATATTCACGCCGGACAGGCGGCGGGGATGACCACGGTAGCTTTCTGCCCGTCAGAGAACCATCAGTACTCTCCAGTGGCGCTGCTCGAAGCGGCCCGCCCAACGCACATCGTTCGTTCCTATCGTGAGCTCCACGACCTGGTCTTCCCCCGCTAGCGCAGCGAAGAGGCCGTTTTTCTGACCCGACACTGCCCTCGGTGGAGAACAGTAAATCACGCACCCCCTGTTCTGGCTCATAACCGTCTTAAAACCGGTGTCTCTACCCGAAGCGATCACCCCTCAAGATTTTTGCTTCCGAGACCGACCAGTTAGGAGTATTTTTGAGCGGCCGTGGGAACGTCTGTATGGCGCTTCGCATGGCCGAAGGACCGCACGTAGGTCTACAAAATAGAAGAATTCGAGGATACCTGTATTGTGATAACGAAACCGATGCCGCATGTCGATTCAGTGATGACCCCGTTTCCGTACACGATAGAGGCATCCCGCTCTGTGCAGGAAGCGCGCGCTGTCATGGAGAGCCAGGGGGTCCGGCATCTACCGGTGACCTCCGAGGGTAGACTCGTCGGTATTCTCTCGGATCGTGACCTCAAACTTGCATTCGCCGTACTTGGCAACTCCGCGAGCGAGGAGCCCCTGCATGTAGGTGATGTGTGCAACCTCGAGGCCTACGTGGTTGAATACAATACCCCGCTTGATCACGTCATGTTTCACATGGCTGAGGAGCGTATCGGTGCAACATTAATCACACGAAACGGAAAATTAGTCGGTATTTTGACATCAACCGACGCATGTAAGCATTACGCCGAGCTGCTCAAGATGGCCTATCCGGACGCCTGACCACAAAACTCCTGACCACGAAACTCCTGACCACAAAACTAAGGTACGGCGGGGTGCGTTAGGCCAGCCGGTAGATCTGCTCGCTGGCTGATTTGGTGACGACGATGCGCCCCTCTTTTATCATCTCGTTGAGTACCGCCCTGATCTCCGCCTCTTCGCCTACTACGATCGGCCGCTCCTCCTCTTCGTGAACAACGATGAGGTTATTGAAATACAGACCGTCCTCCGCCTCCGGGTGGCTCAAGGCCGCTTCTATCTGTCTTTTAATTGTTCCGTTCGCCATACGATCGCCTCGCTGATGCCCGCGCAGGGTTATCTCTTACTACTCATAGTACTCTACAATGGCGACTCGTAGGACGAAATAAATAAAGGCTCAACGTGGAATCGAATGGGTAGCAACTCGCACGGAGAGAGCATAACCTCTTGTTTTGACCTATAAATCGTAATTTTTCCCAGGCTCTTAAAGGTAAACGTACCTGGAGCAGGAGTCACTCTGGCTAAAAGGCTTAGCTTGGAAGGCATGGCTCTCATCCTTGTAAGCAAAAACTTCCAGGACCATTGAAGGAACAGGCGCGCCATCGTAGCATCTTCAGGGCCATGAAACCTTCTCTCAAGTCGCCACTCTCCCTTGCTCTTGCGGTCATCTATCTTCTTTGGCCCTTAGATCTGATTCCAGACATCTTGGGCCCTCTCGGTCGAATAGACGATCTCCTCGTACTTAGTTTGGTGTTGTGGCAGAGCTACGTACGACTCCGGCCACCTCAGGGAAGGAAAGCCTCCCAGTCAAACCCGCCTGAAAGCTCGGCAAAGCCACCTTCAATTGACCCTTACGCTCTCTTCAATCTTCCACATAACGCCTCGCGAGACGAGATTGAAGCTCGCTACAAAGAGCTAGCGCTCCAGTATCATCCCGACCGAGTAGCTCATCTGGGCGAGGAGCTGCGCACTCTCGCTCATGAAAAGATGGTACACATCCAGCAGGCGTACGAGAGCTTGATCAAGAGCGCGTCAGCAGCCTGACAGTGCGCAACTCCAGAGGATGGCCGCTCACAACACTACACCGTCGTGAGATCTATCGCGCACACGAAAGCGAGCATCAAAGGCCCCGCGTAACACATTAGCTAGGACTGAGCATCGACCGCTGTGGTGCGTTTCTGCTGCCGGAAAAACCGAGCCGGATCAACCGCAGCATAGCGACCGATTTGGTCCAGAACTCGGGTCTCAAAGTGCAGATGAGGACCACTCGCGTCGCCGGTCTGACCTACATCTGCGATCCAATCCCCTTTTGCGACATGCTCGCCAATCGACACCCTGTTACGTCTGTTGTGCCCGTAGACCGTCATCAAGCCGTCACCACGCACCACCACTATTCGCCCGTATCCATAGTAGTCCTCGCTCGTATACACGACTTTGCCAGCATGTGCCGCGACGATCTTGGTCCCCTCGGGCGCAGCGAGGTCTATCCCTTCGTGAAATTTGCTCCAACGCCATCCGAACCTGGACGTATAGGTTGCTCCCTGCACGGGGAGCGTCAACGTTCCGATGTAGTGCCGTGCTGGAGCCAGCGAGACGTGCCGTGGTGAGGCGTTCTCCGACGGTTCAGCGAGGAACGGCGACTCATTCTGCAGGCTGGTATGACCACCCAGAGGACCCACGGCAGGGATACGCAGAAGTTGACCGATTTGGAGCTTTCGCGGATCGACGATCTCGTTGTAACGCTGTAATTCACGGGCCGGGATAGCGAACCTCTGCCCGATCTTTTCTAGGGTATCTCCCCGCTCAACGAGGTAGATGGACTCTCTCCCTGGCTCACGTGCAGATCCTCCTCGGAAGCTACACCCCGCGCAAAAACCGGCCATTACGACCATGACGACGAGCGCACGCATCTGCTGCTCCTCTCCCTCTCGGGTGCCCTAATTAGCCTCTACAGCTTCGAACACCACCCGCTTGAACCCCTCATCGCCCCGCTTCCACAACGTCAGGCGATACGCTCCATCAACCAGCAAGGTCGCGACCAGCACCCCACCCAACGCAAGCTGCGGCAGTGGAAGCTCACCCTCCTCCTGCACTCCATAGGATGTCACGATAGCATCGAACGGCCCGACCTCAGGCCACCCCTTTCGGCCCTCACCCCGGCGCACGACGACCCCGTGATGCCCCAGTGTATCGAGAAGTTTGCGCGAGCTTTGGGCGAATATCCCCACTGTTTCTACGCCGAAGATCTGACAGCCTCCGGCCGCCATGACAGCACACAGGTATCCACTACCGAACCCCAGTTCGAGGATACGCATCCGACGTCTGAAATTGATCAGACCCAACACGCGTATCAACAGCGAGGGTCGGGTAAGCCACTGACCGTGCGCCAGAGGGATATCGACATCCTGCGCCGCTAGCGCTCGATACCTCTCATCGACGAAATGCGCACGCGGAACAGCGCAAAAGCAATTCGACACGAGGCGCTCTACATCCTCGTTTAAAATACCTGCCTCGTTCACCCATTGATGGACGTTCTCTCTCCAGGTGGACTCATCGGCTAGCGGTTGGGCGTGTTGCATAAGTGTTTAGGTAACTTCGGATACACGGTGACGCAGCCACTTACCGACCTACTCCCTGGGCGCACGAAATCTGCGCCGTGGTTAGACTTCGGTATCAGGCTGTGTGCCGGAGAACCTCCCGGCGCACCCAACAATTCAACACGAACACCGTCTCTTGGAAAGGGGCGAAGTGCTTCCCTCAGACTTACGAAACCTGTTACTTGTGTGGAGAGGCTGCCGCACCCATCTTCTGGAAGAGGATCGGCGGCTGGCTAAGTGGCACGGAATCTAAGGGGAAATCCACTGCATCACGCCACGAGATATCCTCAGTTTTGCGCCCAAACGCCGACAGAATCCTCGGTCCGGCGGTTGGAAGAAACGGCGTCAACATCACCCCGAGCGCGTGAATAGCACGCAAGGAACAGGCTAGGGTCACGCGTGTGGCCTGCATGTCTGTCTTACGACTGCTCCAGGGAGCCTTCTCGTCAACGTACCGGTTACACTCGCGCGCGAACTCCATAATGCGCTCGAGGGCACCTTTGAACGAACACCCTTCGAGCTCTGCCGTGGCCTCCTCGAAGGTAGCACGAATGCTCTGCTCGAAGGCGAGGTCCCGTTCGGTCATCCGACTTCTGTCGAGCTCAGGAACCTGTGGACCGCAGTACTTCATGGTAAACGAGGTGATACGGTTCACGAAGTTCCCTAGCGTATCAGCCAACTCTGAGTTGTGACGGCGCTCGAGATCATCGGGTTTGTACACTGACCTCGCACGTTCTGTCGCAATGGAGGTCAAGTAAAAGCGCACCGAATCGGGATCAACCCCTGCCGTCACCAGATCACGAACCCATACGGCCGTGCCGCGCGATTTGGAGATCTTCTCCACCTCCTTACCGGGGAACTGGATGTTGAAGTACTGATTCACGAGCACCCCTTTGGGAAGGGTGAGGGTACCTTCGGCACTCAGCATCGCTATCCAAATCACGCAGTGGAAGATCGTGTTGTCCTCCCCGATGAAATGCCGAATCTCGACCTCCTTGGACCTCCACCACTCATCTGCTGCGCTTGGGTCGCGTCCCTCTCGTTGACACAACTCCATCGTGTTGGAGACGTATCCGATCGGCGCGTCGAACCACACGTAGAGCACCTTGCCTTTGGCGTCGGGATCATCGAGAGGAACTGGTATACCCCATGAGATATCTCGCGTCATTGCGCGTTTTACGAGGCCGGTAGAGATGAGCCCTTTGACGTATGCGCGCGTGTGGTCTCGAAGCTCTGCGGTTTCGACCCATCCCTCAACCTCACTCTTGAATTGCGACAGGTCCAGGAACCAGTGAACGGTTTCTTTGATGATCGCCGGGCTGCCTGAAAGGACGCTCGTGGCGCTCTTGAGGCTGTCCACGTCGAGCACCTTACCGCAGTTCTCGCACTGGTCTCCATTTTGATTCGCCGCACCGCAGAATCCACACGTGCCTTGGACATAACGGTCGGGAAGGAAGGCCGCGCGCGATTCGTCGTAGAATTGCCGCGAGCTCTGCTTGACGAAGTACCCCTTCTCGTACACCGCTTTGAAGAAATCTTGGCTCGCTTTGGCATGAAAGGGATTGGTGCTCGTACCGCTATAGATGTCGAAGTCTATCTTCATCGCGCGGAAATCCTCGGCTTGACGTGCGCGGTAGTAATCAGCAACTTCAGCCGGAGTCTTACCCTGTTTTTCACCCGTAATCATGATGGCAACGCCGTGGTCGTCCGAACCACAAATAAAGCGGACATCTGCTCCTGTCAGCCGCAGATAACGCACGTACACATCTGCCGGGACGTATGCACCACCGAGATGCCCGACGTGCAGGTCTCCGTTCGAATAGGGTAGTGCAGCCGTAACGAGGATCTTACGGCGCGGGCTGGTCGGAGGGTTGGCATTCATCGTCGCTGTTCCTAAACGCCGCTATTGCACCCCCGGTAATACTGGCTTGGGCCACAGGCGGACTTCATAGTATGAAAAGGAGAGATTAAGCGTCCCAACCCGCTTCAGTAAAGCTCTCTCGTCAGATTGTGACGCGGATCGCTTCTTGTGGCGTACGGGCTCGAACTACACCATGCATAACTACTACAGAATCCTCGGAGTTTCCACGGCTGCGACGAACGAAGAGATCAGGCGTGCCTACCGGGTCTTGGCCCGGCGGTACCACCCGGATGTCAATCCAGGCAAGAGCTCCGAGGAGAAATTCAAACAGATTGCGCAGGCATACGCCGTACTGTCGGACGCAAAACAGCGTAAGCAGTACGACCTGGACCTCGAGAAGGAATCCCACGAGGGCTTCGCGTCGGCTTTCGAGCGCGCACACGAGGCCTACCGCAAGCAACAGCAGCGCGCCTCCAGCCATCAACGCGTCAGACCTACTACTTCGCAACAGACCGCCGGGCCCCAAACTGTGCGAGCGAAGCCAGCCCCAAAACGGGAGCGTAACCTAGGACGAATCGTACGCCTCTCCCGCGATACCTTCCAGAAACTGCGTACCAAGGTGTCGAAGAAGGTCACGGGCCGCGAGCCCTCCACGGCTCCTCAAGTTTCGCAGGTTTCACTCATCGAGGTTTCCATAGCGATCACGGAGGCGATCACAGGTGTGCGTCGAACGGTAGAGGTCTCCGACGAGAAGGGCGGCCAGCGCAAGATCTCGGTTACTATCCCTCCAGGGGTGCGCTCCGGAAGTGTGGTCCGCTTCCGCCGCAAGGAGGACCCCTCCGAGGAGGTGGTACTGATCGTTAGAGTTGCCGCGCATCCATGGATGTCGATGACCCACAAGGGGCTTACTATTGAGGTCCCGATCTCAGTGTCCGAAGCGATTCACGGTGCTCGAATTCAGATTCCATCGCTCGGCGAGCCCCTACTCGTGTCCGTTGACTCTGGCACGCAGAGTGGTCAGGAGGTCAGGCTCCGGAACCAAGGTGTAGCGTTTCGGGATGGCACGCGCGGAGACCTCTTCGTGCGCTTTTTGGTAAAGCTACCTGAGTCTCCCGAAGCCGTCGGCTTGAAAGAGAAAGTACTCGAGCTCGACCAGTACTATGCGCAGTCGGTTCGCCATCACCTGCCCAAGAGCCTCCTACAGGTGTGAGCACGATGACGACGCGAAGCTCACTAGCACCGCTTCTCTTCCTTCTGCAGACAGCCGTCTGTCAGGTGATCGCCGCCAGCATTCTCGTGATCGTGTGGAGCTTCGCCCACTCACTGAGCACCTCACTGCTGTGCAGCGCTCTCGTTGCCTTCGTGGCATCGCACATCCTGGCGCTTTCTCTTCCGTGGCAGCTGTTGAACCTCATACTTCCCCTTGCAACCGCATCGGCGTTTGCAGTGGTGATCCCGGGCTGGGTGTTTCTACTCCTTTTTTTGGGTTCACTGCTTACCTACGCGCCCGCCTTCTGGACACGTGTTCCGTACTACCCTACACACAGAGCTGCCTATGCACTGGTGCTGGCGGAGTTACCGACCGCCGCACCGTTCACCTTTATAGATGTCGGATGCGGAACGGCTGACCTGCTGTTGTTTCTTTCCAAGCGCCGCCCGCATGGACGATTCGTGGGTATAGAGATAGGCGTCTTGCCGTGGCTTCTAGCAAAAGTAAAGGCTGCGGTACGAGCTCGCTCTTCAGTCTCGATTCGCTTTCAGAGTATGTGGAGAGTAGACCTCTCGGGGTACGACTTCGTGTACACCTTCCTGTCACCCGCGCCGATGGAGCGGCTGTGGACCAAAGCCGAGCAGGAGATGAAGCCCGGGGCCACATTCATCACCAACTCCTTTCAAACCCCTGCGGCGGCAAGCTACACCATACCAGTGAAGGATGCGCGACAGAGCGTCCTGTACGTCCACAAGATACCGCTCAAGCAGCTGAATTAACTACCTCCACATCGTAAGGTCCAGGGCCTGGCTACCTCCGGCGGCTACAGCGCCATAACTCGCTCGAGAGGTTTGATGTCTACAGCGCTGAAAAACAACCGATCCGAGGCCGTCGACCCAACACCAGCAAACGCGGCGCCGTACCCAGTTCCGGGACGCGTTACTCGCGCTGGGGATGTGTCGCTGCTCTCTGCGCTGACCTTCTCACTAGGCCTTCACATCGTTCCCGCTGCCATATCGGTTGGAGTGCATTATCTATATGCGCCGCACCCTAAACCCCCTTCGGGAGAGGTACTTGTGTACTCCGTATCGCTCGAGTCGTTGCCCGCCGAAACCACAGCGCTGCGTGCTCAGACACTCCAGCCCCCCTCCCCGCAAAGGTTGCTGACCGAACAACACCAGAGGCTCAAACGGTCGCCCTCGGCTCTCGCGCAGCGCACTGACCTTGAAAGCAAACCCCGTGCTCCGATCCCGCACACAGTCCAAGCGAACAATCCAAACTCACTTGAACCGTCGACATCCCCCGATGTCAAGTCGACTACGTTTGCATCTTCCGCTCGAGCGGGCACCTCCTCGAGTACGCACGCACACATCTCTTATCAGAGGCTCATAGCTTCTCTTCTCAGCCGCTCAAAACAGTATCCGGAGCGTGCTCGCAGACGGAGAGAGAGTGGAACTGGGACGATCCGTTTACAACTAGATGCTCGCGGCACACTCATCTCTTTCAGCATAGTTTCATCTACCGGCTCTGAGATTCTCGATCGAGAGCTCCTTGAACTGGTCAAGCGCGCATCCCCCTTTCCACCCTTCCCGCCAGAGCTGAACGCTACGACACTCACTTTAACGGCACCGGTTTCGTTTCGATTGCAGCCTTGAGGTAGTGACAATATCGGATCATTTCATCCGGATGCGTACCGCGAACTTTCACGTTACCGCGGCGGCCTGGAGCCTTTCCGATGCTACGTAAACCCTTCCGACCCTCGTGAGTTAGTTCTGTGTCGCGATGCACGGGCCGGACATGTCGCACTTTTCTCGGTTTTTTCGGTACTCTTCGGGGGGATAGGATACGCATTCCTGGCGGGCGCTCTCGATGCGAAAAGTCGCGATAAACGCGAGGCTAGGCTGCGGCAGCGACCCCGAATTATCGATGAAGATCCTTTTGCTTCGCAGGGAATATAAGCGAGAGTTCGCGTAGTCGGTGTTTCCGGACAGAAACTAGATTAGAATGCCTGCAGACAGAGAGGACAGGGTCTGGAAAGGAGTCGTCCGTCCGAGTTCAAATCTCTTTGGCACAAGGAAGAGCTGTCGAACATTCAACGTGGTGTTGGTGGTTCATCCGTTGTCCCTTTCGAGATTGAGATCCCTGCACACCTACCTTCGTGGCGAGAAGCTGATCCCACAACCACGGTCAGGTGGACCCTCACTACAAAAGCCAAAACACCCGGGGTCGACTTCTCTGCCTCGTTCGATGTTCCAGTTTTTGCTTCAGATGCCGAGCGGGACCTCGCTCGCCCTCTATAACGGTAACCAGATCCAATGTTCGTCGAGCGCCCCCTCCGTACGGCGCTTTTAGTCACTAGGCCAACGTGTCTGAAACGCCCGCTGAGCTTCCCACTGTGGAACCACTTCGTATCCCTCAGCGAGCAGTACGCGCTTGGGAAAGCCAGATGCAATCCGCAAAACCGTTACCTCTAGCTCCTCTACCTTGAAAAACACCCGCCACCCGCCACTACTGAGGCGGAACACCCCGTCACGTGGTGCAGAGATACGGTGAATCCGACTTCGATGTGGTGTGCGTCGGAGGATCTCAATCGTCTTGGATATGAACTCTACGCCCCACTCCCGCTGCAACCATTCGACCTGCACTCTCGCTTCGGCTGCAAGAGCTACTTGGAAACAGGGCGACTTCTCCAACTCCCCTTCCACCTCTTCCAACCATCCCTGCCTCTGGTCTGGAAAGGAATCAATAACACTTATGTACGGTTTAATGTCGAGTATCGGCGTCCTGTCGAGGAGATCGGTGTTACCGACCACGAGCCGATGGCCTTCGATTGAAATCAGCGGAACCGCAGTGATACCGATCGGACTGGGACGATGCGGTGAGCGGGTAGCAAACACCCCCCGACGCTTGGCCGGACCACGCGGGGGGGTAACGAGCGGTCGCCAATTCGGATTCCTGTCGAACCACCAGATGAGCCATATCCGCTCGAAGCCCTGAAGGTCCTTCAAACCCTGCTCTAAAAGTCTACCGGGATACAGTTCGATGACGTTGTGTTCATTGATGCCGTCCGTGGGCTGATGCGGGGCATCGAACTTCACCACCTTGGCGGTATGGATTACCCCTATCGGCTCACAGACAAACTGCATCGAAGCGCCTGAAGTAGCTCTGCAGCAGTTAGGAGGCACGCCTCGCCTGAGCAGGCTGGGACACCTTTCCCTCATCGCGGCCACGAAAACGCTCCCAGTAGAGGGCTACCGGCGAAACAACGAATATTGTGGAATACGCCCCCAGAACGATTCCTGCGACGAGGTATAGGCTCAAATCCTTGATGTCGCCTTCACCAATGACGTACAGCGCCAGAGCAGAAAACAGGGTCAACACGTGCGTGATGATCGTTCTCGACAGGGTAAAGTTGAGCGCCTCGTTGATAATCGACGAGAGGTCGGAGCTCCTGCGTTTGTTGCGTTCCTCACGCACTCGATCAAACACTACAACGGTGTCATTGACTGAATATCCAACGATGGTGAGCGCACCGGCCAACGTAGCCATGCCGATCAGGTGTCCCGATGCTATGTAGATACCGGTTGCTATGACCACGTCATGAAAGAGCGCTACGATCGAACCGAGACCAACCGAGAACTCAAACCGGATAGCAATGTACACCAGGATCGCGATTAACCCGAGGACAACTGCCAGCAGCGCGCTCCTGCGGAGCTCTTTACCCACCGTAGGCCCTACGTAATCGGTCTTCTGGATGGTCGCAACGTCACCAAAGGCTCCTTTGAGTGCCCCCTCAATCTTGGCGCGAATCGCCTCCGAATCAGCAACCTCCGAGAGCCGAATGGAGTACTCCCTCGAAGCACCTTGGAAGGCTTGTACGCGCGCGTCCGAAATCCCTTGCGACGCGAGTCCAGCACGGATCTTTTCGCTGTCGAAATCCCCTTGGAATGTCACGAGGAACTCGTGTCCTCCACTGAAATCCGTGCCGAAGCTCCCCTCACCCCTGGTGAAAAACACGTAGAAAGAAGCCAAAAGCGCGAGTGCCGAGAGAACCATGAACATGGGCGCTTTACCCATGAAATCTATCTTTGCATTGTGTGGAATAAGCTCTTTCATATCGTTACACCTACCTAGATAGACAAGCCCCGCTTACCTTTGAGCTCAAAGTAGTCGAAGGCCAAGCGGGCGGCGAACACCGCACAAAAGAGCGTGCTAATCACTCCGATCGAGAGCGTGACAGCGAAGCCCCGGACCGGGCCGGTTCCAAAGTAGTAGAGGATCATCCCCGAGAGCAGGGTCGTAATATTCGCATCGAAGATCGCCCCGAAAGCTTTTTCGAAGCCGGTATTTACCGCTACGTCACGCCCGACCCCGTTGCGGATCTCGTCGCGTATACGCTCGAAGATAATCACATTCGAATCGACTGCCATGCCGATAGTGAGCGCCAAACCGGCCAAACCAGGCAGCGTGAGTGTAGCCCCAAAGAGCGACAGCGCCGCTACCATCAGGACCGCGTTCAAAATCAGGGTTACTACCGCCACCATTCCTGCCTTGGCGTAGTACACCACCATAAAGAGTGCGATAATGAGGAAGCCGACGGCCATTGCAAGCAGTCCCTTCTTGACCGACTCCATTCCGAGTGTCGGCCCCACGGTGCGCTCTTCGAGAACCTCAAGAGGGGCTGGCAGAGCTCCTGCCTTGAGTACCACCTTGAGCTGCTTCGCCTCTTCGGTCGTGAAACCTCCCGAGATGTTTGCTCGACCCCCGGTGATAGCTTCACGGATAACCGGATTCGAATACACGATCCCATCGAGTATGATAGCCAGCTGTCTGCCTACGTTCTCCGAGGTGACCTTGGCGAACGTCTGTGCCCCGAGTGGCGAGAGCACGACCGATACCTCAACTTGGTTGTACTGATCGAAATCAACGCGGGCGTCGACGACAGAGTCCCCCGTCATGAGGGCCTGGTCTTCGACCACTATCGGTGTGCCCTGCTTGTCCTTGAACGTAACCGTACCGACCCCAGCAGCTGTCGCTGCGCTGGGTATCAGCCGGAACTCGAGCTTGGCAACCGATCCAACAACCTTCTTAACTGCATTTACATCAGAGACTCCCGGCATCTGCAGGATGATACGGTCGGCCCCCGACCTCTGGATGAGGGGCTCTGAGACTCCGAACTGGTCGACTCGGTTTCGCAGAGTCTCAACAGCCTGCTCGATCGCATCGTGCTCGATCCGCTGCGTCATTCGTGGGTCGATTGAGAAGGTAAGCTTCGGTCGCGATCCTTCGGTCTCTACCCCGGAGAGTGAGAGATCAGTGAGCTTCTCGGCTACGGTGGCCTTTGCATCCTCGAGAAATGAATTGGTGAGCAGGGTGACCTCGAGCCTGTTGTCGGCTGTCACCGATGATTGGGCTACTGCTATCTTCTTACTCCTGAGCTCTGAGCGCACATTCACGAGCAATGCTTGCAGACGGCTCTTGACAGCCTCCTGGGCCTTCACTCCATACACCAAATGTACACCACCGCTGATATCGAGGCCGAGAGCTAGCGGGCGGGTAAACCAATTTGTTGGGAAGCTATCCCGAAATGCTGTCGGCAGTAGACACAGTATAGCTGCGACGGTAACTGCCGCGAGGATAATAGCTCTCTGAAAGGTGTCTCTTCCCATATCGATATCCGTTAGATCTCGTTGACCTTAGGCCGCCTCAGCCTTCTGCTCATTCCCAGCCCGCTTGAGTACGTGCGCTTGTTCGACCTTTATCTTGACATTCGGCGCTATCTCGAGAAGAACACAGTCCTTCTCGATGCCGGCTACCTTGCCGACGATACCACCTGAGGTTACGACCGGATCCCCGCGCTTGAGCGACTCGAGAAGGCTCTTGTGTTTCTTGACCTTGGCGTCCTGCGGCTTAATCACCATGAAATAAAAGATGAGGTAACACACTGCGAGCATCGGAAGCATGCTCACGAGGGACCCGAAAAAGGACGGTTGCTCCGTATTGGTTACCGGGGCAGGGCCAAACACCTCCTGCTGAGGGGCTGGAGCCGCTACTCCCCCGTCCTGGGCCAGAGCGGGCCCCGCAGCACCTAAAATACACGCTACGGAAGCCAGAAGTACGACAACGGAACGGATATATCGAAACATGTAAACCACCCTAACCTAGCGCCATGACTCTTGTAGTGTGGGAGGATCCCCAGCAAATACGACGCCAGCTCTTGGGAGATACCACGTACCGCGTATAAAGAAAACGGGGCAATGTCCAGTCCGCCACGCTGATCACAGGGCGCTCACAAGGCCCCGACGAGACCCTTCCGAAAAATCCTTTCCTACCCTCAGTTCAGCTACCCTCGGGGCTCCAAACTGATGAATGGTTTCAGAGCTTCCGGTACATCGACAGCGATAGTCGCCTCGCGCCCTGGGGCAACGCTCACGAAGCTTACAGGACGCTCTATCAATACGGAAACATGGTGCACAAAATCCCTGACCGCCCCTGGAAGATCGTTCCAGCGGCGCACACCGGAGATATCCTCTGACCATCCGGCCAGCTCCGTATAGTGGGGCTTCATACGCGCGTAGTCCTCCAACAGCGCTGGAACATCATCGAGCACCTCACCGTCTAGAACGTATCCAGTGCATACCTTTATCTTCCGAAGCCCCGTCAGCACATCGAGCTTCGTCAGGATCACAGAGTCGATACCACTCACCCGCACAGCGCGCTTCATGGCCAAGGCATCGAACCAACCACAACGACGGGGTCGACCCGTAATGGTACCGAACTCCCTTCCTCTGTTTCGGATCTCCTCCCCTACCGACTCCTCCATCTCTGAGGGGAATGGCCCCTCTCCAACACGGGTACAGTACGCCTTGGCCACACCGAGCACCACATTGATCTCTCGCGGCCCCAGCCCTGCGCCCGTAAGAGCAGCTCCAGCGATCGTTGATGATGAGGTGACGTACGGATAGGTTCCGTGCATCTGGTCGAGGAGTACTCCTTGAGCTCCTTCGAAGATGACGTTATCTCCACGACGCAGCGCCTCGTAGAGAACCTTACTTCCGTTCCCTATGAAAGGAGCCAAAATAGCTGCCTCCTGCTCGAGCTTGGACCAAACCGACTCGAAATCGACCTGCGTATCGCTCTCGAGCACGTACTCGAGAAGTTTGTTCTTCTCCTCCACATGGGCACGCACTACCTCCCTCATGCGCGAAGGATTCAAGAGGTCCGCACACCTGATGCCCGAGCGTTGAGAGCGGTCCTCGTACGCTGGGCCGATACCACGACCGGTAGTACCGATGCGGAGCGGTCCACGCTGGCGTTCACGCGCCTTGTCGACCATGATGTGGTAATCGAGTACGAGGTGCGCATCACGGTCGATAGTGAAGGTCTCCGGTGTTATACTCACTCCTGCCAAGCGGACCCGCTCGATCTCCGAGATTAGCACTGAAGGATTGAGAACGACGCCTGCAGCAAGCAGCGAACGAACCCCCGGGCGCATGATACCGCTAGGAAGCAGGCTGAGTGCCGTCTTGACTCCATCGACGACGATCGTGTGTCCCGCGTTGTTACCACCCTGAAAGCGTACGACCCAGTGAGCGTTTTCCGTGAGCACGTCGACTATCTTGCCTTTACCCTCATCGCCCCACTGGGCTCCGACAACCACTATCGCCGTCATACCTGTTCTCCTCGGATCTCTTCGTTATCCACTAAAGCCCGCTACCTCGAGGTTGCCGCGCTACGTTCAACTCGAATCCTACATCACGAGCTTCGTCGAGTCTGAGCAACCCCAATGCGTCGCCCTCTCCTCCATCGGCAGCGTAGGCCACCAACTCGGCCGTATCACCCACCGATGCCACAAATGTCTTCACGGCCGACAAGGCAGCTACTCGACCTTGGAGCAGGTCCATAGCTATCTCGGAAGGAACCGTTATCCGCGGTACGTGGGGTACGAGAACCGTCCAGTCCTGCACACAATTCCACGAGAGGTCTTCAAGGGCTACTGCATCGGCGACAGAAAAATGTCCGGACCCCTCCCGTCGAATCGTTTCGGCAGCGGCACCACAACCGAGCCTCTCCCCCAGATCACGAGCTAGAGCTCGTACATAGGTTCCTGGGCTACAGACCACGCGATAGCCGATCGCAGCCTCAGAGAGAGGTGTCACTTCGAATAGTTTAACCAGTACCTGTCGACTCTCCAGCCGCACATCGTGTCCGGCACGCTCGAGCTGATAGGCGCGCCGCCCTGCGACCTTGATGGCGCTCACCTTGGGGGGCACCTGCTGAATCGTTCCCACGAAATCCCGCGCAGCCCTCGAAACGCTTTCGAAGGTCGGTAGACTAGTCGTCTCCTCGAGCACATCGCCCGTTGTATCATCGGTACTCGTTCGCACCCCGAGCCGCATGGCACCCGAATAGACCTTCATACCATCGAGTGCATAAGAAGCTACGCGGGTTGCACCGTTTATCAGGCAGATCAGCAGGCCGGTAGCATCGGGATCCAAGGTGCCGGCGTGGCCGACTTTGTCAGCTCGTAGGCGATGCTTTACCCTGGCTACGACGGCAGCCGAGGAGATTCCCGGCGCTTTGTCGATGAGCACGACCCCGTTACGCATGCGAGGTCACGAGTGCTGCGCGGACTGCAGCTCGAAGCTCGCGTTGCAGCGTCGCAAAATCTCGTCTCCACCGGAATGCTGCAGCGGGCTTGTGTCCACCACCGCCAAAAGCCTGAGCGATCTGGGCTACGTCTACGGCGCCCTGACGCGCACGCAGACTTACGCGCCACATATCGACGTCCTCCTTGAAGAGCACTGAGACCTTGACCCCCTCGATATCACGCCCGCGCTCGGCCAGCGAATCGGCATCCAAGATCGAAGCACCGATCCGTTTGATCATCTCCTGAGTAACCGTAATTTCGGCGAACTCTCCGTCAAAGAGCAACTGCACCCCAACCAGCGCCTCGGCCTGTAGTCGCACAGCAGCCAACGATTGCGTGGCAAAGAGCTCCTGAGTGAGACGATCCGGTCGAGCACCACGCAGCATCAACGCATGCGCCGCTGAAAAAGTACTGGCAGCAGTGCTCGAATATCGGAATGAGCCGGTATCGCCGATGATACCAGCCATGAGACACGCCGCGCTCTCAGGGGAGATAAGGTCCTGCTGACCGGTCCTGCTCTCCAGCTCCGACAGGAGGTCAAAAACCAATTCCGAGGTGGAGCTAGCTCCCTCGACCACCATGTTCAACTGTCCAAAGTTCGTATTCGAGGTGTGGTGGTCGATATTGATCACCTGAGGTGCCGAGCGCACAAACGAGACGAAGGTATCCCCAACTCGCTCAATTGCACCGCAATCACACACGATCAGCAGAGTTCCTTCGTCGATAACCGCTGGCAAGCGAGCACTGACCTGCGATGCACCGGGGATCACCCCGTATCTCGCTACGAATCCACTCTCGTTGAGTACCGACACCTGGCGCCCAAGACGCTGGAGACCCCACGCTAAACCGCACGATGAGCCGTACGCATCGGCGTCTGGATTGGTATGAGCTATCACTATGATCTTCTGGGCGGCGAGAATCGCCGAAATCACCGGATCGATCTGAGGCAGCTCTCGGTCACATTCCACCATATCGCGGTCCGCAATAATTCGAGTCCAAGAAACGCACTACGAGCTGGGGGTGTCTGGTCCTTTGATCCGTCCCATGAGCCGCTCCACCTGTTCGACGGTATCGAGCGTGTCGTCGTAGTAAAACCTGATAGCCGGCACGAAGCGGATGCCCAATTCTTTTCCCAGGCGACGCTTGAACAGCCCCTCAGCGCTCTGGAAAGCCTCCTCCACCTCTGCGATGCGAGCATCTCGATCGGCATCAGACGGAAACGAAACCACCCAATAAACCTTTGCTTGCCGAAGATCCGGAGACACCATCACCGATGTAATGGTGACGAGCGAGAATCGCGGATCGGCGGTGTGGATCAGGTGCTCCGCGAGTAGCTCCTTTATGCGCTCAGCTACCTGATATACCCTGCGACTTCCAGCCATACGACACTGTACCTCTGACCACAACTACCGAGCACCACGTTAGTCGAGGGTCGGAGCAACCTCTTTGTATTCGAATACTTCAATGACATCTCCGATCTTGACGTCGTTGAACCCTTCAAGCCCGATTCCACACTCAAAGCCCGCCTGAACCTCCTTGACGTCGTCCTTGAAGCGCCGCAGGCTGCCCATCTTGCCCTCGTGGATTACGCGATTGTCCCGTAACAGACGTGCGTACGAATTACGCCGTACAAGCCCGCCAGTCACATAACATCCAGCAATGGTACCTATCTTCGGCACACTGAAGGTCTCACGCACCTCCACACGCCCAAGCGTCGACTCCTCTTTGATAGGCTCGAGTAAACCTACCATCGCCTTTTTGACATCATCGAGCAGCTCGTAGATCACCCGATAAAAACGGATCTCTACTCCGGCTGTTTCTGCATCTGCTATGGCACGTGGCTCTCCGCGTACCCCGAACCCAACGATGATTGCCTTCGAAGCAATAGCAAGCTGCACATCGCTCTCCGTGACTCCTCCAACGGCTGCATGCAGCACCCGTACCTTGACCTTCTCACCCGAGAGCTTCTCGACCGATTGCTTGACCGCCTCTACAGAACCCGCCACATCGGCCTTGAGAATGATGTTGAGTTCGAGAGCAGCCTGATTGTTCGCGCGCTTGGCGAACTCTTCGAGGCTGATCGGCCCTGAAGCCAGTGCTCGCTCCTCCTGCGCTTTGCGCTGGGCTCGGTTGCTCGCTACCTCACGTGCATCGGCCTCACTCTCGACCACGAAGAAGTCGTCACCTGACTCGGGAGTACCGTTTAGACCGGTTATCTCGACCGGTGTCGATGGCCCAGCGGTCTCGAGCCGCTCACCGCGGTAATCGGTCATCGTTCGGACCCTTCCGAACTCAGCACCACTCACGAAGATATCTCCGACCGCTAGTGTTCCGGCCTGTATGAGAACGGTGGCCACAACCCCTCGTCCACGATCCTGCCGACTCTCGATGATAGTCCCCTTAGCGCGTCTATCTGGATTAGCTTTGAGCTCTTTGACCTCAGAGAGCACCAGCACACCCTCGAGGAGATCCTCGATGCCTGAACCTTTGAGCGCTGAGACTGGGAAGAACATCGTATCTCCGCCCCAATCCTCTGGTTGCAGGCCGAGCTCTGCCAACTGCGTCTTTACCTTGTCAGGGTTCGCGTCCGGCTTGTCCATCTTGTTGACGGCAACGATTATCGGAACCTTTGCGGCCTGCGCATGGTTGATAGCTTCACGTGTCTGCGGCATGACACCGTCATCAGCAGCCACCACCAGGATGACGATATCGGTTACCTGCGCTCCACGCGCACGCATCGCCGTGAATGCTGCGTGGCCTGGCGTATCGATGAACGTAATTGAACGTCCGCCAGCAGTTGTGACGCTGTACGCCCCTATGTGTTGCGTGATGCCACCTGCTTCTTTCGCCGCCACCGTAGTGCTTCGAATCTTATCCAGGAGAGAGGTCTTCCCGTGGTCAACGTGACCCATGACCGTTACAACCGGCGGACGAGGCTTGAGTGCTGCCACATCCTCCTCGACAACGTCTTGGATGATATCCTGCTCGTTGAACTCGGTGTGCTTAACCTCATAGCCCAGCTCATCGGCAACGATAGAGGCCGTATCCTTATCGATCGAATGATTGATAGTAGCTAATATTCCCAGGCCGAGAAGCTTGGCGATCACCTCACCAGCCTTGAGGCTCATCTGCTTTGCAAGCTCGCCGACCGTTATCGAATCACCGAGTTCGATTACGCGTTTGGCGACCTTGGGCTTCTCAGCCTCGGACAGCGCGCCGGTTCGTCTATCATCCACCCCTTTGCCGCCCTTGGATTTGGTCCGGCGTGGTTCACGACCACCATAATCGAGTAGGTCTACGCTGCTAATTTCACGCTTACGCCCCTTCTTGAAGCCCTTTCGAGGTCCGCTCTCCTCCTCCTCGACGACTACCTCACGAACTGGCTCCTTGGTGGGCACCCCTTTGACCGGGCGCTTTACTTCTGCCGGCTTGACCACTACACGCCGCTGCGGCAATTCAATCTTACCGAGGATACGTGGGCCTACAGTTGCCTTGCCCTCGACCAACCCGCCTCCGTCGACCTGCTCTGCCTTCTCGACATCTGTATCGATCGCAGCCACGTCTGTCGGTGCCTCTCCATCCTCGTGCTCCAGCGCGACCGGCATCTCGTGGTCTGCTTCACGCTCCTCCGGGGCCTCCTCAGCAAGCTCCGGTGCCTCCGGTATCAACATGCCGGATTCCTGCTCCAACTCCTCCTGAGGCAAGGCTCGCGCCGCACCTCCATCTGAGACCATGTGGGCGCTCCGATCTTCGGCAAGCGTCGCCGAAGCGGCTTGAGGGCCCGTCTCCACTGCATCCGCTTGGCGGCGACGACGAATGACATCTCCCTGTCGCCGCTCGACTACTGTATCCGTGCTGCCGGTAACCCGATCGACACGCCTCGTCACAACCTCAGAGTTGGAGCTCTTGGGCGTTCCCATCGCCTGCCGAATTATCGCACGGCGGATAGCATCGGCCTCATCGGCTTCGAGTGAATGCGAATGAGAGCTTTTGCCCTTCATTCCAAGTTCCTGAGCTCGCGTGATGACGACCTTGTTGTCGACTCCGAGCTCCTTAGCAAGTTCGTAAATTCTAATCTTTGACATGCCTAACTTTCGTGAAAATTCCGTTCTTAAAATTTTATCTTCTGTACATCCAAACCTACCGAACACGAATGGGCCGCGGAATTCACAACCTCATTCGACGTCCTCCTCGCACTCCTGCCCCCTTGGCGGACCGCACGTTCCCCGCTCCTGTGCTGGCGACCCCGCCGGAGGTCGCGCGTGCCATGAGCTCTGCAAACACCTGCGCGACCTGTTGCCCGTGCAGCGTTCGCGCAGGGACCCTCAAAGCCCGTTCCCATCTCGCCGGCTGTGCTGCTCTTGCAAGACACTGCGTATCTGCGTGAACGTATGCACCCCGGCCTTTGGAAACTCGATCCTGGTCGAACTTCAGCCGACCTTCGATACAAACCAGCCTGATCAGTTCGCTTTTCTCCGCCCGTGAGCGACACACACAGCATGTCCGCTCTACCCTTTTGACGGAGTCAGCCACGACTTTCTACAGACTCGTCACGGGACGCTGCGCGCCCGCCCGAAGAAACGAATCGACGACCTTTCGAATCTCCTCTACATCCCCCTCGTCGATACCACTCACTTGGCGAAGGGCGTCGTCGTCTGCCTCCACCAAGCTCTGAATAGTCCTAAAACCTCCGCTGGCGAGCATCTCTCGCATATCTGCCGTGAGCGGCAATCGTTCGAGGTCGCTCACCAACTCTCCATTGAGAGCTCCGAATCCATCCGCCTCATCACCAAGCTGCTCAGCGTACTCCTTGGCGCTCTTGTGAATCTCGGAGGCTTGGTCCTGATTGAGCCCTTCGACCTCGAAGAGATCCTCGAGATTGGCATCTGCCACTTCACGCACGGTTCTGAACCCGTGCTGAAACAGCAGCTCTGCATGCATGAAGTCCACACCTGGTATGGCACTGAGCGCAGCCCGCGCACGACGAGCCTCCTCTTCGGCGACCGACACACTGCGAACATCGATACGCCACCCAGTCAACTTCGATGCGAGCTTCACGTTCTGACCGCGCCGACCGATCGCAAGGGAGAGCTGATCATCCGGGACGATCACCTCCATCGAATGTTCCTCCTCGTCGACCACAACCCGACTGACCTCAGCAGGCGAAAGCGCTCGCGCTACAAAAGATGGCTCGTCCGGGGTCCAGGTTATGATGTCGATACGTTCGCCTCGTAGCTCCTGAACCACCGCCTGCACACGCGACCCCTTGATACCGACGCATGCGCCAACTGGATCAACGCTCGGGTCATTAGAGTACACCGCTATTTTGGCACGCTCTCCGGGCTCACGAGCAACAGCCTTCAATTCGATGACCTTGTCCGCTATCTCCGGTACCTCGAGCTCGAAGAGCTTCTTGAGGAGATCAGGATGGCTTCGTGTAAGGATAATCTGAGGGCCTCGCGCCGAACGGTCTACGTCGAGGATCATCCCGCGCAGACGATCGCCGGGGCGATATCGCTCACGCTGAATCTGTTCCCGCTTCGGAAGTATAGCCTCGGTGCGTCCGAGATTGACTATGATGTTGCCGCGCTCGAGCCGCAACACGATACCGTTGATCAGGTCTCCTTTCGAGTCCTTGTACTCTTCGTAAATGACCCCACGCTCGGCATCACGTACCTTTTGCATGATGACCTGCTTCGCAGTTTGTGCAGCGATACGACCGAGGACCTCGGTGTTGAGCTTCTTACCGAGTTCGTCTCCCACCATCGCATCAGGGTCGACCTCTTGACGAGCCTCCTGGATCGCTATCTGCGTGTCGGGATCCTCGACTCGATCGACCACCACCTTGAACTGAACGACCTCAATCTCACCGGTCTCGTCATTGAACTTGGTCTCGAGGTTGAGGTTGTGGCCGTAATGCTTACGCGCCGCCGATAACATAGCGGACTCTACCGCTTCGACGAGCACCTGCTTATCAATCCCCTTGTCACGCCCCATCTGGCTCAGGATCGCGTTTAAGTCAAAAGTCGACATACCCATTCACCTCAATCGTACACCGGTCTTCCCCCTCGGGTTTGACCACACACTCTTCTACGTTTCAAAACCGGAAGTCGACCTTCGCATCCTTGACGTCCGAAAGACGCACCGAGAAGACCTCTCCCTTGTCCTCGCTCTTGAGCCTTAAGAGCTCTCCCTCGAGGGCCTCTATCGTACCGGTCACCACCTTAGTGCTGGTGGAATCCGGAACCCGAAACTTAATCTTGACCCGCTCTCCCACCGCTCCGGCGAAGTGCTCGGGCCGCCTCAAGCGCCTATTGATGCCAGGACTCGAAACCTCCAGCAGGCAATTCTCCGGAATAATCGCACTCTGCTCGTCGATGTCCAACAACCGCTTGCTGACTCGTACACAATCCTCGAAGGAGACCCCTCCGCGGCGCTCAGCAGAGGCTCCTGCTTCCGATCCTGCTTCGACCTCTACCTTTGATGAGTTCGCCTTGGTTATGTAAACCCGCAACGCTCCGCCTCCCTCGCCTGGCAGGTCGAGGTCGAAAAGTTGAACCCCCTCCGACTCCGCTATATCGCGGATGGTATTCCACAGCGATCCGTGTCCCAAAAGTGAAGAGCGCTCTTGGCTCATACCAAATCAGACTCCAAAAGTCCTGTCCGCTCTGATCCGTCGTCGCCTTGCAGCAGACCGCAGATAAAACCCTACGGACCGCCACTGAAACGTGACCCTGATAAACCAACGTGTAACCAGGATAACGAGCACGAATGCGAGACCGCATTCGCCCGGCAAGGAACTGCCAGAGCGAGAGGGAGATTATCACATCGGGCAATACGGAACAAGTCAGATGTCTTTTAGAGCTATCTCAAAAGGCTCAGCATGATCAGATACTTATCCCACCCTAATCAAGACGTACCCACTCAATCTTTTGGAAACATTCGCGACGATGAAAATCTGGCTCTGCGCCCAGAACTGGACAAGATGAGATGTATCGCAGCGTGGGATGACGGACAATCGCCGAGACATGCGCCCCAACTATCCTCTCGAGCGGTATCAAGAGCTCGCGCAGCGCTATCGAAAAGAGAACCTCCCATGCATTGGGGTCGATGTGTGTTTCAACCAACACCTCGGTGGGCACAGGGCTTTGGGTGGCTCGTGTTCGGTACGCCGTAAAGCCACATCGCCACCAGGCCCCCGTCGGACCCACATTGAATTCCTGATAGCGCCCCTCGCCGTCCATGAGGAAGAATTCAGCTACATCATACTCCCACAACCCCTCCACGAACGCCCCGCGAACGTGCGAAGGGTCGAATGTGGCTCGACCAGGAATGCGACACACAAACCACAGCTGCAGGTCGTCACACAGCAGTGACCACTCGAACGGCACATCGAGGCGTAGGCCATCCCAGCAACTGCTCTCAACAGACCTCTCTGCAGCGCGCGCCTGCTCTTGCGCGATAATTTGTTTCGACTGGTACACCTTCATGGCACCGCCTTGCGATATGATGTCCAAACAGATCCTGTTGTTTGTCGCACAGAAACACCCCAAAAGACACGAGGAAATTGCATTTTTTGGGCATCGACTCAAAGCCCATGCCATCTAAGTCAGAGAGCGCTATGCACGTATCGGACTAGAGAAGACACTATGCTCGTCAGAGAACAGGCATCAAAAAAACTGCTTTACACCCCTAATCGTTGGGTACCTTACCACTCGCCCCTGCTCGCAGATATATCATCGGCACTCTCGCACATCGAATCGCCCATCGTTCTCGATTTGGGCTCACCAAGTTCCAACACGGTGGAATACTACTCACGCTTCGACACCAAGGTATCCGTAGAGGATCTTCGTAACGATATCTGCAGAGGGGCTTCAAGTGAGCACACACTCACGGCTGCTGTCGACAGAATCGCACAACTCGGTTTTCAAAGCGCTTGTGAAGTGGTGATGATGTGGGACCTCATAAACTACTTACCGATGCGGCAGCGTATGCACCTAGCGCAGTGCGTGGAACGCATGACTCGCCCTGGGGCACTTCTGCACCTCTCCGTATGGACGACTGCGCTCATGCCGGAGTCACCGCTGCACTTTGAGCTACTCCCCGAGGACGAAATACTCTACCGCTTGGAGAGCCCGCCTACCCGAGTATCTCCGCTCATCACCAAGCCGGCGCTCGCAAAACTCTTCCCACAATTCCAGCGACTACGGAGTTTCCTCTCGCGAACAGGAATAGAAGAGCAGCTCCTGATAAAGACCCGCTGAAGACAACTATACTCGCCAGACTAGTTTCTGTCCGGAAACACCGATTTCCATACGAACTCTCGCTTATATCCCCTGCGAAGCAAAAAGATCTTCATCGATAATTCCGGGTCGCTGCTAAAAAATTGAGGTTTTTCGCGTCTTCAAACAGAGTAAGCGAATGTCGCTGGTGAATACTGAATCTTTTCGAGAAGCGAAAAAGGTCTTGTTTTCTTTGGCTTCTGTCCTGGCGGACAGAAACTAGACTAAGAGTGCGTAACAAAAATGCCCCTCTGCTACGGATGGCTGCGATCGCCAGCGACTTCGTCTTCGACCAAAAAGGTGCTCAACGTGCCGCAGAGGGCACGTCTCCGCGCCTTTGTAGCCTGTATCCTCGTCGCTGCCGATTTCGCTCATCCTCGCTACGAGGTTCATTTTTTGTTACGCACTCTAAGCTAGTCCGTCGGCTCGGAAGTGATTGCGTCCTGCAGTATCTCCGCTGCACCCTCGCCCCTGAGTGCGAGCTGCCGCGCTCGTTCTAACGATAATCCCATTCCGTGCCCCTTCCCCATTCCGGAGAATACGTAGCTTTGCGCCGCATCGTGCCGAACAGCGTCGGGACACGAGGGAAGGTCGAGCAACGTCATAACCTTGTCGCACGGAACGCTCTCCTCTCCTGCACCGTACGTGAAGCGCAGGAACACATCGCCGCTCCGCCTGAGCTCGCGCCTTACATCCAGCACCAATGGTTCCCCGACTATGCGTGCAAGGCGCGCCTCAGGGATGAGACGCTCCCACGAAGAGCTTCCTCCTACAGAAAAGGGAAACCAATTACCGTGCTGTGCGCGGTTGTTCTGAAACAGGGACAGGCACGCCGGATCGAGCTTCTCCGGAGCTCTTTCGAAGACGGAGTGCCCCTCGATGGGGTGCCCGAGAAACACCATACAATGCGTCGTATCACACAAACCTGTCTGCGAATCCCCTCGAACGTGTCCGCCGTGAAGCGCATTCCACACCACAACCGTTCGCAGTGCCTGCCGAGCTGCGCGAGGCAGATCATCGCCCTCGCTTGTGACCACGGCATCCGCATAGGTTTCGCGGTCCGTCTTAAGCCTCGTTTCGTCAGGACTTATGATACCGGCCACTAGTCGGGTGGCGCGCGCACGTAGCGCGCGGGTTTCGATCATCCAAACACCGCACGATGTCGTCCGCTCGGCACTGGGAAGTTTCTCCTCGTGGCATCCCGGTATTCCCTCAAAAGCGCGCACAGACCACGCGGTCCTGGGTAACTGCGAGAGCAGCGCCACTTGAACGTCTATCTCTGCGGCTCGAAACTCCCCTTTCCAACGTTCGAGGAGTGGCAGCACAGATTCTGCCAGCGAAGCACCACGCACCCCTGACTTGCGGAACACGGCGATTAGGGTCGGAGAATCCGCAGGCCAGAAGAGCGCCAGATACCCGATCAGGGGTTCTCCCCTGGGGTCAGTTACGCTGCCCGTTTTCGCACCCGCGTCGAGCTCACGCAGCAGCGCTTTAAAGCGTGCTGGTGCGTTGTGTAGGGTCGAGCGCGAATCGCTCCCCTGAGCGCGTAAACCAGAGAATACGCGCGGAGAGCTCAGAAGTGCGGAGCGAATCACACGCGCGGTGCCGAGCAGGGAGAACTCCAAGCGGAATCTCCCTTTGGCGTCGCGCTCACCGAGCAACACACGACTCCCGAGGCCATCAAACCAGGTCGCGCCAACTCCCCGCATGAATGCTCTGAATCGAGACAACTCGAGCCGACCGACGACTCTTTCCAGTGCATCGGTATCGCTGGCAAGGAGCGCATCTCCCTCGATGTGAGTAATCGGTTCTCGTAAGCTAGCAACAAATGGGATCTTCATCAGAGACCCGATCGGGTACTGCCCCTTTTGATCGCCGGATGCGGCGAGTACCCGACCGCTTGCAGAGCTCATCAACACGTAGGAAAGCTCCCCAGAGGGCCGCGCACCGAGGGCAATAATCTTCTCAATATCTGGGGATACCGCGCACGCTGTGGTAGGCCAACCATAGTGCGAGACGAGCCGCGCTATCGTTCGCATATGCTGAGGCATGAGGGGTGAGCGAAGCCGCGTAGCCTTACGCACCCCCTCCAGCTCGGTCTCGTTCGGTAGGCCTGCGATACTCTCGTTTGCTTCACCGCTGAAGGCCATCGCCGCTGCCTCATCTGCCCAAGCTGGCAGCGAGCCTCTACACGTTCGGTAATTCGCCTCATGTATGAGCTCATGCCGCAGGTACACCGATGGTGACACGTCACCTGCGGGTTCGGGGCGCATTGAAACGACACCCGGTCGCCAACCAGCAGCATGTGACGCCGATCCAACCTCGAAGGGAACAACCCTGAGCGGAGAGTCCGGTGTCGGCACCGAGTATCCTCGTGATGACAACTCCCCTAGCGCAACTACACCGTCTCGTTCGAGCGTCGGCATCGTCGCCAAGACCCCTGAAAGCACCAGAGCAGACGCCCCCTCGAAGAGTCTAAAGCCCCTCCTCACCCCTGGTTATCTCCAACCGAGCAGGTCCGGATCAATACCCGTGCGCTCACAAAGGTGAACAGAGCATACTCCGGCACATTGAGGTCAGCGCAGCCAAACAAGGCATTCGCGTTGTTTCGCTGGGGACGATGCTGGAATCGGTTCTTTTGTTCCCGAACCTTACTGCTCATGTTCAAGCACCCTCAATACCAGCCGCGCGTTGCTGACGCTTGAGCGCTAACGGCGCTCGCACAGGAGCTACTAACTCTTCGGTCACAAACGGCTTCAGGACCTTTGGAAGATCTCGTCGTCCACCTCGGATGTAATCCCCTACCAGCAACGGACCAAGCTCCTCCTGCCGCACCGCACACTCCTCAATCACGTAGCGGAAAACCAATTCTGTCAAGGTACGCAGGTTGATCGAAGCGCGACGTCCGACCTGGCCAAACAACCACTCACTGAAGAGCATGAACGCCTCAAACGCCGATCTTCGCGAAGCCAGGATGAATCGCTTGGAGGATACGAAATTTCCACTGTTGGCGACCAGGTCCCAGTACCGCGCGAATCTCCCAATTCGCTGCAGTTCCCGGAAACTCATGTCGCGCGTGCATACTACCTCATAGGGTGGTTCGTCGGAGTAGCGCATCTGATACTCCCGATCGTGTCGGACGATTGCTGTGCCGCGAAGCCGCTTCAGTATACCCACCTGGATCTCGTGCGGATCGAGCGCTACAAGGGCATCAAATCCTTCGGCGAAGCTCTGAAGCGTCTCACCCGGAAGGCCTGCTATGAGATCCACATGCAGGTAGGCCGATGTTTCAGTGCGAAGGAACGATAGGTTTTCCTGCAACTTTGCAACGTCCTGCCGACGGCTTATGTTGACGCTCACCTCGGGATTGAGGGTCTGTACCCCGATCTCGAGCTGTAGACTTCCAGGCGGAAATCTCTTGACCACCTCTCGCAACTGCGGCGGAAAACGGTCAGGAACCATCTCGAAGTGGACGAACAAGCCAGGCTCCATCCGCTCGAGAAAGAACGACAAGATGGCGAGTGAGATCCGCACATTCAGGTTGAACGTGCGATCGACGAACTTAAATGTTCGAGCACCGCGTTGAAACAGCTCCTCGAGCGAGAGCAAAACCCGCTCGTGGTCAAACTGTCGAACCGGGATATCGAGTGAAGATAGACAGAACTCACACGTAAACGGACATCCCCGCGAGGCTTCGACATAGATGACCCGATGAGCGATATCGCTATCCGAATAGTATCGATACGGAAGCTGTACTTCAGCTAAGGAGGGCAATCCCGCCGAGATCACCTTGGTCGCTGGCCTCTCACCGGCTAGGAGTTGCCGACACACAACGGCAAACGCAAGATCCGCCTCACCGGTGATCAGATAATCGGCTAACGCCACGATCGATTGCGTCTCGTGTTCGTGGCTGACCTCGGGGCCGCCGATCACAACCAGAAGCTCTGGACGAACCTTCTTCAGAAGCGCGATGACCTCTCGGGTACGAATGACGTTCCAGATGTAGACCCCAAAACCCACTATCACTGGCTCACAGTCCAAAATAGCCTCAGCTATCTCGCGAGCCGGCTGCGCTACCTCGAATTCCGCAATCTGCGTCCGCGCCTGCAACTGGCCTAGGTTGGCGAAAAGATAGCGAAGGCCTACAGACGCGTGGATGAAGCGTGCATTGAGGGTTACCAGGACGATCTCACTCATACGCGAGGAGTTTCTCGCATCGCGAGGCTGACTGCCAGCCCTGTGAGCATATTGTTCTCTCTCTCTCTCTCTCTCTCAAAGAATAATGGGTCTTTGCGGAATCGAGTGGTTAGGACTCGGTGTTATCCCGACGTGAGCTCAGTTGACTCGCAGATACATCTGCAGGTTTTCCCCGTCACGAAGATCGAATATCAAGCTGAACCTCCGCTGTCTCGCTACGGGTAGGTTTTGCCTTGCTTCCTTTAGAACTGGTCAACACGCACGTCCATGAAGGCCGCAGGACGGCCAGCGCGCGCTGCTGGCACCGGCAGTACCGATTGCGACCCCGAAAGCATCATCTGAACATCCTTGAGTGACGTACCGCTCGCGCTGTGCGGAGCAGGATGGGGCGTTTCGTATTTTTTCACTGGCGGAAGACCTGGAGGTGTCGGCAGCACCCCAGGGATCGTACCAAGCGGGGTATTGGTCGGACACGGTGTTTCCGTCGGTACTACTGTGGGTACCGCTGTACACGAAGGCTCCGGTGTCGCAGTTACGTGTGGAGTGACTGTCGGTTGAGGCGTCTTTGTGGACTCCGGTGTCGCAGTTTGATGCGGGGTGACCGTCGGTTGCGGGGTGACCGTCGGTTGCGAGGTCACCGTCGGTTGCGGGGTCACCGTTGGGTGTGGAGTCACGGTGGGTTGCGGGGTCACCGTTGGGTATGGCGTTGTAGTAGGCGCCGGAGTGCTCGTACACACCGGTGTTACGGTGGCTGGCGGGAAGGGCAGCGTTGGGAAGATGGGGATAGTCGGCGCCGGCGTTGGTTTGCCACAACAGCCGTAATAGTTGTTGTTGTTGTTATTGATGATCGTCGATCCTTGGCGATTGTTGTTGCTCAGGATGAGCCCGGTGACAAGACCGATAGTTCCAAGACCGAGCAGGCGGCCACCTCCGAGAAAACCACCTCCACCGAACACCGATCCACCACCGCAACCACCCCCTCTGCACGGGTTGCACGAACCACCTGCACAACCGAAGTAGTTGTTCGTGGTGTTGTTATTATTGTTGTTGTCGTTGTCCTCCTGCTGAATCATGTGAGAGCCGCTGTTACACTGCCCTCCACTACAGCCCCTCTTCTTCCCACTGCAGTCGCCGTTTTCACAACCGTTGCCACAACCCGGGCCACTACACCCTCCAGACGTGTTGCCGACCTGGATGGATGCAGAGTTACCATCGGCTAGCGCTACTCGGCCTCCGATCAGAGCACCCACAACTATAGCGACCACCACAAAACGGGCCACAACTTTCACATTACGGACAAGCGAACAAGAAAGCATAGAACGACCTTCCTCACACACGAATTACGAGGGCTTTAGGCCACAGCAAAAATTTTTAGAAGCAACAACAGGTGGCGGACCGATTACAGACAGCGGGAGGTGCGTATTCCGAAGGGGTAGGCATCTCGCGTTAACGGTCTACCAAATCAGGCAGAACAACCTGCGCGGATATTACGGGATCAAATGCCGTTATTCAACAAGTTGTTCAATATTCTCAGTAGTCTAGTCTATTTGAGCCGCTATTAGTACGTTTAAGACATGACTAGAGAGCCTGCCGTGGGCTGGAAGATCCAGCTGGTAGTCCTGGAGAGTAGACCTCCGGAGAGTTTCTGACGATGCCGTGGCGAGCCAGATTGCACTCACATTCCGCCCTTACACAGCCGCTAAAAAGTGTCCCCTTTCCGGCTTTTAGTGCCTTCCGCCGCTGCGTCTGAGTTCTCTACCTCCGGCTCCTGTCCGCCCATATATGGTACCTTCTGTATGCGCGATACGGTCTCTCGTGGAAGGGCTTGTCCGACCACGCAAGCACAAAGAGGTGTGACGATGAAAAAGGTTCACTTCTGGGAAAGAGCGCTCGTCGAACTGCTGGAGATACCCTCCGTTTCAGGCGACGAGATCGAAGCGGCTCGAGCGCTTCAAGAGCTCCTTTCATCCCAGTTCCCCTGCGCCTCCGTAGAGCTGGTTCCGGTCACAGAGAAGCGGTGCAACGTCCGCATGGTGTGCGGAACGCCGCAATTCACCCTGACGTCCTATCTCGATACTTCACCCGGATGGATCCCTGTGGCAATTGATGACGAGCAGATCTCCGGTCGCGGTGCTTGCAGCGCTAAGGGGCAGATAGTCGGCCAACTGTGGGGTTTGACTCGCGCTGTAGAGGCCGGTCTCGAAGACTTCTGCTGTCACTACGTAATTGGCCAGGAGATAGACGGGATAGGAGCACAAGCGCTCGTCCGTAACAATCCCAAGACAGAGTTCCTCATAAACGGAGAGCCAACCGCAAACCGCTTTGTGCGCAGGTGTTGGGGTAGCCTTACACTCGACCTGGTCGTAGATCAATCCTCGGTAGGCACAGCCACAGCCAACACCGGGTCCGCTGTACACCTGCTGATCGAGGACCTCCAAGCTCTGACCCGAATCGTACACCCTGATCTACGGATAAACGTAGGGCTTATCTCCGGTGGTAGCACTGCTACGAGCACGGCGGAACGCGCGACTGCGGCCATCGCCGTTACATACAGGTGCAGCTCTGAATACAGTTTGGCGCTGATATCTGACGCCGTCACGCATGCTCGAATGGAGGTTAAAACTCAACGCGAGCCAACAAAGCTCTTCGTCCCAGCCCGTTACGAAAGCTCTAGTATCGATGTTGAGTTCGGCTCGGCCTGCCCCATTTATGCCCCACATTTTCCGCACGTCATGCTCTACGGGCCAGGTACCAGCGGAACAACATCGGTCGCCTCCGAGAAGATCTCACGGGCCGAACTCGACCGTGCCGCTTGGGAGCTGTGCAATCTGTGTCTAGAATGCGCTGGCCAAGCAGGTGTGCATACCGTGCTGGCTCGTCGTTCCGCTTAGTGCTGAGTCCCAGTTAGCGTATCACGACCTCATCAGAAAGCTCATTGGAAGATCCGTCTGTGGGAAACAGCGTGCGTAACAACACCCCGATCCCATGAACCGCTCCACACACCGCCGAAACGAATCCCTGCTGTTGAACATCTCGCTCCAAAGCACGACAGATCTCCCCCCACTGTTGAGTCGTAACGTGACCGTTCAAGCCCCTATCGGCTACGATCTCGGCATCTCTTTCGGCAACCAAGAGATACAGCAGTACCCCGTTGTTGTACCGAGTGTCCCAGACCCGCTCACGAGCAAACACCTGTAATGCGCGCTCGCGCGCTGTGCTACCGCTCAAGACGTGCTGCATACCCGGCGTAGCCTCGATGACAACCGTAATCTGGCCGGAATGCCCCTTCTCTGAAGCCGTAATGCATTCGGTTATGCGCTTGCGTGCCTCGACGCTCAAAAGCCGCCGAACGTGCCACTTACCAGTGAATGCATGCTGCCACAAACGCTTCATCACCACCTCCCCGAGGCTCCGCCACCGCTGAAGCCACCACCAGAGCCAAAGCCTCCCCCGCCGAACGTTCCACCGTAGCTCCCTCCACTCCGCGAGGGTCCCCCGCGTGAGCCGCTGGCAAGGGCTTCGAACACTACATCCCGAAAGAACACCAGGAGCCAGATCACCAGAGCCGCTGCCAAAGCACCGAAGAGAGATGAGATCAGCAGTGCAACTGCCAAACCTCCGAGGGCGCTTGTTGATGCCCCTAGTCCGTCCCCAAATAGGCTCGCCAGAACACTCCCCAAGAGGAAGAAGAACAGTACGAGAAAAAACCACCCGATCCCCTGGTTGCCCTGGTCCTGCGCGGGTGGCGGAAGATCCAGGCCGTGCACCCGGTCGATCACTGATTGCACCCCTGCGTTTATCCCGCCTGGGATATCACCTTGACGAAAACGGGGAAGGATCTGTTCCTGAATGATCCGAAAAGCGATCAGGTCCGGGATATCACCCTCTAGGCCTCGCCCTACCTCGATGCGCACGTTTCGATCGCGTAACGCCACTAGCAGAAGCGCCCCGTCGTCTATCCCCTTCCTACCTAACTGCCACTGCTCTACAACCCGGATACTGTACTGCTCGATCGTTTCGGGTGCGGTGGTGTCAACTACGAGCACCGCCACCTCGCTACCTTTTTCCTCTTTGAGCTTGTAGAGCTTACCTTCGAGTTCAGCCTTGAGGCCGCCCAGGACCCCTACCTCATCCGTAACCGGACCATGGAGCACTGGAACCTGCCTGAGCTGCGCCTGACCCTCGAGAGCAGCGAGCCAGACGAGCAGGAGCCAGCAGAGCATGGAGAGGCGTAACATCTTACTCGAAGGACACCTTAGGCGCTTCGGCTATCTCCTTCTCATTCTCCACCGTGAAGTTTGGTTTCATCGAGTATCCGAAGAGCTTGGCGGTCAGGTTGGCGGGAAAGGATCGCACCGTTGTATTATAGGAACGGACCGCCTCGATGTAGCGGGTACGCGCCACGGTTATCCGATTCTCTGTCCCCTCTATCTGAGCTTGAAGATCCCGGAAATTGGCATCCGCCTTCAGTTGCGGGTAGTTTTCAGCAACTGCGAGCAACCGACCGAGGGAGCTCGACAGTGAGGATTGTGCCTCCTGGAACCGTTTGAAGGCCTCCTCGTTGGTGAGTAAACTCGCATCCGCTGTGAGTGCTGTCGCTTTCGTGCGAGCCTCGGTCACCTTGGTGAGAACCTGCTCTTCGTGCGCGGCATACCCTTTTACGACGTTCACCAAGTTGGGAATGAGGTCGGCTCTGCGTTTGTACTGATTGACAACATCTGACCACATCGCGGTGACCTGCTCGTCCTGTTGTTGAATCGTGTTGTATCCACAGCCACCTACTGCAACCAGAGCTAACGCCCCTACTATGACCGCAATCAGATTCTTCATATCCGTCCCCTGATAGACATTACAAAGAACTTATATAAACGCATCTATTCGAAATTTCCACTACTACTCCACTGTTTAGCTCCAAGGAATCATCATGCAACCAACGTGGATAATCGTCGCAAGCCGAGATGAAGTTAGACTTTTCGAGATGCTTCGCCCTGACGAGGCGCTTCGCGAGGTACTCGACCTCGGAAATGTTAGCGGGAAGCTGAAGAACATCGATATCGACAGTGATGCTCCTGGTAGAGCCTCTGACAACCGCATGCGGGCACGGCACGCCTACTCGACTGAGCAGGAGCCGCGCGAGCGACTGCTTGAAAACTTCTACCGCGACCTCCTGCGGAACATCGATACGGCGTTTTCTCAACACAAGTTCTCCCATCTGGTGCTCGTGGCTGAGCCTCGACTCCTCGGGCTCATGCGCTCTCTCTTGAGTGAGCAATTGAGCCGGGTGGTCAGGGCTGAAATACCGAAGGACATAGCCTACGAAGGCAGCCGTGAGATTCAGGCACGGGTGCGAGAGGCGCTCTAGGGAAGCGAGGCAAAACCCCTCGCGGCTGCAAAAGCAGATCTGGGGTAACATCAAACAGTAGCGTTTCAAGAGCTAGAGTCTCTCAGGACCTTCAACACGCTTGGCCTAGAGCAGTTTCTTGTCTTCTACGGCGCAACTTGGGCCTCTCATGATCTTCATGGGCGCCAAGATTGCGCTCATATAGCTATTCTCTTGCTCGAAGGGGGATTTTACAAAGAGAGCAACGAAGACAGAGAGGGGGAAGAGAGTAGGCGCCTGATGCCGTCTTTGAGTAACTTCACGTTAAAGTTGATCAGAAGTCTGACCGGAGCTTCGACAAGTTTCATGTAGGTGATAACTTGAGCTTGGTGAATTGGTAGGAGTTGCTCGACTGCCTTTAGTTCAACGACGAGGTAACCGATGACCCGTTGGGTAAGAGGGTCTTATTCCCCTTCTCCGTTCTCGCCGCTCCCTTTGTTAAGATACATATACATCTTACCGGCAAACTACCGCATAAGTTGCTTACGACACATACCCGGGGCTATCATAGAGAGAACAAGTGGCTCGTTGTGATGCTCGCTTTGCTCGCACAAAACAGCCAAGCGATGGCCTTTTGGGTGAGAGGGTCTTTTCCCCCTCTCTGTTCTTGCTGCTCCCTTTGTTCTACCTCTCTTCCCATTCAAGCAGATGGGAATGAAACCACCGAGGACTTCAGAGGTATACAGAGGGGGTAGGCTGGCAGCACGACTGATTGATTTCTGCTTGATGTCGTAGTTCTTGTCTCGTGACTGGATAGCTTTTTGAACCACAACCTCAGTGATCCTCTGAAGTCCTCTGTGGTTCCTACCCGATCGTTTTGAGTTGCGCAGATAGCCGGTCAGAGCGATTCGTTTGAGGTAGAACAAAACAAGGCAATCAGACCAATCTACACTTCCGTGCTCGTGGTAGGTTCTTGCTAAGAGTGCGTAACAAGAATGAACCTCGTAGCGAGGATGAGCGAAATCGGCAGCGACGAGGATGCAGGCTAAAAAGGCGCGGAGACGTGCCCTCAGCGGCACGTTGAGCACCTTTTTTGCCGAAGACGAAGTAGCTGCCGATTGCAGCCATCCGAAGCAGAGGAGCATTTTTGTTACGCACTCTAAGTTCTCTATGAATCGAACCGAAAATTGAGCGGAAAGGACCACGCGTTACGACGACACATGAGGACCTGATACAGCTCGACCGTCGAATCAATGAAGCACGCCTCGGATACTTGCAGATAGTAACTCCACAACCGTCGAAAACGCTCGTCGAAGCGCGCATCGAGTTCACGGATCCTCGGCCAATTCTCTGCGAAATTCCTGCGCCAATGTTGTAGCGTCATCGCATAGTGTGGACGGAGATTCTCGATATGTCCAAGCGTTAGACCAGACAAACGGGCCTCACGAGCGATCTCCTCCATTCGCGGAAGTCTGCTTCCCGGAAATATGTACGTATCGATCCATGGATCTTGCGTACGCAACAGCGGCTCCTCCATACCGATAGTATGTAACAACGAGGTTCCGTGAGGATAGAGCAGCTGGCTCGTCTTACGGAAGAATGCACCGTACTGACCCCGCCCTACATGCTCGAACATGCCGATACTCACGACGAAATCGTACGATCCGCTCAGATCGCGGTAGTCACACATCGCAACCTGAACTCGACCATCAGGCGCTACGAAATACACACGTTCTCGAGCGATCTTCAACTGCTCCGCACTCAAGGTTATCCCCAGTGCCCGGACTCCCGGATAATGCTCGGCCACGTACGCCAGAAAACCACCCCAACCACATCCGATGTCGAGCAGGGAGCCACCCCTGTCGAGTCCGAGCTTACGGCATATTCGCTCGTACTTGTTGCGCTGCATGGTTGCCAGTGAATCCTCGGGCGTGACGGCATATCCGCAGGAGTAGGCCATGGAGGGATCGAGCATCAGGGCGAAAAACTCGTTACCGAGGTCGTAATGCCGCCGGACGTCGAGCTGTGCTCTACGGGCAGTTGTGGGAGATTGACTTACCGAACGAACCAGGTTGGTGAGCCTCTGCGACAGTGAGCCGGATATACTTTGATCGAGCTTGTTGGCAAAGAGAATTCGGAAGAAAGCTACGAGATCTTCGCCCTCGACCTCCCAGCTTCCATCAACATAGCTCTCCCCCAGGGCCAGCGATCCGCCTCTCGCGATACGGCCAAGGAGGTAGGGATCGCGCAGCGTTACCCTGGCACGAACCTGTGCTCCCGGGTCCCCGATATCGATGACCTCGTGCTCAGGGATAACAAAGGTGAGACAACCCCACACGATCCTCGGGCCCAGTAACCGTTGAAGCGTCCGAGCCGTGCCAGTACTGAAACGATTAGGTGCGTGGTTTTCGGCGGGGTATGTGACCTGGTGTGTATGCGGAGAGCCCATAAGGATCGTACATTGGTGACAACGGGCGTGCTCGCACGAGAGGTATCGATGCCCTTCAAATCCGAGAGGCGACGCCTCATGCGCCTCGTCTCGGCTACGCGATTCTTATGGATAGGCACGGCATGCTGCCATGAGCATCGTCACCCATGCTGTTGGGGCTTCAGCGCTTCGACGAACGAACGCCTACCGAAGAGGTGTGACCCTCTAGCCCTTTGAGGTACATGTTGAATACTCGTGCCGGGGGAGCAACTGCTTCACCTTCGTAGGAAATTCGCCACACCGAGTAGGTCGTGAGCGAGCCTCCCATTCCGAGACGAACCACGCGTTCCGTGCGGTCTGGATAGCGGAGAGTCTCCTTGACATCGCTCCACAGCGTGGAGTTTGCGGCAACGACTTTTGCGTCCGCCAGCATGGTTTGATCATCGTCAACACCCTCTGCTATCGCCGGGATTCCCTCCTGTACGACGAACCATTCGCTCGGGGAGCGGCTCGACCACCACCCCTCGCTCGATGGTCGGCTGACCTCGAGCTTACTCACCACGACGTCACCGACCGAAAGGGTGGTCTCGGGCGAGACTACCTCGGTACCGTGCGGAGTAACACGGAGCAAGGTCCGCGCGATCGAAACACCATGCCCCTGCGCCACTATCTCTGCATAGGGAGTGGTGAGCGTGAGATCTCCCACCACGGTGAGGTCTGCTGCCGTTGCGCGAAGTGTGACCTGCGAAAGATCCTTGCCCTCGAGTGAACCTGCATCGAGATTCGCAGCGTAACCCGCTGCGATCGGTTGTGCCGTTCCTATCACCTTACCCTGCGCATCGTGGATCTCCACAGCCTCCGCTTTTGACCCCGCATGCTCCTGCAGGTCAGCCAGGATAGCTGGCTTCAAGGCGTTGATCACGAGCGCCGCATCGAGAGGTGACCAGATGCGCCCTTCCCCGAGATCATCGAGCAGCCGTCGCTCTAGCTTCTTGACGAGTGCCGCTGGGGGAGACTGCATTTTGCGGAGAGCCAGTATCGTATCTCCGATCAGCACCGACCGGGAGGGGCTAAAGCCGAGGGACTCGCTCGAGAAGTCCTCTGCTCGAAATGCCACCCCATCGAGTGCGAGTGTGCCCAGAAGGCTCACGAGCGATCTCTCCAAGGCAACCTTTACGTTCGCGGCATCTGGAACCTCGTTGAAGAACCGGTGCCACGACATCGTCTCATAGTGCTGCAAGAGCGAGAGTCCATACACCAGATCAGCCAAAGTCGGATTGATCTTTTTGTTGACGGATACAACGAATGACGCCTGAGCATTGGTGAGATCAACATCGGACACGTACTGCGCTAGCTTGGCCAGTTGCCAAGGTGCCCAATTTACCTTGGCTACATGAGCATCAAACCAGGCACTAGATTTCGTGAGCGGTGCATTCACCTGTTCAACCTCCAGCTGCGATGCCTGCGACAGCACCTCGTGAACCATTAAGGTGATGCTTGGCGATGTGACCGGATCGGTCGGCCACAGCGAGAACCCGCCATCGGGTTTCTGGTACGCGAGCAGCTTCTGTACCCCCGAGGCGACATTTTCTCGGGCACGGCTGACCAACTGCGAGAGGTCCGACATTCGACGCTCCAGGTTGGGAACGGCTCTCGAGAGCTCCAAGAGCAACACGTTCGGATACGTTGAATGTGCGAGCTGCTCCGCGCAACCGTACGGGTAGGTGAGAAGCTCTCGTGTTTTGGATAGCGCGACTCCGAGAGCTCCGCGCGTTGCAACGAGTGAAAGCGCTTGTGCAACCGATCCTCGCGCCATCTGAAACCTGACCGACGCAGTATCTCGTGATGCTGCACTGAGGCTGGAGCCCATGGCCGCAGCACGGACCGGGACCTCGAACTCACGAACACCTCCAGCCTTGATTCCCGGGGGTGCTGTAGAGGTGAAATCCATCAGGAGTGAGTCAACTGCATTTTCAGTTGATACGTTCACTGTGCGCGACACCACGTCGCGCGCTGGTACGACGATCCCTTTCTCCTCGATCATGAGCTCTGTTATACCCTGCTTCTGCAGGTGACCTGTGACCGCGAGCTCAACTTCTTGATCGGTTTGGTTCCGAACACCGACAGGGACAACCACTTTATCCCCGCGGCGAAGGAACTGCGGCACGCGTGGTTCGACCTCCACGTCCACAGCCGTTCGAAATCGCCCATGCCCCTCTCCGCACTCGCCGTCTGTACCAACTGCCACCGCAGTCACGGTCCATTCGGTGAGGTTTGCGGGCATATCCACCGTAGCGGAGACCTCTCCGTTGCCGTCCGTTACCAGATGCGGAAACCAACCGGCTGTGTCTCGCACGGACCGCTTCGACAATTTCGCTTGCGATTTGATGGCACTCAGGGAGAAGTTGGGTCGTCTGATCTTGTCTGCGTACCCGTACCCCTGAAGCTCGTCTGAATAAAAGGTCATCAGATTCAAGCGTGGCAAGGGGAAGAAAAAGTCAAAGATACCGGGTCTGAATTCCGGCTGCACTGCATACACGGCACGATCCACGACAGCCAGACTGACCTCAACACCCCGTGCCGGACTTCCGTCGAATCTCTTCACCGCGGCGCGCAGCGTAAAGGGCTTCATCGGCTCACCCACATCACGCTCCGGCTGCACATCGATCGAGAGTCGTTGCTGACGCGGAACTATCCGGAACGCCATGGTAGCCTCTCGAAACTTTCCGTCCGGCAGCGGGACCGAGATCGTCTCGAAGTATCCGGTTCCAAACTCGGCCTTGGCTTCGCTCTCGAACACCACAGAACGCCCCTCGACGTTTATAGCGGCGGACCCGAAGATCGATTCTCCTGCCGTTATGCGCCATATTGGTCCTTTGTTCCCTGAACCCCACACATCCGGGAGCAATGCATACACCTTGACCTTCTCCCCGGGGCTCAGAACGCTCGAGTTGGCAAACAGCGACACGTCGGCACTAGAGCGCACAGACTCACCCTTTCCCTCCACCACGAGTAACTCCTGACGCTCAGCGCGAGCCTCATTCGACCACGACCTACCGCTACGACCACGAGCGATCGCGATACCCTCGACGATTCCGATGTTACTGTAGGGACTAACTGGAACTACCGCATAACCGCCCGCATCCGTGTTGAACGCTGCCACCTTGGTGGAGAATTGACCACTTGCGGTCGAAAGGGTGAATCTGACCTCCCCCTGGACCTGTGGTAGAGGATCTCCATCGGGCGTAGTAGCCCGCACCGTGAAGGTAGTTTCCTGCTGTCCTGGTTCGGAGACACTGGAGGAGAATCGAGCGCTCAGGACAGCTTCTGCCACGGTCTGATGAAAGTTTTCAGAGAGCACACTGAACGCACCCTCCCTATCCATCGCTCGAAAGAGGATAGTGTATGTCCACTCTCCATCACTACCTGAACCCTGCGGGAGCGGCGGCAGGGGGATCTCTCCCGTAGCCTCTCCTTGAGCATCGAACTGCGCAGCCGAGCTCCACGTCGGAACATCCCACCTACGATCGCGGGGAGTACGCGCCTCGAGGGAGCTGTACACACGCTGTGGTTGCGTCAATGCCGAGGCCGACTGCATGCCTCCGAAATAGTCACTTCCGGTGGAAAGGGCCCCACCTGCTTCCTCTACAAATTGAGGAACCTCGTACTTCTTCCGATAGACGAAGACCTCGTATCTGGCACCGGCCGGAACTCCCCCGGCGTATCGACGGGCTCGAATCCTGTAGGTGAATGTGTGACCAGGCCTGAGCTGCCCTGAACGCTCGAGCATCTCGAGGTAGTACGTCGGTTTCACGTAGTCTCTGACTCGTAGCTCTCCGGCATATGGCCGTTTGTCTACCTCCGCCACAACCGAATACAATCCAGGTTCCTGCGATTCGCCGAGTTCGAATCTCCCTGATAGGGTGCCGAACGAGCTGCGCTGAATCTGTTGCGCCTGTACTCGCACCGAAGCCCCGGGTTTTGAAAGTGAGATGTTCACCGGAACCCCGGCAGTGAGCGCGGCGACATCTGCCTTGGGTTGCCCCTGATCCTTGCGCCGCACGATGCCCTTGAAAGATACGCCGTCACCGGGCCTGAAGATCGGTCGATCTGTCATGATGAACATCGATTGCGCCGTAGATTTGGTCGACAGGAAGTCGGTGTCTGCATACGCAGTGTTCCCCGCTGGATCTCGAACCGAGACGAGTAACTTACCAGACAGCTCCCTCGAATGCCGGTACTGCAGGCAACCATCCTCAGCGGTAACTCCACTAATGGCCGCCCAATCTCCTCTGTCGTCTCGATACTCGATCGTTGCACCTGGTACAGCACGCCCATCGCGGTCAATAGCCCGCACCACTAACTCGCTCGAGGATTGCTTGACCTGCACGGACAACTCAGAGACTTGCAGCAAAGCTTGAGCCTCCTGGTCCCCTTGAAGAACCTGTATCATGTAGAGCCCCGAAGGCAAGCGTCCGAGATTCACCATCCTCACCTTGAAGCCCCACCCATCGCTGGCTTCATCGAAGAACCACCACCACGAATCCTCGGCCGCGATTCCACCAAGTCTGAGATCAACGGCGAACTCGCGTACCATCTCGAATCCCGCCGGCGGCTCGTAAACCAACTTGCGAGCCTGGCCTACCATCGCGCGCGAGACTGGGTTGCGTAGGGAGGGTCCGATACCTTCACCGAAACTGTTTCGAAACTCCGGACTCAGGAGCCTCTGGAACGCTCGTACTGGTGATTCGACGGCGTTTATACCCTTCGTGACGAAGAATGCTGGGTTGAGTGCCGCTCGCGGCTCTTCGTAGCTACGACTTACGGCGAACTGGCCTTCCAAAAATCGCTTCACATCTGTCGGACGCAAGATCCGAACCGTGAAGGGGTCCTTGCGATCGGCGTAATCCAAACGCAACTGAACATCCTCACGTGTCGAGAAACTGCGCTCGAAGGTGAGGTAAAATGAAGTCTGCGCTGAAACCGCAGGGGATATAAAAGCTGCGAACGCGATCATGACCAATCGGACAAACATGCGCATATTCATGACCGCTACGCCCCCTTATCTGACGAGATGAATCCCTTTAGACGCAGATCAGAATCCCCTGCATTCCATCGTCCCGTGAGGCCGATAACTGGTAAGGATGGCGCGATCTCTGCAAGCATTCTACCTATGCTCTCGCGCGCATCTCTTTCTGTTTCGCCGCTACCTTTACCAGATTCAGCATCTATCGTCTCAGCAACGCTACCCTCTACACTCCCGCCGCCCAGAGCAAACATCTCGTGTAACCACACACCGCTGTTAAAAATCAGGGATACCTGCTGTGCTTCCAGCCTACCCTCCCCAAATCCCTTCAGATCTCGCATCGAGAGCGAGTGTGTTTCACACGATTCGCGCATCCGTCCCAACAGAGCATCAGAGGACGCCGCTATCCAAACCGCCCCGCCGGCGCAAGTAGTCGCGACTCCCTTACCCGAAACAAAATCGGTCGGCTTGACTGAGGTAGCGGAAGCTGGAGGTGCCAAGACCGCCAACCCGACATCAAGGCGTGTCTCTTTGCCCACAACGTCCCACACCAGACCTAGGCCCGAGGCCGAGACTGTCGAGCCAGTCGACATACTCCATTCACTGACGGGTTTCTCCAGAGGTACATGCGAGCTAAGCACTATCGCACTCATTACATCGTGGGGAATCGCTGCGAGCACTCCACTAGCAGTCTGGGCAGCAAACGTGTCGAACACGCGTGCGCGTGGTACGTGAGCACCTGCGATCTCGCTCTTTGTTGCTGATAGCTCGAACGAAACGGAGAGCGGCCATTCAGTAGCACCGATACTTGCGGAGAGCAGTTTGTCGGCAAAGCTCTCGGGTCGAACCACCGCAACTACGCTCCCGGAACCTTGCGGCACATCGAAAGGTCGCTGCCCAAGGACATTGAGTAGGCCTTCGAGGCTGGAGCCCACGAGCACGAGATCCCCGAGCTGCGTAGCAAAGAGAGCACGACCATGAAATCGAATCTCAACGACCGGTTGCTCGTAACCCTGTATCTCGTACGCATTGGTAGCCAAGCCGCGAATCAAGATCGGTAACGCTTTGTCGACCAGATGCGCCTTGGTGCGATCGAAGGCAAACACGAAACCACCAGGACCATGAATCAGATCGTAGTGAAGCGATGCATCTGCAGCGAGTGCGTCGCGCAGCAGCGGTTGGACGAACTCCCCCTTCCAATCAGCTAACTGAAGCTCTTCGGCACGCAGCTTCAACGAATCGGCCAACTGCCGAATGAGCCCCTTCCAAAATCCAGAGTTACGTATCGCCACAACCTTCGGATGAGAGTCGTACCACGCCAGGGCATCCGAGCCTCGAAGCAAGAACACCGAGGCAGCGACCGGATTGCGATACACCCGCCAGGTGGCCTTCAACGGACAGGGAACCGGCGTCGGCTCCCACTGGTACCGGCGGCGTTTGGGTGGCGTGGCGCCAAGATCGCCGCCCACCACCGCGGGACATACCTCCGGCGTAGGAGCGACGGGGTTCTCAGCAGATGTAGCCTCCGGCGCAGTGGAGCCTTTAGTCTCCGCAGTATCGCGTTGCGCGTTGTCGGCCACTTCTCTTTTCTTGGCGAAGGTGTCTATGAAGGCGACGTGAAGCTCCAAGACCGGCACGTCTGGAGACAACGCATCACGCAGGGAATACCCCGTGAGAAAGCGCCCCGCGGCGATAACTGCACAGGTAACAAGGAATGCCAATAGTGCGATGACGACTACGACACGAACGGCTCGGGGTTTACCCCCTTGGGCCTGAATCTCTTCCACTCGAATACTCCAAGAAAATGCGGATTACTGGGCACCGGCATCCAAATCGGGTCGGGCGACATAGACAGCTCTGAAACGCTCACAACTCGAACCGCTGGAGGCAGCGGCTTGAGCACTTCACCTACGCGCCTGGGCAAGGGATCAGGTTCACTACCAGTGTGGTACACTACCACGCCTCGCCTGACATCTGGACCACCAAATATCATCAAGTGATACGGAGACTCTGCCCCGATATCCTTCCTATACGCGAGGATATCTCCGTTTTCCGCCGTTGAGAGGTCCCTGCCCTTCAATCGAAAATTGTATCCGACCAATGTCTCGGCGTCCGCAAAAAAATCGAATGTCGGCCCACCATCACTCGCAAAACCGGTGTGCCAGAGGGTCGGGTACATGGGCAGCACGAGCTTCGTAGGGTACTTCATCGCCGGGAAGGCAACCGGACGATAGAAGATCTCCTGTACCTGTACAGCAGTCCGGGGGCTTACCGCCTCTTTGTATGCGAAGCGAACCAACCCGGCACAATCCCTCTGCTCCCTCTGCCACCGCACACTGGACCGCTGCGCCTGTGCAAGCGCCACGAGCGCCACATTGTCACGCACTACACGCTCGTCGTCACGCGGTAAGAAAGCCATATCTTCACCGGAAGACCGCTCCTTTAATTTCGGCTCGATCTCCCGTTGATACCTCGAAACCTCTTCCGGCTTCGTCTTTGGATCGTCTTGATCAGGAACGAACACCTTGACCGGTAACCCGTTTGGTCGCACGACAACGTACGCCAAGGTCTGTGTCTCCCCAGGCCGAGCTAGAGGCCGGCGCACACGCCGACGGGCCTCCGACGGAAGACCTTCGTTGGTCACGATGTCGACGCTGGCCAGGGTGTGCTGCACTGCACCTCCTGGCCAGTAATTCGTATCGATGCGAAACACCCCGATGCCCGGAGCTGGATGTACGTAAAGATATGGCCCGTATCCCGGCTGATCAAAGGAATCCCCCTGCTGGTTGAGGAAAAACATCCCGCCTGAGGGCGAGTTGGTGTTCGCCCAGTACACATGGCTTCCATCCGGCTCATAGAGGTGCAGGTCGGTGTACACACCGTCAGTGTCGCTCGTCAAAACGACCTTAAATGGGACGGGAGGCATGACACCGGTTATGGTCCTGGATACCTTTGCCGAGCCACCTCTGTTCACACACTCCACGGTGACGTTGTTTTCACCACGCGCTGCTGGGAACTTTCGTGAGAACGACCCACCTGACGGCCGCAGATAGTAGCGAACCCCATTGATTGATACCACGATCGGATCCGCTGTCGGGTCTGAACACTGCCCCTTGACCTCCAGCATGTAGCTCGAGGTCCAGCCTCCAGTCGGCTGCTCGAGGGTCAGAGTTGGAGCGCTCGTGCCAGCTCCGCCGATCACCTTTCCTCTCCGACTCACGACCTCTGGGGACGTTGAGGGAGTCGCACCAGCTGAGTTGATACAGCACAGCAGAGCAACAGCCAGAGAGCAAACCTGCGAAATCAAAAGACGCTGAAACATGATAGAAGCCACCTTAGCAAGTCGCCCGAGAGGATACGCGCCCCGCATAACGAGACCAAACCCACTGCAAAACCACAGCGGGTCGAGCCACTCTCCGCTCATCAGGTCATGTTTTCTCACTATTTAGCGTTTTTTGGTATTGGAATTACATCACTTCTCGAGCTGACTAGGATCATCGAAGAAGGGCTATTTCATGATACCTTTCGTTATCCACAGCTTTCTGATAGCCTCCCTCAAGCTTTGGGGGGAGTGTCCTCCGGTGCGGGTTGACCCCGCGTTCCCATTTCGAGGGAACAAAGCTGTCACTGACTTATCTTGCCGAGCAGTTTCACTGTGCCTCTCGGTCCGCTTCTTTGGACACATACGAGAGAGTGCCTCAACGCAACATTTTTGCTGCCCATAGAGCTTAGAGTATGACTACGCCCGATTCTCATCGACACAACCCCGCCCAAGAACTATTTGAGACTGTAGCATTTGGGCAATCCCACGATAATCCGCTTTCGGAGACGGCACTCCCCGAGGGTAACGAGTTCAGGCAAACAATAATCGAAGGCTCGGCACGTCCGTTGGAAGTAGAGCGCGGGCATTGGATTCCGGACGGACGGATATTTCAGGACTGCCAGTGCCGGCAGGAGAGCTTTATCATCCCGGGCGATACTCAGGCGATAATCCTCGATTTTGATGGGACCACGACCCCTCTAAAACTATCAGAGGGGATCCGGCAGATGGCCTTCAAGGAGGTAATTTCCGCGCGGCTCTCCGCCCATCCTTTGACGCCGGATCCTAAAATAAACGATATCAATATGTGCCTCGATCCGGCCCGTCACAAACCGGAGCGGAAAATGGCCGAGATAATCTCCGACAAACTCCGGGAGCACTACGAGATCAATGTATCGGCGGAGGAGATCTGGTCGGACTGGGTAACCCACACATCTCGGAGGGTGGCTGATTTGAAGGCCAGCAGGGATAGCTGCGGCAAAGCCAAGATCGTTCGAGGGGTCCAGGAAATATACCAACAGGCAAGGGACCGGGGGATTCCGGTTGCTGGATGTACCAACGGCGAGGCTGGTTTCGTGCAGATGCTTGGCGATGCCATAGGTGCCAGCCACTTCCTTCATCCAACAGGGACGGTATACACGAATCTTCATCCGATATCACCGAAACCAGCTCCTGACCCGTACCTACTCACCTGTGAAAAATTGAAGGTAGATCCCCGGAAGGTTGTAATTCTCGAAGACAGCGCCACCGGGGCGCTGGCAGGATTACGAGCCGGAGGCCTGGTCCTGTTACAGCCATCGACCAAACGCTACAAGACCCTCATGCAACTCTACAACACCATACAGACCGAGCACCCAGCGTGGTTCGAGGAGCGCCAGGGTAAGATAGTTCTGTTGGCGCAACATCAGGGTTTCAAACAGGCACGGTTCGCACCGCTCAACGGCGCTCAAGGTCTGCTAACGAAAGAGCGACCACCTCAGCGCTGAATCAGTTGCCCGTATCCAGGTCCGGGTCAATTGCGAGGTGAATCCCTCCGCTCGGAGTGCCGTATGCGATTGCACTGGAGCTAAAAACCGCGAACGTGCTGCTTCCAAAAAGACTGATGAGTGGTGCGATCATCCTTGTATTTTCGGTGCTCGCCTGAAAGTGAAAACGTAGCTTTATCGAGTTGAAATTACCCGCCCTTACCTGATTCGGAAGCGCATCGGAGAAGCTCCCGCGACCACTATTATCGGGATTGAACTGACCCATGCTCAGTTCTGCATATGATTCATCCGTGACCTGATAGGCGGGCCAGCAAAAATCATCATCATCATCATCATCATCATCGTTATCGTCGGAGTCACCGGCATCGTGGCCGTTGCATCCATCAACTCCGCCCGTCACGGCAGAGCAGCATGAGTTGTCATTACTACGCTCCTCCAACCGAAGCCGTCCTGGCGGAAGGAAAAAGCTGCTCTGAGAGCCCCCGACCCCAACTCTTCCGGCGACCTCCGCACGCTCCAGGATGCAGTTGAGTAGCGAGAGTTCATCCGCTGTACACATGGCTGGGAATGGGATTGAGGGATCCTTGGCTATCTTGAGCGCTGCCATCGCCACGTACTCTACGGCGTTACGCTGCTGCAGCAGGGCGTTACCGATTAAGTATACGTTTACCGCCAACCCGGTGAGTGCAACGAAGACAACCGTGTACATGGAGAACATGATTACCACCGCTCCATTCTGGCACCGCTGCGCTTGTGTCGACATACCTGATAGCCTCTGCTCTAGACCTCTAGTTCGTCTGCCTACACCTTCCCCCGTTCCAATGAACCGGCTCGCTGACGTACGGAACGTGCGCCTCGGCACTGATCTGCCCGCCACCTACGAACGGCCATCTGTAGTGCTCTCCGTATATCTTTACAGAGATGAAGCACAAACCGGATGCGTTATCCCTCAACCCAGTGAGCGGGTCGATGCGAGCATTGTATCCAACTTCGACGCTGAGGCCCTTACCTGACAAGCTACTGGTGTGCAGCATCAAGGACTTCGAGCGTAGCAGCTCAGTTGCATACCAGAGAGCTACAGCGAGTGCGCAACCACAACTATTACCACCGAAGCATCCTGGATAATCCGGACTAGCGAATGCGTTCAGACAAGCTTGGACAGCTGCTGCGTTGAGCGGAGGGTTATTCTCCGGATCAGTCGGACCCAAGTTGATCCAAAATAAAACCGTTTCTCCCTCCTGAACCCCTAGGTTAACCTCGTGCATGTGAGGAATCTTGCTCAAGATCATCCCAAGCTCGCGCGCGCTCGCATTGAGAAACATGTAATCGGATATTCGGGTACCGAGCATGAACATCCCGGCGATCATCGTAAGCAGCACCGGTAGAAGGATAACTACGTCGGTAACTACGGTTGCCCTCTCCGAGCCGCCGAGCACACGAAAAGGTGGGATTCCTCGAGGACTCCAGTACGGAAACCGACAGCGCATCCGGGACAACGGAGACTTTCGACCTTTTAAGGTTGTCCAGACGACGTTTCTGGGCCTTGGTCCCATCGCCACACTCGCCCCTCTATTACAGACCACTCTTCGAACGAACCATCCTGTCGACGCGCTTTTGCTATACCCTCGACCCGTTCGCCCTTCTCTGTAGCTGAGGAAAGCCCCTCTGATAAACGCTTCGTCGTGAACGGCGCACCCCCTGAGATATCTTGCGGCCCATCGAAGTCCCCGTGCAACATCAGACTCAACTCACCGCTCCGAGAAGCGAGAAAGATCTTCTGTCCATCTTCAGGGGTGACGAGCAAGGAAACCGTAAAGACCTTCTCTTGATTCGGCGATATCGCACCGAGCGAGGGCAGCGACTGCTGGGAACCCCGTCCCGCTAGGACTGCCGGGGCAACCTGATTTGCGTTCTGCAGCTCTGTTTTTCCGGCCACTGACAGGATCTGCGCGCCTTTGACGATGGTGGTGACAAACTGCTCCTTAGCATCCGCAGACGAAACCCACATGACGTCAACTCGGGTGCCTGGGACTCCCCATCCCTCGATTCCTGAGACGCGGGTCAGCTCAACTGTCACGGCTCGATACCCCGGCCTGATCTTGCGAGTGATTAAACTCTCGGGGGTATCCATCAATTGGTCAACCATCACCGGTCGACCGGGCATGATCAATGAACGTGCGTAACGTCCAGCTAACTCCATCTCGCTCTGCACCGGCCGACCACCGAGCGCAGACAACGAGACCTCGCTGAGGGTCTCCTTTTTGAACATGAGAGGGGTAAGGAGCGTTCCTGCACTGATACGCTGGGTTGGCATCCACACAGAGATGAGTGGTATCGGTGTAGGAGCAACTGAAACCGATGCAACGACGGCTGGTTTTGACATCAAGGGAACACCGATAGCGAGTGCGCACATACAGCAAAATGCGATTACTACCGCGATGCGCACCGCACGTTGGTGCTGCATTCGCGAGAATCCTACGCCTCCGAAACCGACACCTTGCCCCATAATCCCCTTTGAAGTCTCAGTTCAGAGACCCCCCATACTCTCGAGTCCGGTAAATCCAATCCCTGTCTTCACTATCGACCGATACGTGGCCAACCTTGAGTATCATCACGGCGTTTTCGCGCGTTCCGCACGCTACAACTACCTGAAATGACGAAAGAGAGCTCGATGCACAGAGCAGTCGCGGTCACACCAAGTCGAGCTTTACGAGTAGCTCGTTGATGATGGTGTGCGTATCCTCCGGCCTACAGGAGTGAAGCATAATGGGGGGACCTTCGGCCAGTTCCACTACGGCTCCGAAACCATCGGCGCTCGTCACAACCTCCACTCGACGCTCGCTGAATTGCTGTGGAGCAAAGAGCGGCAACCACACTGCAGCAGGATCATTGAACTCGAACTCACGGTTGAGTTTCATTCCGTACAGGGTAAAAAATCGATCCATGAGCGACGTTACGAATTGAGTCCTTTCATCATGGGCCTTGAGTAGGCCAAGCTTCGAAGCCGGTATCGTGAGCTGGTGCCTAGTATCCCAGGGAACCATGTAAACCCAGCCTCATTCATTTTTGAAAAAAATGAATGAGAATCGCTGGGCGAGCGCAATCTTGGCTTGCCCAAGTTGCGCCGTAGAAGACAACAAACTCCTATGTGCTCGAACGTGAGAAATTTTGGTGTGATCAAAGACTCTAGCCCGCATTTTTCATGAAACTGCGTAGCGAGAGCGCCGAGAATGGCGATTTTTCGGGCCCGAAGGGCGAATTCAAAAAACTATTTTCAGGGCGGAATCGTATCGAGATACATTCCGGTCTGAAAATAGTTTTTTGGACGGAAAAAGCGCCATTATCGGCGTTCGTAGTAGCAGGCTTCATGAAATATGCGGGCTAGCTCTGGACGGTACTGCTTGATATGAGCAAAGAAGCTTTCAGAATGGCGGCTTTGAAATCAGCAAATTGCTCGGGAAGGCTATTGATTTTTCCTCCAAGCGGAAATTGATTAAAGGCTAACCAGCGAGCACTTACAGAGACGAAAGGGAGTCTCTCGAGGGGTACAAGTCTGGTCTTACCTAAGCTTCCCACCCTCGCCGTTCTCCCTGATCTCTTTGTGAACATCTCTCTTCATGCAGCTCGAGGGAGCGCATCGTTTCGCCCGCTTAGTTTGACAGAGAGAGCCGCGGTAAACTCAAGATACGCTCCGCGATGATACTACGTTGAATCTCCGAGGTACCCGCGGCGATAGTGCGCCCACGGGAGTAAAGATATCGGTGAAGCGCTGCCCCTCCATCGGGCGCGTCCGCTCCCAAAGCTAGCCGACCTCCGAGCATAGCACCGGCTACCTTGCACAGACGTTGGAAAGACTCACTCCACAGGAGCTTATCCAATGAACCCTCCGGGCCAGGGGCACTGCCCTCTGCGTACCGCATCAGATGAGAATAGGCTAATGCGCGCGTAGCGCAGGCATCGACGACACACTGAGCAAGCTCCTTCCTAACGCTCGCAGCGGTCTCATCTCCGACCTCTGCCAAGAGCTCCCGCAAGGCAACCTCCGATTGAAGCTGTCGCGCAAAGGTGAGCACCACACGCTCGAACATCAAGGTCGATATCGCGATTCGCCATCCGGTACCCTCTGCTCCCACTAGGTGCTCCGACGCTACGAACACCGAATCGAAGAACACCTCGTTGAACTCCCGATCACCGCTAATTTGCTGCAACGGGCGTATCGTAATACCTGGCTGCTTCATGTCGACCAGGAGATAGGAGAGCCCCTCATGTTTCTTTTGCGCATCGCTGGTCCTGCACAGAACGAAGCACCAATTGGCAATATGCGCGAAACTGGTCCAGATCTTCTGTCCAGAGAGCAGATATCCTCCCTCCACCGGGACAGCACGGGTACGCACTGCAGCTAGATCGCTGCCTGCTCCCGGTTCCGAAAAACCCTGACACCAGATCTCCTCACCGGAGAGGATCTTCTCCAAAAAACGCGCCTTCTGCGCCTGCGTGCCGTGTGAGATCAGCACAGGACCTACCATGGTGAGGCCAAAAAGTCCGAGGATCTGCGGTGCTGACGAACGCACCAACTCCTCCTGTACAATGGCCTCCTCCACTAAGGTGAGCCCTCGACCACCGAACTCGAGCGGCCAGTGAGTCCCGATCCACTTCCCCGACGAGAGTAGACGCTGCCACGCTCTCCCTGTTTTCTCGAACTCTTCTAGCGATGTGTCATTGAGTGCTTTGGGCGGAGGATTCAGTGCCAACCACTCGCGAAACGATGCCCTGAACGCCTCACTTCTCTCCGATAGAGATAATTTGAGCATCTCTGTTCACACGCTACAGACTACGCCATTTGTGCCCGTGCGTGGCCAAGAGAGCATCTGCCTCCGACGGACCCCAACTACCCGCTGTGTACTGATACACGGGAGCCCCCTCCTCGGAATCCCACACCTTGAATATGGGCGCCAAGAGATCCCACGACTCCTCAATCTCGTCGTTACGCGTGAAGAGGGTCGGGTCTCCCTTCATCACGTCGAGCAGCAACCGCTCGTAGGCCTCAGGCGAAGCGATACCGAATGAACTGTCGTAGGTAAAATCCATCTCGACCGGACGAACACGCATCCGCGGGCCAGGCGGTTTGGAGCTGATGCGCAACGACATGCCCTCTTTGGGCTGAACCTGTATAGACAAAACGTTGTGCTCCAACTCGCCGACTTGGCGCCCCTTGAACAGGGAATCCGGGGCTTTATTGAAAAAGATCGTTATCTCGGTAATTCTCTTCGGCAGGCGCTTTCCGGCCCGTATGTAGATCGGCACCCCGCTCCAGCGCCAGTTATCTATCTCCAGCTGCAGCGCCACAAAGGTATCAGTACTCGACCCGGCAGAAACCCCGGACTCCTCGCAATATCCTAGCACGTGCTCGCCGTTGATTACCCCCTTGGTATACTGCGCTCGAACCGTATTCCTGCGCACCTCCTCTGGAGTCATACGCCTTATCGAGCGCAGCACCTTGGCTTTTTCGTCTCGGATGCTATCTGCATCACTGAGTGATATCGGTGGCTCGATACACAATAACGCCAACATCTGAAGCACGTGGTTTTGAACGATGTCTCGAAGGATACCGTTCTTGTCGAAATACGCCGCACGGTTTCCGATACCGATATCCTCGCATACCGAGATCTGAATGTGATCGACGTACTTCCTGTTCCAGAGCGGCTCAAAGATACCGTTGGCAAAACGGAACACCAGGATATTTTGAACGGTCTCCTTTCCGAGGTAGTGATCGATACGGTAGATCTGCTCCTCTGCCAAACTCCGGCGTAACACTTCGTTGAGCTGACGTGCCGACTCTAGGTCGTGTCCGAAGGGCTTTTCTACGACGACTGAGGTCGCACGATTACCCTTTCCGTACTCCTCTATGAGGCCGATCTGTTTCAAGTTCGAAGCGATCGGCCCGAAGAATTGCGGGTCCATCGCGAGGTAATACACGTAATTAAACTGCTGACCGTGCTCGGCGCACAAGCCTTCGATGCGCCCCTTGAGCAGCTCGAAGTCCGAGAGGACCTCACCGTTGCACGGCTGATAGTGAAGGTTTTTTGCGAAGGCCTCCCACACCGCTGGACTTATCGGACGACGAGAATACTTCCGAACCCCTTCGTACACACGCGCACGGAAATCATCGTCACTCAACTTCGACCGGGAGGAGCCGATTACGATGAAGTTCGAGGGCAAGTAGTTATCTTCCGCCAAATTGCACAGAGCAGGGATGAGCTTCCGCGACGTCAGGTCGCCGCTTGCTCCGAAGATGACCAGCACGGTAGCCGGAGGGCGGACGATTCTATTGTGGTCTTCAGCGGGTAGATTGGCGCTCACGGTCGCGTTTCCTTTCGTAAAGGTGACTTAGACGATCTTCCTCTTGGCATCGATAGAATCGAGCAACTCTCTGTAAGAGTCGCTGAAGCTCTTCACTCCAGCAACCTGTAGCTCTACGAGCAGCTTATCGGTTGAGATCCCCATCGAGTTGACCGTTTCTAACACAGCCGCGGCCGCTGCATAGTCCTCGTGCAGACGTCCACTGATGTCAGCGCTTGCCAGCAGCGCTTTGACGGTAGCCGGGGGCATCGTATTGACCGTGTCTCGACCCGCCAACGCCTCAACATACATAACCGCCTTGAACGCAGGATTCTTGGTCCCCGTGCTCGCCCAGAGCGGACGCTGAACGCGCGCTCCCTTCTCTTTGAGGGCCTTGAAGCGCTCCGAACCGAAGAGATCCTCGAAAGCCTGATACGCGGCTTTCGAATTGGCAACGCCCACTTTACCGACGAACGCTGCCTTGTCGGAGGCATTCAGTTTCCCAGCGACAACGAGCGCGTCGAAACTCTTCTCGACGATCGCATCGACTCTCGAGACGAAGAAGCTGGCGACCGACGATATCCGATCAACCTTCTCGCCCCGTTTCACTCGGGTTTCGAGCGCTGAGATGTAGGCGTTCGCGACCTGTAGGTATACCGGTACCGAGAAGATCAACGTGACGTTGACGTTGATGCCCTTCTCGAGCACGGACTGGATGGCTGGGATGCACTCCGGAGTGGCCGGAATTTTTATCATGATGTTGGGACGATTGAGCTTGGCCCACAACCTCTCAGCCGCCTCAATCGTCTTAGAGGCAGAGTCTGCCAACTGCGGTGAAACCTCTATACTTGCGTAGCCGTCCCCTGCTCCCGTGGCATCGTATATAGGCCGAAGGAGATCGGCTGCGGCAGCAACGTCCTGTATCATCAACTCCTCGCACAGCTCCTCCGTAGAGAGCCCCTTTGCAGCGGGCTGACGCATGTCGTCATCATAGTTGGAGGTATCGGCGATGGCCTGCTTGAAAATCGTCGGATTGCTGGTTAGCCCTGAGACCCCCTGCTCGATCAAACCTTTGAGCTCGCCGGATCGCAGGACGTCTCGGGACAGGTTATCGTACCACACGGATTGCCCCAGTTCGTTGAGGGCAAGGATATGCGCGTTTTTAGCTGCAGCCATGACAAGTGCTCCTGACTCGATTATTACCGTAGGTATACTCGATTCAGGAGAAAGACGAAACGAAAACTATCAGCTTTGCCCTCCATCCGCTGGGTGCCGGGTGTTCGTCCTCAGCCTCAAATCTCGACATAAAGGCGCGCTGCAGAATGCAGCGCTGCCGTTGCCTAGACGGTTGGCTCGGCGGGAATACGGGGAATATCCATCACTCCAGGGTAGGAAAGCACATTTCTTCGCCGGTTACGCCAGTATCGAAAACTGGTCAGGACGCAATGGGCTGCGTAGGGTATCCCGTTCACGTGGCAGATCTCATCCCCGTAGTAGGTTGGGATCGGCCGCTCGACGATTCGTAGGTCCCGCTCGGCCATGGCGAGGATGATCTGCGTATCAAAGTGCCACGTATTAGTGAACGATTGGAACGGTATCTTCTTGAGTGCGTGCACCGAGTAGAGCCGATAACCTGAGTGGTACTCCGAGAGCTTCAAGCCCGACAACTTATTTTGGATATAGGTGAGAACTCGATTGCCCAAGAATTTGTAAAGTGGCATACCGCCCTTGAGGGCTCTCGAGGGCTCCGACATTCGAGACCCAAAGACCATATCGGCCTCACCCTTGACCAGCGGCTCCAACAGCTGCGGAAGCGCCTCCGGGGCATACTGACCATCTCCGTGAATCAGCGCCACGATATCGAATCCCCGGTCGACCGCGTACTGGTACCCAACCTTCTGATTTCCGCCGTATCCTTGGTTTCTCTCGTTGCGGTGAACCGTCAACTTCTCGACATTAAATTCCGCTTTGTATCCCAACGCTGCGTAAAAAGAGTTGTCCTGACTACAATCGTCGATGACGAAGATCTCTTCGACCTGATCGTAAACCTCAGGAGGGATCCTCTCGATCGTCTTGTTGAGGTGATTCACCGCGTTGTAAGCGATGATGAAGATACCTATGCGTGGCTTACTCATGCGACTAAAGTTCCGACCAGGTCGTAGCCCGATACCTCTGTTATCCTAACCCGTCCGAAGTAACCACCCCCCACTTCGCCGAGCCCCTCGACTATATCGTTGATGAGGACGCATCCGTCAACCTCAGGAGCTTGGGACACGATACGCCCCGCGAGTAACATATCGGTTTCTTCGTGCGGTCCCTCTACCAGTACCTCCATCTCCCCGCCGATGTATTCGGCATTACGCTCGATTCGCACCTTTTGTTGCGCGAGCATGATGCGGTCGCGTCGCACCCTCTTCTCCTTTTCGGATAGCTGGTCACCCATCTCGAAGGCATCGGTGCCCTGCTCAGGCGAATACGTGAACACCCCGACGCTCTCGAAGTGCCCCTCGGCTACAAAACGCTCGAGCTCTTCGATATCCTGTTCCGTTTCGCCGGGAAAGCCCACAATAAAGGTCGTCCTGAGCTTTATCTCTGGCGCCGTTGCCTTCACGTACTCCACGAAACGACGGGAGCCAAATCGCCCGATCGGTCTCCTCATGGATTTCAGAACCCGCTCGCTTGCATGCTGGAGGGGCACGTCCAGGTAGTTACACACCGTCGGAAGCTCTACGATCGCTTTCAACAACTCGTCATCGACACCAACCGGATAGGCATACAACAAGCGTATCCAGCGCACTGCCTTGGCAGCATCGAGCGCGCGCAGTAGATCCACCAAGCGCTCCGAACCTCTATCACCGCCGAAAGCCGTAAGGTCCTGGGCTACGAGATTGATCTCCTTGACCCCTTGCGCGCCGAGCGCAATGACCTCGCGAGTAATCGATTCAATCGAGCGGCTCCTCATCGCTCCCCGTATCTGCGGTATAATGCAGAAGGCACACGGCCTGTTACACCCCTCCGATATCTTCACGTATGCCATGTGTGGCTGCGATGCGAGGTGGCGCGGCATCGTGTCATCATAGAGAAAATAGGGTCGCGCTCCCTCGTTCAAGATATCGGTCAACGAATCATCGGCTCCCTGCGCGAGTTGCCCCACGCTCATCAAGCCATCGAGCGCAATGAAAGCATCGACCTCGGGAAGGGCTTTGCGGATATCGCCTTTGTAGCGCTCAACCATACACCCGGCCACGAGCAATCGACGGATACTCCCCGCTCTCTTGAGCTCGGAGATCCCCAGCACACAATCGATACTCTCTTTGACCGCACTCTCGAGAAAGCCACAGGTGTTCACTACCGCAACATCAGCACGACTCAGATCACTTACGATCTCGAACCCCGAGTTACGGAGCACCCCGATCATCACCTCAGAATCGACCTGGTTCTTGGCGCACCCCAGGGTAACCACCGCTGCCCGCCCGGCAAAGGCTCTCCTCCCGTCGAGCGCTTGCGGCTCCGTTATGTTGACTGCCACCGAGGCACAACTAGTTGTAGGTGCGTCCTCGAGGGGTAGAATCGATAATGTTGACTTCATGATACTGCTATTTACGCTCTAGACGTCGATCTATTACATCTACACCCTTCGGGTGGTCTAAAACAAATGTGGCAGCATCTACTTTGACCCCCTTGGAGCGCACATCCTCGAAGAGGATCGCTGTTATGTTGCCCCCTAATGAGGTGATTTTGGCACCTTTTGGTAGGCTTTGGTGCTCATCAACCAGCAGTTGAAAGCCCTCGAGAGGGTCCGACTGACCCGTGGGATCCGATTTATGCGGCTGAAGCGTCAGAACAACCCCGTCGGCACTTCGGCAAGCCCCCTCAAAATCGAAGTCCCGGGAGAGATTTCCGAGGCCGGTCATGAAGACGATCGGCAGATTCGAGAGGAGCACCTGACTAATATCGTCGATGAGCACCTGGCCCTTGTCGGGTTGATACAACCACAACACCCCTTCGTTGATGACCACAACCTGTTCACGGGGTTCCTTGTACACCCAGCGCATCTTCCCCGGCTTACCAAACCACATCTCGCCGGAGCTAACCTCACCCTCATCCAAAGCCGCCACGTATGAGTCCTGCTTGAACTTTCCGTGCAAGAGCTCGATGCCGGAATAGGTACGCTGAACCGACTCCAGTAGCCGCTTTCCCTCCCCCGACTTAAGCTCTGTCCCGCGTGCGCAGTCGAACGCACGCATCTGTGCTTCAAGGTGACCAGCACCGATAAGCAGCCAGGTCCAACCCAGCGCAACGAGAAAAGCACATCGATTAATCATGGATACACCTCCGCTCCCCAGGGAACTTTGGAGGGAAGCTTACCATGTCTCTTGATCTCGCGGTACTTGGGGTAGGTTATTCGAAGACTCTTTTAAAGAGCGGGGTACCGCGTTGAAGCGCAGCCCCCTCTACCCATGCGCAGTAGCTAGCGTTTTACGCACTGAACGATCTGTCCACCTTCCAGGCAGTAGCGGTTACAGCCATTTGGGATCGTGATCGTATCGGAGCCGTTAAAAGTCAGCGGTACCCCCTCGCGGTCCAGCACCTGAACCTTCGCTCCAGCGCCGTAACCACACCCCGGCTTAACGAACCGGCCGAGCTCCGCATAACCGTTTCCTGGGCCCTGCATCGTCCCGGTTTCTCCGTTCACGACGATCGTTCCAGCAGGCGTCACGTGTACTGCAAGCTTACCATTGCTGTCGGAGATAGGTTTCCAGAGAAACTTCGTTATCTCGCCAGTTCCCGACCCGCCGCCCCCGCCTGACTCCCCACGCTGCAGAGCCTGATAACAGGACCCGATCAGAAAACCCTTACACACATCGTTGGTGTCAGCGGTGACTAAGCCTGCCTTTAACAAGGCCTCACCAAAATTCGTACCTCGCGCCGAAAAAATCTGGCCTACGATACCGTCCTCTTGTTCTCCGGAGACAGTAGTAGTGCACCCAGGCGACGCTCGGAAGATATAAGCATCCCCCTCGGCAGCGAGTTTGCCGATAAGAGCGAGCGCTGCTTTAATCTTGTTGTTTGTGGTGGCTGCGTTGATACCGTGCAGCTTGATCAGACTCTTTCCGTTCAGCACGAGATTCGGGGACACAGCAGTTACGGTACCGCGCTCAGCGATCTTGGCCTCTATCGGATTTACGAGCGCGTTTGTCTGCACCGTGCCGCAGTCGGACGTAAAGGAGCGTGGGTCTCCGTTCGATAGCTCGTCCCCGCTCTTGGTACAGCCGGTGACCACTAGGAGTGAAAAACACACTACGACTCGAAGTAAAGTGTTGGCGTTCATGATCTTTAACCTTTCCCTTGTCTGTATGCAGAGCTACCTTCGCGTGTGCACCCGGTGTACCGCTCCAATAGGAAACACCTCACACGTACACGTATCGGCTCCAGAGCCCATTGTGCTACAGGATTCTGCAAGTACTTTAGACCCGTGTATTTAAAGGTCTGAGCCAAAAAGTCGTCAAAACAGCTAGATGAGGGCCCTCGCAGCATTCAACCCACTGTTTTAGCTAGTTTCTGTCCGCCAGGACAGAAACCAAAGAAAACAAGACCTTTTTTGCCTCTCGAAATAATCCAATATTCACCAGCGACATTCGCTTACTCTGTTTGAAGACGCGAAAAACCTCAATTTTCCAGCAGTGACCCGGAATTATCGATGAAGATCTTTTTGCCTTGCAGGGAATATAAGCGAGGGTTTGTATAAAAATCGGTGTTTCTGGAGAGAAACTAGCTAGGGCCTACCCACTTGATTTCACTATGAGCCCCCATTTTGTTGGCATACCCTGCGCTCCCCAGGAAGAAGCCTAAACGCATTCAATAACAAAGCCTGAGGAAACAGGTCCCGGTAGCTACCGTGTAGCTTACATGTTTAGAGAGTAGTGTGGAGCGGGTGACGGGGTTCGAACCCGCGACATCCAGCTTGGGAAGCTGACACTCTACCAACTGAGTTACACCCGCACGGTGGGACGTGGTCCAAATCTTGGCTCCGCCAAGTTTGAATCGAAGCGACACTGCGTCGTCAATTCAAATCTTGGCTCTGCCAAGTTTGAATCGAGGAACCACTGCAACGCCCCATTCGTTAATTCAAATCTTGGCTCTGCCAAGTTTGAATCGAGGAACCACTGCGTCGTCAATTCAAATCTTGGCTCTGCCAAGTTTGAATCGAGGAAACACTGCAACGCCCCATTCGTCAATTCAAATCTTGGCTCTGCCAAGTTTGAATCGAGGAACCACTGCAACGCC